>NZ_JAYGQQ010000009.1:0-296560 GCF_035012785.1 Xanthomonas sp. WHRI 8932A
TCTCCCCTCGGGAGAGGGGTTGGGGTGAGGGTACGGGGCGAAGCCCATGTGGCATTTCAACTCCATGAGGCTTCGCTAGTACCCTCATCCGGCGCTGCGCGCCACCTTCTCCCGCCCGGCGGGAGAAGGACAAGCAGTCGAGCTGCCGCTCAAGCCCCTCTCCCCTCGGGAGAGGGGTTGGGGTGAGGGTACGGGGCGAAGCCCATGTGGCATTTCAACTCCATGAGGCTTCGCTTGCACCTCATCCGACGCTGCGCGCCACCTTCTCCCGACGGGAGAAGGATCTGCTACCTCCGCGACCTCCGCGGGTCTTGTTTGCTTGGAGGAAAAGGCTGCCAAACCTGCCTCAGCATGTCCCGCTAAACTAGCGCCCCCAAACCGCTGCACCGCCACGCCTTGAAGAAGTCCGATTTCAACTATTCGCTTCCCGACGAGCTGATCGCCCAGGCGCCGCTTGCCGAGCGTGCGGCCAGCCGTCTGCTGGTGGTGCCCAAAGCGCCTGCAGAGTTCAGCGACCGCCAGGTACGCGATCTGCCCGAGCTGTTGCAGCCGGGCGATCTGCTGATCTTCAACGACACCCGCGTCATTCCGGCACGGCTGTTCGGGCAGAAGGCCAGCGGTGGGCGGGTGGAAATCCTGATCGAGCGCCTGCTGGGCGAACGCGAGGCGCGGGTGCAGATCGGCGCGAGCAAGTCGCCCAAGGCCGGCAGCCTGATCGCGCTCGACGCGGGTGGCCAGGCCGAGGTGCTGGGGCGCGATGGCGAGTTCTATCTGCTGCGCTTCGACATCCCGTTGCCGCTGGAGCAGTGGCTGCCCGAGGCCGGCCGCCTGCCGCTGCCGCCCTACATCCGCCGTGAGCCGGGGCTGGAAGATCGCGAGCGCTACCAGACCGTGTTTGCGCGCGAGGTCGGTGCGGTGGCCGCGCCGACCGCCGGCCTGCATTTCGACGAGCAACTGCTGGCGCGCTTGCGCGAGCGCGGGGTCGAGTTCGGCCACGTCACGCTGCATGTCGGCGCCGGCACGTTTCAGCCGGTGCGGGTGGATGCGCTCGACCAGCACGTGATGCATAAAGAGTGGCTCAACGTCGGTGCCGCGCTGGTGGAGCAGGTGCGTCGCACGCATGCCCGTGGCGGCCGCGTCATCGCCGTGGGCACCACGGTGGTGCGCTCGCTGGAAAGCGCTTGGCGCACCACCGATGCCGCACCCGATGGCGAATTGCTGCCCTTCGCCGGCGAAACCCAGATCTTCATCCTGCCCGGCTACCGCATTCGCAGCGTCGATGCGATGGTCACCAACTTCCATCTGCCCGAAAGCACGCTGCTGATGATGGTCTCCGCCTTCGCCGGCCGCGAGCGCATCTTCGCCGCCTACGCGCACGCCATCGCAGAGCGCTATCGCTTTTTCTCGTACGGCGATGCGATGTTGTTGTGGGGCAGGGAATGGGGAATCGGGATTGGGGAATCGTAAGGCGGTATCCGCCGAACGATCAGCCACCTGCCAACCGCTCTTCCCATTCCCGATTCCCGACTCCCCATTCCCGGCCTTTCAATGTCCCGACTTCAGTTCCAGCTTCAGACCACCGACGGCCACGCGCGCCGTGGCCGCCTGACTTTTCCGCGCGGCACGGTGGAAACCCCGGCGTTCATGCCGGTGGGCACCTATGGCTCGGTCAAGGGCATCCTGCCCGAGCAGATCCGCGCGCTGGGGGCGGAGATCATCCTGGGCAACACCTTCCATCTGTATCTGCGCCCGGGTCTGGATGTGATCGGCGACCACGGCGGCTTGCACGGATTTGCGCGCTGGGATGGGCCGATCCTCACCGATTCCGGCGGGTTTCAGGTGTTCTCGCTGGCCCATCGCCGCAAGATCACCGAGCAGGGCGTGACCTTTTCCTCGCCCACCGATGGCGCGCGGGTGTTCCTGGGGCCCGAAGAGAGCATGCAGATCCAGAAGGTGCTCGATTCGGACATCGTGATGATCTTCGACGAGTGCACGCCGTACCCGGCCACCGAAGAGGTCGCGCGGCGTTCGATGGAGCTGAGCCTGCGCTGGGCGCAGCGCTCGCGCGATGCGCATGACGGGTTGGGCAACGACGCGGCGCTGTTCGGCATCGTGCAGGGCGGGGTACACCCGGACCTGCGCAGCCGCTCGCTGGAGGGCCTGCACGCCATCGGCTTCGATGGCTACGCCATCGGCGGTTTGGCGGTGGGCGAGCCCGAGCACGAGCGCAACGCCATGCTCGAGCACCTGCATCCGCAGCTGCCGGCCGACCGCCCGCGTTACCTGATGGGCGTGGGCCGGCCAGAAGACCTGGTGGAAGGCGTGGCGCGCGGCGTGGACATGTTCGACTGCGTCATGCCCACCCGCAACGCGCGCAACGGCCACTATTTCACCTCGTTCGGCACGGTGCGCATCCGCAATGCCAAATACGAACGCGACCTGGACACCATCGAGCCGGGCTGCGGTTGCCATGCCTGCAGCAGCGGCTACACGCGCTCCTACCTGCGTCACCTGGACCGCTGCAACGAGATGCTGGCCCCGATGCTGGGCACCATGCACAACCTCTGGTACTACGAAAAACTGATGGCAGACATGCGTGCGGCGATCGCGGCGGGAACCTTTGTGCAGTTCCGGCGGTCCTTCTATGCGGCACGCGGCGCCACCACGCCGCCGTTGCCGGGGGAAACCAGCTGAGCCCTGCCGTCCGTGCCCTTGGCGCGGACGGGGTGGGACCCGCATGGCATAATTCCCGGCTGTTCCGCTCTGGCGGTACCTGAATAGCGAGTGGGCCCGTGGGGCGCGCTGGCACCAAACTAGGATGCACTGAATGAATTTGCTCGATTTCCTGATCCCGGTCGCCCAGGCGCAAGCCACCGGTGGCGCGCCGGCCGCCGGCCCGATGGGGAGCCTGTCCACCTTCGCGCTGCCGATCATCCTGATTGCGGTCATGTATTTTTTGATGATTCGTCCGCAGATGAAGCGTCAGAAGGAGCACAAGTCGCTGCTGGACAAGCTGGCGCGCGGCGATGAAGTCATCACCTCCGGCGGCGTCGCTGGCGTGATTGCCGACATCGGTGACAACTTCATCACCGTGGAAGTGGCCGACAACGTCCGCATCCGCGTGCAGAAGAGCGCGGTGGGCCATGTGCTGCCGAAGGGCACGCTGAAGTCCGCCAGCTGAGTCGGGCTATCGGCATCGAGCACCGTCTGGCGCTGCCGGCCGGTGCTCGAAAACGCCAGGGGCCGCTCGTACACTCCGCTGTCGTCGCGCGCTGCCGATGCCTGCGTTGGGCTGCTCAAGACGTCGCTGCAATTGAAGGCCTGCAATACCACCGCTGCGCGCACCGTCAGGCGGGCGCAGTCGGTGCACGGAGTCGGAATGCGCCACTTGGCGTTTTCGCTTCGCGCACTGCCCGTATCCACCGGATGACCGCTCGCGACGCTGTATTGGCCGCTTGAAGTCGTTCTCACTGCTAGGCGCGGCGCCGGGATGGTGCTGTGCGGGACTGTCGCAATGCTCGAATTTCCTCGCTGGAAGTATTTCCTGATCCTGCTGGTGCTGGCGGTCAGCGCGTTGTATGCGCTGCCCAACATCTATCAGAAAGACCCGTCCGTGCAGATCACCGCCAGCCGCGGTGCACAGCTCGACGACGCATTGCGCAGCCGCATCGACGGCGAGCTCAAGGGCGCTGGCATTACGCCCAAAGCCGTCACCAAGGAAGGCGACAGCCTGATGGTGCGCCTGTCCTCGTTGCAGGCGCAGACCCGCGCCAACGATGTGCTGCGTCAGCAGCTGGGCGAGAACTACACCGTGGCGCTGAATCTGGCCTCCACCGTGCCGGAGTGGCTGGCCAAGCTGGGCGGCAAGCCGATGGTGCTGGGCCTGGACCTGGTCGGCGGCGTGCACTTCGCCATGCAGGTCGATCAGAAGGCCGCAGTGGAAAAGCGGATCGAAGGCTTTGCCGAAGACATCCGCACCACCTTGCGTGACGGCCGCATCGCCTATCGGGCGGTCGAGCGTCGCGGCGATAACAGCATCCAGATCAGCCTGGGCGAGGGCGCCAGCGCCGATGCGGCGCGCACCGCGCTGGCCAAGGCGCAGCCGTTGCTGACCTACGACGTCAGCGGCCAGAACATCGCAGTGAAGGTGCCGGAGGCCGAGCTCAAGCAGATCGCCAGCGGCGCGATCGAGCAGAACCTCACCACCTTGCGCAATCGCGTCAATGCGCTGGGCGTGTCCGAGCCGACCATCCAGCGTCAGGGCGAAGACCGCATCGTGGTCGAATTGCCCGGTTTGCAGGACACCGCCGAAGCCAAGCGCCTGATCGGCGCGACCGCCTCGCTGGAATTCCGTGCGGTGGTCGACGGCAATGCCGAAGACGCAGTGCGCAGCGGCAGCATCCCGCCCGAAGCCAAGGTCTACCGCGTGCGCGATACCGGTGCGCCGGTGTTGCTCAACAAGCGCGCGCTGGTGACCGGCGACCAGATGGTCAGTGCCAGCGTCAGCAATGACCAGAACGGCATGCCCGCAGTGTCGGTGACGCTCAACAACGTCGCCGGCCAGCGCATGCTCGACTACACCAGCGCCAACGTCGGCAAGCTGATGTCGGTGGTGTACATCGAGCGCATCCCCACCGTGACCATGGTCGACGGCAAGGAAGTGCGCAGCGTTCGGGTCAAGGAAGAAGCCTTGTCGCCGACCCGCATTGCCGGCGTGTTCGGCAAGAACTTCCAGACCACCGGTCTGGAAAAGGTGGAAGCGGAGAACCTGGCCAAGTTGCTGAAGTCCGGCTCGCTGGCTGCGCCGATGGATTTTGTCGAGGAATACGTGATCGGCCCGAGTCTGGGTGCGGAAAACGTGGAGCGTGGCGTCACTGCGGTGGTGTACTCGTTCCTGTTCACGCTGGTGTTCTTCACCATCTACTACCGCGTGTTCGGCGCGATCACCTCGGTGGCGCTGCTGTTCAATCTGCTGATCGTGGTGGCGGTGATGTCGCTGTTCGGCGCCACCATGACGCTGCCGGGTTTTGCTGGCCTTGCCCTGTCGGTCGGTCTGTCGGTGGACGCCAACGTGCTGATCAACGAGCGTATCCGCGAAGAATTGCGGCTGGGCGTGCCGGCCAAGTCGGCGATTGCCGCGGGTTATGAAAAGGCCGGCGGCACCATCCTGGACGCCAACCTCACCGGTTTGATCGTAGCGGTGGCCTTGTATGCGTTCGGCACCGGCCCGTTGAAGGGCTTCGCGCTGACCATGATGATCGGTATTTTCGCCTCGATGTTCACCGCGATCACCGTGTCGCGTGCGCTGGCGGTGCTGATCTACGGCAGCCGCAAGAAGCTGAAGACCGTCGCTATTTGAGATGCGAGTCCGGCCTCGACCCCTGCAGCAGAGCTGTAGCGGTCGAGGGATGAATCCCTTCGCAAGCGTTGTGCATCCCGAGGGTGCGCAACGTCTAAACGGAAGATCTTTTCCATGAAATTGTTCCCGCTCCATCTCATTCCCAACGACACCAAGATCGATTTCATGCGCCCGCGCAAGCCGGTGCTGATCCTGATGCTGATCCTGGCAGTCGCTTCGGTCGGCATCATCGTCGGCAAGGGCTTCAATTACGCGCTGGAATTCACCGGCGGCACGCTGGTGCAAACCAGCTTCCAGAAAACGGTGGATGTGGACCAGGTGCGCGAGCAGCTGTCCAAGGCCGGCTTCGAAAACGCACAAGTGCAAAACGCCCGCGGCGGCAACGAGGTGATGATCCGTCTGCAGGCGCGCGAGCAGCACAACAACCGTGACGATGCTGCGCGCACCGTTGCCGAAGAAGTGCGCAAAGCGGTCAGCACCGAGCAGAATCCGGCCACCGTGCAGCCCGGCGAGTTCGTCGGCCCGCAGGTCGGCAAGGACCTGGCCTTGAACGGCGTGTACGCCACGGTGTTCATGCTGGTGGGCTTTTTGATCTATATCGCCTTCCGCTTCGAGTGGAAGTTCGCGGTGGTGGCCAGCGTGACGGCGTTGTTCGACTTGCTGGTCACGGTGGCCTTCGTGTCGCTGACCGGTCGCGAGTTCGATCTGACCGTGCTGGCCGGTCTGTTGTCGGTGATGGGCTTTGCGATCAACGACATCATCGTGGTGTTCGACCGTGTGCGCGAAAACTTCCGCGGATTGCGTGTGGAACCGCTGGAAGTATTGAACCGTTCGATCAACCAGACGCTGTCGCGCACGATCATCACCGCGGTGATGTTCTTCCTGTCGGCCTTGGCGCTGTACATCTACGGCGGCGAATCGATGGAAGGTCTGGCCGAGACGCACATGATCGGTGCGGTGATCGTGGTGATCTCCTCGGTGATCGTGGCGGTGCCGATGCTGAGCATCGGGCCGTTTGCGGTGACCAAGCAGGATCTGCTGCCCAAGGCCAAGGATGTGGAGGCGCTGGCGCGTCGTCCTTGATCGGTTGGCAAAAGGTGTGACGAAAAAACCGCGCATTGCGCGGTTTTTTCGTTTCTGGCGGTGGACGCCTAGTTCACGGTTATGCACTGTGATGTCACGACTCAAGATTGTGAAACCTAGGGATTTCGTCGGACACGTGATGCCGATCGATACGCAATACGGTGCAGGAGAGAAACAACAGCGTCGCCAACGCCTGGTCCTGTGTGCCCGCAGACACCTGTGCATTGGTCGCCAGGCGGGTGAGGAACGCCTCGACCTCCACTTGGCCCATCTGCACCAAATAACGCTTGCCGCTGGCCAGGATGAAGCGCCGTATCCAGCCCAGATAGGCCTGCTCGGTGTGCAGGCTGCAGTGCCGTACCCGCGGGCGGTCGCGCACCTGATCCAACAGCTTCGGCCCCGACCGCGCTGTTACGCCTCCATCTCCCTGGGTGTAATTCATACGACTGCTCAACAGTTGGGTAACAGCACCAGCATAGAAATTGGGCGTAGTCCCGGCTATCAGGTAAGTGATTGATATTCATTGGAAAGAGCCTATTCCCTCGCGTCCGCGGATTACGGATACTAGGTGCAACACCGCGTTTAGGCGGTCCAATGGAAGTTAGGCCGTGGTGGAACGTTCAATGCTCTCTTACGCAGATGGATCGCTAGTTCAAGTGGGAGATGCGGTGACCCTGGAGGATGGACGGACGCAGGGCGTAGTTGAGCTCGTGGTTCTCACCGCGGCTCAAAAGGCAGAAACTGGCGTCGAGGAGCATGGCGTTATGCTCTTGTCTCCTTTATTCGGTCGCGCCTAACTATCAGGGGGTGGGGGGGCTTGCAAATGGAGTCGCTGCAGTTCGTTTCTCACGGGCCATCGGCCTAACCAATCATTCAAGCCGACGCCTTCGGCGCGGCTTAACTCAGGCGTTTGGCCTCATATGACATCCGACCAGATTGCCTACCTCGCGCTTTTAGCCTCTGTGATCTCTTTGATTGTCTCCTTCCTTACGCTGTACCGAGATCGTCACGTAGTATCAGTTCGGGCAGTTCCTGTCGAGGATCCTATAGGCATCTACAACCTTAATATCAGCGTTTCCAACAGCGGCAAGCGCCCCATTTCAATCAATCATGTATTGATCCGCCCATCTGGCGAGCCGGGGCTGTTCGTGAACTTCGCTCCGCCCGGTCAGAATCGAATCGACATAGGCGAAAGTCGCAGCTGTCAGATCAGTCCGACAGGATTGCCCATAAGTTGGTCGAGTATCAGGGAGCTAAGAAAGCTTGACGTTTACGTGCAAGACGCCATTGGCAAACAACACAAGGCTGTGTGGGAAGGTAAGGATCCCGCGTGAGGCCTAAAAATTCATTCAAGCCGACACCGCTTCGCGGGTCGGCTTAATTCAGGCGTTAGGCAGCAGTGGAGCAAATGCGTTGGTGGTTACCGCTTCGGTGAGTTTGCATGCGTGCATGCAGTCGGCTCCGGGCGGCAGTCATCACCTTTGTGGGCCGCGGCAAGTTCGGCGCTTCGCCTTGGCACGTCGTTCCCGCGCTGCGCTCGTTGCACTTGGCTTCGGTGGCTTCGCGCGCCGCTGCATCGCTGGACAAGCTCCCTCCCGCAAGCTGTGGCACACTCGGTCCAGGCGGCAGTGCTGGGGAGCATGGTTGCACCATCCAACCTTTGCGGCCACTCACTGCCTAACAACTCATTCAAGCCGAAGTTGCTTCGCAACTCGGCTTAATTCAAACGTTAGGCGTCGAACCAAAGAGTCCAAGCGCTCTCGTTAGAAACAATTGAAGGGAACCCACATGCTTGCTTGGCAAGTGTTGTACGAAGGCTTTGGGCTAATCTTGAACGGGGTACCAAATTCGTTCTCGATGTTCGGCTTTGTTATGGCCTCTGACCTAAACGATGTGCATCACCAAGTCATTCGAGTAGCAATGCAGGATCCAGTCTTCAGGCAGCACCAGGGCGATCCAAGTTCGCTTGTCTTCAACCCGCAGGAAATCTATGAGCGGCCCGATCTCGGAACAATCGAACGCGAAGAGTTGGAAATCGATATTGATGCATAGCCCAGAGAGCAGCCAAGAAATCGCTTGGCACGTGGCGCGCACGACACCTAAGCCTTCCATCGAGCTGACCTTCAACGGGCTACGCTCGCTGGATGCAGCCCATGTCAAACGTTAGGCTTCATGAAGAGCGGTTCTTCCATAACTTGGCGACAAGAAGGCGATGAACAAGCTTTTGACGATGCGGCGTGGGAGTTTAGATCTCGACAGTTTGAGTCGAGCGCGGGGCATTGTTTACGCTCGTTCGACGCGAAGATTGCTGACCCAACGTTTGAAACGATCATGTTGTTGCCTACAGCTGAGTTTCTGCTGTCGCTCGCCTTAGAATTACTGTGCAAGGCGTACTATCTCAAGGCTAAGATCGGGCGGCCGGAGGACATCTACAGCCACAATGTGGTTGACCTCGTTGGCTATGATTTCTTCTCGGAAGACCAGGCACAGCTAATGCGTCATGCGGAGCGCTACGTCATTTGGGCCGGAAGGTATCCGACCCCGAAGTGGACCAAGGAGCACTTCAAGGAGGGTTATGACGTGCCATCTCGCATTGTTGGTAACGTCGAGCATATCGATGGCGCCGACATCCCAAATACCGCATCGCGGCCACGTTGCACTGAGTTACTTGAGCTTTGTCAGCATGTCCGCAGCCGTTGGGCACAAGCATGAGGCCTAACAATGCATTCAAGCCGAAACCGCTTCGCGGTTCGGCTTAACTCAGGTGTTAGGTGGCACATGGCAAGATTCGCTGTTTTCGCAAGATCCGTTCTGGTTGTCTATTCGGCACTGGAGTTGGGCGACGCGCCAATGGGTGTCGCATTCGGAGTCTTCGAGCCGTTGGAGGCCTACGCCTCCATTCAATCGGATTGCGCATCCAATCATGCCGATCAGTCCAACTCGCACCTCTCAGTCCGAACTGAGACTGGGGTTTCAATACCTTGCCAGGGTGTGGGCATCCTCGACTACTCTGGCCAACTTGAGGAGCCGTATGCTGAGGTCAATGTGTTTGGCATTCCGTACCCCTCTGTACGGTCAGTTGTTCCCCGAGCATGTGGCCGCCTACGACCGTCAATTCAGGTGAGCGGTGTCAATTCCACCTAACCTATCATTCCAGCCGACCGCCTTCGGCGGCGGCTGAATTCAAACATTAGCCCCTCAACAAGATCACCATGAGCGACGCATCTCTTATCGTTCTGCAATCCTTAGGTGACGGTAGGTTTGTTGTCACAAGCAACTGCCGATATGACGTGCCCATAGGAACCGGCTTTACCGTGCTGTTTTCAGAACTCAAGAGCTATTCCAACGGCGATTTCGTGTTGGAGGAATCTGGCCCTACAGTCGCGGTGGATCTCAGGATCATTTCGGTAGAGTTTTGGCGAAAGCCTTGGCATTGCGTGCCTAATGGCCACCACGCCGGAGTGATACTCGAGGGGGATGGGATCCAAGCCTTAGAGTCCTACGTTTCCCAGCACCCAAGCCCCTGGTCCGTGTTCATTAGCAACTCGGACGGGGTCTAACAATTCATTCAAGCCGAAGCCGCTTCGCGGCGCGGCTTAACTCAGGCGTTAGGCCGTTGCGGAGCAAATGCGTTGTTGGTTGCCGCTTCGGTGAGTTCGCAGGCGTGCATGCGGTAGGCTCCGGACAGCAGTCATCACCGTTGCTGGTTGCGGCAAGTTCGGTGCTCGCCTTGGCACGTCGCTCCCGCGCTGCGCTCGGTGCAGTTGGCTTCGGTGGCATCACGCGCCACTGCATCGCTGGGCAAGCTCCCTCCCGCAAGCTGTGGCACACTCGGTCCAGGCGGCAGTGCTGGGGAGCATGGTTGCACCATCCAACCTTTGCGGCCACTCACTGCCTAACAACTCATTCAAGCCGAAGTTGCTTCACAACTCGGCTTAATTCAAGCGTTAGGCTGCACAACACATGCGCACATCTCCTCTTTACCGTTCCGTCAACACTCGGACTCATGGCGTGAAACACGGCATAGGTGGAGAGTTTCGGCACAGTCGGAACTCGCAGAAGTCGACTAGCAGCGAAGTGGCGCGCGAATCGATGAACGGTCGGCTAAAGCACGGCCGTGACTACACGCCACTCTTTCGCTTTCTACTGTCAAAGGTTGGTGAGCCTTGGGATCAAATATACGCAGAGGCCAAGTCACGGCTAGACACAACTGATCCGATATTTTGGCTTGTCGCACGATGTGAAGAACAGCGGGAGGAGTTCGTGCGCGTCGACGAAAGTAGCTATTTCAGCGGACTATACATTGATGAAGACGGCGTTCTACAACTGGTAAACTCAAACCTGAGATCCAAAGACATGACACCATTCTGCGTGTGTTGCACGCACACACTGAACGGCCTTCGGTTCGGTACGCCAGATTAGAGAAGCACTTAGGCGCAGCCGTTCCAGGAGCAGCCTAACAATTCATTCAAGCCGACGCCGCTTCGCGGCGCGGCTTAATTCAGGCGTTAGGCCGCTCAGGCACATCTATGCAAACGTTCAAGTCTTGGCGTCCGATCGAACACGTCCCTGAATATCTTTCGGGTGTGTTTATCCTCCAGCACTTCGCCGGCTCCATGACTGTTGTGTGTGGTGGAGACTTTGGCAATGGTCAGTTGCTTGTCTTGCGCTTCGAGGGTTTCGAGGCCGTGGCAACGCACGAGGAGTTCGCCCATCAGTGGCCTGGCGAATCGGGAGTTTCGAAGCTACCAAAGTCACCCGGCGGCAACTGGACGTTCCCTTTCTTGCAAGTCGAGAACTCGGAGTGGGCGGCGGACTCTGTGCAGGCGGTTACCTTCGGACGGACGCCTTGCCACTACTCCATAGTCTCAGGAAGCGACATCGTCGATATCCTTTCTTTGGAACCACCTGACGTGGCCTGGACTTCTGTTGAGGCAGTAGAGTTGGTCATGCAGGCCGCAGCCAACCTAGGTGCGGCCTAAAAATTCGTCCAAGCCGACGCCGCTTCACGGCGCGGCTTAACTCAGGTGTTAGGTCTCATGGCAGGTAACTCCAAGTCCGTAGAACCAACTGATCAGTCTCGCGAGTTGGAGCAAGGCCGCTTAGCCCTCTGGCTGGACTTGGATGACTTGCGCTGGTTAGCCTCGAATTGCTCCTGCACAGACTCAGTACCAGATGAAATTCGTGAACGCTGCAGCCGCATACGGTTTCGGGCAAATGCCGCCCTGCACAAAGCAGGTCTCAAGGCCATTACTGTCGATGGCGCTGAGACCTAACAACTCATTCAAGCCGAAGCCGCTTCGCAACTCGGCTTAACTCACCCGTTAGGCCGCCAGGGAGAGCAATGAATACTGCATTTTTCATCGCCACGTTGCTGATTCCGCTCTCGGCGTTCGCGGATAGCGACATCGCTGCCGTGCCGGATAGCTTTGTGGGGCGGTGGGCTGGGCCCCTTATTCTTGCGGATCGGACGCAGATGATTTGACTCTTCGCATTGCTCCTCACCACATACGTACTGGGAAAGTGATGGTCCGATAAAAGCCGTTATGGTTCGCGGAGACACCGAGATTACGGTGATCTGTGAGCTGTCCGGCGAGGGCGAGATTTGGCTTTCCACCGCACATTTCACGATCTCCTGGGACGGGACTCAGCTAATCGATAACACGACTGTTTCGGGTAAGGAATTGGTGCGGTAAAAGTGCTCAGGGGCAGTCGGTACGCGGCCTGACATTTCATTCAAGCCGATGCCGCTTCGCGGCTCGGCTTAACTCAGGCGTTAGGCATTGGAACAAACATGACCGCATCCCCAGAGAAGCTCTATGAGCTTCTGACCTACTGCATCGACTTCGGCGAGACCATGCTCAGCAGCGATGGCGAGTTTCATCCATTCGGCGCGATGCTCGGCCTTGACGGTAATGTGACGGCTGCCGGCGGTTACAACGGCGAGGAGAATCCAGCCGCACAAGACATCTATCGTCTTCTCGGAGAGGCTTTCACTTCCAGCGCCACCGAGGGCTCGATTGCCGTAGCCGCACTAGCAGCAAATGTAGATATCCCGCTTGAGTACGAGCCGCCTGCTCCTGACGGCATACGCGTTCTACTTGAGAGCGAGGGCTTCTCTAGATTCGTATACATTCCGTATTCCATTAAGCGGCGTGGTCTCTTCACCGAGTCCAACTCCATCACCTTGTTTGAGCCAATCGCTGTAGAGGTTGGCCCTAGCATCTTCAAAGCTGCGGCCAATGCCTAACAATTCGTTCAAGCCGAACCAGCTTCGCGGATCGGCTTAATTTCAGACAGTTAGCACCCAATGCCACTACACGAATGCCCTCACACATTTCAAGAGCTAGCCTCCAATGTGCTCCCAGCACACATGAGTGCTATGCGTGCCGCGTTGGCTTGTCCCCTCAACATGGCTCTCTTCGCGAGATCCGGAATCGGCCCCGGCACACTGGTGAAAGAGCTCAATATTCCTCAAGATTTCTCTGGTTGCTATGTGCTTCTTGAGGCCGGCACGCCAATCTACGTAGGTATTTCGCGGAGTGTGATCGGCCGGCTTCGACAGCACGTCTTCGGCAAAACGCACTTTGATGCAAGTTTGGCGTTCCGCGTAGCCATTTCTAGACATGCAGGGACAACGATTGCGAAATTGACCAGATCAGAAGCAATGCAAGACCCACTGTTTGGCACCTCGTTTGCTGAGGCCCAAGCCTATCTGCGCACTCTACAAGTTGCTTTCATAACCATCGAAAATCCACTCGAGCTCTACGTCTTTGAGCCTTATTGCGCTCTTGAACTCGACACGCATCAGTGGAACTCTTTTGAGACACACTAAGTTGGGTGCTAACAATTTATTCAAGCCGATGCCGCTTAGCGGCACAGCTTAACTAGGGTGTTAGGCAGTGGTGGGTCGTTATAGCTTCGGCATCCGCCGTCGCGTGATCTTACGTGTCCAGCGACTGGCTTGCGCGCGACCAGGTGGGCCGATAAGGCCTCATTACGTGCGATTGCGTACCGACGCGGCTCATCAAACTCGTCGGCCATATCCGGCAAATGCCCAAGCCAACCGAGTCGACGCAATGCGTTGCACTGCAGTCAGATGCAACGCATCCGCCACTCACTTCAGGCAATGGTGGCGGCCAAGCATGCGCGCAACGCGCGCAGCTTCTCCACTGGTCACAAATTCCAATCGATCCGCATGCCCGCGATCAGCGCGTTCTTCAGATCGTTGGTGCGTGTCGGCTCGTTGAACTGGTCGGGGTTGATCACGTAATGCAGGTTCGGCGCGATGCGTAGGCGCTTGGTGACCTGGATGCCGTAGCTGAGCTCCATCATGATCTGGTTGTCGGCCGGGGTGCCGGTGCCGCCGGCCGAGGCGCGGGCCAAACGCAGGTTTTCCAGCGCTTCGTCGCTGTATTTCTGTTGGGTGATCACGAAGGCGATGTTGTCCTGCGGGCGGCTGGCGAAGGTGCCTTTCTGCACCAGGCCCAGTTGCACGAAATGATCTTCGATGGCCTGGCCGCCGGTGCTTTGCAGGATCGCGCCGAAGACGGTGAGGCCGCGGGTGCCGGACGGGTCGGGGTTGGTAACCTGCTGCTCGAAGCGACCGAACAGGCCCGAGCGGCCCTGCTTGTTTTCATAGCCCAGCCCACTGAGCACGGCGGGGTTGCCGTTGCGGTCGCGCAGCGGGTCGGTGTAGTCGGAGTTGTCCTGCCAGCCGCCGAGTTCGTACATCGCGGCCATGCTGCCGTCGCCGCCCTTGTTCTTGTAGCCCACCGCATAGGGCACCACCACGCCGGTGGTGTCGTCGGTGCTCCACTTCAGGCCGTGCTGGCCGTCCTGCGCCTGCACCGGGTTCACTTCATACGCGCCGACATGCACATAGACCTTGGGCGTGACCCAGGCAGTGGCGTGCGCGGCCCAGCTGGAGACCGGCCAATAGGTGAAGTTGCTGGTGCGGAATACGAAGGTGGGGTTGCCGCAGGCCGAGTTGCCCTGGAAGTACTGGCACAGGTCCGAGCCGAGGAAATGGATGTTGGCGACGCTGCGGCCGGCTTCCAGTTCCAGGCGGTCGTTGAAGAGTTTTTGCAGCAGGGTGAAGTTGGCCAGACGCGTGCCCTGGCCGCCGTAGATTTCCTGCACCGAGGTGCTGTTGCCGATGCTGCTGTTGGACAGATTGGTGCCGTGACGATTGGAGACGTAGAGCTTGATGGTGGCGCCGTTCCAGCCGAACAGGCGGTCCATGTCGACATCGGTGCCGACCATCAGCTGGCCGGCGTAGGCATCGCCGCTCTTGCGGCCGCCGTCGATCATCGAGGCGGCTTCGCCGGTGTAGCCCAGCTTGAGCTTGAAGGCATCGGCGGCGTCCTGCGCCTGGGCGAGTGGGGCGATCGCCAGCGCGAGCGACAGGCACAGCAGGCGGGGATGGGCGCGGCGGGAGGGCAGGGCAGTCATGGCGGGACTCCGAACAAAGGGCGTGGCCAAGGTGGCGAACGCGACAGCACGTGGGTGGGCAAGCCGCTGGCGGCGCACATCGGTACGCGGCGCAGCGGTGATCGATCAGGGGTGACGCGCATCCGGCGCGTCGGATGCGGCGGCCATCGGCCGCCGCAGGGAGCTGACGTCAGGCGATGACGTCGGCGACCGGCTTCTTGAGCACGCGCAGCGCAATCGCGGTGACTGCCACGCCGGCCAGCAGTGCCAGCACATACATCGCCAGGTGGGTGACGGCATTGGGAATCAGCAGCACGAAGATGCCGCCATGCGGAGCCTTGAGCTCGGCGCCGACCGACATCGAAATCGCGCCGGCCACGGCCGAGCCGATCATCAGCGCCGGGATGGTGCGCAACGGGTCGCGCGCGGCATACGGGATGGCGCCTTCGGTGACGAAGGCCAGCCCGAGCACGCCGGCGGCGGTGGCCGAGCCGCGTTCTTCGACGGTAAAGCGGTTGCGGAACAGCCAGGTGGCCAGCGCGATGCCCAGCGGCGGGGTCATGCCGGCCACCATGGCCGCGGCCATCGGGGTGTAGACCTGGCTGGCGATCAGGCCGGTGGAAAACGCGTAGGCGGCCTTGTTGACCGGCCCTCCCATGTCGAAGGCCATCATGCCGCCCAGCAACAGGCCCAGCAGCAGCGCGCTGCTACCTTGCATGCCGCGCAACCAGGCGGTGAGCCAGGCCAGCAGGTCGGCGACCGGTTGGCCGAACACGTACATCATCGCCAGACCGACCAACAGGGTGCCGAGCACCGGCAGGATCAATACCGGCTTGAGTCCTTCCAGGTTGCGCGGCAGCTTGATGTAGCGATTGAGCGCGGCCACGCCGTAGCCGGCGATGAAGCCGGCGATGATGCCGCCGAGAAAACCGGCATTGAGATTGGCCGCGACCAGCCCGCCGATCATGCCGGGCGCGATGCCGGGGCGGTCGGCGATGGAGTAGGCGATGTAACCGGCCAGCGCGGGCACCATCAAGGTGAAGCCGGCTTTGGCGCCGATCTGGAACAGCGACCAGGCCAACGTGCCCTGGTGCGCGTCGTCGCCGGCATAGATGCCGCCCAGCGCGAATGCCAGCGCGATCAACAGGCCGCCGGCGGTGACGAACGGCAGCATGAACGACACGCCGGTCATCAGGTGTTTGTAGGCGCCAGTGCGACCGTTGCTTTTGCTATCCGATGTGGCGCTGGAGCCTGCGACCGGTGCTGCGCCGCCCTGCACGCCGGCCTCGGCCAGCGCCTTCTGGATGAGTGCGGGGCCATCGTTGATCGCCGGCTTGGTGCCGCTCTTGAACAGCCGCTTGCCACCGAAACGGGCCAGGTCCACTTCGCGGTCGGCAGCGATGATGACAACGTCGGCCGCGCGGATTTCCTCGTCGGTCAATGCATCCTGTGCGCCGACCGAGCCCTGCGTTTCCACGCGCATCTGGTAGCCGAGCTTCTTTGCGGCCTGCTGCAGGCCTTCGGCGGCCATGAAGGTGTGCGCGATGCCGGTGGGGCAGGAGGTGATCGCAACGATGCGCTTGGCGCCTGCGCCGGATGCGTCGGTCGCTGCCGATGCAGTGGTCGCGGTGGGCACGGCGAGCTGGCTGACGGCGGCGGCCGGGTCGTCCAGTACCGCGCCCAGGCTCAGCTGCAGCAGTTGTGCGTCGCCGAAGCGTGCGGTGTCGGCATCGGCGTCGCCGACGATCAGGACCTGCGCGGCACCGCTGGTCAGTTCAGTCGGTAGCGCACCGAGCACGCCCTGGTCGCTGCGGATTTCGATCGTCACGCTGCGCCCTGCGGCGGTGGCCGCGCGGCGCAGCGCCTCGGCCGCCAGAACGGCTTCGGTGCTGCGTTCGCCGGCGGCGATGACCACGATGGAAGAGGACATGGCAAAACTCCTGCTGTATTGCGGTCGCCGGTGTGGCCGGCGGGGGGAATTGGGGGCGTTACGCGTGCGGGTGGCGCGTGCCGGGACGACTGCGGTCGGAATAAGCCGCGGACACCTGCGTGCCGGTCGCCGTCTTGTGGAAGGCAGCGTTCACGACAGCGTCTCGATCACGACGTCGGCCGCAGCACGGCGCACGCCGTCGGCGCTGAGCCTGCGCGCGTCGCCGCTTTCCAGCCGACACATCGAAAACGCCGTGGCCAGCCGCGCGCACTGCTCCAGATCGGTGCTCGCATCCAGCAGCGCAGCGGCCAGGCCGGCCACCATCGCATCGCCTGCGCCAACGCTGCTGCCGTGCGCCAGGCGTGGCGGACGCGCGATCAGTCGCTGGTCGCGCTGCACGAACAACGCACCGTCGGTGCCCATCGAAATCACCACCAGCTGGATGCCGCGTGCCAGCAGTTCGTGCGCAGCGGCGCTGAGTGCGGCGCGATCGGCGAGCGGGCGGCCGGCCCAGGCTTCCAGTTCGTGGCGATTCGGTTTGACCGCGTAAGGCAGCGCATCGCGTGCTGCGCTCAGTGCGGCCACCAGCGGTGCGCCACTGGTATCGAGCAGCACGCGGGCACCGGCGGCGCCGGCCTGCGCCTGCAGCTGCGCCCAGCTGTCGTCGGGCAGGCCGGCCGGCAGGCTGCCGGACAACACCACCGGCAGGCCGGGGCGTAGCAGCGGCGCGAGTTGATCGGCCACGCTTTGCAGATGCGCGCTGGTCAGTTGCAGGCCGGGCAGATTGATGTCGGTGGTGTCGTTGCTGCGCGCTTCCACCAGTTTGAGATTGGTGCGGGTTTCGCCGGCCACGCGCTGGCAGTGGTCGACGATGCCGCGCTCGCGGAACAGCGCTTCGAACACGCCGGCATTGCCGCCGCCGAGCACGCCAAGTGCGGCCACATCGGTGCCCCAATCGGCCAGGCACGCAGCCACGTTGATGCCCTTGCCGCCGGCATCGTTACGCACGCTGCTGGCGCGATGCACTGCACCGGGCTGCAGGCTGTCGAGCCGGATGGTCTGGTCGATCGCCGGGTTCAGTGTGACGGTGAGGGCCTGCAAGCTCATGCCATGCCCTCGCGCTTGGCTTCCAAAGCGCGCACTTGCTCGGCGGTTTCGCAATTGAGCGCCTGCTCGGCCAACTGCTGCAATTGGCCGAGCGAAGATGCCCGCAGGCGCGCCTTCACCGCGGGGATGTCGTTGGGCGTCATCGACAGTTCCTGCACGCCCAGGCCGGCCAGCAGGCTGGCGCCGAACGCATCGCCGGCCAGGCCGCCGCACACGCCAACCCAGCGCTCGTGCTTGCGCGCGCCGTCGATGGTGCTGCGGATCATGCGCAGCACCGCCGGATGCAGGCTGTCGGCTTCGGCGGCCAGCTCCGGGTTCTGGCGGTCGATCGCCAGCACGTACTGGGTGAGGTCGTTGGTGCCGATCGAGAAGAAGTCCGCATGCCGCGCCAGCACGTCGGCCTGCGCGGCGGCGGCCGGCACTTCGATCATGATGCCGATCGGAACCTCCGGTGCATCCAGCTCGGCGCGGATGCGTGCGCAGATTTCGCGCAAGGCGATCAGCTCCGGCACCGAGGTGATCATCGGGAACATGATCGACAGCCGCGCCCCGTCCTTGGCCGCGCGGTATAGCGCTCGCAGCTGCGGCTCCAGCAGGTCGGGGCGACGCAGCAGCAGGCGCGCGCCACGCACGCCCAGGAACGGGTTTTCTTCGTGCGGCAATTCCAGATGCGCCACCTGCTTGTCGCCGCCGATGTCCAGCGCACGCACGATCAGCGGGCGGCCGTCCAAGGCCTGCGCCATGGCGCGATAAGTCGCGTACTGCTCGTCTTCGGTGGGCGTGCTGCCGCTTTCCAGGAACAGGAACTCGGTGCGCATCAGGCCGACGCCTTCGGCACCTTGGGTGAGTGCCATCGCCACCTGGTCGGGCAGGTTGACGTTGGCGCCGATGTCGATGTGGTGGCCGTCGGTGGTTTCGGCCGGCAAGGCGCGCTGCGCGGCTTCGCGCTCGCGGATGGCCTGTTGTTCGGCGATGTGGGTGCGTGCCGCGTCCAGATCCTGCGCGGACGGGTTGATGTACAGGCGCCCGCTGCTGCCGTCGATGATGGCGGTGGCGCCGTCTTCGATCTCCAGCAACTGGCCGCCGGCTGCGACCAGCGCCGGCAGGCCCAGGGTGCGCGACAGGATCGCGGTGTGCGAGGTCGGGCCGCCCTGTGCGGTGGCCAGGCCGAACACACGTGCGGTGTCCAGGTTGGCGGTGTCCGACGGCGACAGGTCGCTGGCCAGCAGGATGCAGGGCTGGTCGGGCAAATCAGTCAGACCGGCGCCCGCTGCAGATGGGTCGAGCTGGGCCAGCACGCGGCGGCCGACATCGCGCAGGTCGGCCGCGCGGCCGGCCAGCACCGGGTTGCCCAGCGCGGCCAGGCCGGAGGCGATCTGTTCCACTGCCTGGTGCCAGGACCACGCCACGCCATGGCCTTCAACCATCAGCTGGCAGGTGCGGGTGATCAGGTCGGTGTCGTTGAGCAACTCGGCCTGGGCCTTGAAGATGGCCGCGTCCGAGGCGCCAAGGCGGCGCTGGGTGTCGTCCTGGATCGCCGCCAGCTGCTGGCGGGTGCGGGTCAGCGCATCGTGCAGCTGTGCGCCGCCATCGCCCAGGCCGACCGGCTGATCGGCCACCTCGGTCTGCGCCGCACGCAGGCGGTGCACGATGCCGATCGCCACGCCCGGGCTGGCGCCGATGCCGACGATGGCCGGCTGCGCCTGCGGCGGGGTCCAGCCGACCACCGGTGCAGCGCGGCGTTGCGCGGCACGTTCGGCATCGGCCTTCTCTTGTGCGGTCAGGCTGTCCATCACCGCGCGCAGGCGCTTGAGCAGCGCCGCCGCATCGTTGCCTTCGGCCGAGACGGTGATGCTGTCGCCGGCACGCAGGCCCAGCTGCAGCAGGCCGACCAGACTCTTGGCATCGGCGGCCTGGTCGCCGGCACGCACCTGCGCACGCGCAGAGAAACCGCGCGCGGTTTCGGCCCAGCGCGTGGCCGGGCGCGCGTGCAGGCCGCTGGGGTAGGCGATGGTCCACTCGAAGCGTTCGGCCAGATCGGTGGCTGGCGCGGCGCTGGTGTCGGGGGCGCGGTCGCCGGTGAGTGCGGCCACGATCACGCCGGGGTCGTCGGTGGTGAACAGCGCTTCCAGCTGCGCCGGGTCCTGGATCAACCGGGTCAGCCGGCGCAGCAGGGTGATATGGGTGTCGGATTGGGCGGCGATGCCCACCACCAACCGGGTGATCTGGCCGGGGTTCCATTCCACGCCCTCGGGCAGCTGCAGCACCGCAATCCCGTCGCGGTGCACCAGGTGACGGTCTTCGCCCACCCCGTGCGGGATGGCCAGGCCATGGCCCAGGAAGGTATTCGCCAGGCCTTCGCGGCGTCGCATGCTGGCGTCGTAACCGGGTGCCACGCAGCCGGCGGCGACCAGCAATTGCGCAGCCTGGGCGATGGCATCGTCCTTGTCGCGGGCGTGAGCACGCAGGCGGATGAGCTCGGGAGTGACGGGGGCTGGCGACGGAGAAGACAAGGCGGGCTCCGATAGGGGGATCAGGCTGGGAAGTATAGTGGGAACGTTCCCACGATCCAGGTCAATGTGCAGTGCACAAAATCCTTGTAGTGCTTTCGGGTTAGCATCGGAACTGACACCGCGCCTGGTTCAGGTGCGCAAATGGAGCGGGAACGGTCCCAGTGAGTATCAGCATCAATGACGTGGCCCGGGTGGCCGGTGTGTCCAAGTCCACGGTCTCGCGCGCGCTGGGCACCGGCCCGGTGAGCGAGGAGGTGCGTGCCAAGGTCGAGGCGGCCGTCCGTCAGACCGGTTACCGCCCCAATTTGATGGCGCGGCGATTGCGATCCCAGCAGTCCGGCATCCTCGGTGTGATCGTGGCCGATATCCGCAACCCGTACTTCACGTCCCTCATCCGTGCGGTGGAAGAGGTTGCTTACCGTGCCGGTATGCGCGTCACCCTGTGCAATACCGATGAAGATCCCGAGCGCGAGGCGCTGTATCTGGAGCTGATGCAGGAAGAGCGCATCACCGGGCTGATCTTCGCCCCGACCCGGGTGACGGTGGGGCGCATGCACGAACTGGCCCTGGATTACCCCACGGTGCTGGTGGACCGTGCCGGCCCCGGCAGCCGTTACGACAGCGTGGTACTGGATAACGCCGCGGCGATGGGCGAGTTGGTCACGCACCTGCAGGCACAGGGGTACCGACGTATCGGCGGGTTGTTCGGCAGCACCAGCACCACCGCGGCCGAGCGTCGCGACGGCTATCTGGCGGCGATGCGGATGCAAGGACTGACCCCGGACTACCGCGAAGTGGCGCCGACCGCCGAAGCGGCGATTGTCGAATTGGAACAGTGGCTGGCAAGCGACAGTCGGCCCGAAGCCATCGTCACCAGTAATAGCCTGCTGCTGATGGGCGCATTGAAAGCTGCGCGTACTGCCGGCCTGCGGCTGCCGCAGGACCTGGCCCTGGCCGGCTTCGACAACGAGCGCTGGACCGACCTGGTCGAACCGGGCATCACCGTGGTCGAACAGCCGGTCGAAGACATGGGTCGCGCCGCGATGTCGTTGCTGCTGGAACGCCTGAGCAACCCGCAGCTACCGATCCGCCGCATGGTCATGACCGGGCGTTGCGTGGTGCGCGGTTCGACCGCTGCCCGTGCACCCGATCAGACCTAGCGAGCGATACAGCACCGAGCGATACAGCACCGTAGGAGCGCACCCGGGCGCGACCGAGCCTTACCGACAGCCCTGATCGCGGTCGATAAAGCCCCATCGCGCCCAGGTGCGCTCCTACAGTGCAGTGCCAGTGCGGATCGTAACAATGCCAGTGCGGATCGCAATGCATGTGCGAGTGACGACCTGCGCATGACGTGCGCTGGCGTTTCCGATCATCGTCATCTCGTAGGAGCGCACCTGGGCGCGACGGACGTTACCGGTAGAGCGTTCGCGCCCGGGCGCGCTCCTGCAGTGCAATGCCAATGCGGATCGCAACGCATGTGCGAGTAACGACCTGCACGTGACGAGCGCTGGCGTTTCCGATCATGCCACCTCGTAGGAGCGCACCTGGGCGCGACGGGCGTTACCGGTTAAGCGTTCGCGCCCGGGTGCGCTCCTACAGTGCAATGCCAGTGCGGGTCGTAACAATGCCAGGGCAGATCGCAACAATGCCAGCGCCGGTCGCACTGCATGTGGGGGGTAGCGACCTGCGCGGCAGGTTGCTAGTGCGGGTGCCTGCGGTGTGCTTCCCCATGCCAAGGACAGCACAACAAAAAAGCCCCGGCAGTGCCGGGGCTTTTCGTCTTGCAATCAACCGATCGATCAACGATCCGGACGGTGCGTGCCGGAGTCGTTCTGTGCGACCAGATACTCCTTGGACTGCTCGTCCAGCTTGTCGCCCAGCATGCGGCGCACCACCACAAAGAACAGCGGGATGAAGATCACGCCGAGCACGGTGGCGAATACCATGCCGCCGATCACGCCGGTGCCGATGGAATGACGCGAGTTGGCGCCGGCACCGGTGGAGATCGCCAGCGGCAACACACCCAGGATGAAGGCGAACGAGGTCATCAGGATCGGGCGGAAACGCAGGTGCGCCGCTTCCAGGGTCGCCTCGCGCAGGGTCTTGCCTGCCGCGCGCTGCTCCACCGCAAATTCCACGATCAGGATCGCGTTCTTTGCCGCCAGACCAATCACCGTGATCATGCCGATCTTGAAGTACAGATCGTTCGGCAGGCCGCGCAGCATCGAGAACACGATCGCACCCAGCACGCCGATCGGCACCACCATCAGCACCGCCACCGGAATCGACCAGCTCTCGTAGAGTGCGGCCAGGCACAGGAACACCACCACCACCGACAATGCCAGCAGCAGCGTCGCCGCGTTACCGGCAATGATTTCCTGATACGACATGCCGCTCCAGTCGAAACCGAAGCCCGGCGGCAGATCGTTGTTGACGATCTCTTCCATCGCCGTCATCGCCTGACCGGAGCTACCGCCCGGGGCAGGGTTACCGACGATGTTCACCGCCGAATAGCCGTTGTAGCGATTCAGCGCCGGCGAGGCGTACGTCCATTCGGCCTTGACCACGTTGCTCAGCGGAATCATGCCGGGCTGGCCATCGGCACCCACCGCCGTCGTACTCGGGCTGAAGAAGTTGCGCAGCGACTCGGGGCCGGTACGGAACTGATCGTCGGCACGGATGTTGACGCGCTTGATGCGGCCTTCGGAGAAATAGTCGTTGACGTACACCGGTGCCAGCATCAGCTGGATCGAGCTGTAGATGTCGCTGACTTCCAGACCCATCGACTGCGCCTGCACGCGGTCCACATGTAGCTGCAACTGCGGCGAGTTTTCCAGGCCGTTCGGGCGCACGCCCACCATGGTGTCGGCCTTTTGCGCTGCCTTGCCCAGCACGATATTGCGCGCCTGGGTCAAGGCTTCCTGGCCTGCGCCGGAGCGATCCTGCAGCCACATGTCGAAGCCGCCGAACTGGCCAAGGCCCTGCACGGTCGGCAGGTTGACCACGAAGATCTGCGCGCCCTTGATGCCGTAGAAGGCACCGTTGAGTTGCTGGATCAACTGCTCGGCTGTGACGTCACGCTCGTCCCACGGCTTGAGCCGGATGAAGCCCATGCCGACGTTTTCGCCCGAGCCCAGGAAGCTGAAGCCGGCAATCTGCAGCATGCCTTCCACGGCCGGCTGCTTTTCCAGCACCGCACGCATCTGCGCAAACGCTTCGTTGGTGCGGATCTTGGTGGCGCCCGGCGGCAACTGCACAATGGCCACCGCAAAACCCTGATCTTCTTCCGGCAGGAAGCTGCCCGGCATGCGGGTGAACAGGAAACCGCACAGCACCACCAACACCACGAACACGATCATCCACGGCGGCGAGCGCTTCAGCGTGTGACCCACCACGCCGACATAGCGATGCGCCAGCTTGTCGTAGTACTTGTCGAAGGTGCGGTAGACCCAGTTCTTCTTGTCCGAATGGGTGGGCTTGAGGAAGCTGGCGCACAACGCCGGCGTAAAGGTCAGCGCCAGGAACGCGGAGAAACCCATCGACATGGCGATGGTCAGCGCGAACTGCTTGTAGATCGCACCGGAGGCGCCGGGCTGCAGCGAGGAGGGGATGAACACCGCCGCCAGCACCACGGTGATGGCCACCACCGCGCCGGTGATCTGGGTCATCGCCTTCTGCGTGGCCGCCTTCGGCTCCAGATGCTCCTCGCTCATGATGCGTTCGACGTTCTCGATCACCACAATCGCATCGTCCACCACGATGCCGATCGCCAGCACCATCGCAAACAGGGTGAGCTGGTTGATGGTGAAGCCGATGGCGTACATGCCGAAGAAGGTGCCCAGCAGCGCCACCGGAATCACCAGGGTCGGGATGACCGTAGCGCGGAAGTTCTGCAGGAACAGCAGCATCACCAGGAACACCAGCACGATGGCTTCTACCAGCGTGTGCACCACTTCCTCGATGGAGATGCGCACGAAGGTGGTCGATTCGTACGGCGCAAACCAGGTCACGCCCTGCGGGAAGGTGGGCTGCAGTTCGTCGAGCTTGGCACCGACCGCCTCGGACACGTTCAGTGCGTTGGCGCCCGGCAGCAACTGGATACCGAAGGCACCGGTGGGCTTGCCGTTGTACTGGGTATCGAAGCCGTAGTTGCTTGGCCCCACGGTGACCCGCGCGACATCCTTCAGGCGCACCGTTGCACCGTTGTTGTCGGTGCGCAGGATGATGTTCTCGAACTCTTCCGGCGAGCTGAAGCGCCCTTCCGCCGACACCGTGGCAGTAAAGCTGATGCCTTGCGGCGTGGGGTCGGCACCGACCGAACCGGCCGCGAACTGCACGTTCTGGTTACGTACTGCGGTCAGCACCTGGGTGGCCGACAGGTTGTAGCCCTGCAGCTTCTCCGGGTTCAACCAGATGTTCATCGCGTACTCGGCGCCGAACTGGTTGGTGCTGCCGACGCCGGGAACGCGCGAAATCTGCTCGAGCACGCGCGAGCCGACGATGTCGTTGAGCGCATCGCGGTTGATCGACGGATTGTCCGACCGCAGTGCCGCCACCATCAGGAAGCCGGCGTTGGCCTTGGCCACCACCACACCCTGCTGGGTGACTTCGGACGGCAGGCGCGGCGTGGCCAACGACACCTTGTTCTGCACCTGCACCTGCGCGATATCCGCGTCGGTGCCGGTTTCGAAGGTCAGGGTGATGGTCACGCGGCCGTTGGAGGCCGATGAGGAGTTGAAGTACAGCAGGTGGTCGATACCGGTGAGCTGCTGCTCGATGACCTGCGTCACCGCTTTTTCGGCGGTATCGGCGCTGGCACCGGGGAAGTTGGCGGTGACGGTGACCTGCGGCGGGGCGATCGTGGGGTACGACTCGATACCCAGATTCAGGATCGAGATCACGCCCGCAAGCGAGATCAGGATCGCCACCACCCAGGCAAAGATCGGGTGTTCGATAAAAAACTTAGGCATGTCCGGGTTCCGTCACTGCTGCTTGGACTGGGAGTCGGCCGGTTGCGCGGCCGCATCCTGCTTGGGCTGTTCCTGCGCTGCCGGCGCCGCGGCATCGGCTGCGTTTGCAGCCGGTGCGGCCTTCGCATCGTCAGCCTGGCCTGCGGCCGGAGCCGCGCCAGGTGCACCGGGCTGCCCCGGCTGGCCACCGGCGGCCGGCTTGTTCGGATCCCACGGCACGCCCTTGGCCGGCTGACCTTCCTTGGCCTTCTGCACGCCATCGACAATGATCTGGTCGCCCGGGGTCACGCCGCCGGTCACGATCCACTGGCCCTTTTGCTGGCCGTCGACGGTGAGGTTCTTGCGCACCACCTTGCCGTCCTTGCCCAGCACCAATGCATAGGCGCCCATCGCGTCGCGCTGCAGCGCCTGCTGCGGCAGCAGGTAGGCATTGTTGCGCTGCCCCAGGCTGGCCTTGAAGGTGACGAATGCGCCCGGCAGCAGCGCCAGTTCCGGGTTGGGCAGGGTCGCGCGCAGCGACACCGCACCGGTGCTCGGGTCCACCGTCACCGCAGACACGTCCAGCGTGCCGGGGTGCGGGTACAGGGTGCCGTTGCCCAGCTCCACGTTGATGGTGGACTTGCCGTCGCCGCTGAGCTGCACGTTGCCGCTGCTCTGCGCCTGGCGTAGCGCGGCGAGTTCTTCGCTGCTCATCGCAAAGTTCACGTACAGCGGGTCGATCTGGTCGACCGTGGTCAGCAGGGTGGCTTCACCCGAGCCGACCAGCGCGCCTTCGGTGACCCGCTGAATGCCGGCACGGCCGGTGATCGGCGAGGTGACGCTGGCGAAGCTGAGCTGGATGCGAGCGGACTCGACCAGGCCACGCGCCTGCTGCACGTTGGCGCCGGAGGAGCGCTCGGTGGCTTCGGCGTTGTCGATGTCGGCGCGCGAGACGTATTGCTGCGGCGCCAGGCTGCGCGCGCGCTTGGCGGCGACCTGGGCGTTGGCGTAGGTCGCCTGCGCGGCGGCCAGCTGGCCCTGTGCCTGCAACAGCGTGGCACGCAGCGGCATCGGATCGATCTCGAACAGCGGCTGGCCTTCCTTGACGTCGGTGCCTTCGGTGTACAAGCGCTTGAGCAGCACGCCGTCTACGCGGGCGCGCACGTCGGCCGAGCGGAACGCCGACAGGCGACCCACCAGGTCGCGTTCCAGCGGCAGCGTCTGCGGCTTCATTTCCAGCACCGACACTTCCGGCGGCGGCGGCGCCTGCTGTTGTTCGGGCTTGCTGCAGGCAGCGAGCGCCACGGTGATGGCCAAGGCCAGGCCGAAGGTGCGGAGCGGGGCAATCATCAGGAGGAACTCCGTTAGGGTCTTGAAGTGAGAAGAGCAAGCGGGGCCAGCGCAGGCGCGGCGTTGGCCGCGGCAAACGCCCGCAAAAAGGTATCGACGGCGAACTGCGCCCACTGCTGCCTGGCGGCAAGGCCGGCGCGATGGGGAACCTGAAACCGTTGGCGATCGAAATCCAGCCCGACGATCATGCTGAGCAGCAGCTCGGCCATGAAGTGCGGATCGTCATGGCGCAGCTGGCCGGTGGCCATCGCTTGCTCGAAGCGATGCGCCAGGCGTTGCTGCATACCGACGACGCCCTCCTGGAAGATCTGCTGGGATTGATCGGGGAACCGGTGCGACTCGGCTTCCACCAAACGACAGGTCTGTAACACATCCGGGCTGTTCAGACGGTCAAGATGGGCCAGCGCGAAGGCCAGCAGATCTTCGCGCAGATCGCCGGACACCGCGTCCAGCGGCACCGTGGCCAGGTGCACGTGGTCCTGCAGGACATCGCGCAACAGATTCTCTTTACAACCGTAATAGCTGTAGAGCGTCTGCTTGGAACAGCCGGCGCGCTCGGCCACCGCGTCCATGCTCAGTCGCATGCCGCGCTCGGCAAGCAACGTATGCACGGCAGCATGGATGCGGCGATCGCAGTCCGAACGCCGGGCAGCACGGGGGGAACGAGGAGTCATGGCGGTAGACTATACCGTCCAGTTTAGTTTTTAAACAGCCTTGACGATCGCAGTTTGGTCTGCGCAACGCCTTGTGTGCCAAGCATTCGACCGGACTTTGCCGGATCTGGCGATCCGGCGACCCTGCGGCCGGCCAGGGGCGGGGAAACTACAGAGCCATACGGCTTTTGCGCCACTGCCGCGCCTGCTACGTGCCGCGCATTTGCGCTATGCAGCAAGGCGTTGTCACGGCGCATCGGTACAATTCAGGTTTTCCACCGAGCATCCCAGCTCTCTCATGACAGCCAAGAAAGCCGCTTCGAAATCGTCCACGACGTCGGTCAAACCGGTCGCCGAACGTGCCGTCCCCGTGCTTGCCACCGAACCGCAGGCGGTCACCCTCGAGCCGGTGTTTGCCGCGTTGCGCAAGCGCTACCCGGCGGCCCGACAGTCCGAGGTCCAGTTGTTCGCGGCCGATTTCTATCGGCGCATGGAAGAAGACGAGTTCCCGAACCATCCGCCCGAGCAGTGGGCGGCGCTGGCGGCCGACATGCTGGAATTTGCGCGCGTGCGCAAAGCCGGCACGGTCAATGTGCGGGTGTTCAACCCGGCCCTGAAGAGCCACGGCTACGAGTCGCCGCATACGCTGCTGCAGATCGTCAACGATGACATGCCGTTCCTGGTGGACTCGGTCAGCATGACCTTGTCGGACCTGGGCATCGGCGTGCATGTGCTTGGCCACCCGGTGCTGCGCATCGCGCGCGACAAGGCCGGCAAGCTGACCGCGGTGGGCGAGGGCAAGAGCGAATCGTTGATGGTGCTGGAGATCGACCGCCAGCCGGCCGATGAGATGGCCAAGGTGGAAGCGGCGGTGCGCAAGGTGCTGGGCGAAGTGCGCGCCATCGTGCACGACTGGGCCTCGATGCGCGAAAAGATGGTGATGCTGGCCGACGATCTGGCCACCCGCCGCCTGCCGATCGACGACATCAGCCGCCACGAAGCGCAGGAGTTCTTGCGCTGGGCTGCTGCCGACCATTTCACCTTCTTCGGCTACCGCGAGTACCGCGTGGAGAAGCAGGACGGCCAGGAGGTGTTGGCACCGGTTGAAGAAACCGGCCTGGGCCTGATGCGCGGCCACGACACCTCGCCGGCGCGCCCGGTGACCACGCTGGCGGCGCATGGCTTGAATGCGTCGTCCAAGCGCAAGGACGCGTTGATCCTGACCAAGACCAATGCACGTTCGCGCGTGCATCGCGTTGGCTACATGGATTACATCGGCATCCTGGAATTCGATGGCAAGGGCCGTATCGTCGGCGAGCAGCGCTTCCTGGGCCTGTTTACCTCCAGCGCCTACAACAGACGCCCGTGGGAAATTCCGCTGGTGCGTCAGCGCCACGAATACGTGATGAGCAAGTCGGGGCTGACCCCGAGCAGCCATAGCGGCAAGGCGTTGCGGCATATTCTTGAGACGCTGCCGCGCGAAGAGTTGTTCCAGTCCAACGAAGAAGAGCTGTACCGCACCGCGATCGGCATCCTGGGCTTGCAGGAGCGCGTGCGTAGCCGCATGTTCCTGCGCCGCGACAAGTACAGCCGCTTCATTTCTGCACTGGTGTACATCCCGCGCGAGCGCTTCAACACCGATGTGCGGTTGCGCATCGAAGGGCTGTTGAAAGACGCGTTGCACGGCGAATACATCGATTCGTCGGTGGTGCTGGGCGAGTCGCCGCTGGCGCAGCTGCATCTGATCGTGCGGCCCAAGAGCGGCGAAGCGCTGGAGTTCAACACCACCGAACTCGAATCGCGCCTGGCGCATCTGCTGCGCAACTGGCGCGATGCCCTGCGCGAAGCGCTGGTGGCACGTCACGGCGAGGCCAATGGCCTGCGCATGGCCGCCAACTTCGGCCGCGCGCTGCCGGCCGGCTACATCGAAGAGTCGTCGATCGAATCGGCGGTCTCCGATGTCGAACATCTGGCAACCCTGGATGGCCCGGACGATCTGCATCTGAGTCTGCAGGAAATCCGTCGCGACGACGGCGTGCGGCTGGATGCCGGCGAAGGCCTGCGTTTGAAGTTGTACCGTCAGCTCGACGACATCCCGCTGTCGGATGCGATGCCGATGATGGAAAACATGGGTCTGCGCGTGATCTCCGAGCGGCCGTATCGGCTGCAGGTGGGCGAGACGCCGGTCTATATCCAGGATTTCGAAGTCGAATCGACCGCGGGCAAGATCGACGCCGCCCATGCCGATGCCGGCTTCGGCGAAGCCTTCGAGCGTATCTGGAATGGCGATGCCGAAAACGACGGCTTCAACCGTCTGATCCTGGCCGCCGGTCTGCACTGGCGTCAGGTCGCGTTGCTGCGTGGTTACTGCAAGTATCTGCTGCAGACTGCGGTGCCGTTCTCGCAGACCTATGTCGAAGCCACGTTCACCCGCTATCCGTTGCTGGCACGGCTGTTGGTGGAACTGTTCGAAGCGCGCTTCGATCCGTCCACCGGTAGCGAAACCAAGGCGCAGATCTTTGCCGGCCAGGAACGTCTGCGCGAAGAACTCTCCGCGCTGGCAGGTGGCGATGAGGCCACGCTCAAGGCGCTGGAACCGGTGCTCGCCGCACGCGGCGGCGACCGCGCTGCGCAGCAGGAAGCTACCCGCGCCACCTTGCTCAAGCTGATGGACCGCGTGTCCAGCCTGGACGAAGACCGCATCCTGCGCAGCTTCATCGACGTGATCGATGCCACGCTGCGCACCAACTACTACCAGACCGACAAGCACGGCAAGTACGGCCATTGCATCAGCTTCAAGCTGGATTCGGCGATCGTGCCGGATCTGCCCAAGCCGCGTCCGTATCGCGAAATTTTCGTCTACGGCCCGCGCGTGGAAGGCGTGCATCTGCGCTTTGGCGCGGTGGCGCGTGGCGGCCTGCGCTGGTCGGACCGTCGCGAGGACTTCCGCACCGAAGTGCTGGGTCTGGTCAAGGCGCAGATGGTCAAGAACACCGTCATCGTGCCGGTCGGCGCCAAGGGCGGTTTCTACGTCAAGCGCTCGCCGGTGGGCGGCGATCGTGATGCGATCCAGGCCGAAGGCATCGCCTGCTACAAGCTGTTCATCCAGGGCCTGCTCGACATCACCGACAACATCGTCGGCGGCAAGATCGTGCCGCCGCCGCAGGTGGTGCGCCACGATCAGGACGACCCGTATCTGGTGGTCGCCGCCGACAAGGGCACGGCCACCTTCTCCGATATCGCCAATGGCCTGGCGTTGGATCACGGCTTCTGGCTGGGCGATGCGTTCGCCTCTGGTGGTTCGGTCGGCTACGACCACAAGGGCATGGGCATCACCGCGCGCGGCGCGTGGGAGTCGGTCAAGCGCCACTTCCGTGCGATGGGCCGCGATTGCCAGAGCCAGGATTTCAGCGTGGCCGGCATCGGCGACATGTCCGGCGACGTATTCGGCAACGGCATGCTGCTTTCAACGCATATCCGCCTGCTGGCCGCGTTCGATCACCGGCACATCTTCCTCGACCCGTCGCCGGATGCGGCTGCCTCGTTCGCCGAACGCGAGCGCCTGTTCAAGCTGCCGCGTTCCAGCTGGGCCGATTACGACGCCAAGCTGATCAGTGCCGGCGGCGGTATTTATCCGCGCACGTTGAAGTCGATCGACATCAGCGCGCCGGTGCGCGAGGCGCTGGGGCTTGAGGCCAACGTCAAGCAGCTCTCGCCCAACGCGCTAATGAACGCCATCCTCAAGGCGCCGGTGGACCTGTTCTGGAACGGCGGTATCGGCACCTACGTCAAGGCCTCCAGCGAATCGCATGCCGATGTGGGCGATCGCGCCAACAACGGTCTGCGCGTCAATGGCGGCGAGCTGCGCTGCAAGGTGGTGGGCGAGGGCGGCAATCTGGGCCTGACCCAGCTGGGCCGCATCGAAGCGGCGCAGACCGGCGTGTTGCTCAACACCGACTTCATCGACAACTCGGCCGGCGTGGACACCTCCGATCACGAGGTGAACATCAAGATCCTGCTCAACGACATGGTGCAGGCCAAGAAGCTCACCTACGACGCACGCAACAAGCTGTTGGCGTCGATGACCGACGAAGTGGCCGACCTGGTGCTGTGGGACAACTATCGCCAGAACCAGGCGATCAGCTTGATGGAGCGCATGAGCGTCAAGCGCCTGGGCTCCAAGCAGCACTTCATTCGCACGCTGGAATTGCAGGGCCTGCTCGATCGCCAGATCGAATTCCTGCCGTCCGATGCCGAACTGTCGGCACGTAAGGCGCGCGGTCAAGGCTTGTCGCGTCCGGAACTGTCGGTGCTGCTGTCGTACTCCAAGCTGGTGGCGTTCCAGCAGCTGCTGGAATCGGATATTCCGGAAGACCCGTATCTGTCGAAGGAATTGCAGCGCTACTTCCCGCAGCCGCTGCAGAAGAAGTACGCCGATGCGATGGAGCGCCATCGCCTCAAGCGCGAAATCATCGCCACCGCGGTCACCAACACCACCATCAACCGCATGGGCGCCACCTTCCTGATGCGCATGCAGGAAGACACCGGCCGCAGCATCGGCGAGGTCGCCAAGGCCTATACCATCAGCCGCGAAACGCTGGATGCGCGCGCGCTGTGGACGCAGATCGATGCGCTGGACGGCAAGGTGCCCGAGTCGGTGCAGATCGATGCGCTGGAAGTGATCTGGCGCCTGCAACGCTCGTTCGTGCGTTGGCTGTTGCTGCGTCCGGGCCAGATGCCGGGCATCACCGCAGCGGTGGAGCGTTACCACGGCCCGTTCAACGATATCCGTGTGGCCTCGGGCGTGTTGTCCGACACCCAGCGACCGTTGTACGAAGCCAGCGTGCAGGAATGGCAGGACAAGGGCCTGCCGCCGGCACTGGCACAGCAGCTGTCCGAGTTGCGCTATCTGGAACCGGCGTTCGACATCATCGAAACCGCGCGCACCCGCAAGCTCAAGCCGGTGGAAGTGTCCAAGGTGCATTTCCGTCTGGGCGATGCGTTGCGGCTGCCGTGGTTGTTCGAGCAGATCGACGCGCTGGAGGTCAACGGCCGCTGGCATGCGGTGGCACGTGGCGTGCTGCGCGACGAACTGGCCGCGCATCAGCGTGCGCTGGTGGGTCAGGTGCTGACCATGCCCGGCAGCAGTGCCGAGGACAAGGTGGCCAACTGGATGGCACGCGATGATTCCAGCCTGCGCTTCACCCTGGCGATGTTGAGTGATGTGGCCGAGCAGAAGACGCTGGACTACCCGACCGTGTCGGTGGCGGTGCAGCGGTTGGGGCAGTTGGCGGCGCACGGGCTGTAACTAGCGTGCGCGGCATGACGGCAGAGCGATTGCTCCGCCGTCACGCTGCCTGTCATCAGTGAATGAGCTTGTGTTGCCAATGAATAACGCAGAAGGCCGCCCCAGGGCGGCCTTCTGCGTTATTGGATGCGTGCTGATGACGTAGTGAAGCTGTGCGCGCGTGTGCAGGCGCGGCACAACACCGCAGGCCCGCACCGATCGCCATGCGAGTCGTGCGGGCAGCAGTGCAGCTCAGCTCGTCAGGTCGTCGGCTGATAGCGCTCTGCGGCGTTTGCCTGCCGGATGTCCGACAGCAAACCCTGGCGCGCGCCATCCAGTGCGTCCCAGCGTTCGGCCACGTGCAGCGGCGGAATGGTGACCAGTTCGCGGCGATCGAAGCCGACCAGCGCGGCGTCGACCAGTTCGTTAACATCCATCAAGTCGCTCAGCGTGTTGATGTCGATACCGGCGCGTTCCCAGATCTCGGTGCGCGTGCCGGCCGGCAAGACGGCCTGCACATACACGCCCTTGGCGCCAAGCTCCACGTGCAGGCCCTGCGACAGGAACAGCACGAAGGCCTTGGTGGCGCCATAGACGCTCATGCCGAATTCGGGCGCAAACCCCACGACCGATCCAATGTTGACGATCGCACCGCTGCCGGACTGCGCAAAGCGCGGCGCAACGGCGGCGGACAGGCGCGTCAACGCGGTGACATTGAGCGCAATCAGGCGGTCGATCGCCTCGGCGTTTTGCTGCACGATGCCGCCCGATTGCGCCATGCCGGCGTTGTTGACCAGGATGCCGATCTGCGCGTCGTCGCGTAGGCGGGTTTCCACGGTGCTTAGGTCGGTTGGCTGGGTCAGGTCGGCCTGCAGCACATCGACGCTGACGCGATGGGTGTCGCACAGGTGCGCGGCCAGGGCGTCCAGGCGTTCCTTGTCGCGTGCGACCAGCACCAGGTTGTGGCCGCGTTGGGCGAAGCGCTCGGCGTAGACAGCACCGATACCGGTAGAGGCGCCAGTGATGAGGACAGCGGGAAGTGCGGTCATAGAAATTCCTTGAGTGAGAGAGGTGGAAAGGCGCACGACGTGGCCGCAAGCGCCCCGGGCGCCGGTCCGACGCCTGCACGGTGACGTGTCACCGTGACCATCGCGACGCGATTGGTTGGCGTCAGGTTGCCTAGGGCAGAGGGAGCGGGCAGCGACGCGTGGGCATTGAGGGTGCTCAGAAAGACGGCGGATGCAAAGATTACGAATAAAATCTAAGGTGTCAATACTTTGATGACGCGCAACATCAAAGTATGCTGTCGCTGTCCCCATTCCCCCCACGGAGCGTCGCAACCATGAAAGTGACCAAAGCACAGGCACAGGCGAACCGGGCGCATGTCGTTGAAACCGCCTCGGTGCTGTTTCGCGAGCATGGTTATGCAGGGATCGGTATTGCCGATCTGATGGCCGCTGCAGGGTTCACCCACGGTGGTTTCTACAAGCAGTTCGGCTCCAAAGCAGATTTGATGGCCGAATCGGCAGCCTGCGGCTTGGCCAACATCGCGTCACAGTCCGAGCGCGTGGACAAGACGGATTTCGTGAACTTCTATCTGTCGCGCGGACATCGCGACAGCCCGGCCACCGGTTGCACGATGGCTGCGCTGGGCGCCGAAGCCGCGCGTCAGCCGGAGCAAGTGCGCGAAGCGTTTGCGGCCGGGGTCGAAAACCTGTTGGCCGCGCTCGACCGCAGCGGGGCCGCGCCCGGTACTGCCGAGGCAGCAGATGAGCGCGTCAACACGCTGAACATGCTGGCGCACGCCATCGGTGCCATCGTGCTGTCGCGGTCGTGTCCCAACGATTCGCCACTGGCCGACGAAGTCATTGCGGTATGTCGTGACCAGATTCTGTCGTCGTTGCAACCCTCCAACTGACTGAGAGAAGTGCAGCTGCGTCCTGCGTGGCCGAGGGATTGGCGGTAGCGCCGCGTGCCAAGAACGGCTAACAAACCATAGCGAGCAATTGTCAGGTGGGTGTGGATGGCGCGCTCAGAACCGGAATGTACGCGTGGTGCATGCCGTACCGAGCACCGGCCGCGCCCGCCTGGCGGTGAGTAAAGTCGTTTTGTTAGCTGCTTTTAGCGAAATGTTTTAGCGAAATGCGCTTTTACTGAGACGCCAACTCACGCGTTGCCACTCCTTGCAGGAGTGACATGTGCTTGGCGCGACGCCGCTCACCCCGCTGCACGACGAGCCGCTGAAGCGACACGCCCACCGAGCAAGCGTTGCAGGCGATCAACGCCGTCCACGTGAGCCCGACTCAAGCGACTTCGTTGCCTCAGCGGAAAGCGTCTTGTGCCGCACGGTGGCACCGCATCACCGGAGATCCCGTACCGCACCGCCATCGCAGTTCCGTAGCGGCGTGATCGTCAACTGGCCGCTGCGCTGTCATTGACTGCGTCATTGACTGCAATCAGGGACGCGCTCACCCGCGGCCTCAATCCATCCCATCAGGAGAAGACAATGACCTTCAATGCATTGCTCGCCACGCAAACCAGCGAGACGGTGACCACCGAACTCGTGCAGTTCAACGAAGACGACCTCATGCCGGGCGAGGTGACGATTGCCGTCGACTACTCGACCGTCAACTACAAGGATGCGTTGGCGGTCACCGGACGCGGCCCGATCATTCGCCGTTTTCCGCTGATTCCCGGCATCGATCTAGCCGGTGTGGTCGAAGCGTCCAGCGATCCCGGCATTGCGGTGGGAGACCGCGTTCTGGCCAATGGCTGGGGCCTGAGCCAGACCCATCATGGCGGCTATGCGCAGAAGGCGCGGGTGCCTGGCGACTGGTTGATCAAGCTTCCGGCGGCATTTTCCACCCACGATGCGATGGCGATCGGTACGGCCGGCTACACCGCCATGCTGACCGTGCTGGCACTGGAGCACGGCGGGCTGATCCCCGAACGCGGCGACATCCTGGTCACCGGCGCAAATGGCGGCGCCGGTTCGGTCGCCATCGCCTTGCTGGCAGGTTTGGGGTATCGCGTGGTCGCCTCTACCGGCCGGCTGGAGCAGGCCGCGTATCTGCACAGCCTGGGCGCTGCCGAGGTCATCGACCGCAGCACTCTGTCCGAACCCGGCGCGCCGATCAGCAAGGAGCGCTGGGCAGGCGTGGTGGATGGGGTGGGCAGCCACACGCTGGCAAACGCGCTTGCGCAGACCCAGTATCGCGGCGTGGTGACCTCGTTCGGCATGGCGCAGGGCGTTCAATTGCCGGCCTCGGTGCTGCCCTTCATTTTGCGCAACGTTACGTTGGCTGGTATCGATTCGGTCAACGCGCCGCAGGCGGTACGCCTGCAGGCGTGGTCGCGTCTGGCGCGCGATCTGGAGTTGGGCAAGCTGGCATTGACCACGACGACAGTTGGGCTGGCGGAGGTGCCGCAGATTGCCGCCCAGTTGCTGGATGGCAAGGTGCAGGGGCGTACTGTCGTGGATGTAAACGCATGAGCGCGCCCACTGCATCGCAGGCATTCCGCTACCTGGCCACGCTGTCGGCCCTCTTGTTTTTCGCGCTGGGCGCTGTCTGGTTGCTGGCGCCTGCGACCGTGCTGGCCAACTGGGGCGTCGCCTTCGACAGCAACGCTTTAGGCGTGGTCGGTCGCCGCGCCGCGCCGATGTATGCGGCCATCGGCGTGATGCTGTTGCTGGTACGCGCTGCACCACCATCGCCGGGGCGCCGTGCGGTGATTGCCGGCTTTGCCACCGCGTGCCTATCGCTGGCGGTGTTGGGCGTGTCGGAATGGGCTGCCGGGCATGTCAACGCCGGTATTTTCCCGGCGGTCGCCATCGAAATCGGGCTTCCGCTGGCGTTTCTGTTGGTCACGCGTGCGGAGGCCGTGTCACGGCGCGCCAACACCACGCCTTGATCGAAGGCATGACGGCAGCTTTCATCGGCTGCGCCACGGCTGTGTCAGCGTCAGCCACGCGAAGCGCGATGTCCGCTCATTTCCTGCCCGGCGTTCTTGTCGAAGCGCACATGCCACCAGGTGGCGCTGAGCGAAATCAGGCTGACCACACAGAACGCCAGCGAAAAATCGCGTTGCGCCGGTTGGGTGTGATCGCCGGCCAGCATCGCCAGTTTGAGAATCATCGCGCCGGCGCAGACACCCACCGACAGCATCAGCTGCTGCAAGGTGGTGTACAGGCTGCTGGCGCGGCTCATGCGCGCGCTGGGCACGTTTTCGTAGGCGATGGTGTTGTAGGCGGCGAACTGGAACGACATGAAGGCGCCGCAGCACAACAGCAGGCCGAATATCAGCGCCGGCGGCCAGTCGGGCCGGAACAGCGCGCACACCATGTAGCCCAGGCTGGCCAGTACGCCGTTGCCGATCAGGCTGTTGCGGTAGCCGAAGCGGCGCAGCAATTGCGGGGTGATGGTGCGCATCAGCAACGCACCGAGTGCGGTGGCCAGAATCAGCCGCCCGCTGTGCGCGGCGCTGAAACCGAAGCTGATTTGAAACAGCAACGGCAACAGGAACGGCTGCGCGCCCTGGGTGATGCGCATCAGCGCACCGCCGATCACCGACAGCCGGAACGAGTCGATGCGCAGCAGGGTCAGATCCAGTAGCGGTGCCGGGTGGTGGCGCGCATGCCACAGATATCCCACCGACGCGGCCGCGCCGATGGCCAGCAACCAACTGGCCATGCCGATGCCGTCCTGCTGGCTGACCATTTCCAGGCCGAACAACAAGCAGCCCAGTGCCATGCCGCACAACACGAAGCCGCGCAGGTCGAAGCGTGCCGGTGCGGTGTCGGTAGGAATTTCCGGGATGAAACGGCGCACCAGCAAAAAGCCGGCAATGCCGATCGGTACGTTGATGTAGAAGATCCAGCGCCAATCCAGATACGACACGAAAAAGCCGCCCAGTGGCGGGCCCAGCATCGGGCCGATGAAGGCGGGCACGAGCGTCCAGGCCATCGCCGACACCAGATGGCGGCGCTCCACGGTGCGCAGCAGGATCAGGCGCCCGAGCGGGGCCATCATCGCGCCGCCGGCGCCTTGCAGTACGCGTGCGGCCACCATGGTGGGCAGGCTGTCGGCCAGCGAGCACAGGATCGAGCCGCCTACGAATACCCAGATCGAAGCGCCGAACACGCGGCGCAGGCCGAAGCGGTCGGCGATGGCACCGCTGGCCGGGATCAGTACCGCCAGCGCCAGCAGATAGCTGGTCATGGCGATGCTCATGGCGGGCGCGGCAACGCCGAAGTCGCGCGCCAGCGTCGGCAGCGCGGTCGCCAGCACCGTGGCGTCCATCTGCTCCATAAAAATGGCACACGCCAGGATCAACGAAATGATGCGGTAGTCGGGATAACGCGGCGGCGTGACGCCGGCCTCGGACACGCTGGAAGACATCGGACTCTCGGTTGCCGGGCCGTGTCCACGACGCCTGGAGGCGCCGGATCGGCCCGCGTCGCACGGTGTTGTGCGGCGCAGCATGGGCATTGTCCGCCTGCGTGGCGCAGGGTTCAAGCGCGTGGCGGCAACGCTGCGTGCGGTTGGGAGTGGCTGTGCTGCGGGGCGAGCTGCTGAAGGGCAGTGTGCGTGCGGTCGTCTTCAGTAGATTGAGGCGGCGCTCCGGAGCGCTGCTTCCTCTCTCGCAAATTGGCCGCGTTCTCGGTCGGAAAGGATGTACCAATGTTCGAGCCGGTCGTGTGGTGGCGCGCGGGACAGCAACGGCACTGCGTGGAGGCGATAGCTGGGGGCGTGGTGGTGATGGCTACGTCGTACCCTCATCCGGCGCTGCGCGCCACCTTCTCCCGGTGGGAGAAGGGAATGCAGGTTTCCGTGCGGGGCGCGGCGGTTGCTAGGTAGCGACAAAGCAACTGGCATAACGCATAAAGCAACGCCCAGGTTCATTGGATGGCGATGGCTGCGTCGTACCCTCATCCGGCGCTGTGCGCCACCTTCTCCCGGTGGGAGAAGGGAGGTCATATGCATGCCGACCGTGCTGCTATGGCGAGCACCAAGCACCAAGCACCAAGCACCAAGTAACAAGCACCAAGTAACAAGCACTGTGCAGCCCGCAGCGCTTCCTAAAGTGTGGGATCAGCGCTGTGCGGTCGGGCTGTCCCAGGCTTCCTTGACCTGCAGGATCCGCGCCAGGGACTCGCGGAAATGCTGCACCAGACGCGGTTCCAGTTGCTTGCCCGACATGCTTTCCAACTTGCGCATCGCGTCTTCCACCGTCCACGGCGCTTTGTAGGCGCGCCGTCCGCAGAGCGCGTCGAACACATCGGCTACTGCGACGATGCGTGCCGATTCCGGAATGGCCTCGCCGGCCAGGCCGGTGGGATAGCCGCTGCCGTCCCAGCATTCGTGGTGATGCAGTGCGATTTCGGCGGCCATCTGGAAGACCGGTCCGCGGCCGTGCCGTAGCAGGTCGTGTCCGGCCTGCGGGTGCTGCCGCACCACCGAGCGCTCGTGCTCGTCCAGCGTGTCGGGCTTGTGCAGGATGCTGCCGGGCACGGCGATCTTGCCGGCGTCGTGCAGTGGCGCGGCATCCTGCAGCATCTGCGCCTGCTGCGGCGACCAGCCGGCGGTTTCGGCCAGCACCCGGGCATACACCGCCATGCGCCAGATATGCGCACCGGTGTCCGCGTCCTGGGCTTGGCCAGCGGTGCCCAGCAGATGGATCGCATCGCGGTATTGCTGCGCCAGGCGCGCGCTTTCGGCCAGCCTGAGCTGGGTGTTGATGCGCACCTTGAGCAAGGCCGGCGAGTACGGTTTGCTGACGTAATCGGCCGCGCCCGCTTCCAGCCCGGCGCGCTCGTCGTGCTCGCTGTTGCGCGAGGTCACGAACAGGATCGGGATGGCATTGCTGGAGGGTTGCTGCTTGAGCGTGCGCGCCACCGCATAGCCATCCATGTCGGGGAGTTCGACATCCAGCAGGATCAACGCAGGCGCATGGCGCGCCACCGCATCCAGCGCCTCGCCCCCGGTTTTGGCGAACACCAGCGCAAAGTCCTCACGCAACAGCTGGCGCAGGGTCGCCAGGTTGCTGGACTCGTCGTCGACACACAGCAGGGGACGGGACGGCATGGGGGGATCCTTGCCGACGGCACGGGAGATCGCCGTCAGCGTGGGTGGGTGGCTTGCCAGTCGTGCAGGGTGGCCTGCGCGCGGCGGAAGTCGAAGTCCTCCACGGCGCGTTGCAGTTCTTCCTGCAATGCAGGCGGCAGGTGCGGTGCGCAGATCAGCAGCGCGTGGTCGATCTTGTCGGCGTCGTCGGTGGAAAGAGCCACCTCCAGGATCTGCAGGCTGCCGGCGTCCAGTGCGACAGCGTCGTCGTTGGCTGCCGCAGTGGTTTCGTCGTCTTGCAAAAAGACGCCAATCGCCTCGGCGGTGCGCTGCATCACATCCTTGAGCGCAATCAACGAGGCGGTGATGTCTTGACCATCTTCGATACGCGTTTCCAGATCGCTTGCAGCACCGGCCAGTGCCGGCAGCGCCAGCGAGCCCGCCGCACCACGCAACTTGTGCGCCATTGCGCCGATGGCAGGCAGTTCGTTGCGGCGCAGGTGTTCGGCCGCGACTTCGGCCGGGTCCGGATTGTCGCGCAGCAGCTTGCTCAGGTAACGCGCGTACGGCTCGCGGTCGCGCCACAGGCTGCGCGCGCGCGCGGCGTCCAGTAGCTCGGGATCGTCGTGCTGCCACTCGGGGCCGGCCGCCAGTTCGGTTTCGTGCGGCAGCGATGGAATGCGCTTCATCCCGGGATGCATGAAGTGACGAATGGCGGTGACCAGTTCCTCGACATTGAAGGGCTTGGCGATAAAACCGTTCATGCCCGCTTCCAGCGCTTTTTCCTGTTGCGGGCGGAATGCGCCAGCGGTCAGCGCGATCACCGGCAGGCTGGCCAGGGCAGGGATCTGCCGCAGCCGGCGGGTGGCTTCGTAGCCGTCCACCACCGGCATCTGCACATCCATCAACACCAGATGGAACAGATCCGGCGCGCGCTTGAGGGTGTTGACCGCCTGCTCGCCATCGTGGGCGACGGTGACCATGGCGCCTTCGCCCTCAAGAATGCGCTGCGCCACCTCGCAGTTGATCTCGCTGTCGTCGACCAGCAACAGGTGCGTGCCTTCCAGCCGTCGTGCCACGAAGGTGGGCGTGACCGGACGCGCACCGGGGCGCTCGTCGACCAGCTGTTCCACCAGACGATGCAATGCCGCGCTGGTCACCGGCTTGGTCATCACCGCGTCCAGATCCTGTTGCTCGGGATGCTGTTCCAGCAGACGTCGCTCGTAGGCGGTGACCATGACGATCACCGGATGCGGACCAGGGGCGGCACGTGCGCGGATTTCGCGCGCTATCGCCACACCATCGATGTCGGGCATGCGCCAGTCGAGCAGGAAAATGTCGTAGGGCTCGCTGGCCTGTTCGATCGCCTGCAGCGCGGCCTGGCCGCTGGCCACCGCATCCACGCGCCAGCCCAGGTCGGTGGTGATCCGCACCAGATTGCTGAGCGCGGCATCGTGGTCGTCGGCGATCAGCACGCGCGGCATCGCTTCCGGCGGTAGCGCTGGCAGGTCCTGCTGCGCCTTGGGTGGTGCGGCCTTCTCCAGGGTCACCACGAAATAGAACTCGCTGCCGCGGCCGGGCACGCTTTCCACTTCCAGCTCGCCGCCCATCAGTTCGATCAGCCGTCGGCTGATGGTCAGGCCCAGCCCGCTGCCGCCATAGCGTCGGCTGGTCGAGGTGTCGGCCTGCAGAAACGGCGAGAAGATCAGGCTCTGCTTTTCCTTGGAAATGCCGATGCCGGTGTCGCGCACGGAGAACAGCAGCTTGACCTTGTTGGGATCGCCGCTGGGAAAGCGCCGCACCGACAGAACCACTTCGCCCTGCTCGGTGAACTTGATCGCGTTGCCGACCAGATTGACCAGCACCTGGTTGATGCGCAGCGCATCGCCCAATAGCCAGCGGCTGTCGCGCGGCAGCGGCTCGACAATCATCTCCACCGGTTTGGCGCTGAGCGAGGAGCGCATCAGGTCGGCGATATTGTCGAACAACTGGTTGAGATCGAACGGCGCGCGTTCCAAGTCGATGCGCCCGGCCTCGATCTTGGAGAAGTCCAGGATGTCGTTGATGATTTCCAGCAAGGTGCGTGCGGAGCGATCGATCTTGGTGACCATGTCCTGCGCCGCGCCAGGGAGCTCGCTGCGCTGAAGCAGATACAACATGCCCAGGATGGCGTTCATCGGGGTGCGGATTTCGTGGCTCATGTTGGCCAGGAAATCGGACTTGGACTGATTGGCGCTCTTGGCGGCATCCATTGCCAGACGCAGCTGTTTTTCGTGCAGTTTTTGCTCGGTGAGATCCACCGCAACGCCGAGGTAACCGATCACCTGGTCATTGTCGTCGCGCAATGTGCTCAGGGTCAGCAGCACCGGCAGGCGGCGGCCGTCGTAACCGACATAGGTCCACTCGCTGGTATCGCTGCGGCCGAGACTGGTGAGCGCGGCCACCGCTTCCAGCGTGTGCGCCACCGGCACCCCGGTCTGCTCGGAGAGCAGATGCGCACGGTCCTGCAGTTCTTCCGGTTCGACGAACTGGCTGGCCTTGCGCCGGCCGATCACATCCTCTGCGTTATAGCCGAGCAGCTTTTCTGCGGCGCGATTGAACAGCGTGACAAAACCGCTGGAATCTGTAGCGATGATGGCGTAACCGGCATGCGCCAGAATCGCGCGCTGCAAGACCGAGAACTTCACCAGCTCGCTGGTGCGCTCGGCCACCTGATGTTCGAGCGAGGCATTGAGGTCGACGATGCGTTGATGCGACCGTACCCGCTCGGAGATATCGCGGAAAAAATGCGAGTGCCCGCTGAGCGTGCCATCCGGTTCGATGATGGGCGCCTTGCTCGCCAATACATGCACCTGATGGCCATCGCGGTGGCGCATGCTCTGTGCGGCCGAGGCATTGGTCGGATACGCTTCATCGGCGTGCTCAATCTGCGGCATCGCATACGGTTGCGGCGACAGCAGCAGCGTCAGGTCCTGATCGATCGCCTCCTCTGCGGTGTAGCCGAACATCGCTTCTGCGGCTGGGTTCCAGTGGGTGACGCGGCCATCCGGGGTTTCGGCCACGATGGCCTCGCTGGAATGGCTGACCAGTGCGGCCAGTTCCATCTGCTTGCGCAACACCTCTTCGCGGCGCAGCCCGTTGCTGAAGTACAGCCCCAGCAACGCCGCAAACAGTACGGATGCCGCCATGACCAGGCCGCCCACCAGCCACGGCGAGGTCTGATTGAGCGAGGTCACAAAGCTGGCCGTGGGGTGGGCGGTGACGATCCAGGTGCGCCCGTAGATGGGCAACAGCTGCACCACCGGCCGCCAGCGCGCGCTGTCGCCGGCCGGAGTGCCGCTGCGATAGAAGTTATGGGTGGGCTCGTTGCGATCGGACAGATCCAGCGCCACATCGTCGCGTTCGCCCAATGCGCTTTTCACCATCTGCTCGACGCTGAAAGGCGCATACACCCAGCCGTTGGTGGCAGCCATGCGTTGCTGTGGCGTTTGCAGCGGCATACCTTCGCGATACACCGGCAGCAAGACCAGAAAGCCGCTCTCGTTGGGCACGCGATAGCCCGACAGCGAGACCGGCGAGGTCATGATCGGCTCGCCGCTGCGTGCGGCCTGCAATGCGGCGGCGCGGCGGCGCGGTTCGGATGCGATATCCAGACCGATGGGGCGATTGCCCGACGACTCGGGTTCGAAGTACAGCACGATGTAACGTTCGCCATCCCACGGCGCCAACAAGCGGCGGTGGATATCCGGCGCTCCGTCGGCGCGCGCGGTCTGCAAGAACGCGTCCTCGTCGGCAGGCGCGACCCGATGGATGTAGCCGTAGCCCAGCACGCCGGGAAACTCGCGCGCGTAATCGCGCGAGCGGCTGTACAGGGTGAAGCGATCTCGACTGATGACCTCGCTGCCGGCACCGATCACCGCACCGCGCGCGCCGCGCAAGCCGTGCTCGAAGGTGTACATACGTTCGCTGATATTGCGGGCGAGGGTGCGCACGACATACTGAAAGCGTTGCTCGCGCTCGAGCTCGTTATGCCGCTGCAGCCAGACCCCCGTGACGATGGCGGCAATCAAACCTGCGGTAAGGATCAGCAGTGCGCTGATAAAGACGCGGCGCCCGTATTTCCTGCGCAGATCCCAGCGGCCATTCGGCATTTTCGTTCCTTCGCCTTGCCTGTTGCGTGCCCAGTGTCCTGGCCGACGGCAACGTCGACCTCGCGGTACCGCCTGACGATTATCCGGCTGCGTGCAGTCTCCCCAGTTGCTGCACGCTAGCCTGTTGGGCGATCAACGTCATCTCAGTGCATCAGAACGATAGCCAAATCGATAATGCATGAAGCGCAAGGCCGATCAATCCACCGACCAACGTCCCGTTGAAGCGAATGTATTGCAGATCGCGTCCGACACCCAATTCCAATTGTTCGACGAGGTGACGTTCGTCCCAACTTTTCACTGTCGATGCAATGTGCTCGGTGACCGATGCGCGCAGGCGCGTGGTGAGTTTGTCGGCTGCCTGCAGCATATGCTGGTTGAGTGCGTCGCGCAGTGACGGATCTTGCGACAACGCCTGGCCGAGCGATTGCATGGAGCGCTCCATGTGCGCAGCCATCGACGACTCTTCACGCGCCAGATCGTTGCGCAGCGCATCGCGGATCTCGCCCCACAGGCTCTGCACGTATTCCTGCAGCGCAGGATGTTGGATGGCACGTTGCTTGAGTTCTTCTACACGCGTGGCCATTTCTGGTTCGTCACGCAGGCGCGCGATGTAGCCTTGCAGCCACGCTTCATAGTCGAGCCTGATTGGATGCTCGGGCGTCTTGAGAATGTCCTGGAGTTCTTCGATGGCCGCACGCGCCATGCGGTCGGCCAGACTGTCGCCGATCTCTTCGATCGGCTTGATCCAGTTCACTGTGCCGACCAGCTTGGGCCATTCACGGCGCGCATACCGCACGATCAATGCAGACGCGCGCGTCTTGACCTGTTCCTGGTCCAGCCATTCGCCCAGCCGCAGCAACACTTCGTCGAGCAATTTCTGATGGCGCCCGTCGGTGGTGAGCAGCGCCATCACATCGCCAACCGTCGCGGCGGCATTCCACTTGCGCAGGCGGTCCACCACGAAGCGCTGGATGGCGCTGCGCACGGCAGCTTCGTCTAATAGCTCAAGCGCCTGCAACATCCAGCCGCGTGCCATCTGCGCGAGCATGCGCGACTGCTCGGGTTTGGCCAGCCATTCGCCGAGGCGGCTGGCGGGGTCGAACACGCGCAGCTTTTCCATCAACGCAGCGGGCGCAAGGAACTGATCGCGCACGAATACCGCCAGCCCATCCGCCAGCCGCTCCTTGCCGCGCGGCAGGATGGCGGTGTGCGGGATCGGCAAGCCCATCGGACGGCGAAACAGCGCCACCACCGCAAACCAGTCCGCCAGTGCGCCTACGGTCGCCGCCTCGCAGAAGGCCGACACCCACGCCCAGATGCCTTGCTCGCCCATCAGGTGACTGACGATAAAGCCGGCAAACATCGCCAGCAGCAAGGCCACCGCCAACAGCTTCATGCGCTGTAGCTGGGCACGACGGGGATCGATGGGGCGGGGAGCGCTGAGACTGGGTTCCATCCGCGAAGTGTACCCAGTCGTTTGACCAGGGCATGTCCACGGCAGGTGGGCGACGTCGCGGGCGGCTGCCGGTGGCCGCGCCTTCGGTGCCTGTGCTGCAGCTGCGCTTGCAACGGTGCGACCAAGCGTCCATTGCCGTCGTAGGAGCGCACCCGGGCGCGACAGACTTTATCGGGACTGCCCGTCGCGCCCAGGTGCGCTCCTACGGGATGGCTGTTAGCTAGCGGGTGCGCGCTCTCGGCCGCACAGATGCTATGGCTGCGCTTGCAACGGTGCGACCAAGCGTCCATTGCCGTCGTAGGAGCGCACCCCGGGCGCGACAGGCTTTCCTGGGAACGCCCATCGCGCCCAGGTGCGCTCCTACGTGATGGCTGTTGGCGAGTGGATGCGCGGACTCAGCCGCGCAGGCGCTCCAGCTGCGCTTGCAAGGCGGTCACCTTGGACTGCAGTGCGGCGTTTTCGTTTTCCAGTTCGGTGACGCGGCGCTGCAAGGCCTTGACGTCGCGGCGCTCGGCTTCGCCGCCTTCGGCCTCGTCGGGCTTGTGCTTGCGCTTGGCGTCGCGCACGCGCTTGGCGGCCTGTTTGAGTTCGGCCTTGCCGGCCTGCGCGGCGGCGCGTTGTTCGTCTTCCGACAGCGTGGCCACGGCGGCTGCGGCGCTGATCGAGATCTCGCCGGCCTTCACTGCCTGCACCACTTCCGGCGCGGCCTGTTTGTGGATGCGCTCGATCATCACCACCTGGTTGCTGCTCAGGCGTGCTTCGCGTGCCAGCTCGGCGCGGCTCACCGGGGTGGAGGTTTCCTCCCACGGCGGGCTGTCGGTGTCGTCGGTCGCGCGGGCCGCGCTGTCGTCGAGGCCGGTATCGGCCTGTGCGTCATCCACCACCGGCGCCTCGGCGGCGGCATCGGCCTCGCGCTGGCTACGCTGGCGGGCGGCCAGGATCTCGCGCTTGCGCAGCGCCAGCACGCCACGCTGGAAGTCGGACACGCTGCGCCGGCCAAGGTGCTGCTCGATCATCCATAGATGCACGTCCTGCATCGACTGGAAGCGTGGGTTCTGCACGGTCTGGAACGGCAGCCCGTGCTTCTGGCAGATGCCGTAGCGGTTGTGGCCGTCCACCAGCACATCGCCCCACAACACCAAGGCATCGCGACAGCCTTCGGCCAGCAGGCTGCGCTCCAGCGCCTCGTGCTCGTCGGGTGTCAGCGGGTCGATGTAGGCCTTGAGTTCTTCTTTGACAACGATGTTCATGGGGCAACTGCGGGGGAGTGCGGGGCCGGCATTGTAGAGAGCCTGCTCCGGCTTTGCGCGCTTGACGTGGTACCCGCGCCCGTGACACGCGAGCGCCGTCGTGGAACGGCCACGCGCGCCGTCACCGGCTATCTTCAGGCGAACGGTGCGTACGGCGGGAGCCGACGCGGCGAAGCCCCTGCAGCGCGCAGCCAGGGCCCGCGTGCCTCTGCCTGCAACGCACCCATGCCGCCGGCCGCGCTCAGTCCACCAGGCGCAGGATGCCGGCCAGCGTCTCGACCATCTGCCCGATCTGCTCGGGGGTGACGATCAACGGTGGCGACAGCGCGATGACATCGCCGGTGACGCGCACCAGCAGTCCGCCGTCGTGGAAGCAGCGCTCGAACACCTCATAGCCGCGTGCACCGGGGGCGCCATCGCGCGGCGCCAGTTCGATGGCGCCGATCAGGCCGACATTGCGGATGTCGATCACGTGCGGCAGCCCACGCAGGCTGTGCAGCGCGTCTTCCCACTGCGGGCCGAGCGTGATCGCACGCGAAAACAGCCCGTCCTCGGCATAGGTGTCCAGGGTCGCAATCGCGGCCGCACAGGCCAGCGGGTGACCGGAGTAGGTATAGCCATGAAACAGTTCGATGGCGTTTTGCGGCCCGTGCATGAATGCGTCATGGATCGCATTGGCCACCAGCACCGCGCCCATCGGCACGGTGCCGCTGGTCAGCCCCTTGGCGGCGGTGATGATGTCGGGCGTGACGCCGAAGCGCTGCGCGGCGAACGCCTCGCCGACGCGGCCGAAGCCGGTGATCACCTCGTCGAACACCAGAAGGATGCCGTGGCGGTCGCAGATGGCCCGCAGCCGTTGCAGATAGCCTTCCGGCGGCAGGATCACTCCGGCCGAGCCGGACACCGGTTCGACGAACACCGCGGCGATGGTGGAGGCGTCGTGCAGGGTGATCAGCCGTTCCAGATCGTCGGCCAGCTCCGCGCCGTGCGTCGGCAGCCCGCGTGAATAGGCGTTGCGCTGCAGATCCAGGGTGTGGCGCAGATGATCGGTGCCGGCCAGCAGCGGGCCGAACCACTTGCGGTTGTTGGGCAGCCCGCCGATCGACATGCCGCCGAAGCCGACCCCGTGATACGCCTTCTCGCGGCCGATAAAGCGGGTGCGATGGCCCTCGCCGCGCAGGCGGTGGTAGGCCAGGACGATCTTCATCGCGCTATCCACCGCCTCCGAGCCGGAGTTGGTGAAGAACACATGGCCCAGGCCGGGCGGCGCGATGGCGGCCAGGCGCTGCGCCAGCACGAACGGCAGCGGTGAGCCCATCTGAAAGGTCGGGGCGAAATCCAGCGTGCCGGCCTGCGCGCGGATCGCCGCCACGATGCGTTCGCGCGCGTGTCCTGCATTGCAGCACCACAAGCCTGCGGTGCCATCCAGGATCTGCCGGCCGTCGACATCGCGGTAGTACATGCCGGCGGCCGAGGCGAGCAGGCGAGGGCGCGCCTTGAACTGCCGGTTGGCGGTGAACGGCATCCAGAACGCATCCAGCTGCGCCGGTGTCTGCAGCGCAGGCGCATCGTCGCGCGGAAGTGGGTCGTGCATGGCCGGCTCCGTCACGGGGGTCGCCCGACTTTACTCAGCCATCGCCTCGGGCGTCACCCCACCGCGGGCGGGAATGGGCGATATGCCCGCGCAGGCCTGGCGGATGCCCATCGATCTAATGCATAAGAACTAGTCAATTAGTCGCAGCGCCGGCCGCTAATCTCTAGGAACGCTTGCGTGGCGTGTGTGTGGCAATGCGTTGGAACGCTGAGAGGCGTCGCCAAGCATTGCAAAGCTGCAAGGATTGCCGATGATGCGCCAGACAACCGCTGGTTGGGCCTGGTCGTCGCCGCTGCTTATATCGCAACACGCTAAACGATCGCAGCCGTCAATCGTCTTTATCGCAGTTCATCGCACTTTATTTTTGGGGAATGGGAATGACGCAAGGGTCCACCGTGGCGACAGCCAGTGGCGCAGACGCCGGTCTGCTATCCAAGGAGCGCATCATTGCGCGTCCGGGGTTCAATCGTTGGCTGGTCCCGCCGGCTGCGCTGGCGATCCATCTGTGCATCGGCATGGCCTACGGCTTCAGCGTGTTCTGGCTGCCGCTGTCCAAGGCGCTGGGGATCACCGAAGCGATTGCCTGCCCGGCCGACATGGGCCTGTTCGCGCGCATGGTGGCGACCACCTGCGACTGGAAGATCAGCGAGCTGCAGTGGATGTACACCCTGTTCTTCGTGCTGCTGGGCTGCTCGGCGGCGATCTGGGGCGGTTGGCTGGAACGTGCCGGCCCGCGCAAGGCCGGTGTGGTCTCGGCGCTGTGCTGGTGTGGCGGCCTGGTGATCTCGGCGGCCGGTATCCATTTCCATCAGATCTGGATGTTGTGGCTGGGTTCGGGCGTGATCGGTGGTATCGGTCTGGGGTTGGGCTACATCTCGCCGGTGTCGACCCTGATCAAATGGTTCCCGGACCGTCGCGGCATGGCGACCGGCATGGCGATCATGGGCTTCGGCGGCGGCGCGATGATCGGCAGCCCGCTGGCCGACGCGCTGATGCGCCACTTCGCCACACCCACCTCGGTGGGCGTGATGGAAACCTTCCTGGTCATGGCCGCGCTGTACTTCGTCTTCATGATGGCCGGCGCCTTCGGGTATCGCGTGCCGCCGAGCGGTTGGACCCCGGCTGGCTGGACCGCGCCGGTGGCCAGCACCAACGCCATGATCACCGCCAACCACGTGCACGTCAGCAAGGTCTGGGGCATTCCGCAGTTCTGGCTGCTGTGGGGCGTGTTGTGCCTGAACGTCTCGGCGGGTATCGGCGTGATCGGCATGTCCTCGCCGATGCTGCAGGAAGTGTTCGGCGGCCGGTTGATCGGCGTGGACATCGGCTTCGGCAGCCTGGATACGGCTCAGCTGGCCAGCATCGCGGCGATCGCGGCAGGCTTCACCGGTCTGCTCAGCCTGTTCAACATCGGTGGCCGCTTCTTCTGGGCCAGCATGTCCGACAAGCTCGGCCGCAAGAACACCTACACGCTGTTCTTCCTGCTGGGCATCTGCCTGTACGCAGCGGCGCCGTCGGCCGGTGGCGTGGGCGGCATCGCGCTGTTCGTGGGCATCTTCTGCATCATCCTGTCGATGTACGGCGGCGGCTTCGCCACCATTCCGGCCTATCTGGCCGACCTGTTCGGTACCCAGATGGTCGGCGCCATCCACGGCCGTCTGCTGACCGCCTGGGCCACCGCCGGCATCCTCGGCCCGGTGGTGGTGGGTTACATGCGCGAGTACCAGCTGGCGCACGGCAGCCCGCCGTCACAGGTCTACAACACCACCATGTACATCCTCGCCGGCATGCTCGTGCTCGGCCTGATCTGCAATCTGTTGGTGCGCCCGGTGGCTGCGCGTCACTTCATGACGCCCGACGAACTGGCACGCGAAAAGCAGCTGGCGCACGAGAAGGTCGACCGCAGCGGGCATGCGGTGCTGCCGCCGGAACAGATGGCGCGGATCGGGCATGGCGGCAATCCCGCAGTGGTCGCGTTCGCTTGGTTGGCGGTCGGCATCCCGATGGCGTTCGGTATCTGGGTGACGCTGCAGAAAGCCTTTGTGCTGTTCCATTGAGGTGAGATGACCAGTCCGTCTTCCCGCACAGTGCGCCCCGGTAGTGTGGTGCGCACGGTTGTCCGCCATCGCGGCGGTCGCGGTGCCACGGTGCAGGACATGGTGGCGGCCGAAATGCCGGTTGCCTTGATCTACAACCAGGTGCCGTTCGCGGTGATGATGGCGACGCCGGAGGACCTGGAGGATTTCGCGCTCGGGTTCTCGTTGAGCGAAGGCATCGTCGATCACGCGCAGGACTTGCGCGTGGTCGCGGTGGAGACCTTTCTGGAAGGCGCTTCGCTGCAGATCGAGATTCCGCCCGAGCGCGCGGCCGCGTTGGACCAGCGGCGGCGCAATCTGGATGGACGCAGCGGTTGCGGCGTGTGCGGCAATGAATCGATTGAGGCGGTGCTGCGTGTGCCGCCGCGCGTGCAGTCGACGCTGCAGATCGACGCCGATGCGTTGGCGCGTGCGCTGGATGCGTTGCACGCGCAGCAGCCGATCGCCGCGCAGACCGGCGCGGTGCACGCTGCCGGTTGGGCCGATGCGAACGGAGTGGTGCAGTTGGTTCGCGAAGACGTCGGGCGCCATAACGCGTTGGACAAATTGATCGGTGCATTGGCGCGCGCGCGCATCGATGCATCGCAAGGGTTTGCGGTGGTCACCAGCCGCGCCAGTTATGAAATGGCCATGAAAGCCGCGCAGGCCCGAATTCCGCTGCTGGCAGCGATTTCGGCACCTACCGCGCTGGCGATCAGCCTGGCCGACAGCGCGGGACTGACCCTGATCGGGTTTGCCCGCAATCACGATTGTGTTGTTTACAGCCATCCACAACGCCTGGATCTGGGCGTTGCCGTGGGAGAGCCCGCATGAGCAAGAAAACCATCAAGCAGTACGACAATCCCGCGGGCGGCTGGGGCGCATTGCGCTCGGTGGCCAAGCACCTGATGGAACAGGACATCGCAGTGCAGGGCGCCAAGACGCTGCTGCACGCCAACCAGCCGGACGGCTTCGATTGCCCGGGCTGCGCCTGGCCGGATCGCGACCATACCTCCACCTTCGAATTCTGCGAAAACGGCGCCAAGGCCGTGGCCGCCGAATCCACCGCGCGCCGCGCCGGGCTAGAATTGTTCGCCTCGCACAGCGTCAGCCTGTTGTCGCAGTACAGCGACTATTGGCTGGAAGGGCAGGGCCGGTTGACCCACCCGATGCGCTACGACGCCGCCACCGACCACTATGTGCCGGTGAGCTGGGACGATGCGTTTGCGCAGATCGCCGGCCATCTCAATGGCCTGGCAACCCCGGATGAGGCGATCTTCTATACCTCAGGGCGCACCAGCAACGAAGCGGCGTTTTTGTATCAGTTGTTCGTGCGCGAGTTCGGCACCAATAACTTCCCGGACTGCTCCAACATGTGCCACGAGCCATCGGGCACCGCGCTGCGTTCGCAGATCGGTGTGGGCAAGGGCACGGTGTCGTTGCACGATTTCGAGCTGGCCGATGCGATCTTCATCTTCGGCCAGAATCCGGGCACCAATCACCCGCGCATGTTGGGCGAGTTGCGTCAGGCCTCCAAGCGCGGCGCGGCGATTGCGGCGTTCAATCCGCTGCGCGAGCGCGGGCTGGAAAAATTCGCCGACCCGCAAGACAAGCTGGAGATGCTGCACAACGGCTCAACCCGGATTGCCTCGGATTATTTCCAGCTCAAGATCGGCGGCGACCTGGCGGCGTTGAAGGGCATCATCAAGCATGTGCTGGAGCGCGATGCGCAGGCCCAGCGCGATGGCGCGCCGCGCTTGCTGGATCTGGAGTTCATTGCCGAGCACACCGCCAATTTCGACGCATTCGCTGCCGATGTGCATGCGGAAGCCTGGGACACCATTGTCGAAGAATCCGGCCTGGACGAAGCGCAGTTGCGCAGGGCCGGCGAGATCTATCTGAAGGCCGAGCGTGTGATCGCGTGCTGGGGCATGGGCATTACCCAGCACAAGCACTCGGTGGCCACCATCCACATGATCACCAACCTGCTGTTGCTGCGCGGCCATCTGGGCCGCCCCGGCGCAGGCGTGTGCCCGGTGCGCGGGCATAGCAACGTGCAGGGCGACCGCACGATGATGATCTACGAAAAACCGCCGGCCGCGTTTCTGGACAAGCTGCAGTCGGTGTTCGGGTTTGCGCCGCCGCGCGAAGACGGCTTCGACACCGTCGGTGCCATCGAAGCGATGCTGGATGGGCGCGGCAAGGTGTTCTTCGCGATGGGCGGCAATTTTGCCGCCGCCACGCCGGATACCGATGCCACGCACCGCGCGCTGCGCAACTGCGAACTCACCGTGCACGTCACCACCAAGCTCAATCGCAGCCACCTGGTGCATGGGCGCGATGCGTTGATCCTGCCATGCCTGGGGCGTACCGAAATCGATATCCAGGACGCCGGCTCGCAAGGCGTGACGGTGGAGGATTCGATGAGCATGGTGCACCTGTCGGCCGGCATCAATCCGCCGGCCTCGCCGGATCTGCTTTCCGAGCCGGCGATCGTGGCGCGCATGGCCGAAGCCACGTTGGGCGCGCGCAGCGCGATCCGCTGGCGCTGGCTGGTGGGCGATTACGACCGCGTGCGCGAGCTGATTGCGCAGGTGTTTCCGGACTTTGCCGACTTCAATCAGCGCGTGCGCACGCCGGGCGGCTTCCGCCTGTCCAACACCGCGCGCGACCGCAACTGGGTCACGCCCGAGCAACGTGCGGTGTTCAAAGCGCACGCGGTGCCCACCGACAACCCGATCCATCGCGCGCGGCGTTCGCGGGGCGATCAGATGGTGTTTACGCTCGCTACCACGCGCTCGCACGATCAGTACAACACCACCATTTACGGGCTGGACGATCGCTATCGTGGCGTGTTCGGCGAGCGCCGCGTGCTGTTCATCAACGGCGCCGATATCGCCGCGTTGAACATGAAGGCCGGCGATTGGGTGGATCTGGAAAGTCTGTGCGAAGACGGCGTGCATCGCGAGGCGCGGCGCTTCTTGCTGGTGGACTACAACATTCCGCGCGGTTGTTTGGCGGCGTATTACCCGGAAACCAATGCGCTGGTGCCGCTGTCGAGTTTTGCCGACGAAGCACGCACACCGACCTCCAAGTCGATTCCGGTGATCGTGCTGCCGCATCGCGCCGAAACTGCTGCCGCTGCGCCGCGCGATATCGGAGCGGTGCTTGTCCGCTGATCCGCAGCTCACCGCGCAGCTGCTGCAGGCGCTGGCCGACACGCCCGATGGCGTGTCGCTTTCGCGGCTGTGCAAGCAGCTGGGTGTGCGTATGAGCGTGTTGTTGCGCACGCTCGCGTGGCTGGGCAGTGCCAACCTGGATGGTCAGCCAGGCCCGGGTTGGATTCACGTGGAAGAGCGCGGCGATCGACAGTTCGCGGCATTGACGCCGGCTGGTGATAGGGAATGCAGACAGCGCCAATCGTTGGCGGACTCCGATTAGGGCACGTTGTTCGATTGCGTTGAGATTGGAATCGTTTCAGTGGCGCAGAGATACTCGTTTCGCACCGTTTACTCCATCAAGTGGGAGAAGAGGCGCGGACTGGACAAGCGGGGCGGCTTGCGGGCAGATTTCTCAGCACGCTAGCAGCCACTTCACATCCATTCGCCTACCCACGTCCGGGAAGCGGGAATCAATCGCAAGACTTGCTGAAAGGGAAGGCTGGGTGGCCGACAAATTCGATGCACAGATTCTGGTTCGCAGTGTGCAGTGCGAATGTATGATTTCTTCCATCCTGAGTGGTAATCGTCAGATCCAAGGATGCATTATCGCCGCCATAATTGAAATTCCAATGAACTTCCTGGTTTCCTTTACGGCCTGCGTTCCATGTGTATAGTATTTTTCCATTAGGTGCTTTCAGCTGCGCAGTGACCTTCCAGTTTTCCTTCGCCGCTTCAATCGCAATGTAGTGGCGTTCAGCCTGTGCGGCGGATGCGCCAAAAAGGCAGAAAAGACCGAGGATGGCCGCCAGTGGTACGGTCGCCGAGGGACGCTTTTTCAGTGATTTTTGCATGGCGTGTTTTTCCGGAATAAAAAGTCTGGGTGAGGCGGCGCCGGCTGGATGGAGCTGAGCCTTTCGCCGTTGAAATATGAAATGGCTGAATCGATTGAATCGACTTGTATGCTAGTTCGATGCGGTTCTGCCATGAATGCGTCTTTCCGAACATTTGTGTCCATTCGAGAGCGTTTCTGATCCGCGTGACGATCGAACGCATGCGGTGGGGGAAGGTGGGCCTCTCACCACCACAACTGCAGCAAGCCCGCGGCAAGGAAAGGCGCAGTCTGCGAGAATGCGCTATCTCCTTTTGGACAGCGACCCACGATGACTGCCGCCGTGCCACTCGCCACGCCCGTCAATTCGCCTGCGCGCGTGCTGTTTGCCAGCCTGATCGGCACCACCATCGAGTTCTTCGATTTCTATATCTACGCCACCGCTGCGGTGCTGGTGTTCCCGATGTTGTTCTTTCCGGCCGGCGATGGCAGTGCGGCGATGCTGCAGTCGTTGGCGACCTTTGCGGTTGCCTTCATCGCGCGACCGGTGGGCTCGGCGGTCTTCGGCCACTTCGGCGATCGGGTCGGCCGCAAGGCCACGCTGGTGGCGGCGTTGCTGACGATGGGCTTATCCACGGTCGCCATTGGTCTATTGCCCGGCTATGCGCAGATCGGAGTGTGGGCCCCATTGCTGCTGGCGCTGTGCCGGTTCGGTCAAGGGCTGGGCCTGGGTGGCGAGTGGGGCGGCGCCGTGCTGTTGGCCACCGAGAACGCACCGCCGGGCAAGCGCGTGTGGTACGGCATGTTTCCGCAGCTGGGTGCGCCGCTGGGCTTTTTGCTGTCCACCGGCACCTTCCTTGGCATGGGCGCATTGCTGGACGATGCGGCTTTCATGCAATGGGGCTGGCGGGTGCCGTTTCTGGCCAGCGCCTTGTTGGTGCTGACCGGGCTGTGGGTACGCCTGAGCATTACCGAAACACCGGACTTTCAGAAAACCCTGGATCGTCAGACGCGGGTACGGCTGCCGCTGGGCACCGTGATCTCGCAGCATTGGCCGGCGTTGATCATCGGCACGCTGGGTGCGTTTGCCACCTTCGTGTTGTTCTATCTGATGACCGTGTTCGCATTGGGCTATGGCACCAAGACGCTGGGCTACGACAAGGAACAATTCCTGCTATTGCAGATGGCCGGGATCGTGTTCTTTGCGCTGGGCATCCCGTTGTCGGCCAAGTTTGGCGATCGGCATGGCGCACCGTTGGCGATGATGCTGGCCAGCATCGCCATCGTTGCTTTCGGACTGGCGTTTGCGCCGTTGTTCCAGGCCGATCACCCGTTGCAGGTGCTCACTTTTCTCGGGCTGGGCTTCTTCTTCATGGGGCTGACCTACGGCCCTTGCGGCACCTTGCTGGCGGAGTTGTATCCCACCGAGGTGCGCTATACCGGCGCGTCGCTGTCGTTCAATCTGGCCAGCATCCTGGGTGCGGCCCCGGCGCCGTATGTGGCCACGCAATTGGCGGCGCGCTACGGGGTGCAAGCGGTGGGTTACTACCTGGGCGGCGCCGCGGTGTTGAGTTTGCTCGCGCTGACGATGGTGCGGCGATCGCGTCGATAGATGCTGTTGGATACGCGACTGCCGTAGGCGCGGGCTGGTGCGCGCAGAGGTGCTATCGGTAAGGAGCCTTCGCGCCCGGGTGCGCTCCTACGGGAGCTAGAGAAAGACGCGCTTTGAGGTGCGTCCTGGCCGGCCGTCGTGTTGGTGCAAGCGTGCGGCGCTCAGACCGCCAAGCGTACCTGGTTGCGGCCGCCGGCCTTGGCCAGGTACAGATATTTGTCGGCTTCGTTCAACAGGTGATGCAGCGATTGATCGCTTTCGGTCGCGATGCACACGCCGATGCTTACCGTCATGCTCAGCGTGTCGTCGCCGACGCGCACGCGTAGTGCGCTGATGCGTTCGCGCAGGGTTTCGAAGTAGCTGGTGGCGTTGGCTGCATCCAGCCCCGGCACCAGCAGGCAGAATTCTTCGCCACCGAAACGCGCCACCAGATCCTGCGGACGTGCATGCCCGGAGACCGATGCGGCCACCGCGCGGAGCGCCTGGTCACCGGCTTCGTGGCCCCAGGTGTCGTTGATGTGTTTGAAGTGATCGATATCCAGCATGGCCGCGGTCACCGTCTGGTCCTGCGACAGCAACTGCGGGATCACGCGCTGGCTTTGTTCCAGGAAGTAACGCCGATTGGGCAGGCCGGTGAGGAAATCGCGTGTGGCTAGATCCTGCAGCGTGCCGATCAATTCCAGCTGGTCCACGTTCTGCGAGACGCGGCAGAAGAATTCTTCGCGCGAGAAGGGCTTGCGCAGGAAGTCGTTGGCGCCGTTCTTCAAGAAGCGCGGGATCAGCGACGAGTCGCTGTTGCCGGAGATGCCGATCACCGCGACCTTGTCGCGCGAGCGCAACGCACGCAGCCGGCGGGTGAATTCCACGCCTTCCATGCCGGGCATTTCCTGATCGACGATGGTCAGGCGGATGTCGGGGTCGCGTTCGATTGCTTCCAGTCCGGCGGCACCGTCAGCGGCCAGCACCACGCGGTAGCCGTACATCGACAGCAGTGCGGCGGCGTAGGTACGAGCAGACAACGAATCGTCCACCACCAACGCACCGATGCGACGATTGCGCTCCAGGCGCTGCACCAACCAGGCCAGATACTCGATGCTGCCCGGTGCGTTCTTGAGTACGTAATCGATGATCTGCTGCTGCAGTACGCGCTGGCGCAGATCCTCGTCGTACACGCCGCTGACCACCACGGTCGGCAGGTTGCGCGAGAGGAAGAACTCCACGACCTTGTCGCGGTCGCCGTCGACCAGCACCAGGCCGGTCAGGACCAGGAACCAGCCATCTTCTTCGTCGAGCACGCGCGCCGCTTCGGCCAGGGTCGAAACGACCGTGACCGGCAGTTCCACGCGTTGCTCGATGGCTGCGCGCAGCATGCTGGTGAACGTGCGCGAGTTCTCCACCAGCAACACGCGTTGCGGCAGAACTGCGCTTTCACTATTGCGATGTAGGGTACCTGGGGACATCGGCTGGCCGTGTGGATCGAACCGTCAGATCAGCTAACGGCTCTGCTCGCCAAAACTTGAGCGCTGCGTTGCAGCTTGCGCGATGGACCTGAGGGTGCGGTCACCACAACGCGTCGCGCAGCCGGTACCAGCTCATGGCCGCCACCAGCAGCGGGGTGCGCAGCCGCTGCCCGCCGGGAAACGGGCGGTGCGGGATACGCGCAAACACGTCCAGCCGCTGGCTCTGGCCTGCGATGGCCTCGGCGATCACCTGGCCGGCCAGACCGGTGGCTGCCACACCGTGGCCGGAGAAGCCCTGCGCGAAATACACAGTCGGCGCGAGCCGGCCCCAGTGCGGCGCGCGGTTGCGGGAGATGTCCACGTAGCCGCCCCAGACGGTCTCCAGCGGCACGTCGCGCAACTGCGGAAACACCGTGTGCATGCGCTGCGTCATCAAGCGATTCAGGCCCGGCGGCGGGCGCGACGAATAGCTGGCGCGCCCGCCGAACAGCAGCCGGTGATCGGCGCTGAGCCGGTAATAATCCAGCGCCCAATTGGTGTCGGCCACCGCCATGTCGTTGCCGATCAGCGCGCGTGCGCGCGCCTGGCCCAGCGGCGGGGTGGCACCCACGTAGGTGCCGACCGGCATGATGCGCTGCTCCAGCGGCGCGGCGATGCCGTGCAGCAAGGCATTGCCGGCAATCACGCCGAAGTCTGCGGTCACGCTGCCATCGGCCGTGTGCATCGTGACCTGCGCGCCAGGGTCCAGGCGGGTCACCGCCGAGTCTTCGAAGATGCGTACGCCAGCCGCCAGTACCGCTCGCGCCAGGCCGAATGCATAGGCCAGCGGATGCAGATGGCCGCTGGCGGGGTCGAACATCGCACCCAGATACAGTGGGCTGTCGAGCACCTGGCGGGTGCGGGCGCGGTCCCACCACTCCAGCGGGTAGTCGTAGCGCTGCGCCATGCGCACGATGCCGTGCTGCAGCGCCCGCACCTGGCGCGGCTTGAGCGGGACATGCGCATGACCATCGCGCCAGTCGCAGGCAATGGCATGGCGTTCGATCCGCTGGCGTAGCAGGCGCATGCCGTCGCGCGAGAAGTCGAACAACAGGCGCGCATCTTTATCGCCGACCAATGCTTCCAGCGTCTCCTGTTCGCAGCCGTAGCCGACGATGGCCTGGCCGCCGTTGCGACCGGATGCGCCCCAGCCGATGCGCCGGGCCTCCAGCACGACGACCCGGTAGCCGGCTTCGGCCAGCGCGAGCGCCGCAGTCAGTCCGGTGTAACCGGCGCCGAGAATGCAGACATCGGCGCGTTCGGCGCCGCGCAGGCGCGGTTGCGCGGGCAGGGCAGGCGCGCTGCGCGTGTACCAGCTGTCCGGGTAGCCGCCCTCCGCGGTGTCGGCGTGCGGCAGCGCGGTGGCCGGGCTGCCCATCACACGGTCCGCAGGTACCGGGCGTAATCGATGTCCGGCACCAGCGCCTGGTAATCGAGCAGCTCGCGTTGTTTCTGTTGCCCGAACACATGCTGAAACTGCGTGCCTAGCTGGGCGCCGATAAAGTCGCTGGACACAAACGCATCGATCGCGCCCTGCCAGGTGCGTGGTTGGAAGATTCCTTGCGCATAGGCATTGCCGGTGATCGGCGGCGTGGGTTCGGCGGGCTGCTGCAGGCCGTCGAGCATAGCCGCCAGCACCGCGGCCGCGGCCAGATACGGGTTGGCATCGGCGCCGGCAATGCGATGTTCGATGCGCGTGTTGCGGGCATCGCTGTGCGGGATGCGCAGCGCCACAGTGCGGTTGTTGAAGCCCCAGCTGGCATCCAGCGGCACGAAGGCGTTGCTGACGAAGCGTCGGTAGCTGTTGGCGTGCGGCGCGAACAACAGCAGCGATGCGTCCGCATGCCGCTGCAGCCCGGCGATGGCGTGGCGCAGGCGGTCGGTGGGCATCTCGGCCTCGCCGGCCAGCACGTTGTGCCCGTCGGCATCGAGCAGGCTCACATGCAGATGCAAGCCACTGCCGGCCTGGCCGGGGAACGGCTTGGCCATGAAGCTCGCCAGCATGCGCTGCTGCTGCGCGATGGCCTTGATGGTGCGTTTGAGCAGGATCGCCTCGTCGCAGGCGGCCAGCGCATCGGCGCGATGTTGCAGGTTGATTTCGAACTGGCCCGGTGCGTACTCGGCCACGGCGGTGTCGGCCGGGATGCCTTGCTGGTGGCATGCAGCGGTGACCGCATCGGTAAAACCACGGTGATCGTCCAGGTCCTGCAATGCGTACACCTGGGTGCTGTCGCTGCGGATGCCGGTGACCGGGTCGCGCGGGGTCTGCGGGCGCCCTTGCGCATCGGGCACCGCATCGAATAGGTAGAACTCCAGCTCCACCGCCACCACCGGGGTCAGCCCGAGTGCGGCAAAGCCGTGCAACACCCGCTGCAACACCGCGCGTGGCGCGACCTCGAACAGGCTGCCGTCCGGGGTATGCATCGCCAGCAGCAGCTGCGCCATCGGTTGCGGCGCCCACGGTACCGGGCGCAGCGAGCCCTCGATCGGCCGGCAGATGCGGTCGGCATCGCCGATGGCATAGCCAAGCCCGGTTTCTTCCACGGTGTTGCCGGTGATGTCGGTGGCGATCAGCGACATCGGCAGGCATACGCCATCGCGGTAGACCTTGTGCAGCGCATCGGCAGTGACGCGCTTGCCGCGCAACACACCGTTGGTGTCGGGCAATAACAGGTCGACGGAGTGGCAGCCGGCGATACGCGCCAGGGTGGCGGCATCGGCAGCGGGCAGCGATGCGACGGAGTTCTCGGAAGCCATGGGCACCACCTGCGAAGTCGCCGCCCAGCCTAGCAAAGCAGGCGTGATCGTTTGCGATCAGGCAACGGTACAGCGGTGGCAATGGCGGCGGTGGCGCGGTAAGTTCGAGCGCATCTGCCGTTCAACGCACCGCATCGGGATGTCTGCATGGCTGTCGTACCACTGGTCGGATTGCCGACCGATCGCATCGCGCAAGGGCCGCATCCGTTTCTGGCGGCCGGCGAAAAATACATCCGTGCGGTTGTGGACGCGGCCGGTGCCATGCCGGTGCTGCTGCCGAGTCTGCAGCCCAGCCTGGAGGCCGGCGTGTGGCTGGATCGGTTGGACGGCGTGTTGCTCACCGGGGCGGTCAGCAATATCGAACCGCACCACTACAGCGACGAATCGAGTTGGGAGGGCAACCCGCACGATGCGGCGCGCGATGCCACTAGCTTGGGATTGATCCCGCAGGCGCTTGCGCGCGGTCTGCCGGTGCTGGCGATCTGTCGTGGCCTGCAGGAGGTCAATGTCGCGCTCGGTGGACGCCTGCATCAACGCGTGCATGCGGTGCCCGGTCTGGCCGATCATCGCGAAGACCGTAACGCGCCGCTGGACGTGCAATACGGCCCAGCGCATCCGCTGCGGTTGCAGCCCGGCGGTTGGCTGTCTGGCATGAGCGACTCGGCCGAGGTGTGGGTCAACTCATTGCACGGGCAGGGCATCGCCACGCTGGCCAATGGCCTGCTGGTCGAAGCGACCGCCCCGGATGGCTTGATCGAAGCCTTTCGCGGCCCGGGACCCGGGTTTTTACTCGCCGTGCAATGGCATCCGGAATGGCGTGTCACACAGCATCCGTTCTACCGTGCCATCTTTCAGTCCTTCGGCGAGGCCTGTCGCCGTTACGCCGCTCAGCGCGGTCAGTGAGGTTGTATGTCGATCCGCACACGTTCGCGTAAATCCACGCCCAAGCAGCCGGAGAGTGCATTGCGCCGCTGGCTCAAGGACCGCCACATCACCGAGGTCGAATGCCTGGTGCCGGACATCACCGGCAATGCGCGCGGCAAGATCATTCCGGCCGACAAGTTTTCGCACGATTACGGCACGCGGTTGCCCGAAGGCATCTTCGCCACCACGGTCACCGGCGACTTTCCTGACGACTATTACGCACTGACCTCGCCGTCGGATTCTGACATGCATCTGCGCCCGGACGCGTCCACCGTGCGCATGGTGCCGTGGGCCGCCGACCCCACCGCGCAGGTCATCCACGATTGCTACACCAAGGACGGCCAGCCGCACGAACTGGCGCCGCGCAATGTGCTGCGTCGCGTGCTGGAGGCCTACGCCGAGGTCAAATTGCAGCCGGTGGTGGCGCCGGAGCTGGAGTTCTTTCTGGTGCAGAAGAACACCGATCCCGACTTCCCGTTGCTGCCGCCGGCCGGGCGCTCCGGTCGCCCGGAAACCGCGCGGCAGTCGTATTCGATCGATGCGGTGAACGAGTTCGACCCGATCCTGGATCTGATGTACGACTATTGCGATGCGATGGAGCTGGACGTGGATACCTTGATCCACGAATCCGGCGCCGCGCAGCTGGAAGTCAACTTCACCCACGCCGACGCCTTATCGCGCGCCGACCAGGTGTTCCTGTTCAAGCGCACCATGCGCGAGGCGGCGTTGCGGCATGGGGTGTATGCGACATTTCTGGCCAAGCCGATGGAAACCGAGCCCGGCAGTGCGATGCATATCCACCAGAGCCTGTTGCATGCCGGCACCGGCAAGAACGTGTTCAGCGGCAAGCGCGAGGGCGGGTTCAGCGACACCTTTGCGCATTATCTGGGCGGGCTGCAGAAATACATTCCGATGGCGATGGGGCTGCTGGCGCCTAACGTCAATTCGTACCGGCGACTGATGTTCGGCGAGGTGTCGCCAAGCAATGTGTTGTGGGGCTTCGACAACCGCACCTGCGGGTTGCGGGTGCCGATCGATGCACCACAAAACATGCGGGTGGAAAGCCGGTTTGCCGGCTCCGATGCCAATCCGTATCTAGCGATGGCGGCGACATTGGCGTGCGGGTTATTGGGCATCCGCGAAAAGCTGGAGCCGACCGCGCCGATCAGCAGTAACGGCAAGGAGCAGGGCTACGATTTGCCGCGCTCGTTGGGTGAGGCGCTGGATGGGTTGGAAAAATGCGAGGCGTTGCAGGAGATGTTGGGGCGTCGGTTTGTGCGGGCCTATATCTCGGTGAAGCGTAAAGAATATGAGACGTTCTTTCGGGTGATCAGTTCGTGGGAGCGGGAGTTTTTGTTGTTGAATGTGTGATGGGGTCGGATGAGTGTTGCTGCACGCTCCCTTCTCCCGTCGGGAGAAGGTGCCCGCAGGGCGGATGAGGGTGCGGTGTCAGGCGGTGTTGAAGCTTGGCTTGTTTACTTCAGTGCCTCTAAAAGCTTCAAAACAGAGCAGGGCTTTCACGCCCTCCGGGCGCGAGTCACTTTTTCTTTGCTTGTGCAAAGAAAAAGTAACCAAAAAGAAAGCACACCCCGTCCTCGCGCCCTCCGCGCCATAGGCGCTACGGGTGCGCAAGTCCGGCAGAAATTTTTGTAAGGGACATCCGTGTCCCTTACAAAAACGTCGCGCATCCATGCGCGCCGCCCTGCGGGTTGTATCTGCCGGCCTTGCCGCTGCGGTATGGGGCCCCGGAAAGCGCAAGCGAAGCAAGGCAATCAAAGCTGAAGCAAAGCAAGGCGAAACAAAGCAAGGCGAAACAAAGCAAGGCGGAGCTAGGGGAAACAAAGCGAAGCTAGGCAGATCAAATCAAAGCAAAGCAAAGCGCTGCGCAGGTCAGCGCATCAAGGTGTAGCGATGTCATGCGGAAGCCAGCTGGTGCTTGGCAGGAGGCCGGCGCCGCGAAGGAAATGCGCAGACCGCGCACGCAGCAAGGCGTTCCCTTCTCCCATCGGGAGAAGGTGCCCGAAGGGCGGATGAGGGTGCGGTGTTGGTGGCAGCGCTAGTTCTCGCGGCCAAGCCGTCTGGCGGATGTGCCAGCGATTCGCAGGGCAATCTGCAATGCCGTCCACGGTGCGGCAACAAGGCGTGGGTATGCTCGAGGTTCCTCATGCGTGGAGCAGGTCGTGGATCCTTCTGTGCTCAGGTCGCTGCAGCAGCTCGATGCCGCGCATCATCTGCATCCGTTCAACGACAACGCGGTGCTGGCGGGCAAGGGCACGCGCATCCTGACGCGCGGTGAGGGCGTGTATGTGTGGGATGCCGATGGCAACAAGTTGCTGGATGCGTTCGGTGGGTTGTGGTGCGTCAATGTGGGCTATGGACGTACCGAGCTGGCGCAGGCGGCGGCGCGGCAGATGGAGCAGCTGGCGTACTACAACAGCTTTTTTCAGTGCACCACCGAGCCCACCATCCACCTGGCCGCCAAGCTCGCGGAACTGACGCCCGGCGATTTGAATCATGCGTTCTTCGCCAATTCCGGGTCGGAGGCCAACGACACCATCCTGCGCCTGGTGCGGCATTTCTGGGCGGTGCAGGGGCAGCCGCAAAAACACGTCTTCATCGGTCGCCACAATGGCTATCACGGCACCACCATGGCCGGTGCCAGCCTGGGTGGCATGCAGGGCATGCACAAGCAGGGTGGGTTGCCGATACCGGGCATCGTGCATATCGAGCCGCCCAATCATTTCGGCGATGGCGGGGACATGGCGCCGGACGAATACGGGCTGCTAGCCGCGCGCCGTCTGGAAGCCAGGATTCTCGAACTTGGGCCGGAAAACGTGGCGGCCTTCATCGGCGAACCCATCATGGGGGCGATCGGTGTCTATATCCCGCCGCGCAGTTATTGGCCGGAAATCCAGCGTATCTGCCGGCACTACGACGTGCTGCTGGTGGCTGACGAGGTGATTTGCGGATTCGGGCGTACCGGGGAATGGTTCGGGGCGGATTACTTCGGCTTTCAGCCCGATGTGATGACGCTGGCCAAGGGCATCACTTCCGGTTACATCCCGCTGGCGGCGGCGATGTTCAGCGATCGCGTGGCCGGGGTGCTCAAGCAGCAGGGCGGCGAGCTGGCGCATGGCGGTACCTATGCCGGGCATCCGGTGTGCGCGGCGGTGGCGCTGGAGAATCTGCGTCTGCTGCAGGACGAAGGCATCGTGGATACAGCACGCACGCAGATTGCGCCGTATCTGGCGCAGCGCTGGGCCGAGTTGGGCGCGCATCGGCTGGTCGGCGAGGCGCGGATCGCGGGCTTGGTCGGCGCGCTGGAGCTGGTGCCGGACAAGCGCCAGCGCGGCCGGTATTTCCCCGGGCGCGGGCGGGTTGGTGCGATGTGCCGCGACTTCGCGCTACGGCGCGGTCTGATCCTGCGCGCCACCTACGATGCAATGCTGCTGTCGCCGCCGTTGATCATCACCTGCGAGCAGGTCGACGAGCTGTTCGACAAGGCCTGGGCGGCGTTGGACGACACCGCGCAGGCGTTGGGCAAGTAAGCGCGGCGGCAGGCCTCCGGCCGCAGAGCCGCGCAGCCACAGCGCAGCAAGCGCCACCGCCGCGGCCGACCTTCGCCAATCCCGACGCTTCAGCGCGTCAAACCGCGAACCCCGGTCCACGCACCTCCCGCTGTGCAAACCCGGACGCGGTGGGTAGGCTGGGCGCAGACCGGCCGCGATGCCGGGCCGCTCCCACCGCGCTGCCCTGGAGACCCACATGACGCTGCGACTGCTCGCCCTGACCCTGTCCATCACCCTGTTGTCCAGCTGTGGCGGCGGTGGCGCGCCGGGCAAGGCCGATGCGCAGGCCAAGGTGCTGAACGTCTACAACTACTCCGACTACATCGCCGAAGACACGATTCCCGCGTTCGAAAAAAGCACCGGTATCAAGGTCACCTACGACGTGTTCGATAGCGACGAGATGGTGGAAACCAAGTTGCTGGCCGGCGGCAGCGATTACGACGTGGTAGTGCCCACGCTCAACTTCTTCGGCCGGCAGATCCAGGCCGGTGTGTTCCTGCCGTTGGACAAGAGCAAGATCCCGAATCTGGTCAATCTGGATCCGGACGTCATGCGCCGCATCGCCGCGCAGGACCCGAACAACGCCTATGGCGTGCCGTACATGATCGGCACCACCGGCATCGGCTACAACGTCGACAAGCTCAAGGCGATCTTCGGCAGTACCGATGTCGCCAACAGCTGGGATCTGGTGTTCAAGCCGGAGAATCTGTCCAAGCTCAAGGACTGCGGCGTCACCATTCTGGACACGCCCTCGGACATGATCCCGATCGCGCTGAATTATCTGGGCCTGGATCCGCACAGCAGCGTGCCGGCCGAGATCGAGAAGGCTGCCGCGCTGATCAAGACCATCCGCCCGTACGTACAGAACTTCCACTCCAGCCAGTACGTCACCTCGCTGGCCAATGGCAATACCTGTCTGGCGGTGGGTTGGTCGGGCGACATCATCCAGGCGCGCGACCGTGCCAAAGAGGCCGGCAACAACGTCAACGTGGCCTACGCCATTCCGAAGGAGGGCGCGCCGCAATGGTTCGACATGCTGGCCATCCCCAAGGACGCCAAGCATGCTGACAACGCCTACGCCTTTATCAATTACCTGTTGAAGCCGGAGGTGGCCGCGGCCAACAGCAACTTCATTCACTACGCCAACCCGGTGCGCACCGCCACGCCGCTGGTGGATGCGGCGATCCGCAACGACCCCACCATCTACCCGCCGCCAGAAGTGACCGCCAAGATGTTCACCTACGCGATCAACTCGCCAGACGTCGATCGCCTGTACACGCGGCTGTGGACCGAGATCAAGACCGGCCGCTGAGCCGTGGCGTCAGGCGCTGATGCGGCGCAGGCCGCCGCATCCTTATCAAACGCCAATCATTGGCTGAGACACTGCAAATCTGGTCGCGGCAGCGTGCAGCTGGCGCACCGGCATCGCGTCGCGAGCGCACGCTTGGGTGCGGCACGCGGCTGCCCGACACTTGCCAACCGAGCGGTACCGCGCGTCCGGCCAGCCTCAGCCCCAGCTGACTGGCCTCATCACGCAACCTGTACCGACGAGTTCAAATAATTGTATGGTTCCGCCGCTTTCGCCGTGCCGCTGATGCGGCATGCCGCTGCGCGCATCGCCCACGACCTACAGGACGCTTCCTTTGAGCAACCAAGCAGACCACCCGTCCAACGATGGCCGCAGCCAGACCGCGGATGCGCAGGGCGCCGACGCGCACGACGACCAGGAGCAGAAGCCTTCGCCGTTGAAGAACCCCAAGGTCAAGTGGACGCTGATCCTGGTGGGCGTGCTGGTGCTGGTCTTGCTGGTGGTCTGGCTGGCCTATTACCTGATCAAGGGCCGCTACATGCAGGACACCAATAACGCCTATCTGCAGGCCGATTCGGTGGCGGTGGCGCCGCGCGTCAGCGGCTATGTGACCAAGGTGATGGTGGGCGACAACCAGATCGTGGACGCCGGCCAGCCGCTGCTGCAGATCGACGACCGCACTTACCAGGCAACCCTGCAGCAGGCCGAGGCCGCGATTGCCGCGCGCCAGGCCGATATCGCTGCGGCCACGGCCAATGTCTCTGCGCAGGAATCGGCGCTGGTGCAGGCACGTACCCAGGTCACTGCTGCCGCTGCCAGCCTCACCTTCGCCCAGGCCGAAGTGAAGCGCTTCGCGCCGCTGGCGGCGTCCGGCGCCGACACCCACGAGCACCAGGAAAGCCTGCAGCACGAGCTTGCGCGCGCCCGCGCCCAGTACGACGCGGCCCAGGCGCAGGCCAAAGGGGCGCAGAGCCAGATCCAGGCCAGCACGGCGCAACTGGAGCAGGCCCAGGCCGGGGTGAAGCAGGCCACCGCCGACGCCGATCAGGCCCGCATCGCGGTGGAAGACACGCGCCTGACCAGCCGGATCCACGGCCGCGTCGGCGACAAGACCGTGCAGGTGGGGCAGTTCCTGGCCGCCGGCACCCGCACCATGACCATCGTGCCGCAGGAATCGCTGTACCTGATCGCCAACTTCAAGGAAACCCAGGTCGGCCTGATGCGTCCCGGCCAGCCGGCCGAGATCGAGGTCGACGCGCTGTCCGGGGTGAAGCTGCACGGCAAGGTCGAAAGCCTGTCGCCCGGGACCGGCTCGCAGTTCGCGCTGTTGCCACCGGAAAACGCCACCGGCAACTTCACCAAGGTGGTGCAGCGCTTGCCCGTGCGTATCCGTGTGTTGGCCGGCGAAGAGGCGCGCAAGGTGCTGGTGCCAGGCATGTCGGTGGAAGTGACGGTAGACACGCGCTCGGCCAAGGACGCCAAGGAGCGTGCCGAAAAAGAATCCGACCGCGTGCAGGAGCAGGAGCGCGCGCAGTGAGTGCAGCGGCAGCCACCGGCCCGAGTGCCGGCGGCAGCGCGACTCGCGAGAAGGCCGAGCCGGGCGCCTGGCTGGCGGTGCTGGCCGGCACCATCGGCTCGTTCATGGCGACGCTGGATATCTCCATCGTCAACGCTGCGCTGCCCACCATCCAGGGCGAGGTCGGCGCCAGCGGCACCGAAGGCACCTGGATTTCCACCGCGTATCTGGTCGCCGAGATCATCATGATCCCGCTGACCGGCTGGTTCGTGCGCACCTTGGGGCTGCGCAACTTCCTGCTGATCTGCGCGGTGATGTTCACCGCGTTTTCGGTGGTGTGCGGGTTGTCGACCTCGTTGACGATGATGATCATCGGCCGGGTCGGGCAGGGCCTGGCTGGCGGTGCGCTGATTCCCACCGCGCTGACCATCGTTGCGACACGGCTGCCGCCCAGCCAGCAGACCATGGGCACCGCCTTGTTCGGCATGACCGTGATCATGGGCCCGGTGATCGGCCCGCTGCTCGGTGGCTGGCTGACCGAAAACGTCAGCTGGCATTACGCGTTTTTCATCAACGTGCCGATCTGCGTCGGCCTGGTGGCGTTGCTGCTGCTGGGGCTCAAGCATGAAAAGGCCGATTGGGCGGGCCTGCTCAATGCCGATTGGCTGGGCATCTACGGCCTGACTGCGGGCTTGGGCGGGCTTACCGTCGTGCTCGAAGAAGGCCAGCGCGAACGCTGGTTCGAATCCAGCGAAATCAACACGCTGAGCCTGATCGCCTTGAGCGGCTTTATCGCCCTGGTGGTCGGCCAGTTCCGCAAGCGCGCGCCGGTGATCCGTCTATCGCTGCTGCTGCATCGCAGTTTCGGCGCGGTGTTCATCATGATCATGGCGGTGGGCATGATCCTGTTCGGCGTGATGTACATGATTCCGCAGTTTCTGGCGGTGATCTCCGGCTACAACACGGAGCAGGCCGGTTACGTGCTGCTGCTGTCCGGCCTGCCCACCGTGCTGCTGATGCCGATGATGCCCAAGCTGCTGGACATCGTGGACGTGCGCATCCTGGTGATCGCCGGGCTGATCTGTTTTGCCGCGGCGTGTTTCGTCAACCTGTCGCTGACCGCCGACACCGTCGGCACGCATTTCGTCGCCGGGCAGTTGCTGCAAGGCTGCGGGTTGGCGTTGGCGATGATGTCGCTCAATCAGGCGGCCATCTCTTCGGTGCCGCCGGAGCTGGCCGGCGATGCATCGGGCCTGTTCAATGCCGGCCGCAACCTGGGCGGATCGGTCGGGTTGGCGCTGATCTCCACCTTCCAGGAGCGCCGCATGACCTTCCACACCGAAACCATCGGTAGCGCGATCACCGCCAATGCGACGCGCGCGCAGGACTTTCTGGCTGGCCTGAGCGCGCAGATGCAGGGCAGCGCCGGTGGCGAGGCGGCCATCCGCTCGATCGCGCAGTTGGCGCGACTGGTGCAACAGCAGGCGTTGGTGATGACCTACAGCGATCTGTTCTGGATCTTCGGCGTGATCGTGGTCTGCACGATTCCGCTGGCTTTTTTGCTCAAACCGTTACCCAAGGGGGCGCACCTTGCAATGCACTGATTCCCTGCGCCCGATGCGCATGCCACTGGCGGCGGCGCTGAGCGCCGTGTTGCTGGGCGGCTGCATGGTCGGCCCCAACTACACCAAGGCACCGCCGGTGGCCGATGCGGCCATGCAGGCGCCCGCGCTGCATCGCGCCAGCGGCGCGCAGGTGGTTGCCGCCGCGCCGTTGAACCACTGGTGGGAGCAATTGAACGACCCGCAGCTCACCCAGCTGGTGACCCGGGCGTTGGCCGACAGCCCCAACCTGCGCGCAGCGCAAGCGCGTCTGCGCGCCAACCGCGCTCTGGCCCGGCAACGCCGCGCCGAGCGCTTGCCCAAGCTCAATGCCAGTGCGATCTACGCCTATGCCGAGCCGCCGCAGACCATCGTGGACACGCTGGGCGGGCTGCAGGAGGGCCAGCCCGGTCAACAGCCAGCCGCAGGCGATCAGGCACTGGATCTGGACAAGACCCAGATCTACAGCGCCGGTTTCGATGCCAGTTGGGAGCTGGATTTTTTCGGCCGCCGCCGTCGCGCCGCCGAGGGCGCGCTGGCGCAAGCGCAGGCCTCCGAAGCCGAGCTGGCCGATGCGCAGGTGCAGCTCGCCGCCGAAGTGGGGCAGGTGTATCTCAACTATCGCGGGCTGCAGGCACGGCTGGCCATTGCCGATGCCAATCTGGAGAAGATCGGCCAATCGCTGGCATTGACCCGTCAACGCCGCGAGCGCGGTGCGTCCTCTGACCTGCAGGTTGAGCAGATCGCTACCCAGGTGCAGCAGCAGCAAGCGCAGCGTCTGCCGCTGGAAATGCAATTGCAGGAAGCGCTGGACCAGCTCGCCTTGATGGTCGGACGCGAGCCCGGCGCGTTGGACGCGCAACTGGCGGCGGTGCAGCCACTGCCGATGTTGCCCACCGACGTGCGCGTGGACGATGCCGGCGCGTTGATCCGTCGTCGCCCCGACGTGCGCAAGGCCGAGCGCGAGCTGGCCGCGTCCAGCGCGCAGATCGGCGAGGCGTTGAATGGTTACTTCCCGCAGGTGACCCTGCTGGGTGGGCTGAGTTGGGTGGCCGGTTCGCCCAGCGACTTCAACTCCGATGCGCTGACCACCCTGGCGGTGCCGATGCTGCGCTGGTCGATCTTCGATTTCGGCAAGACCCGTGCGCAGGTGGAACAGGCGCGTGCCGGCAATGCCGGCCGCGAGGCGGCTTATGAGGGCGCGGTGCTGGCGGCGTTGCAGGATGCCAGCTCTGCGTTGTCGCGCTTCGGTTCTGCGCGCAAGCAGCTAGTGGTCGCGCGCCAGGCCGAAGCCTCGGCCACGCGCTCGGCCGGACTGATGCAGCAACGCCGCGATGCCGGCGCAACCTCGTCGATCGATCTGCTCGACGTGCAACGCCAGCAGTTGTCCGCACAGGACGCCGCCGCGCAAGCGCAGGTGCAGCTATTGGTCAACTACGTCGCGCTGCAAAAAAGTCTGGGTCTGGGCTGGAGCGAGGCGCCGCAGGAGACGCGTTGACTGTTGTCGATGCCTGATGGTGCCTTCAAGTAGGCATGCCTGCGCTGCCAATTCCATTGCCATTGCCGCGCGTCGGTGATGGTTGCGCATGCGGTCTGCATCGGGAGTATTGGTGGCACGGACGTCATCGGGTTGATGGGGTTTGCACAAGCCCCGTCAGTGAGTGTGGAAACCTGCGCTTTGCTGGACTTAAACACGCAGCGACGAGGACGGCTTGCATACCGATTTACGCATCGTCTTACACGTTTGGACGGCGTGCGTTTTGCATCCGGATATCCGGTTGATCAGACCAACTTGGAGCGGCTAACACAACGGAGCCAGCAATCGTCAGGTGGGTGCGGACAGCACGCAGAACCGGAGTGTACGAGTAGTAGATGCTGCACCGAGCACCGAGCACCGAGCACCGAGCACCGAGCACCGAGCACGGAGCACGGAGCACCGGCCGCCTGGCGTTGAGCACAGTCGTTTTGTTAGCTGCTCGTCTAGCGTTAGCTCCGCTTGATCGGCTGGTATTGCCCGGCGATGTCTTCTCCAATCGAAACAAGTCACCACTGATGCAGTCACGGGCACTTGCCGCAAAGCCGCTTGATCGTCACTCTCAGCCGCAGACGCGCAGACGCGCAGACGCGCAGACGCGCAGACGCGCAGACGCGCAGACGCGCAGACGCGCAGACGCGCCCGACAGCCGATACATGCTTTTGCCATCATGGCGCGCAGGCTCTACCCCCGGCGCCTGCGTTTGCCGTCATCGAGAGGAACCATGTCACTGACCGACGCCTTGCCGCCCCTGTCCACCCCTGCGGATGCCGGCTACCTGTCCATCAGCGAGGTCCGTAAGGAATTCGATGGCTTTGTCGCGGTCGACGATGTCAGCCTGCAGATCCGCAAGGGCGAAATCTTTGCGCTGCTGGGCGGGTCGGGCAGCGGCAAATCCACCTTGCTGCGCTGTCTGGCCGGCTTCGAGCGACCCACCAAGGGGCGCATCACACTCGATGGCCAGCCGATCGACGCGCTGCCGCCGTACGAGCGCCCGATCAACATGATGTTCCAGTCCTACGCGCTGTTTCCGCATATGAGCGTGGAGCAGAACATCGCCTTCGGGCTGAAGCAGGAAGGCCTGTCGAAGGCCGCCATCGCCACCCGCGTCGGCGAGATGCTGGAGCTGGTGCAGCTGGGCGCGTTGGCCAGGCGCAAGCCGCATCAGCTCTCCGGCGGCCAGCAGCAGCGTGTCGCGCTGGCGCGCTCGCTGGCCAAGCGGCCCAAACTGCTGCTGCTGGACGAACCGATGGGCGCGCTGGACAAAAAACTGCGCTCGCAGATGCAGCTGGAACTGGTCAACATCATCGAAACCTCCGGGGTCACCTGCGTGATGGTCACCCACGACCAGGAGGAGGCGATGACCATGGCCACGCGCATCGCGCTGATGGATCAGGGCTGGATCCAGCAGGTCGGCACGCCCGATGAAATCTACGAACAACCGGCCAACCGTTTCGCTGCCGAATTCATCGGCTCGGTCAATCTGATCGATGCCGTCATCGCCGAAGACGCGCCCGATTACGTCACGCTGAAGACGCCGGCGTTCGACGCCCCTATCCGTATCGGCCACGGTATCACCGGCTTCGAAGGCCAAGCGGTGGCGTTTGCGCTGCGTCCGGAAAAACTCGCCATCGGCAAGGACGAACCCACGCAGGCCTGCAACAAGGCGCAGGGCGTGATCGAAGACATCGCCTATTTCGGCAGCCATTCGGTCTACCACGTGCGCCTGCCCAGCGGGGTCAAGCTGATGGCTAACTTCGCCAATCGCCAGCGCTGGGCAAGCGAAGCGCTGACCTGGGGCGATGCGGTGTGGGTGGGTTGGGGCGAGGACGATGGCGTGGTGCTTACCGCATGAGGCCGCGTCTTTTCCGTCGCGGCTTGCCGGGTGCGCGTTGGGGCGTGATCGCCGCACCGTACCTGTGGTTGCTGGTGTTCTTCGCGATCCCGTTCCTGATCGTGCTGAAGATTTCGTTTGCCGAGCGCGCCATCGCGATGCCGCCATACACGCCGCTGTTCGCATCTGCGGCCGATGGCGCCGTCAGCGTCAAGCTGCATCTGGGCAATTACCTCGCGCTGCTGCGCGACAGCCAGTACGTGGCCGCGTACCTGAGCTCGATCAAGATCGCGGCGATCTCCACCGCACTGGCGTTGTTGATCGGCTACCCGATGGCGTATGTGATCGCACGCTTGCCGTCGGCTACCCGCAACGTGGCGATGATGCTGGTGGTGCTGCCATCGTGGACCTCGTTCTTGATTCGTGTCTACGCGTGGATCGGCATTCTCGACGGCAACGGCCTGCTCAATCAGGCGCTGCTGGCGCTGGGCGTGATCAAGCAGCCGTTGCAGTTGCTGTACACGCCCGTCGCCGCCTATATCGGCATCGTCTACTGCTATCTGCCCTTCATGGTGTTGCCGCTGTACGCCAATCTGGTCAAGCACGACAACCGCTTGCTGGAAGCGGCCTACGATCTGGGCGCGCGTCCGTGGCAAGCGTTTGTGCGTATCACCTTGCCGCTGTCGCGTAATGGCATCGTGGCCGGCTGCATGCTGGTGATGATCCCGGCGGTGGGCGAGTTTGTGATTCCGGAAATGCTGGGCGGCCCCAACACCTTGATGATCGGCCGCGTGTTGTGGGGCGAGTTCTTCAATAATCGCGATTGGCCGGTGGCCGCTGCCGTGGCCACCGTCATGCTGGTGTTGCTGCTGGTGCCGATCGTGATCTTCCACCGTTACCAGCAGCGCGAGCTGGAAGGGCGGCTGACTTGATGCGGGCCTCGCGCGGTGGGCGCGTACTGGGCGGCAGTGTGCTCGCGCTGGGGTTCGGGTTTTTGTATCTGCCGATCCTCTTGCTGATGGTGTACTCGTTCAACGCCTCGCGTCTGGCCACGGTGTGGGGCGGGTTTTCGACGCGCTGGTATGGCGAGTTGCTGCGCGACCGGCAATTGCTGGAGGCAGCCTGGGTCAGTCTGGAAGTTGCGTTCTGGACCGCCTGCGCGTCGATGGTGCTGGGCACGATGGCCGCGATGGCGATGGTGCGCATGCGGCGGTTTCCCGGCAAAACGCTATTCGGTGCGCTGATCACCGCACCGCTGGTGATGCCGGAGGTGATCATCGGCTTGTCCATCCTGCTGTTGCTGGTCTCGATGGGCGGCGTGCTCGGCATCGCACCGCGCGGGGCAGTGGCGATCTGGGTCGCGCATGTCACCTTCACCGTATCGTTTGTCACCGTGGTGATTTCCTCGCGCCTGCAGGAGCTGGACCGCTCGCTGGAAGAAGCTGCGATGGATCTGGGAGCCACGCCGCTGAAGGTGTTCTTCCTGATCACCTTGCCGATCATCGCGCCGGCACTCGCATCGGGGTGGCTGCTCGCCTTTACCCTGTCGCTGGACGATGTAGTGATTGCCAGCTTCCTGGCCGGGCCCAGTTCCACCACGTTGCCGATCAAGGTGTTCGCATCGGTGCGGCTGGGCATCAGCCCCAAGATCAACGCACTGGCCACAGTGATGGTGCTGGCGGTGTCGGTCGCCGCGGTGATCGGTTGGTGGCTGCTGGCACGCAGCGAAAAACGCCGTCTGCGCGATCAGCAACTGGCGCTGCAAGCTGCTCCCTGAGCAGGTGCCCGCGTTAGTGTGGCCAATGAACTGCAGCAAGCGGCCATCAGACAGGTGCGAACGCTCAAGCCACCGACGTGTACGACGGATACGACGGCCGCCGGACGCTGGGCACACCAGTGCGAGCGGCGGCTACCTGGCCGGAGGCGTGTACCCGTTGTCCCAGGGCTGCGGCTTGGTCAGGTAGCACTGATACTCGGCCCTGATGTCGTAGCCGTGTTGCTCGACTCTAGGTTGTTCATCGGCGCGGTCCTTGCGGTTGTCCTTGCTGTCGTCCTTGGACTTTCGCTTATCGGGAACGATCGTGACCATGTTCGGCGACGACTGCGCGGTGATCAGTTGGCGGATCGCAGTGTCCGAGCACGCATGCAGTGCCTCGTCCTCGCAGGGTTGCGCGGGATCGGGCATCAGGCTGTTGCAGCGTACGGTGACAAACCCGGCTGGTCCGGGCCGCGGGCCACGCAAGAGGTCCTGGAGGACGGCACATCCCGTCAGGCATGCACTGGTGCCAAGTACAACGAGAGCGATGAGATTCCGGCGCATCGTGGTGGTCTTCCATGGATGGATGAATCTGCCGCCGCGCAATGCTAGAGCAATGCGCGGTTGGACCGTCTGAACAGGGCAAGGCTGCTTTCGTTACCTTGTCTGGGAGCGTGATCCCAGCTGCAATTGATCCGCCAGCTGTGCGGTGAAGGTGCGGCATTGCGTCGCGGTGCGGGTAAACACAGCGTTGCAGCAATTTGCAGTGGTTGTGACGCGGCTGCAACTTCCCGGCGACTAGCATTGGGCGTCTTGCAACTGGAGACCGTCATGTCCTACGACACCGTCAACCCTGCCAACGGCCAGGTCGAACATACCCAGCAGACGCTGGACGCCGCCGCCATCGAGGCGCGCTTGGCCGCGTCCGCCAAGGCGTTTGCGCAGTGGGCAGCATTGCCCTTGGCCGAACGGGGCACCTTGCTGCGCCGGGTTGGCGAGGAGTTGACCAAACGGCGCGACGACCTGCAGCGCATCATGACCGCCGAGATGGGCAAGCTGCGCCGCGAAGCGCTGGCCGAGGTCGACAAGTGCGCGCAGGCCTGCGCGTATTACGCCGACCATGCTGCCGAGTACTTGGCGCCGCGCGAGATTCCAACCGAGGCGCAGTCCAGCTATGTGCGCTATGAACCGCTGGGCTGCGTGTTTGCGGTGATGCCGTGGAATTTTCCGCTGTGGCAGGCGTTTCGCTTTCTCGCGCCGGGCCTGATGGCCGGCAATGTGGCGCTGCTCAAGCATGCCAGCAACGTGCCGCGTTGCGCCGATGCGATGAAGGACATGCTTGATGCCGCCGGCATTCCGCCGGGCGTTTTCGACGTGCTGCATATCGACAACGACCAGGCCGCCGATGTGCTGCGCGATGACCGCATTGTTGCAGTGACGTTGACCGGCAGCGAACGTGCCGGCCGCTCGCTGGCCGCCAATGCCGGCGATCAACTGAAGAAGTGCGTGATGGAGTTGGGCGGCAGTGACGCCTTCGTGGTGCTGGAAGACGCCGATCTTGAACACACCGTGCAATCGGCAGTGCAGTCGCGCTTCGACAATAGCGGGCAGACCTGCATTGCCGCCAAGCGCTTCATCGTGGTCGATGCCATCGCCGACCAGTTTATCGAACGCTTTGTCGCCGCCGCCGCCGAGCGCGTGGTCGGCGACCCGCAACAGGAAAGCACCACACTCGCACCGATGGCACGCGCCGATTTGCGCGACGAATTGCACAAGCAGGTGCAGGCCAGCGTGGAGAAGGGAGCGAAGGTATTGCTGGGCGGTGCACCGGTGCCGGGCTCGCATGCCGGCTACCCGGCCACGATCCTCGACCAGGTCGCCCCCGGCATGCCGGCGTACGACGAAGAATTCTTCGGTCCGGTGGCCTCTATCATTCGTGTGGCCGACGAAGCCGAAGCGGTACGTGTGGCCAACGACACTACGTTCGGCCTGGGTGGCAGCGTGTGGACCGCAGACGCCAAGCGCGGCGAGCGCGTGGCGCAGCAACTGCAGTGCGGCGCCGCCTTCGTCAATTCGGTGGTCAAGAGCGATGTGCGGCTGCCATTCGGTGGCATCAAGCGCTCAGGATTTGGCCGCGAACTCGCCGATCACGGCATCCACGAGTTCATGAATATCAAGACGATCTATGTGGCTTGAGTGCCGGGAGTGGGGATTCGGGAGTAGGGATTCGTCAAGCAACGGCGCTTCCTTCTCCCATCGGGAGAAGGTGCCCCAAGGGCGGATGAGGGTACGCATCAGCTGGTCGTTGGCTAGCGCGCGCCAACAGAAACCACCAGCCTTCAAACAGGATTGATCGAACGATCAAACGCAACAGCGCTCAAACTCAACCATCACTCAAGCTCGATCAGCAACCAGCCAACCCGCTCCAACCAATCCCGAATCGCCACTCCCCAATCCCGGCCGCAAAGCGGCCTACAGCCACCGCGCGCGCTTGAACAGGCGATACAGCACCAGGCACGAGGCCACCACGCCGCCCACCAGTAAGGGGTAGGCATAGGATTTGTCGAGTTCGGGCATGTGGCTGAAGTTCATGCCGTACCAGCTGGTAATCAGGGTCGGTGCGGCGAGCAGGGCGGCCCAGGCGCCCAGGCGCTTGACGGTTTCGCCCTGCGCCAGCGTCACCATCGACAGGTTGACGCTCAAGGCGGTGCCGAGCATCTCGCGCAAGGTGTCGATGGCGTCGTTGATGCGCACGGCGTGATCGAGCACGTCGCGCAGGTAGATGCCGACCTCGTCATGGATCAACGCGCCCGGATTGCGCTTGAGGTGCGAGAGCACGTCCTGTAACGGGGCGACCACCAGACGCATCTTGTTGAGTTCGCGCTTGAGCTCATACAGGCGCACCACGGTTTCGCGCTTGTAATTGTCGGCAAAAATGTCTTTTTCCAGGCCTTCCAGCGTGTCGCGAAACTCGTCCATGATCGGCAGGTAGTTGTCGACCACAAAGTCCAGCACGCCATACAGACAGAACGACGCGCCCTTGCGCAGCATCGCCGGCTCGCGTTCCACCCGATGGCGGACCGGCGTGTAGGACAGCGACGCGCCATGGCGCACGGTCAGCAGAAAACGTGCGCCGAGGAACGCATGCGTCTCGCCGTAGCGGATGCGTTCGTTGACCAGTTGCGCGGTATTGACCACCACAAACAACGAATTGCCGTAGCTCTCGGCCTTGGGGCGTTGGTGCGCCTTGAGCGCGTCCTCGATAGCCAGATCGTGCAGGCCGAACTCGTCCCGCAACTTGTGCAGCACCGATTCCTGCGGCTCATACAAGCCAACCCAGACGAAGCCATCCGGGCGCTCCAGCACGTCGCTGATCTGCTCCAGGCTGATGTCGTGCCGCTTGCCGTCACCGTCGTAGTACGCGCAGGTGATGACGCAGGACGGGTTGTCCGGATGGCGACCGTGGTTGTTCATGCGCGCATCCTGGATCAGCGCTGACGCAGCGGCAAGTCGCGCGGCTGCAGAGCGATCGCGAGCGCGGCGTGGACCGGCAACAGCAGCATTACCCATTGCAGGTTGTATTGCGCCTGGAACGAGAGCCAGTGAATCACCATGGCCAGCAAGGCCCCTGCGGCCACCACCCAGCGCAGTCCATCGAAGCAGCGTCCGGGCCGGCGACCACGCAGCAACTGTATGCCGCCGATCAACAGCAGCACGCACAGCGGATTGACCAGCAGCAGATTGCGGTTGGCCCAGGCGGACTGGTGCGCGGTAAAGCCCCACAGGTACACCAGCAGGCCGCCGCCGATGGCGCACAGCAACCAAAACGGCAGCGCAAGGCCGGCCAGTAAGCGCGGTTTGCGACGCAGTGCCAGCACGCCGGCTGCAAGCGCCAGGCCGACCAGCAACCATGGCCACCAATGGCGCTGCTGGTCGGCAGGTTCCGGGGCGATACGGTGCGGCAGCAGTACCTGCGTGGCTTGCACCAAGGGGCGGCCGGCGCTGTTGTGTACCTGGGTCAGGCTGTCGGCCAGCCGCATCGGCACGAACGCTTCTTCCCAGCGCGACAGCGAGCGGTCTGCGTACGGCCCTAGCCCCAGGTCGAAGCCCAGCCACATCCACGGGGCAGGGGAGGCCAGGCGCACCGCTTCGCTGCGAAAGGTATTGCCGCGCGAGCGGCCGGCCAGCTGCGATTTCAAACCGCCGCCCATGGCACGGTCCAGGGTGTCGCGCACCATGGTGGCGCAGTTGGCTTCGAAATAATCGTAGTGATAGCGGGCGTTTTCGGGCCGGCTGCGGACCGCCAGGCCATCGGCAAGCGCGCGCGCCTGCTCGGGCGGCAGATCCAGCCACTGCACACTGACGCCGCGGCCAACGTCGCGGTACTGCGACAAGTCTTCTTCCAGCGGCAACGCCACCAGGTAATACATCATTTCGCCGCGGGTGAAGCGCGGCACGAAGTCCGGCTCGCTCGGATCGAAGAAGCCGAAGTTGTACGAGGTTGCCCGCTGAGTGAGCGGGTCGACCACCACGATGGCGTCATGCCCGAAGCGCTCGAAGAACACTTCGCCCGGCTGCATGGTGACCACGCCGACGCGCGGTGGCGGTGTGCTAGCCGGGGCAGCAGCCTGCGTACCCTGGGCCGACGCAAGTGGCGCCACCAGCAGCGTCAGCAGGAGCAGCGCCCAGGAAGCGATCCATTGCCAGCCACCACGGCTGCATCGCACCGTGGCGTGACGGCGCGCGAGGTTCAAGCGTCGTCCTGCGGGTCGGGCGGCAGGATGGTGACGTGGAAGGCATGTACACGGCGCGTGTCGGCCTTGGCCACGCGGAACGCAAACCTGCCCAAGGTCAACTCTTCGCCGGTCTCCGGCAGGTGCCCGATCGCATCGGTCACCAGCCCACCCACGGTGTCGTACTCGTCATCCGGGAATTCGGCGCCGAAGCGTTCGTTGAAGTCCTCGATCGGCGTCAGCGCATCGACCACGTAGCGGCCATCCGCCTGGATCGCGATCAGCGAATTCTCTTCTTCGGCATCGTCGTGCTCGTCGTCGATCTGGCCAACGATCTGCTCCAGCACGTCTTCAATGGTGACCACACCGGCGACGCCGCCGTACTCGTCCACCACAATCGCCATGTGGTTGCGCGACAGGCGGAATTCCTTGAGCAGCACGTTGAGCTTCTTGGACTCGGGGATCAGCACCGCCGGGCGCAACAGCTCGCGCACATTGCCGGGCCCGTTATCGGCGACCACGCCGCGCAACAGGTCCTTGGCCAGCAGGATGCCGAGCACTTCGTCCTTGTTTTCGCCATGTACAGGGAAGCGCGAATGGCCGGATTCGACCACCTGCTTCATCAGGTCGATGAAGCGCGCTTCCACCGGCAGCGACACCATTTGCGAGCGCGAAATCATCACGTCGCCCACGGTGAGCTCGGACACGGAAATCGCGCCTTCCATCATGCGCAGGGTGTCTGCGGCGATGAGACCGTCTTGTTCGGCGGTCCGCAGCAAGGCGACCAGTTCGTCGCGGGTATGGGGTTCGCCAGAGAAGGCCGCGCTCAGGCGTTCGAGCCAGCTGCGGCGTTTTTCGGGGTTTTCTGAGGTGTGGCTACTGTCGTCTTCGGACATCATGACGGGGAAGGGCACCCGGCAGACCAGGCGATAGGTCGCAGTCTAGCAGGAAGCCGGCAAGCCGCTGTGGATGCGCTGCCGGGCGCCGGGTTTCAGGGCAGGTCCAGGCTGTAGCCGCAGCCGACCACGGTCTTGCCCGGATGCGATTTGACGTTGGTCACGCTGAGCACGACCGACTCGATCATCGCCTCGCCGGTCTTCGGGTTGGTGGTGTCTTCGCTGACCAGCTCGCGGCCATACATGACCTTTTCGGCGTTATCCACGCCCAGTTCCAGGTCCAGCTGTTTGGCCAGCGGGCGCGGGTCGGGCAGGTCCAGGATCGCCATGACGCTGGCGCCGGAGAACGCGATATGCGTGGTGCTGTGGCCGAACACAGTGATTGGCGTGTTGAGCGTGTATTCGGTCATGAACAGGTTGGACTGCTCCAGCGGCGTCCAGCCCAGCGCGACCGCCTTGAGCGGGTCGGCCAGTACCGGCGTCAGGGCATTGAAGTCGCCAATGCGCTGCCGGCATTCGATCAATGCCGGCAGGTCCGGGCGTACCGGTGCGGTCTGTGCCAGCACCGCTGACGGGCTCAGCAGCACGCAGGTCAGGGCAAACCACGCGCGCATCAGCGCTCCCCCGCATACGGGTCGTCGATGCCCAGGTCGGCCAGGATTTCCCGCTCCAGCTGCTCCATGGCGTCGGCTTCCTTGTCGTCTTCGTGGTCCCAGCCCAGCAGATGCAAGGTGCCATGCACGGTGAGATGCGCGTAATGCGATGCCAGCGATTTGCCCTGTTCGGCCGCCTCGCGTGCCACCACCGGCGCGCAGATCACCAGATCGCCGAGCAGCGGCATCTTGATGCCCTTGGGCAAGCCTTCGGGCAGTTCGGCCGGAAAGCTCAGCACGTTGGTGGCGTAGTCCTTGCCGCGGTAATGATGGTTGAGCGAGCAGCCTTCCTTCTCGTCGACCACGCGCACCGCCAGGTCGGCCTCGCGGATGCGGCCCTTCAGCGCCGCGGCCACCCACTTGCGAAAACTCACCGCGGACGGCAGGCCGGCGCGCGGAAGCGCATAACTGACGGCAACGTCGAGGCGGACGGGTCCTTTGGTCATGGGAACACCAGCAAGTCAGATCAGACAGAGGTGACAGTATCGCGCGAGTGCTGCCTCACTGCGACTTCCAGTCACCGGCGCTGTAGGCGATTTCGATCACCTCGGCGGCTTTTACCAAATCTTCGATGCCAGCCTGCTTGGTCGACGTGTAGCAATTGAAGCCCAGATGCGCCTTGAGCTGGCGCGTCATGTCCACGGCGCCTTGCTCGGGCTTGGCCTTGGCGTCGAGGTGGATGGTCAAGTCCGCGCATCCGCCGATGTTGGTCACCTTCACTGCCGGTACGAGCGCACGTGCGGCTTGGTCGGCGAGCGCATCAAAGTCGGGTTGCGCGATGGCTCGCTACGCTGCCGATACCCGTACCTTGACGTAGTAGAGCTGCCTGTAGAACAGATAGCCTGTGGAAAGCAGTGGCATGCCGGACGATGATAAGTCCATGCTGAGTCTCAACTTTTCTCCAACGATTCGCTCGGCATCGGCAATGGCCGCAATCACCTGGGCATCTACCGCATTGGCCGGGGTGTGAGTCGGGGCATCGTCGCTTGTCAAGATGAACCTGGTCTGGTCCAGCTCGTCCAGCCGTGAATAGGTGCCTTGCGTCCGCGCTGCGGCAAGATCCTGGCGGAAGGCGGCCATGCCGTGCTTGATGGCTTCGGCTTGATCACGTTGCCCGGCCGGATACACGAAGACATCGATGTTCAATTCCGAATGGTCGGCCATCGTGTAATGAAACCCGGCGCCCGAAACCTTGGCGGCCGGGTTGTAGGAACTGCGGGCGAGCCTGAATGGGCCAATATTCCTCGGTGCGGCCAGATAACTGGTTTCGATGTAAGCGCGGGAGGATGCACCGACATTCTCCGCTGCGGCTGACAACGCAACCGGCGCAAGACTCAATAGGCAGACAGAGAACAAGACGCGATAGCCGACCATGCGCACTTCCTGTGCAGAGCGTTGTCCCAAGTGTAACGCTGTAGCGCTGCGGATTGGCGCGTGCAGATCCGCGCTGCGGAGGACGGCGGCACGATGGCCACGCCGAGAATTTCCGCAGTTTCTGGCTTGTCCTAAATTTGCACCAAGCCCCGCTTAGCAGGGCGACATCGTTACGCCGTCATGCTGCAGGTTCGGCAGGCTTTTCGACTAGGTCGCGCTTTTCATAAGCCTTGACAATACGCGCCACCAACGGATGCCGCACCACGTCGCGTGCTTCGAAGAACGTGAAGCTGGCGCCTTCCACATCGTGCAGCACCTCGATCGCATCGCGCAGGCCGGATTTGACGTGCTTGGGCAGATCGATCTGGGTCAGGTCGCCAGTGACCACGGCGGTGGAGCCGAAGCCCAGGCGGGTCAGGAACATCTTCATCTGTTCGATGGTGGTGTTCTGCGCCTCGTCCAGGATCACGTAGGCATCGTTGAGCGTGCGGCCGCGCATATAGGCCAGCGGGGCGATTTCGATGACGTTCTTTTCCAGCAGCTTGACCACCTTTTCCACACCCAGCATTTCGTACAGCGCGTCGTACAGCGGGCGCAGGTACGGGTCCACTTTCTGGCTGAGGTCGCCTGGCAGGAAGCCGAGCTTTTCGCCGGCCTCCACCGCTGGGCGCACCAGGATCAGCCGCTGCACGCGCGATTCGTTCAAGGCTTCCACCGCGCTGGCCACTGCCAGGAAGGTCTTGCCGGTGCCGGCCGGGCCGATGCCGAAATTGATGTCATGCGTGGCGATCGCATGCAGGTACTTGGCCTGGTTTGCGCCGCGGCCGCGCACGGTGCCGCGCTTGACCTTGATCGCCACGTCCTGCGCCTGGTAGGCACGGTCTGCCACATGCTCGACATTGGCGTCGGTCAAGCGCAAGTGGATCGCATGGTTATCGAAGGTGGTCGAGGCGGCTTCGTCATACAACGCAGTCAACAGCGTCTGCGCGGCGGTGACTGCCGGCTCCGGGCCGGTGATACGGAAGATGTTGCCGCGGTTGGCGATCTCGACGCCAAGTTTGAGTTCGATCTGGCGCAGGTGCGCGTCGAACGGGCCGGCCAGATTGGCCAGGCGCTCGGTGTCGTCGGGTTCCAGGGTGAAATCGCGGTAGGCAGGTGAGTTCATGGTGGGGTCGGACAGCGCGCGTGCGGCGTCGGTAGGGCGGCAGATGAGGGTAGCGCGCAGCATGTGATCCCACCAACAAACCAGGCGGCGCCAGCGATGGCCGCTGCGCGTGCAGGCAGTTTTCCACAAGCGCTGTGGAGTCACGCATCACTAACCTGTGGATAGATTGCGTCAGCCTTACTGGCGCAAGGTCTGGGAGCTATGTGGTGAAAAAATCACCAGTGCCTGCGAGGTTGTCCACATGCGGTGTGGATCGAATTCCGCAAAGCCTGTGGGTAAGTGTCACCACGCCTTGTGCTGCAAGGTGTTGCAGTAGTGTGGTGAATTTTTGACCACTGTAGCGGATGCGGTGGAATGCTGCGTGCAGCGATGTGTCCGCTCTGCGGCGCATCGCCGGATGCGCGAGCAGGTGGCGACATCGCCTCCGGCAACGCGGCTATGCATCTCGCGCATCGCCCACGAGAACGCTAAGCAGCGAGTCCACTGCATGGAGGCGAGGCAGGAGTCACGCGCGCCAGCACGTGCGCCGCCTGATCCAGCACACGCGCCAGCAGGCAAGACGGCTGGCAGCTTGCATCGATCTTTCAGCAGTGGTGTGCCGACACGGCATCACGCGTGCAGCGCACGCGCGATGTGTGTTCGCTGCAAAGACTGTCTCGACGCAGCGCCGCACAACTGCGGCGCGTATGTCAGCTGGTGCTGTCGTCCAGTTGGATGCGACCACGTAGCGAATTGCTCATCGCCTCGGTGATCAACACATCCACAAACTGCCCGATCAGGCGCGGATTGCCGGGGAAATTCACCGGTCGCATGTTCTCGCTCTTGCCGGTCAGCTCGTTCGGGTCGCGGCGCGATGGGCCTTCCACCAGCACCCGCTGCACGCTGCCGACCATGGACTGCGAGATGGTCGCCGCATGCGCGCTGATATGCGCCTGCAAACGGGCCAGACGCGCCTGCTTGACCGCATCGGGCGTGTCGTCTTCCAGGTCCGCAGCCGGCGTGCCGGGGCGACGCGAATACACGAACGAAAAGCTCTGATCGAAGCCGACATCTTCGATCAACTTCATGGTCTTTTCAAAATCTGCTTCGGTCTCGCCGGGAAAGCCGACGATGAAGTCCGAGCTGATCGAAATGTCCGGGCGCACCGCGCGCAACTTGCGGATCTTGGACTTGAATTCCAGCGCGGTGTAACCGCGCTTCATCGCCGACAGAATGCGGTCGCTGCCTGCCTGCACCGGCAGATGCAGATAATTGGCCAGCTGCGGCACGTCGCGATACGCATCCACCAGCGAATCGGAAAACTCCAGCGGATGCGAGGTGGTGAAGCGAATGCGGCCAATGCCCTCGATCTGCGCGATGGTGCGGATCAACAGGCCCAGATCGGCGTACTGCGCCGCCTCGCCGGCATCGGCGCCATACGCACCGCGATACGCGTTGACGTTCTGGCCGAGCAGGTTGATCTCGCGCACGCCTTGCGCCGCCAGCTGTGCCACTTCCACCAGCACGTCCTCGAACGGGCGGCTGACTTCTTCGCCGCGTGTGTAAGGCACCACGCAGAACGAGCAGTACTTGGAGCAGCCTTCCATGATCGACACGAACGCCGATGGACCATCGGCGCGCGGTTCGGGTAGGCGATCGAACTTCTCGATTTCCGGGAAGCTGATGTCCACTTGTGACTTGCCGGACTGGCGCCGAGCACGGATCAGTTCCGGCAGGCGATGCAAGGTCTGCGGCCCGAACACCAGATCCACATACGGCGCGCGCTTGACGATGGCTTCGCCTTCCTGCGAGGCCACGCAACCGCCCACGCCGATGATCACCGGGGTGCCGCCGGCCTTGGCACGGTTTTCCTTGAGCAAGCGCCAGCGGCCCAATTGGCTGAACACCTTTTCCTGCGCCTTCTCGCGAATGGAGCAGGTGTTGACCAGCACCACGTCGGCGTCTTCAGGGTTGTCGGTCAGCTCCAGCCCTTCGGACGCGGCAAGCACGTCGGCCATCTTGGCCGAGTCGTACTCGTTCATCTGGCAACCGTGCGTCTTGATGTACAGCTTGCCGCGCACCACGGCGGGTGCCGCCGGGCGAGCGACCGGCAACGGCAGCAGGGCAGGTGCGTCCACGGCGGTGGCCGCGGACAGATCGGAAACGGATGTCCCGGGCATGGCGCTTATTCCAGGCGGGTGAGATAGCCGAACAGTTTACCCGCTCACGGCAGCGCTTGCGCTGCTAGCTTGCTGCCTGCGCGTCGACGCCGGTTGCGCGCGCGAATGCCGGGCGCTCGGTCATGCGTGCGATGTAGGCGCGGGTCGGGGCCGGCGGGTCGATCATGCCGAATTGCACCATCCATGCCAATGCGCCGCCCCATAGCACGTCGGCTGCGCTGCAGCGCGTGCCCAGCAGGTAGTCGCCTTGCGCCAGCTGTGCGTAGACCACGTTCAGTACGGTGTCGGAGTCGGCATAGGGCGAGAGCGAGCGCGGTGGGGGCGAGCGTTTGAGCGCAAGGTCGACGATTGCCGGTTCGAATGCCGCGCCATAGAACGCCAACCAGCGCAGATAGGCACCGCGGTCGGCGTCGCCCGGCGCAGGCGACAGGCCGGCTTCCGGGTAGAGCTCGGCCAGGTACTGATAGATGGCGCCTTGTTCGGTGACCACACTGTCGCCGTGCACGATCGTCGGGATCTTGCCCATCGGGTTGATCGCGAGGAACTCCGGCGCAAGCTGCTGCTCCTTTTCCAGATCGATGATCTGCAGGCTGTAGCTGGCGCCCAGCTCTTCCAGCAGCACCAGGACACCGCGTGAGCGTGAGCGGGGATTGTGGAACAGGGTGATGTGGCGGTCGGCGGACATGGTGGGTTCCTTGAGAGCAGCTAGTGGTGAGGTGGGTTCGAGGTCATTGCTGATATGACGATCCTAAGGTGGGCTTGCGGACAGTTTCTGTCCGCAATACCGTCTCGCCATGGCTTCGACCGCTGCCCGTCTGTTGCGACTGCTTTCCTTGCTGCAAGGTGGCCGCAGCTGGCCGGGCGCTGCACTGGCCAAGCGCCTGGAGGTGCACCCGCGCAGCCTGCGGCGCGACATCGAGCGACTGCGCGAGCTTGGTTATCCGGTGCATGCGGCGCCGGGATCCGGCGGCGGTTACCGGCTGGGGCAGGGTGCGGCGGCCTTGCCGCTGCTGTTCGAAGAAGAAGAGGCCCTGACCGTGGCGATCGCCCTACGCGCGGCCGCCCCGGCCATCGCCGGCATGGATGCGGCGGCGGCTCGCGTGCTGGCGAAGCTGGACCCGCTGCTGCCACGGCGGAGCGGTCAACGCGCCAGCGCCGCACACGCTGCCATGGCGAGCATGCCGATTGCCGAGGCGGGCACGCTGGTAGATGCGGCCTTGCTGGCGCAGCTTGCCGGCGCCTGCCGCGACCGCACCACGCTACGGCTGGACTATCGACGTCACTCCGGCGGGGCCATCACCCGCTGCGTCGAGCCAGCGTTGTTGGTCAACTACGGTCGGCGCTGGTACCTGCTGGGCTGGGATTGCGAACGCCAGGATTGGCGCACGCTGCGCGCAGATCGCATCGATCTGGCAGTCCTTACCGGGGCCCGGTTCGGCGCACGTGCGCTGCCGGAGGAGCCGCTGCAGTTGCTGCGCAACGCCATCGGCGAAGCGCCGTTCCCCTGCCGGGTGAGGGTGCGCCTGCCCGGGACGCTGGAGGCGTTGGCCGCGCAGGTTCCACCCTGGCTGGGCGCGCTGGAGGCAGACGGGGCAGGCCATTGCTGGCTTGGGCTGGGCGCGCCGAGCATGCCGGCGCTTGCCGCCAATCTGCTGTTGCTGGAGCTGCCATTCGAGGCGATTGCGCCGGACGCCCTGCGGCAACCGCTGGTCGATGCGCTGGATGCATTGCGGACACGACTGCACCGGCTGTCGGCCTGAGCATTGCCGCCTCTTGGCAAGCCCGGGGCAAGCTGGGACACTCCGCCGCATGAAGGGGATGTCAAGATTGCTGGGGTTATTGCTTGTCACGTTGTCGGCTGCGCCGGTCAGCGCCGGCACGCTATACAAGTGCGTCAGCGGCGACGGCATCACCAGCTACCTGAGCAAGCGCCAGAGCGGCGCCACCTGTAGCGTCATCAGCAGCTATACCCCCGACCGCTCGGCCCGCCGTCCGCCATCTTCGCCTTCGCCTGTTTACCCGGCGACGGCAGGGTCCAGCGGTCTGGCCCGTCCCATCGCCAGTATCGACAGTGGCGCGCCCGCTACGATCATCAGCCCGCCACCACGGCGCGCGGCCGAGGCCGCTGTGGCGGCGCCGCGTGCGCTGCCGGTGGCAGAGCGTGCGACATCGATCATGCCCGCCGCCGCGCCGGCTGCCGCGGTCAACCCGCGCCGGGTGGTCAGCGGGCAGGTCTATTCGTATATGAAGGACGGCGTGCGCCATTACACCAGCGCACGTCCGCGCCAGGTGGCCAGCATCGAAGGGCTGCGCACCATCCACTACAGCTTCATCGAGACCTGTTACGCCTGCGGCGCCAAGCCGGGCGTCAACTTCGGTGCAATCCGGCTCAACACCGCGGCCTACCAGCAGGAGATCGCGTCGGCGGCGCGCGAGTTCGGGGTCGAAGAAGCCATCGTGCGCGCCATCATCCATGCCGAGTCGGCCTATAACCCGTTGGCGCTCAGTCGCGCCGGTGCACAGGGATTGATGCAATTGATGCCGGGTACCGCACGCCGCTTCGGCGTCAACGACGCCTATGACGCATCGCAAAATATTCGCGGTGGCGTGCAATACCTTTCGTGGTTGCTGAAGCGCTTTAATGGCGACCTCACCCTGGCAGCCGCGGGTTACAACGCCGGCGAGGGTGCCGTGGACCGCTACGGTGGCGTGCCGCCCTACAGCGAGACCCAGCGCTACGTGCAACGCGTCGGCCTGCTGGCCGGCCGCTATCGCGGTCAGAGCGCCACTGCCAACTGAGCAACGCGCTGCGCCCCGGCACTTGCAGATGCAGGCAGCGCTGAGGTGGTGACTCAATGAGGCCTTGCCGTTCGCATGGTCGCCAGTGCTGCACACGCGCAGCGATGCCTCCGCTGCCTCATCGCGCCCTCGCACCGATGCGCCGTCTGCGCGCACTGCGTCACAACCATCGCATGGGTTATCGCGGTTCGCAGGCACCACGACAGGCGACCGCGCACATCGGCCATTGCATCGCACATGCCCGACTGCGTACATTGCATTGTCTGTGCATTAAGCGTTCCGCTACACTGCGGTCGATTCATCGCGGCTGGACCCCCCGCCAGCCGTTGGCAGCCTCACGCTACCTAATTAAGATCGGAGAGCCGGATGGCCAACGATGGGGTTAACGCACCTGCTGATATCGGGCGTCGTCGGTTTTTGACCGCGACGACGGCCGTGGTCGGTGCGGTCGGAGCAGGATTTGTTGCAGTTCCATTCGTGAAGTCGTGGAATCCCAGTGCACGCGCCAAATTGGCAGGTGCACCGGTGACCGCCGACATCAGCGCCTTGCAGGAAGGGCAACGGCTGGTCCTGGAATGGCGCGGTCAGCCGATCTGGATCGTCAAGCGCTCCAAGGCGATGCTCGATGCATTGCCGTCGTTGGACGACCGGCTCAAGGACCCCAAGTCCGAGAACAAGGACCAACAGCCCGAGTACGTGCTGAAGAACCCCGAGTACCGCTCGATCAAGTCCGATATCTCGGTGCTGGTCGGGTTGTGCACGCATCTGGGGTGCTCACCGGAAATGGTGGCCGAAATCCGGCCCGAGCCCTACGACCCGCAGTGGAAGGGTGGCTACTTCTGCCCCTGCCACAAATCGCGTTTCGACATGTCCGGCCGCGTTTTCGACGGCGTGCCCGCACCGATCAATCTGCTGGTGCCCCCGCATCACTATGTGGACGACAACACCCTGGTGATCGGCGTCGATCCGGATGGTGCAGGTCCGTCGACCAAAAGCACGGGGGCTGCCTGATGAGCAATATCCTGGTTCGTACCGCCAACGGTGTGTTCGAGTGGGTCAACGAACGCGCGCCCGGGCTGATGCCCACGTACCGCAAGCACATCAGCGAGTACTACGCGCCGAAGAACTTCAACCTCTGGTACTACTTCGGCTCGCTGGCCATCGTGGTGCTGGTGAATCAGATCGTCACTGGCATCTTCCTGACGATGCACTACAAGACCAGCGCCGCCGAAGCATTCGCGTCGGTCGAATACATCATGCGCGACGTGGAGTGGGGCTGGCTGATCCGCTACATGCACAGCACCGGCGCCTCGCTGTTCTTCATCGTGGTGTATCTGCACATGTTCCGCGGGTTGATGTACGGCAGCTACCAGAAGCCGCGCGAGCTGGTGTGGATTCTGGGCATGCTGATCTACCTGGTGCTGATGGCCGAAGCCTTCATGGGCTACGTGCTGCCGTGGGGGCAGATGTCGTTCTGGGGCGCCAAGGTCATCATCTCGTTGTTCGGCGCCATCCCAGTGATCGGCAACGGGCTGACGGAGTGGATCATGGGCGATTACCTGCCCGGCGATGCCACCCTCAACCGCTTCTTCGCGCTGCACGTGATCGCACTGCCGCTGGTGCTGTTGCTGCTGATCGTGCTGCACATCGGCGCGCTGCACGAAGTGGGCTCCAACAATCCCGACGGCGTGGATATCAAGAAGGGGCCGAAGGGCAATCGCTGGGATGCGCACAAGCCCGCCGATGGCATCCCGTTCCACCCGTATTACACGGTGAAAGATCTGGTTGGCGTCGGCTTTTTGCTGCTAATTGCTGCCTTCATCATCTTCTTCGCGCCAGCGTTCGGCGGCCTGTTTCTGGAGCACGACAACTTTACCGAGGCCAATCGGCTGGTAACGCCGGAGCACATCAAGCCGGTCTGGTACTACACGCCGTACTACGCGATGTTGCGCGTGATACCGAACAAGCTCGGCGGCGTGCTGGTGATGTTCTCGGCGATCGCCATCCTGTTCCTGGTGCCGTGGCTGGATCGCGCCAAGGTGCGCTCGGTGCGCTATCGCGGCTGGATCTCGAAGGTGGCGCTGGGCGTGCTGGTGGTGTGCTTCGTGTGGTTGGGCGTGATCGGCTCCGGCCCCGGCACCGATGCGCACGAAACCTATGTGGGGCGTGTGCTTACCTTCCTGTACTTCGCCTTCTTCATCACCATGCCGGTGTGGACGCGGCTGGACAAGACCAAGCCGGTACCGGAGCGGGTGACGACCCATGACTAAGCGCATCGTGATGTCATGGAAGTCGCGCGTGGCGGCACTGCTGTGTGGCCTGACCCTGGCCGCAGGTGCAATGGCGGCCGAAGGCGGGAAGGTGCAGCAGGCGGGCAACGATCTGGGCGACCGCGCATCGCTGCAACGCGGCGCGCAGTTGTTCATGAACTACTGCTCCGGCTGCCACTCGTTGAAGTACCTGCGCTACTCGCGCATGGCCAGCGATCTGGGATTGAGCGAAGCCGAGGTCATGGCCAATCTCAACTTCACCGGGGCCAAGGTCGGCGAGCATATCGAAGGCACAATGCCGCACGATGCGGCGACCAAGTGGTTCGGCAAGGCACCGCCGGATCTGACCTTGATCGCGCGCGTACGCGGTACCGACTGGGTATACACCTACCTCAAGTCGTTTTATCTGGATCAGACCCGTCCGCTGGGCTGGAACAACCAATTGTTCCCTAACGCGTCCATGCCCAATCCGCTGTGGGAGCTGCAAGGCCTGCAGCAGGCGCAATTCGGCCCGCCCGACAAAGCCACCGGCGACAAACCGGTGGAGGCGCTGAAGCTTGGGCAGCCGGGACGTCAGACCCCGGTGGAGTTCGACCAGACCGTACGCGATATCGCCAACTTCCTCGAGTACGCAGGCGAACCGGCCGCATTGAAGCGGCAGAGCATGGGTGTGTGGGTGATCCTGTTCCTGGCGCTCCTCACCTTCATCGCGTACTTGCTGAAGACGGAATATTGGAAGGATGTGCATTGAGACTTGAGGGACGTGTATTGATCGGGGCGTAATCTCCGATTAATGCCTGCACCAAGCGCATGCCTCAAGCACGTACCAAGCAAAGGCACCAAGCTGCGGACGCCAAGCGCAGGCACTGACCTATATGCTCAAGCCCCTCTCCCCACGGGAGAGGGGTTGGGGTGAGGGTAGGCTGGCGAGTGATGCATGCACGACCGACCAATCGTTGCTGGCACGACGATGTTGACCTCGATAACGCGCGCAGATCTGCGCGGATGTAACCTGCACTGCAGGCATTCCGCAATGCGTCGGTCCGCTCACGACAGCGAAAGCACACCCCGGCAATAGCAGCCGCATACACCACGCGACCTGCGCAACCTGCGCAATGCTGCAGCGGCGTCAGCCAGTGGTCACACCAAGCCATACAACTCAGCGGTTCTGCCAACGCAACGTTGGCCGCTGCGGCGCGATGCCCCGCGGGGCGCAGGCTTCACGAAGTAGCATCCAGGTGGGGGCATCGACTGCAATGCCACGCATCGGCTGTTGTAGGCGCCTAAACCGCATCGCCGCAAAGCGATATCTCCGCCAAAACGGCGCAAATCGTCTGCCATGCCTGACAACTCGACAACGTCATCGGCTACCCGTGCATTAATAAGGCCTATCACTCTTGGCTTTTGCGTGACGTGATTGCACACTCGAAGGACCGTGGTGACGGTCGGCGTTGGGCCGACCGCGCCGATGCGGCCGGCGGATTCCGGTCGTCGGAGAGCCTTGAATGGCGACGAGTGTGCGTATGCGGAATACCTTGACTTTGTTTTCGTCCAACGACGACGTGTTGTGCCACCGGGTCCGTCTGGTCCTGGCAGCGAAAGGGGTGACCTACGACCTGGTGCCGGTCGACCCGCAAAATCCCCCCGAAGATCTGATCGATCTCAATCCCTATCATTCGGTGCCGACGCTGGTCGAACGCGACCTAGTGCTGTATGCCGCATCGGTGGTCAGCGAGTATCTGGACGAGCGCTATCCGCATCCGCCGCTGATGCCGGTCGACCCGCTATCGCGCGCGCGCCTGCGCCTTGCGATGTTGCGTATCGAACACGACTGGGTGCCGCAGGTGCAGGCGATCCAGCTCGGCAACAAGACCCAGGCCGAAGCCGGCCGCAAGCGGCTGAAAGAACTGCTCACCGCATCGGTGCCGCTGTTCAAGGCCAGCAAGTTCTTCCTCAATCCGGAAATGAGTCTGGCCGATTGCGCGATGGCGCCGATCATCTGGCGACTGGATGCATTGGAGATCGGTCTGCCCAAGGATGGCAAGGCGATCGAGGACTACGGCAACCGGATCTTCCGCAATCCCGGTTTCATTCGCAGCCTCACCGATCAGGAAAAAAAGCTGCGTGATTTGCCGGGCTGATGTGACGGCTGTATGCCAACAGACCGACTTGCGAGCGCGTCGCCGCCGTTGCGGGCCATGTCCGGGTAAAATGACGTCATGAGCGAAGATTTCCCCCGCATGACCAGCCATCGCCCGTACCTGTTGCGGGCCTTGGTCGAATGGATCAACGACAACGGCATGACGCCGCACGTTTTGGTGGATGCAGGACTGCCTGGCGTGCAAGTGCCGGCCAGTGCTGTCAAAGATGGCCGCGTTGTGTTGAACATCGCCGAGCGCGCCGTGGTCGGGCTGCAGGTCGACAACGAGAGCGTGAGCTTTACTGCGCGCTTCGGCGGCGTCAGCTACCCGGTGATGGTGCCGATGGCCGCCGTACTGGCGGTCTACGCGCGCGAAACCGGGCAGGGCATGGCGTTGCCGGACGACATTCCCGGCACCAGCAGCGAGCCGCCGGATCCCGGTGCACCGCCGCCGAGCACGCCTGCGCCGGATGAGCCGCCAAGCGGTGGCAAGCGCCCGCATCTGCGCGTGGTCAAGTAAGAGCGCGCAAGATGGCTGACCGCAGCGTTCCCATGCTGGTGGAACGCGCGCGTCATGTCGATTGCAGTGAGCCGGATGCGTCCGGCCCAGCCGACTACCACTACGAGTACGAGATCTATCGCTTCACGCAGGGCGCGCGCTGTCTTGTGGCGCGCAGCTATGTTGATACGCCCGATGAAGCGCACTTTCTCAGCATCGAGGTGGGTGGCAAGTCGCGGCTGTTGAAGCGGGCGGACATGCAGCATCCGCTTTGCCTGTTCGCACAGGCACAGTTGCGCCGCGAGGGTAAGCAGCAGCTACGCTGGTTGAGCGGCAGGGGCGACGGTTACGAGCCGGTGCCGGATCGCGCGGCAGCTCCGATGGCCGGATCTGGCTGGAGGTCTGCCATTCGTCGCCTGATGAACTGAGCCAAGCACAACGCACGACGACAGTCGCGACGAATAGCGCCTAACAACGTGCTGCGCTCGTCGCCAAGCGGGCGCGGCCGGCGCTCGGTGCGGCAGGGGCCAACCGTCCACTCCGATTCTGAGCGCGCCGTCCGCACCCACCTGACGACTGCTCGCGACGCTGCGTTAGCCGCTATACGCTGGCATCAGGAATCAGATAGCTGCAAGACGAAGGCGCCAGGGCAGGTGCAAACGCAGCCTGCTCATTCCAGCCGTTCTTGCTCCGGGTGCAGCGCACGCACCGTTGCGACCTGCGGCCCGGTGAAGGCAATCAATTGATCGCCACGCAGCACCAGCTTGCCGCTGTGGCGATCTGCGCCATCGTAGGAATACTCGAAGCGGAACGTGCGCTCGAAGCCCAGCCATCCATTGGGCATCCTGCAGATGCGCAGATTGGTGGAGTGCACGCTCTGGTCCAGCCACTGCACATCCGCAGCGCGGCAAGCATTGCGGCCGAGGATATCGGCGCGTTCGGCGGCGGCCCGCGACGAGTTCCAAAACGCGAACAGTGCGGCGCCGGCAATCATGAAGAGGATGAGGCTGGGCATGCCGCCAATGTGCCACGGCTTGTGGCCGATCGACAATCGTCCGCTCGGCCCGCAGCGTTGCGTCAGCGACGCCATCATCGCCAAGCAACGGCGGTGCTCGCAATCCCGCACCCCGCAGTCCGGCCCAAGCCATGCCGCAGCAGGAGCTGCTAACAGAACGTAGCCACCAACTGCGAAACGGACGTGGACGGCGCACAACTACCAGAGTGCAAGCGCGATACATAAAAGCGCGAGCACCGGCCGCGCCCGTCGGGTGCTCGCGCTTTAGTCTTGCTTGCTTGCACCAAGAGCGGCCAGCACAACGTAGCGAGCCACCGCGAAGCGGACGTGGACGGTACACGGGCACCAGAGTGCAAGCGTGGTAAACAGGATTTCGGGCACCGAGCGTGCCCGCCTGGCGGCTGCACCCGTTTGATGGTCGCGGCGTAGTCTTGTCTAGTCGCTCTAAATCGTTCACTGCCAACGCCGCATCCGGCTTGTGTGGGCTGCTGCCGACCCCCATCCATTGCACTCTCGTCGAGTTGAATCCGATTGCCGGGCGGCCGGTTGGCGTCGTGGTGTCGGGCATCGCCCATGCATCCTGTTCTGCTGCACTTCCATCCTGCGGTCGCCGCGTGGTTCGCGCGGACCTTTGCTGCGCCCACGCCTGCGCAGATCGCTGCGTGGCCGGCGATCCAGGCAGGGCGGCATACGCTGGTGGCGGCGCCGACCGGGTCGGGCAAGACGCTGACCGCGTTCTTTGCGGCGATCGATGCGCTGATCCGCGACGGCCTGGACAACGGCGGTGCGCTGCCTGACCAAACGCGGGTGGTGTATGTGTCGCCCCTGAAGGCGCTCTCCAACGACATCCATCTCAATCTGGAAGCGCCGTTGCAAGGCATCCGTGCGGCCCTGGCCGCCGAAGGCCTGCCGGACGTGGCGGTGCGCACGGCGGTCCGTACTGGCGACACGCCACAACGCGAGCGGGCTCAGGCGCGGCGCGTGCCGCCGCATATCCTGGTGACCACGCCGGAGTCGTTGTACGTGCTGCTGGGCTCGGCATCCGGGCGCAGTGCGTTGCGGCATGTGCGCACGGTGATCGTCGATGAAATCCATGCGGTGGCGGCGGACAAACGTGGCAGCCATCTGAGCCTGACCCTGGAGCGGCTGCAGCGACTGGCCGATCAACCGATCACGCGGGTCGGCTTGTCGGCAACGCAGAAACCCATCGACACCGTGGCGCAGTTTCTGGTCGGCGTTGGCGAAGACGGCGTGCCACAGCCCTGCGAGATCGTCGATATCGGCTACACGCGGGAGCGCGATCTGGCGTTGGCGCTGCCGCCCACACCGTTGAGCGTGGTGATGTCCAACGACCAATGGCTGCAGGTCTATGCCGACGTGGCCATGCTTGCGCAGCAACATCGCACCACGCTGGTGTTCGTCAACACGCGGCGCATGGCCGAGCGTGCGGCGCGGCATCTGGGCGATCTGTTGGGCAAGCAACGCGTTGCCGCGCATCACGGCAGTCTGTCGCGCGAGACGCGTCTGCTGGCCGAACAGCGGCTCAAGGCGGGCGAACTCACCGTGCTGGTGGCCACCGCCTCGCTGGAGCTGGGCCTGGATATCGGTGATGTGGATCTGGTGTGCCAGCTCGGCTCGCCGCGCTCGATCGCCACCTTCCTGCAGCGTGCCGGCCGCTCCGGTCACAAGGTCGGCGGCACGCCGAAGGCGCGGCTGTTTCCACAGACCCGCGACGAGTTGGTCGAATGCGCGGCGTTGCTGGACAGCATCCGGCGCGGCGAACTGGATGTGCTGCGTATCCCATTGGCGCCGGTGGATGTGCTTGCGCAGCAGATCGTGGCCGAAGCAGCCTGCGAGGACTGGGACGAAGATGCGCTGTTTGCGCTGATGCGGCGCGCGTGGCCGTTCGCCCAGTTGAGCCGTGCCACCTTCGATAGCGTGGTGCGCATGCTGTGCGAGGGCTTCAGTACCCGGCTTGGCCCGCGTGCCGGGTATCTGCATCGCGATGCGGTGCATCGGCGGCTGCATGCGCGCCGCGGTGCGCGCATGACCGCGCTGACTTCCGGCGGCACCATTCCCGAAACCGGCGATTACAGCGTGGTGCTGGAGCCGCAGGCCGAAAAGATCGGCACGGTGAACGAAGATTTTGCGGTCGAAAGCCTCACCGGCGACGTGTTCCAACTCGGCAATGCCAGCTACCGCATCCTGCGCGTGGATGCCGGGCGCGTGCGGGTAGAAGATGCCAAGGGCGCGCCGCCGAATATCCCGTTCTGGCTGGGCGAAGCGCCTGGCCGCAGCGACGAGCTGTCAGCAGCGGTGTCGCGCCTGCGCGGCGAGATTGCGGCCCGACTCGACAAAGCACTGCATCAGGCAGCACGTGATTGGCTATGCAGCACGCTGGGCTGCTCTGCAGAAGCGGCGCAGCAACTGCTGGACTATCTGGCGCATGCCTGCGCGGCGCTGGGCGCCATGCCCACGCAGCAGTGTTTGGTGATGGAACGGTTTTTCGATGCCAGCGGCGGCACGCAATTGGTGATCCACTCGCCTTACGGCAGCCGCATCAATCGCGCATGGGGGCTGGCATTGCGCAAGCGCTTCTGCCGCACCTTCAATTTTGAATTGCAGGCCGCAGCGACAGAAGACGCGATCGTGTTGTCGCTGTCTACCAGTCACAGTTTTGCGCTGGAAGAGGTTGGCCGTTATCTGCATTCGTCGTCGGCCGAGCATGTGCTGATCCAGGCGCTGCTGGATGCGCCGCTGTTCGGCGTGCGTTGGCGCTGGAATGCGACCAACGCAATGGCGCTGCCGCGTTTCACCGGTGGCAACAAGGTGGCGCCGCAGCTGCAGCGGATGAAATCCGAAGACCTGTTGGCGACCGTGTTCCCGGATCAGGTGGCCTGTGCGGAGAATCTGGTTGGCGAGCGCGAGGTGCCGGATCATCCGTTGGTGACGCAAACGCTGGACGATTGCCTGCATCAGGCGATGGACAGCGAAGGCTGGTTGCAGGTGCTGCGCGGGCTGGAATCGGGTGCCATCACCCTGGTGGCGCGCGATCTGGCTGCGCCGTCACCGCTGGCGTCCGAAGCCTTGAATGCGCGTCCGTACGCATTTCTGGACGATGCGCCGCTGGAAGAGCGCCGCACCCAGGCGGTGCAAAGCCGTCGTTACACCCCGCAGAACAGCGACGACCTGGGGCGCTTGGACCCACAGGCCATCGCGTCGGTGCGTGAGGAAGCCTGGCCGCAGCCCCGCGATGCCGAAGAGATGCACGAGGCCCTGGTCGGGCTGGGCGTGCTGCCGGTCGATGAAATGGCCGGTGCGCAGTGGCAGCCGTGGTTGACGGCACTCGCCGCCGATGGCCGCGCCAGTTGCCTGGTGATGGACGGCGCGCCGGCACTGTGGATCAGCGCCGAGCGGATCGATTGGTTCATGCCGTTGTATCCGCACGCCTCGGCGCAGCCGCCATTGAAAGCGCCGGCCGACTGCGGTGTGACCGACTGGGAGCGCGACTGGGCGGTGCGCGAATTGTTGCGCGGGCGCTTGTCGGCAGTGGGCCCGGCGCAAGTGTCGGCCTTGGCCAGTGCATTGCGCTTGCCCGAAGACGAGATCGCGCTGGCATTGCTGGCATTGCAGCGCGAAGGCTATGTCATGGCCGGTCAATTCAGTGCGCACGCGCCGTCGGAAGAATGGTGCGAACGCCATTTGCTGGCGCGCATCCATCGCTACACGCTGGGGCGCTTGCGGCGCGAGATCGAGCCAGTGTCGCAGCGCGATTACGCGCGCTTTCTGTTCGAGTGGCAGCATGTGGACAGCGAGAGCCGGGTTGCCGGACCGGACGCATTGGCGGGGGTTGTCGGGCAACTGGAAGGCTTCGAAGCGCCAGCCGTGCTGTGGGAAAGCGAAGTGCTGCCGGCGCGTGTGCGCGACTATCAACCCGCCTGGCTGGATGATTTATGCACCGCCGGACGCACCGTGTGGGCGCGCTTGCGGCCGGGCGGTGGACGTAGCGGCGCCGCATTGCGGGCGACCCCAATCGTGCTGCTGCCGCGCCGTGACGCGCAGCGCTGGAGTGGCTTGGCACGTGCGGTCGACGATGCACCGCTGGGGTCGCGCGCGCAGCGTGTGGTGGAGGTCCTGCAGCAGCAGGGTGCGTTGTTCTTCGACGAGATTTCCGATGCCGCGCACCTGATGAGCACCGAGCTGGAAGACGCCCTGAGCGAACTGGTGATGCGTGGCCGTGCGCATTGCGACAGTTATGCCGGGCTGCGCGCGCTGCTGGTGCCGGCCTCCAAGCGGCCGTCGGCGCTCTCGCGGCAGCGGCGTCGTGCCACTGCTCTGGGCATACGCGATGCCGGGCGATGGGCGCCGGTGCGTGCGCTTGCCGAGCTACCGCTGGCCGAAGCCGGCGAGCGGCATCAAGAGATGCTTGAGCACGTCGCGCGCACGCTGCTGCGCCGCTACGGCGTGGTGTGCTGGCGCTTGCTTGAGCGCGAGGCGGCGTGGTTGCCGCCCTGGCGCGAACTACTGCGCATGTATCAACGCCTGGAAGCGCGCGGCGAAATCCGCGGCGGCCGTTTCATCGCCGGTCTGTCTGGCGAGCAGTTCGCCTTGCCGGATGCGATCGCGGCCCTGCGCCGCGTGCGCGCCCAGGCTCCGCAGCAGCGCTGGGTGTGCGTGAGCGCAAGCGACCCCAGCAATCTGTTGGGTAGCATTCTGCCTGGCGAGCGCGTGGCGCGCGTGCCGGGCAATCGCGTCGCATCGCTGGACGGCGTGCCGATGGCGGTGTGGGCGGCCGATCGCTTCCAACCGCTGCAGGACCTCACCGCCGAACACACCGAGCAGGCCTTGCGCCTTCTGCAACGCGGGCCAGGTGCGGCCGAGCAGACGCCGATGCAGCAATGGCTGGCTCAGTCGCCTGGCAGCGCCGCACGCGTGCCGGTCACGCGCGGGAGCGGGCGCGACAAATAGGCGCTGTCGGGCACCACCCAGCGCCATGGCTGGTCGACGGCCTTGCGGATGCCGATGCGCGGCGTCGCGAGCGCAACCGCCGGCGGCGGAGTGCCATCGTCTTCGATCCATAGACGTGCGCCAGCATCGGTCAGGTCCAGTCCGTTGTCGGCTGCAGTGACGCCGAATGCCTGCGCCAGACGGCCGGGGCCGGTGGTCAGTGCCTTGGCCGGTGCCGCGCCGCGTGCCGTCTGCATGGCCTGCACGCCAGCGAGAGGCTGCAGCGCGCGGAGCAGCACGGCGTGCCCGGGGGCACCGCCGCAGACTGCATTGATCGCCCAGTGCATGCCATAGATGAAATACACATACAGATGCCCGGGTGGGCCGAACATCACCTGCGTGCGCGGGGTGATGCCACGGAACGAATGCGCGGCTGGATCGTCGCTGCCGCAATAGGCCTCGACCTCGGTGATGCGGCCGCGCCGGCCATCGGCACTGACCAGCACCTTGTTGAGCAGGCGCGGCGCAACCTTGCGCGAATCGTGTGCGTAGAACGCGCGGGGCAGTGGCGTGGGCGACATGGCATCAGCCTAGCCGCCCAGTCGTGATGTCTCTGCGGACTGTCCCGGACATCCCGCGGAGCGGGGGTAGGGTTTTTCCGAACGCGCCAGGTCAGGAGCGCCGGACCTGTCACAAAACTGCATATCCAATCTCATGAATAGGCGCTGTACCGATCGAAGCATATCAAGCGTGTTTTGCCAGCGCCGATAGCTATCAACGATTGGTTAGACGAGTCCGCATCGTGCGATCGGCACGCGCAGCACCGTCGATTGCCCATGCAACGCATGCAGCCCACGCAGCACTCAAAGAGAACTCCCCAATGTTAGGCAACTTCAAAATCGGAACCAGGCTGATCGTGGCGTTTCTGATCGTCTCGGCGATCGGCGCGTGCATCGGGTGGGTCGGCTATTCCAACTCCGGACGCATCAGCGACCTGTCGACCTCGCTGTACGAGCGCGAGTTGCTCGGCCTGTCCAACGTCAAGGAAGCCAACATCAATCTGATCTACGCAGGCCGCGCACGCGCCAACCTGTTGCTGGCCAGCAGCGCGGAAGAACGCCAGTCGCATGTGCAGAACATCGACAAGTACACCGCCAAGGTGGTCGATCACATGACCCGTGCGCGCGGCAGCTTTCAGACCGAAGAGGGCAAGACCAAACTGGCGCAGTTCGATCGTGCGTGGCAGACCTATCTGGATGAGCGCGGCCGCTTTATCGAAGCCGCCAATCGCGAAGCATTGCGCGAGGCCAATCCCGAACTTGCTGCATTGTCGCGTGCGGTGCGCGCCAGCTCGGATGAAGTGGATACCTTGATGACCGATCTGAGCGGACTGCGCGAGCGCAGCGCCGCCTCCGCCAACGCAGAAACCGGCGCCATCCATGCGCGCAGTTCCAAATTGCTGATCGCCATCATTTGCGGCGGTGTGTTGCTCGGCGCCGCGCTTGGGGTGGTGATCAGCCGCAGCGTCACCGGCCCGATCCGTCGCGCTGTCACGGTCGCCAACGGCTTGTCCGAGGGCGATCTGACCATGCGCATCGATGTACACGGTCGCGACGAAACCGCGCAGTTGCTCGAAGCCATGCGCACCATGGTGCAGAAGTTGTCGCAGGTGGTGGGCGAGGTGAATACCAGTGCCGAGACGCTGGCCAGTGCGTCCGAAGAAGTCAGCGCCACTGCGCAGTCGTTGTCGCAGGCCGCCAGCGAACAGGCGGCCGGCGTGGAAGAGACCAGCGCCTCGCTGGAGCAGATGACGGCATCGATCAGTCAGAACACCGAGAACGCCCGCATCACCGACGGCATGGCCACCCAGGCCGCGAAGGAAACCATCGAAGGCGGCGAAGCGGTGGTGGCCACCACCCAGGCGATGAAGCAGATTGCGCAGAAGATCGGCATCATCGACGACATCGCCTATCAGACCAATCTGCTCGCGCTCAATGCCGCCATCGAAGCGGCGCGTGCCGGCGAGCATGGCAAGGGATTTGCGGTGGTGGCGGCCGAAGTGCGCAAACTTGCCGAACGCAGCCAGGTGGCCGCGCAGGAAATCGGCGAGGTGGCCAGTTCCAGCGTCGAACTGGCCGACCGCGCCGGGCGCCTGCTCGACACCATCGTGCCGAGCATCAAGCGCACCTCGGATCTGGTGCAGGAAATTTCCGCCGCTTCCGAAGAACAATCCTCGGGTGTGAGCCAGATCAACTCGGCGGTGGTGCAGCTGAGCCAGACCACCCAGCAGAACGCCAGCGCCTCCGAAGAACTGGCCGCCACCGCCGAAGAAATGAGCGCGCAGGCCGAGCAGCTACAACAGAGCATGGCGTTTTTCCGGCTGGGCGGGCAGGGCGCTGCGAGCACGCCGCCCAAGCGTGGCAAGCAGGTCGCTGCACGCCCGGCACGTGTTGCAGGTGCGCGCGCTTGGCGTGGCACTGCAGCGCCGGCATATGCGATGTCCGAGGGCCCGGACGAAGGCCAGTTCGCTCGCTTCTGAGAGATCGATCGATGACCGCACAGACTTCCGATGTCATGCCGGGCGATGCCGATGCAGCCGCCCAATACCTCACCTTTCAGCTGGACGGCGAAACCTTCGCCACCAGTATTCTTGGGATTCGCGAAATCATCCAGTACCGCACGCCGACGCCAGTGCCGTCGATGCCGGCGTGCGTGCGCGGCGTGATCAATCTGCGCGGCGCGGTAGTGCCGGTGGTGGATCTGCAGGCACGGCTCGGGCGTGCCGACAGCGCCATCAACAAGCGTAGCTGTATCGTGATTCTGTCCACCGAGCAGGCGCAGGGCACGCAGGTGATCGGCGTGCTGGTCGACGCCGTCAACGCGGTGATCGAACTGGCCGATGACGATATCGAAGCGGCGCCGGCGTTCGGTACGCATATCCGTCGCGACCTGCTACGTGGCATGGGCAAGGTGGGCGAGCGCTTCGTGGTGCTGCTGGAGATGGAACAGGTGCTGCAGGTGGACGAGATTGCCGGCAACGCCGACGCGCTGGCTGCCTGAGGTCGCTTGGAATTCTGGCGAGCCGATGCCGGTGGATTGAGAGTGCAGACGATTGCCAGCGCGTGGAAAGACTGCGCGTCGTGAGTCGCGGTGAGTCGTAAGCCGGGCGCGTTGGTTGGGTAGCGGGCGCGGCAGTAGGTTGACTGCCGCTCGTTACCCAAGGCAAATCACGTAGCGCAAAGACGTTCGGCGTCAGAACGTCGCAGGCGCGCATCAACCAATGTTGAACACGTGTTACGCAGCGTCGTGTACCCGCAGTGCTGCGTGCATGGCACTGCAGCGTCTGTCACTCAGGGCACACAGTAAAGACAGCGCAAGCAAGTCAGCTCGAGCGAGTGTCAGCCTTGCAGATGCCAGCCGCTGAACCGCTGCACGCGGTTGCGTCCGTCGCAGATCGCGCCCTGCAACGCATGTCGCGCGCGCGCCAGCAAGGTGTTGCTGTCGAGCGTCTCGCTGGCAGGCACATCGACCAGCCCGATGCTGGCGGTCAACGTACCGATGGGCCAGTGCGCGGTTTCGACTGCTTGACAGATATCTTCGGCAGCCTGCATTGCAGCAGACGCTACCGCAGCCGGCAGCACTACGCACAGCCGATCGCAGTCCAGCCGCGCCACGATCGCGGTCTGCGGCAGCTGCGCCTCGACCAGTCTTGCCGCCTGCACCAGCGTCGCTTCCGCTGCGGCAACGCCCGATTGCAGTTTGTGCCGCTTGAAGCCATCCAGATCGATCAGCAAAAAGCCCAGCGATTGTTCCGGCACCGCGGCGCACGTGTCCTGCAGACGCTGCAGGCCATGCTCCAGCCCGGTGCGGTTCCAGAGCCCGGTGAGCGCGTCGCGTAATCCATCGAGCTCGACCAGCTCGGCCGCACGCCGTAACTCGATGGTGTCCACGACCTGCCGCGCCAGCACCCGCAACGCATCGCGTTCGGCGCCCGACAGCCGCCGTGGCGTGCGATCGAGCACGCACAAGGTGCCTAACGCGATGCCATCGGAGGTCAGCAGGGGCGCGCCGGCGTAAAAGCGGATCTGCGGCTCGCCGGTGACCAGCGCGTTGTTGACGAAGCGCGCATCCAGATGTGTGTCGGCCACTTCCATGAGCTGGTCGGGCGCAAGGATGGCGTGCGCGCAGAACGACAGCGTGCGTGGCGTCTCGCTCGGCTGCATGCCGATCTTGGACTTGAACCACTGCCGCTGCGTGTCGACCAGCGAGACCAGCGCCATGGGCGTGTGGCACAGGGCGGCGGCGTCGGCGGCGAGCGCGTCGTACTGCGGCTCGGGGCCGGTATCCAGAAGCTGGTAGGCCTGCAGTGCGGCTAGACGGTCGTCTTCATTGGCCGGCGGGCGCGCACCCAACAAGGCGCCAATGTCGCCCGGCAACAAGGTGGCGTGGATCAGGTGCAATGCGGGCGCATCGGGAAGCTGCATGCAAGGCCTTTGCAACAAGCGCCATCAAGGCGATCAAGTGTCTGCAGCGATGGTCGCTGCCGTTAGGTGCGCCGAAATGTCGGCCGCCCCAGCGGCTGACATTCCAGGATCTTGCCACATCGGCGGGCCGCAGACGCGGTGTCGAACCCACGCCGATGCTGCAGTACTCGGTCTGTCGAACGCTGCAGCTATTCGCCCTGGCCGGCAGTCCCCTTGGGGCGGCGGCTGTGCTCGTCATGCACTTTCAGATCTTCCTGGCCCGGGCGCTGCTTGGCGGTTTCGTCCTGCTTGCGCGAGTCCTGGCTGTCGGAGACGCCGCTGGCGTCGTCGTCGGCACTGTCGGGTTGGCGCTGTTGGTTGCTCATGGCGAAGGGTCCGCTGTGATGGAGAGGCGGACGTTAGCGCGCGCGATGTGATATCGGCGGCATGGCCTGTCCCTCCGCGTGCTTGGCGCCGGTGGGACAGCTGAAACGAAAGAGCCCTGGACGCGAACGTTCAGAGCTCTTCGTTTGATGCGGTGGGCGGAAGGCTCCCGAATAATAGCTGCAAGTGACTGTAATGCAATAAGTATTTTCGGCGCAGGGAGTGCTGTTACCGCCATAGTTACCGCCAAGCTCATGCGGCTAGGCCGTGGGTACCATTACGTGCTTCTACCGCTGCACTCATCCATCCCGCCACTTCGGTGGAGACCCAAGCGGCAATGTTGCCACCGGGGAATTGTACTGGCTTAGGGAACTTGCCCGCAGCAGCCCAGGCATAGAGCGTGGACTTGCTGACGCCGACCGTCGCAATGACCTCGGGCAAGCGCATGAAGTGGTAGGGCAGCATCGTCTGTGATTGGCTAGTCATGGGTTCCTTGAAATGAGAAAGGCCCGCTGCATGAGGTTGCAGCGAGCCTTTTGGTTGGTGTGGTGCCTGCCGTTGGGCAGCTTTCCCCGGAGGGGGCGGCATGGGGACGGCTGGGCCTTGCATGATTGAAGTGACTGCCGCGTAATTTCGCGGCGAAAATCTTGTTTCCTCTCCCGCCGGCAGAGCGGTCAAATCAGGCTGGGGCTGTCAGTTGTCCAGATGTGCCGGTTGCGCTGGGACAGCGGGTGTCCCAATTGGGACAGGGCGGCATGGTGGTGGGCTGAAGTAAGCAAGAAGCTCCACCGATGCAAGTTGGTCAGTGGCATCCACCTCGTCGTTTGCCAGCATCTCAACTGCCCTGGCGCGTATGGCTGGGGATGAGCCATCCACCAGTTTGACGATATTGCGCGCGACCTTCTCCGCTTTCCGGTCTAGCTGCTCTTGCTCGGAGCTCGGCAAGCTTGTCTGCCACGGGCTATTGGCCTCCCGCACGTATCGCCACCTCGGTAAGCCCGTACCGGGATCAATCGCAAGTGAGTGGAAGTCCGTAGGAATCACGCGGGGCAGATAGGTCAGCATGCTGCTAACCGTGTTCTTGCTAATGCCGAATCGACCTGCGACCGAACGTAACGACTCGCCTTTCGGAAGCTCGTTGGCGCCACGGTGCGTCAGGACCGCAAGGTACTGCCAAGCGGCATCGCGGCACTGCTCCTTATGGAGGGCGAGCGATCTGCCAGTGCAGTTCACCAGCTTCGAGACAGTGACGGCGGCATGCCACTCCATCGGCAAGATGCTCGCGGGGATCGAGTCTCGACCAGCCTGCTTATAGGCAGTCAGACGATGGTGTCCGTCAACTAGATACAAGCCTTCAGCAACCGGCGCTGGCTGCTCGATGTGTGCTACCCACACCGGATCAAGGTGCGTCTGTTCCGACGCTTCTAGCGCTAGCCGAAGTGTGGCGATGTGCTGCTCGCGGCCTTGCTCTATCCGGCCCTTGTCTCGAATCGGAACGATTCGGGCCACTCTGGGCTGTAAAGCTTCGGCAAGCCGAATGTCACCGGTGATTAAAAGTTGTTGAGGGTTGCGCCTGAATTGCTCAAGCGCGGCGTCGTAGTTCATTGCTGGTCTCCAATCTAAGTCGTGGGAGACGCGCATGGCTTGGGCTCGGCGGCATCGCGCCGCTGAGTCTGTTTCGTGTGCCTGGGGCAAGCGCGCCAAGAGGAGCGTTTCTCCCCTCGTATGTGTACTGAAACGCACCGCCTATATAAATCAGACAGTTAGCGAAGTCAGGCGGAAGCTCTCAGGCCGGCTTGTCTTCGTAGGGGGGCTCCAGCAGAGAGGCAGGAGGTATCCCCAGCGCCTCGGCGAGGCGGCAAATGTTCAGTAGCGCGATGTTGCGCTGCCCTCTTTCAACCCCGCCCAGATAGCTGCGCGCAATCCCACTCTCCAGCGCGAGGCGCTCTTGGGAAAGTCCTCGGGTTCGCCTGACCTCGGCTAATCGCAGTCCGAACAGGACGCGCGGATCGGTGTGCATCGCTTCCTCCAGCATTGGGGAACGATGCCGATGCACCCTCTATCAGGCCACGCCCTATGAGTTCACCCTCTATAAGTGACATTTGGGTCGTGGTCGCTTTATCATCCGATCCGAGCGCAGTCAGCGCTCGCCTGCGCAATAAATCCTGGACAAGGGGACCAACAATGAAGTTGAAGCTTTGCAGCGTGGCCGGAGCCGTGCTTCTTCTCAGTGCGTGCGCCACTCATGCGGATTGGCTCGTTACAAAGGCCAGTCGGGCCGATGGCGTTGTCGCGCTTTCGTACGAGCGCAACGAGTTCCAGCGCCCCGACATGAGCGAGCAACAGGCAATCCAGCTTGCCGAGCAGAAGTGCAAGAACTGGGGCTACAGAGCGGCGGAGCCATTTGGATCGCAAAGCACCGAGTGCCTGTCGCGCCGAGGCTTTGGAAACTGCGGATCAAGGCGCGTCACAGTCTAGTTCCAGTGCACCGGCTCGCCCGGTCAGCAATAGTTGCCAAACGATACAGATGCCACCTGTGCGGTCAGCCCTGTTGTTCATTAGAAGCCCCACCCATCAGTAGGTGGGGCATTTCAACATATTGTTGCACGGCTAAGAAAATACTATTCCGGCTATGTCTTCAATAAAGCTGCTTACCTTCTTGGGGCCGATTTTATATTTTCCTGGGTGCCCGCACTTGTTTCTGAGATTTAAGCACTCCTCAAGAACTGATTTTTCGTTCTTATCAAAGATGCCAAGCTCTTGTGAGGTATTTAACAGTACCGACTCTTTAATTAGAACCAAGTCATCAGCTTTTGAGATGGTCTTGGCCTTGGGATCGAATTTCGCGATTGCGGGATTGACATTTTGCGTGCCGCATGAGAATACGTCATCGCGGATTTTTTTTACCGCCCCAGACCAAGTAAAGACAACGGTGGCTCGAAGAGCATTTACCTGGAGACATTTGACTGCTTCCGCCAAGTAGTCAGCCACGTCAGTATCATCTAATTTACCAATAATCGCACCTAAAGAAGAAACGTCATTTTCCACTTCGAGATCATTAGCCGGTAGATTCAATAGCTGCCTTACGTGATCGCTGCCACTTGCAGTTAAGGTCCAGAGGAATTTGTTGCCGGCCTTTCCTGGTGAATGTACGAACGGCGCTGACTTTGCCAGCACGTCAGCCAGGTTGAGCTTGTCAGTGCGAGGTATGCGTCCTCGCTTGAGAAGGGCTCGAAGAGCCTCGACTGTTACTTCATCAGTATTTTCATAGCGTTGATGAAAGTACATGGCCGCAAGACAGAGATCTCTTGTGCTGGATGCCTTGAGTGGATAAAGAAATTCGATTAGCGTCATCTAAGGATTCAGCCATCAATCACGGGGTGGAGGGTAGTGGGGTATTTCCCTTCTTAACCTTGTAGGTTTCCTTCATATACATCTCGCCACTAACCGTTAATTGCCAGCCTTTCGATTGCTGGGTGAATAGCGCCTTATTGTTATTCTTGGCGCCGCGCATTGTGTTATCGGACCTGTTGGGCACTGTTAGGCCGCAAGAGTCTGCAAGCTCTTTGATTTCTTTGGCTGAAATCGGGTAAACGCCGTAGTTTGAATACAGCCATGCAACGAGCACCATCACTGCCTCTGATGGCTTGCTTGTGTCCAACGAGCTGATGAATGCTCCAAGGTCGCTGGTGTCGGGCGCATCTGGCGACTTATTTGAATCCGTATTTTTATGTTCCGGAGGAGCTGTCTTTTTCTGCTCAAGGAATCTTGAGGTCAAGAGATCAAATGTGGAGGCGCGCACCGATGGATCCATCTGAGCAACGATTTCGTTAATGCTCAAGAGAAGCGCCTTGGTACTCTCAAAGTCTTTGCTTTCCATTGCTTTCCCCCCCTGTGGGTATTGACTGATTGACTGCATGCTGAGTGTAGCCATAAATCTGGCGAAATCTCAAAGACTGGCTTTCCTTGTGGGCTTAAGACTGGTGGTGGGAAGCCTCTCTCTTTGGCGAGGCTTAGCCTAGGCCGCCCGTAGTGCTCCCCTTCGACGCGCTTGGTCTGTGCTGATTTTCAAGCCATCAAGGTAGTCCGCCCATTCCTGCATCATCTGTCGGCGCTCCTCCAAGTACTGAGCTTGGTTGTAGATCCCGCGCACTCCGGGCATCTTGTGGGTCAGCGCAGATTCGATTGCATCAGGGTTCCAGCCGCCCATTTCGTTGAGCAACGTGCTCGCCATGTGGCGGAAGCCATGGATGGTGCTTTCGTCCTTTTCAATGCCGCAGCGTCGCGCCGCCACTAGGATGGCATTGCCGGACATATGCTTGCGCGGGTCGCGTCCGCCAGGGAAAACGAACTCGCCGCGTCCGGTCAGGGGATGCAGGTCGCGCAGAATTTCCACTGCCTGAGTCGAAAGAGCGGCGATATGGGGGCGCTTGGTCTTGGTCACGAAGTAACGCCACTGTCCGGCGTCAAGGTCCAGCTCCGCCCACCTCATGCGGACAAGCTCACCGGGTCTGGCGAACAGCAACGGTGCCAGTCGCAGGGCACTCCTGACCACTGGCCGGCTGGTGCTGATGTCAATCTTCCGCAGCACGGTCGTCGCTTCCTCCGATGTGGTGGCAGCAGCGAACGGCATGGATCGCCAGGGAGTCAGCGCTCCTTTCAATGCACCTGTCGGATCGGCTTCGGCCCGGCCAGTACGCACTGCGTACCGAAAGACTGCGCCGCAGGTCTGCAAGGCTCGATGAGCAGTCTCGATGGCGCCTCGCTGTTCGATCCGCTCCAAGTGCTTCAGCAGTTCCGGGGCGGTAATGGCTGCGATGGGGCTGCTGCCGATCCAGGGAAAGATGTCGCTCTGCAAGCGGCGGATGATCTTGTCCGCGTACTGGGTACTCCAATCCTTCTGCTGTTTGGCGAACCACTCTCGGGCGATGACCTCGAAGCTGTTCGCTGCGGCGGCCTCCCCAGCGGCCTTGACGGCCTTCCGCTGTTCACCGGGGTCTACCTTGGCCGCGAGCAGCCGACGCGCTTCCGCCAGCTTCTCCCGCGCATCTGCGAGGCTCACTTCGGGGTAGGTGCCGAATGACAGAGTGTTGCGCTTGCCGGTGACCGGGCGGCGGTAGTCGTAGCGCCACCAGCGTGCGCCGTCGGGTCGTAGCAGCAGATACAGACCGTTGCCGTCGCGCAGCTTCTGAGGCGTTGCGAGACACTTCGTCCTGCGGATGGCGGTATCGGTGAGAGGCATGGACAGCTCCTTGGCGGTAACAGGGTAGGGGATGCCCCCAGCTACCGCCAAAATTACCGCCAGCTACCGCCGGATTTGCGCGGTCTCGGCTAGACTGCCTCGGAAACAAAAAAGGCCGGAAAGCCTTATGTTGCAGGGCTTTCTGGCCTCGTTTGCACCGTCTAGGACGGAAAGATGGTGGAGCGGAAGGGGATCGAACCCTCGACCTTCGCGATGCGAACGCGACGCTCTCCCAGCTGAGCTACCGCCCCACGTGACTCGATTCTAACCACATGCCGCACCGTTCGCCAAGGCAACCGGCAGCGGACCGCGGCAAACCGGTCAATCCCGCACGGATTACTCGCGAATCAACGGGAACTTGAGGTCCGGGTTCTTCGCCTTCCATTCCTTGTACGACACCGAGCCTTCCCAGGCAGCGAAGGCCTTCGGGGTACGGCCACGGCCAGACCAGGTTTCGCCGGTGTGCGGCAGCTCGTACTTCGGCTTCACTTCGCTACGGCCGCTCTTGACCACTTCCTTGCGCGCAGAAGTGGTGCCCAGATAGGCCGCGATATCGTTACGCTGCTTGGTATTGAAGTGACCGGCAAACTGCTCGAGCAGCGAGACGATGGTGGCATGCGCAGAGGATGCCTCGCTCGCGCGCTCGGTTTTCTCCTGTTCTTCCAGCTTCTGCAGCTCGTCCAGCAGCTTGGCTTTGGCTTGCGCGATGGAATCCAGTTTCGAAGAGGTATTGCTCACAGAGGTATGGCCTCGGAATAAAGAGTGGAGACGCCGCCCTAGGGGCGAGCGCCATTATGGCATGCGGCCCGGGGGCGGCCGCTGCGTGTGCGGGGGCTTGCACACGACGTGAACAGCCTTTTCACAAGGTCTGCTTGGCCGCTTTCGCATTGTTGTTGCGGGCGCTGCCCAGCTTACACGCAGGCAAGCAAATCCGACCATGACGGGAGCAGGAGCAGGAGCAGGAGCAGGCAATGAGCGATGAACAGCGCAGCACCGGCTTACGCGAGCATGACCGCATCATTCTGCCGATGAAGCCTATGAGCCTCAGTACCGGACCACGACGCTTGGAGTGAGCGGCGTCGCACTGCGTGCAAGAGTGATGTCTGGGGCTGCTACCAGCGCACGGATCCGTGGTCAGTGATGGACTGTTTCCTACACACTCTGGCGCGTTGGGCAGCGCCGGATTGACCAGGCGCATCGCTTCGAGCAGACCGCATCTGGCAAAAAAGAAAGCCCGCATCGCTGCGGGCTGTCGTCTGCGTAACGCCGGGTTCACTGCGCCGTGTTGTCGGCCAGTAATGGCATCAGCTGCGCTTCCAGTATTTCGCGTCGCCACTGGCCCAGCGCGGCAGGCCAGCTGTGCTGCTCGATCAGGGTTTCCAGATGCCGACGCGAGGCGAGCAGGCCGTCCGCTAAGCCAAGTTCGCGGCTGCGCTGCGCCACCGCATCCTGCAAACGCTTGAGCACGGCCTTGTTGCCATCGGTGGCGGCCTGCGCCAGCGGTGCGGTGTCTTCGTCGGGTAGCGGCGTGTTGAGCGCGTCCCACACCGCGTTGGCGAGCTTGCGCGGGGCCTTGGGGAATTTGTCGAACTGGCGCAGCAAGGCGTCCAGATCCGCGGGCGGAAAGCGCGCCAGCTGGCTGGCCAGTTCGTTGTCCAGAATCCAGCTGCGCGGGCGGTCGCTCTGACGCGCCTGCAGATCGCGCCAGCGCAGCAGCCGCAGCAGCCGACGTTGCGCGGCCGGCTCCAGAAATTGTGCAGTGCGCAGGCTCACATGCGGCCAGCGCTCGCCGTCATCGTGCTCGACCGTGGCAAGCAGGCGCTCGGCGTCTTCGGCCAGCCAGCCCAGGCGATCCTGTTCGGTGAGGCGACGGGTCAGCTCGTCGTGAATCGCGAACAGGTAACGCACGTCGTCGGCGGCGTATTCCAGTTGCGATGCCGACAGCGGGCGACGCATCCAGTCCGAGCGCGTCTCGCCCTTGGTCAGCAAGGTGCCGGTGACTTCCTGCACCAGCTTCTGGTAGCCCATGCCGCCACCCACACCGGCCAGCGCGGCAGCGATCTGGGTGTCGAACAGCGGACGCGGCAACACGCCGCATGCGCACTTGAAGGTGACCAGGTCTTCGCTGGCGCTATGCATCACCTTGACGATGTCGGTGGCGGTCAACCACTCCTTGAGCGCCTCGTTCATGCCCGGGATCAGCGGGTCGATCAACAGGATCTCCTCGCCGATGGCCATCTGCACCAATGCCAGTTGCGGCCAGTAGGTGCGTTCGCGAATGAATTCGGTATCCAGGCCGATGCGCGAAGGACGCGCCGCCTGCAGGCGTTCGGTCAGCTCGGAGGGGTGGGTGATCCAATGGGGCACGTGATTTCCGTCGACAGCAAGGGTTTGCGCAGAACGCGCAGAATAGCCTAACGTCGCGATCGCCTGTCGTGCGGCAGAGCACTGGAAGGAGCAGGTGGTGGGTAAGTGCGGTAACCGGATGGCAGCGTGGGCACTGGTCGCGCTCAGCATGTGCGCCTGTTCGCGTGCCCCCGCGCCGACACCGGCGCCCGCGGCTGCGCGACAGCCGGCAGCGTCTGCGCAGCCGAACAAACCGAATGTGTCCATCGGTGGCGAAGAATCCGCCGAGACGGTCGCGCAGTGGCAGCCACCGGCGGTGGAGCTGGGCGACGAGCCCTTGGCGCAGGCACGCAAGCGCGCCGACCAAGCCCTGCAGGACGACCGCCTGTATCGTGATGCGGACGATGCGATCCCGCTGTATCTGGCGATCGAACAACGTGCCGGTGGCAAGGATGCGGCCAGTCGGCGTGGCCTGGAACAGGCACGCGCACGCTTGATCGAACGCGGGCAGGCGCTGGTTGCACAGACCGATCGGCAGGACGATGCGCTAGACCAGGCGCGCGAGCTTGCCATCGTGGCCTTGGCGCTCGCACCCAAGGACCCGAAGGTGCGCGCCTTGCAAAGCGATGTTGAAACCGCGCAACGCGTGCTCGGTTTCAACCGCGCCGGCGAAGAAGATCTGCGCGGTGGCCGTCTGGGCGAAGACGGCAATGGCGCGCTGGCGAATTTCCGCGATGCTGCGCAGCTGGACCCCGACAACCCACGCACGCGCCAGGGCCTGGCGGCAGTGGAAAGCGGTTTGCTGGAGCGCGCCGAACAGGCCGCCGACGCTGCCGATTTCATCGGCGCGCGTTACTGGTTGCAGATGGCCGGGCAGGTGCGCGACCGCGCGCCGACCATTGCCGATGCGCGCGCGCGCATCGAGCGCACCCGGCGCGCGCAGATCGCGGCTTTACACGACGCCGGTCTGCACGATCTGACCTCGCCGCGCGGGCTCAAGGCGGCCGGCGAGAAACTGGCGGAAGTGTTGCGCATTGCCGACCCGGGCGACCCGATGGCCGGCGACCTGCGGCGTCGCCTGGAATTGGCCACCCACTACGGCAGCTTCCGCCCCGGGCAGGTGTTCACCGATGGGCTCAAGGTCGGTGGCCGTGGGCCGCAGATGATCGTGGTGCCGCATGGCGCCTTCCAGATGGGCGCAGGCGACGCCGAACCGGGGGCATCCGACAACGAGCGCCCGGCGCATTACGTGCGCTTCGCGCGCGGCTTCGCGCTGTCGATCACCGAAGTGACGGTCGCCGAGTTCCGCCAGTTCGTCGAAGCCACCGGCGCGCGTCCGCGCGCCACCCGGCGCGGACACTCGGTGGTGTACGACGAGCGCAGCGGCAACTTCATCCGCCGCAGCGGCGTGGACTGGCAATCCGACTACAACGGCGCGCAGGCTGCGCCCAACAGCCCGGTGATGCACGTCAGCGTCCGCGATGCCGAAGCATATGCGTCGTGGCTGTCGGAACAGACCGGTCGCCATTACCACGTGCCCAGCGAGGCCGAGTTCGAGTACGCGGTGCGCGCCGGCACCACCGGACGCTATCCGTGGGGCAAGGCCGGCTCGCCACCGCGCGATGCAGGTAATTTCACCGGCGGCAACGACGTCTCGCGCAGCGGCCGGCACTGGAATAACGGCTTCGTCGGCTACGGCGATGGGTTCTGGGGGCCTGCACCGGCGGGCAGCTTCCGCGCCAATGCGTGGGGCCTGCACGACATGGGCGGGAACCTGAGCGAATGGGTGGCCGATTGCTGGCACGCCAGTTATCGGCGAGCACCGGCCGACGGCGCGGCGTGGTTCAACCCGGGCTGCCGGCAGCGCATGATCCGCGGCGGCAGCTGGGCCAATTCGCCGCAGCAGACGCGTGCGGCCTGGCGGCAGTCGCAGGACTCCGATAGCACCAGTGCGCGCATCGGTTTCCGGCTGGCACGCGGGATCTAGTCGCGCGGCTGCGGCCAAGTAGGCGCCGAGCGTGCGGTCGGGTTGCCCAGGTTTGGCGCGCTGCAGAGTCGCTTCTCGCCCAGTGGAGGTGCATTGGCTGCTAGCCAGCGGTGCCGCGGTAACACCTTGCAGCGTGGACGACACGCTTCGCCGGCCGAGCAACACCGTCCAAAACAGACACAGCGGCAACCGCACACGCACGCTGGCACGGAGGGCGTCGGGATGAAGCTAGGTCGATCCGACAATGCAGCCGCTGCAAGGAAAATGGCCGGTAATGCCTGTGCCCTTTACCGTCTTCAGAACCAGGAGCTAACCAGCCGCCATTTGCAGCGTTCCTGGGTTCCATGGCTTAACCGCAGCGAACACCCGCCCGCACCAGGCCGGAACCGCTGGCGCAGACCGAGGTCGAAGCGCCAGCGCTTCTGAAGGACTGCTGCGATGGGCATGGGAATCAAAGTGTTTCGCTGGGTCGTGGCAATCCTGCTGATCGGCGGCAGTGGCTATGCCGTTGCGCGGCATATGCAGGACGGCAACACCGCCGGGCATTACCGCTCGGTGGAAGTGGTCCGCCCGGAAGGCGCGCCCAAGGCGATGGTGGTGCTATTGCCCGATAGCGGCCATCCGCAGCAGGCGCAACAACTGGCCGACATGCTGAGCAACGACGGTGCGTTGGTTGCAGTGATCGATACCGCCAGCTACCGCGAACGTGTGCGCTCGCACCACGCCGCGTGCAGCTCGCTGGCCGACGATGCCGAGCGACTCGGCAAGAAATTGCTGCGCGCCGAACACGTGGACGCGTTCCTGCCGCCGGTGCTGGTGGGGCAGGGCGATGGCGCGGTGCTGGCGCGTCAGGCCTTGGCGTCTGCCGCACCCGACGTGCTCGGCGGCGCGGTGGTCGCCGATGCCGGCACCAAGGAGGCGGGCCTGGCCTGCTCGCGCGATGTGCCCGATGCCAATCAGGGCTTCCTCGATGATCTGGTCGACGATGCCAGCCCGATGCAGATTGCCGCAGCGACACGCGGCCACTTCCAGGCAGCGCAGGCGCAGGGTCTGGGCGATCTGCCGTTGGTCGAACTGCACGCGCCCGGCAGCGACAAGCTGGTGGTGATGCTGTCCGGCGATGGCGGCTGGCGCGAGCTGGACAAGGGCATTGCCGCACAGTTGCAGCAGCAGGGCGTGTCGGTGGTGGGCTGGAACAGCCTGCGCTACTTCTGGGCCAGCCGCACGCCGCAGCAGGTGGGTGCCGATCTTGACCGAGTGATCGCCGCCTATCGGCAACGGTGGCATATCCATCACGTGGCGCTGGTCGGTTACTCGTTCGGCGCCGACGTGCTGCCGTTCGCCTACCCGGACCTGTCGCCGCAGCAGCGCGCCTCGGTGCAGTTCGTCAGCCTGCTCGGGCTTGGTCATCAGGCCGACTTCAAGGTGCGCGTCGGCGGCTGGCTGGGCTGGCATAACGATGCCGAGCGCGATGTCGAACCTGCGCTCCAGTCGCTGGATGCGCATCGTCTGCAATGCATTTACGGCAGCGAAGAAAAAGACACGCTATGCCCGGAGCTGCGCACGCGCGGTGTGGAGGTCGTGATGCGGCCCGGCGGGCATCACTTCGATCACGACCCGGTGGTGCTGGCTGGCGTGCTGATGCAGGGCTGGCAGCATGCGGCAACGCAGATGCCCGCCCACAGCTAGCGCGTGTTCATACCCTTGCCATGCGTGCAAAGCCTCGTGGCGGTTTGAGATATCGCCAGGCGGTTGCGGCTGCGCGGGCAAAGTACGCGACGCAGTGGCGGCGCACACGAGGGCATTGCTGCGAGCCTCGTTGCTCATCATTGTCGCGATCACGCAGTATGCGGTCGCCAACGCGTTGTCGGTCATGCGGCACAAATACCCGCAGCCGCGCTACTACGAGCAGTCATTGCACACCATCGTCGCGACGACACCGCTTGCGGTCTGCCAATCCGCCGTCGGTTATCCGGCGCAAGCACCCGCACCTGCGTTGTCGCCGTCAGTCGTCGCTCGGCTCGACCCGCACCGCGATACTGCCATCGGCCAGTTGCGCACGCAGGCGCTCGCCTGGCGCCACGTCGGCGGCGCTGCGCACCACGCTGCCATCGGCAGGACGGGTGACGATGGCATAACCGCGTGCCACGGTGGCGAGCGGGCTGACCGCTTCCAGCGAGCGCACCAGGCCGCGCAAACGTAATTGATCGTGCTGCAGCCGCCGTTGCATCGCCGCCTGCGGGTGTAATGCGCGCAACCGTTGTTGCAAGGTAGCCAGATTGCGTTGCGGGTTCTGCGCCTGCAGGCGCGTCTGCCCGCGTTGCACGCGTGCCTGCAGACGCTCCATCAGCTGGGTCATGCGCGCGCGCAACTGCCAGCCGGCTTCTTCCTGGCGGCGCTGCAGCAGCTGCAATCGCGCCTGCGGGCTGTGCGCCCGCAAGCGCAATGCGAGTCGGTCGGCGCGTTGCATCGCATTGCCCAATGCGTGCTGTTGCAGCTGGGCGATGCGCGCGCGTGCGCGCCGCACCCGTGCGACCAGTTCGCGTTGATCGGGCACCAGCAATTCGGCTGCCACCGACGGCGTGGGGGCACGCACGTCGGCGACAAAATCGCTGAGACTGAAGTCGGTCTCGTGGCCCACCGCCGACACCACCGGCGTCTGTGCGGCGGCAATCGCACGCGCCAGGCGCTCGTCGTTGAACGCCCACAGATCTTCCAGCGAGCCGCCGCCCCGGGTGATCAGGATGACGTCATAGCGCCCGGATGCATCGGCGCGCTGCAGTAGCGAGGTGACTTGCGCCGCAGCGCTGTCGCCTTGCACCAGCGACGGCAACAGGTCCACTTCCAGCAGCGGGAAGCGCCGTGCCAGCACGCTGAGCACGTCGCGCACGGCCGCACCGCTGGGCGAGGTGATCACCGCCAGTCGCCGCACGTGCGCAGGCAATGGCTGCTTGCGCTCGGCATCGAACAGGCCTTCTGCCGCAAGCCGCGCGCGTAGTTCATCGAAAGCCCGCCGCAGCGCGCCTTCGCCGGCTTCTTCCATGTGGTCGAGCACCAGCTGGTAGTCGCCGCGCGCTTCGTACAAGGTCAAGCGGCCGCGTGCGAGCACGCGCAGGCCTTCGCGTGGCTGAAACTTCAGCCAGGTGCTCTTGGGCTTGAACATCGCGCAGCGGATCTGCGCGCGCGCATCCTTGAGCGTGAAATACAGATGGCCGGAAGACGGGCGGGTGACGCTGCTCAGTTCGGCTTCCACCCAGACCAACGGGAAGCTGCCTTCCAGCAGGTCGCGCGCCAACGTGTTGAGCTGGCTGGGAGTGAGGATCTGTTGGTTGCGGTCTGCCATCGCCGCATTATCCCGCAGTGGCGATGCGCATGCGTGAGCGCAGCGGCTGGAAGCTCAGATGCCGTGTTGCGCCAGTGCCCAGCCCACGTGTTCGCGGACCAGCTCCGACGCGTCGTGGCGACGGGCTTCCAACGCCGCCAACACCTCCGGCGTGCCGGGCGCGTTGCCCAGGCCGACGGCGATATTGCGCAACCAACGCTGATGGCCGCTGCGGCGGATCGGGCTGCCTTCGGTACGTTGCAGGAACTCGGCTTCGTCCCAGGCGAACAGCTGCGGCAGCGTCGCCACATCCAATGCGTTGCGGGCGCGGAAGTCGGCCTCATCGGTGCGTTGGGCGAACTTGTTCCAGGGGCAGACCAGCTGGCAGTCGTCGCAGCCGAAGATGCGGTTGCCGATCGGCTTGCGCATTTCTTCCGGAATTGCACCATCGTGCTCGATGGTGAGATAGGCGATGCAGCGGCGTGCATCCAGCCGATACGGCGCAATGATGGCCTGGGTCGGGCAGATGTCGATGCAGCGCGTGCAGGTGCCGCAATGCGCAGTGGCGGGCGTGTCGACCGGCAGCGGCAGATCCAGGTAGATCTCGCCCAGAAAGAACCACGAGCCGCCGTTGCGGTCGATCAGGCAGGTGTGTTTGCCGATCCAGCCCAGCCCGGCGTTGCGGGCCAGCGCGCGTTCCAGCACCGGTGCGGAATCGACGAATACGCGGTAGCCGAAGGCGCGGATCTCGCCCTGGATGCGCTTGGCCAGTTTTTGCAGCCGGTTGCGCATCAGCTTGTGGTAATCGCGGCCCAATGCATAACGCGCCACGTATGCACGGGTGCCATCGTGCAAGGTCGTCCAGGCCTCGGTGTCGTCCTTGCGGCCGTAATCCATGCCCACCGACAACACCCGCAAGGTGCCCGGCACCAGCTCCTGCGGACGCGAGCGCTTGTCGCCGTGCTGGGCCATCCAGTGCATCGTTCCGTACAGGCCTTCTTCCAGCCAGCTGCGCAGATGCGCCTCGTCTTCGCCCAGCTCGATACCGGTAATGCCGCAGCGTTGAAAGCCCGCTTCGCGCGCAAGCGCACGGATGCGCGCGGCAGCATGGGTGGGGTCGGGGTGGGCGAGGGCGGCAGACATGGCGACAAGTATAGAATTCCCGGCATGTACGCACCGCTCGCTCTTTACGACACCGCTGCCGCGCGCACGCTCGATGCGCAGGCCACCACGCTGCTGGGTGGCGATGGCTACACCTTGATGCAACGCGCCGGGCAGGCCGCCTGGCAATGGTTGCTGGAACGCTGGCCGCAGGCGCGGCGCATCGTGGTGGTGTGCGGCACCGGCAACAACGGCGGCGATGGCTACGTGCTGGCACGACTGGCGCAGCGCGCCGGACGCCAGGTGTGCGTGGTGCATCTGCCCGAGCACGGCCCGGCCTCGGCGCTGGCCCAGCGCGCCTGCACCGAGTATCTGGCCGTTGGCGGTGCGATCGAGCTGTTTCCAACTCCGCTGGCGCAGGCCGATGTCATCGTCGATGCGCTGTTCGGTATCGGCCTGAACCGCGCGCCGGATGCGCAGACCGCCGCATTGATCGAGGCCATCAACGCGGCCGGTACCCCGGTGCTGGCGCTGGATGTGCCCAGCGGGATCGATGCCGACCACGGTGTCGCTTTCGAGACCGCGGTGCGCGCGGATGTCACCTTGCAGTTCATCGTCCCGCATCTCGGCTTGTATACCGGCGACGCACTGGAATACACGGGCGAACGCGGCATCGCCGCGCTGGACGTGCCGGCCTCTGCATTCGAGGGGCTGCATCCGGCCGCACACAGCTGGGACATTGATGCCCTGTCCGCGCACTTGCGGCCGCGTCGGCGCAATACGCACAAGGGCGAATCGGGGCGTGTGCTGTGCGTGGGCGGCAATCTCGGCAGCGGCGGCGCGATCCTGCTGACCGCCGAAGCTGCATTGCGCAGTGGCGCAGGGTTGGTGCAGGTCGCCACTCGCGCCGAGCATGTCACCGCGCTGCTGGCGCGCTGCCCCGAAGCGATGGTGCGCGCCGTGCAGGCGGACGAAGACATCGCCGCACTGGCCGATGCCGCCGATGTCGTTGCGCTTGGGCCGGGACTGGGCCAGGACGACTGGGCGCGCGCGTTGTGGCAAGGCGTGCTGGGGTCGGACAGCGCGGTCGTCATCGATGCCGATGGCCTGAATCTGCTGGCGGCGACTGCCGCGACACAGCGTGGCCCGCGCGTATTGACCCCGCATCCTGGCGAAGCAGGGCGGCTGCTGGGAATCCCTACTGCGCAGGTGCAGCGCGATCGCTTGGCCGCCGCTGCCGCGTTGGCCCAGCGGTTTGATGCAGTAATCGTGCTCAAGGGGGCCGGCACGGTGGTGGCTGCCCCGCATGCGGTGCCGCGGATCATTGACGCCGGCAATCCCGGCATGGCCGTCGGCGGCATGGGCGACCTGCTGACCGGGGTGATCGCCGCCTTGCTGGGGCAGGGCTGGTCGGCCTTCGATGCCGCCAGCCTTGGCGCCTTGCTGCATGGCTGCGCCGGCGATGCGGCCGCACGCGATGGCGAGCGCGGCCTGTTGCCCACCGACCTGCTGCCGCAGCTGCGTCGTCTCGCCAATGCCGGAGCCGGCGCATGAATCAGCTCGACGCACATCTGATCGACGCCGAAGCCACGGAAGCACTCGGCCGCGCCCTGGCCGCGGTGCGGCCTGCCACGGCGATGGTGCAACTGCATGGCGACCTCGGCGCCGGCAAATCCACGCTTGCGCGTGCGCTGCTGCGGGCGCTTGGCGTCACCGGCCCCATCCGCAGCCCGACCTACACCCTGGTCGAGCGTTATCCGCTGAGCAGCGGCGACGAAGCCTGGCATCTGGATCTGTACCGCATCGGCAATGCCGGCGAGCTCGATTTCCTCGGTCTGGACGAGGGCAGCGCCAGCCTGTGGCTGGTCGAATGGCCGGAGCGCGGCGCAGGCATCTTGCCGCCGGTGGATCTGGACGTGGAATTGGCCGTGGAGGGTGACGGGCGCAGCGTACGGTTGCTGGGCCGCAGCCCAGCCGGGCGCGACTGGCTGCATGCGGTGGCCCAACAGGCCGAGTTGCAGCCTCTTTTTGTCAGTGGACAAGAAGAATGAACGCCAGGTTACGGATTATTAAGGGAAATCACCTTGCAATTCACCCGGTTGGATGATTGAATCCAGCGCCATGACACCGGGGATCCGACAGTTCTGCGCTTCCGCCCTGACCGCCAGCCTCAGCCTGGCGGTTTTTGCTGCGTGGGCCGGCGAAATCAAGACCGTCGGTGTCAGCACCGGCGCCACTGGCACGCGTGCAGAGATTCAGCTGGCCGGTAGCGGCGGTTTCAAGACGCTGTCGCTGGCCAATCCCAATCGTTTGGTGGTGGATTTCCCGGATTCGGCAGCCGCACGTGGCTTGAAGTTGCCGCCGGCGAGCGGCCTGGTCACTTCGGTGCGCACCGGGCAACCAGTGCCGGGCACGTTCCGGGTGGTGTTCGAGTTGGCAAGCCCGGTCACCGCGCTCAAGCCGCAGATGCAGACGCTGGGTAGTGCCTCCACACTTGTGATCGAGTGGCCGGGCGATCCGGCGCCTGCGGTTGCGACGCCTATTGCGGCCAGCACGCCTGCCGCACTGCCGCCGCCGCGTCCCGTTAACGCACAGGCCGAAGCCGCGCGTGCAACCGCAGCCCTGGCTGCGTCCGCGCAGCGTGCGTCGTCGCTGCCGCCAGCACCGTCAGCACCGGTCGTCGTGCCTGCCTCGGCGATGCCGACGGTCACCCCTGCAGCGGTGCCGACCACCGTCGCCACCGGCGTGCCGACGCCGCGTCCGGCAACCGCTGCAGTGGCTGCACAGACGACTCCCGCTGGCAGCATCCCTAATCGCGGTGCTGCGGGTTCCACAACTGGTGCGCCTGCGACCGGCGGTGCATCCGCCGCAGCAATCTTGAACGGCGGCAGCACACCGATGGCTGCTGCCGGCACCGGTGCGGTCGCGTCCGGCACTGCGTCCGGCGCCAGCGCCGACGACGATCTGCCACCGCGCCCGGTGCTGCCCAGCGAAGCCTCGCGGGTCAAGATGGCGCCGGGCATGCGGCCGCTGATCGTCGCCATCGACCCAGGCCACGGCGGCCAGGATCCGGGTGCGATGGGCCCGACCGGCAAGCGCGAAAAAGACGTGACCCTGGCGGTCGGCCGCGAACTGGCACGCCAGATCAACGCCACCCCCGGTATGAAGGCGTACCTGACCCGCGATACGGACGTGTTCATTCCCTTGCCGATGCGTGCGCAAAAAGCGCGTGCCGCCAAGGCCGACATTTTCATTTCCATCCATGCTGACGCTGCAGAAAATCGCAGCGCGACCGGCTCATCGGTGTATGTGCTGTCGACCAAGGGCGCCTCGTCGCAGCGCGCACGTTGGCTGGCCGATAAGGAAAACGCCGCCGATCTGGTTGGTGGCGTGCGTCTGCAACAGACCGAAAGCACGCTGGCCAACGTGCTGCTCGACCTGGCACAAAGCGGCCATATGAAGGCCTCCGAAGATGCCGCCGGCCATGTGCTGGGTGGCCTCAAGCGCATCGGCAACAATCACAAGCCGCAGCTGGAGCGCGCCAACTTCGCGGTGCTGCGGACGTCCGACATGCCGGCGATGCTGGTGGAAACCGCCTTCATATCCAATCCGGACGAAGAACGCCGCCTGATCGACCCGGCCTACCAGCGCAAGATCGCCTCCGCCGTGCTGGATGGCATCGATACCTTCTTCACCCGTCAGCCGCCTCCGGGCACCTTGTTTGCTGCGCGCGCGCAGGCCGAAGCCGATGCCGTCGGCACCGTGGCCGGCGGCAGTCGCTGACCTGCTCGGCTATCATTCCGCACTGATTCCTTGAGTGACGGCGCTTATGCGCCGCCGGATTGCCGTGCCGACGTTCGTCTTGCCTGCTACACCCGCGATGCACCCTGTTTTGCGCTGCCAGCGCCGAAGCGCGCGCTGATGGCGATCCGTCAGTTACCCGAGATCCTGATCAACCAGATCGCTGCCGGCGAAGTCGTCGAGCGGCCCGCATCGGTGGTCAAGGAGTTGGTCGAAAACGCCCTGGATGCCGGCGCTACCCGCGTGGATATCGATTTGGAAGAGGGCGGCGTGCGCCTGATCCGCATCCGCGATAACGGTGGCGGCATTCCGCCCGATGAACTGCCGTTGGCGGTATCGCGGCATGCCACCAGCAAAATCGCCTCGCTGGACGATCTGGAAACCGTCGCCACGCTCGGCTTCCGCGGCGAAGCCTTGCCTTCGATCGCCTCGGTCAGCCGCTTTACGCTGATTTCGCGTCGTCACGATGCCGAACACGGCTCGGCGTTGCAGATTGAAGGCGGGCGGCTTGGCGAAGTAACGCCGCACGCGCATGCGCCCGGCACCACGGTGGAGGTGCGCGAGTTGTTCTTCAACGTGCCGGCGCGGCGCAAGTTTCTGCGTGCCGAACGCACCGAACTTGGGCACATCGAAGAGTGGCTGCGCTCGTTGGCGTTGGCGCGCCCGGATGTGGAATTGCGCGTCTCGCATAACGGCAAACCGTCGCGCCGTTACAAGCCGGGCGATCTCTACTCGGATGCGCGGCTGGGCGAAACCTTGGGCGATGATTTCGCACGGCAGGCTTTGCGGGTCGATCACAGCGGTGCCGGCCTGCGCTTGCATGGCTGGGTTGCGCAACCGCATTACTCGCGGGCCAGTACCGATCAGCAATATCTCTACGTCAACGGCCGCTCGGTACGCGATCGCAGCGTGGCGCACGCGGTCAAGATGGCCTACGGCGATGTGTTGTTCCATGGCCGCCAACCGGCGTATGTGCTGTTTCTGGAGCTGGACCCGGCGCGCGTGGACGTTAACGTGCACCCGGCCAAGCACGAGGTGCGTTTCCGCGAAGCGCGGCTGATTCACGACTTCGTCTATCGCACCTTGCAGGATGCGCTGGCGCAGACCCGCGCCGGCGCCACGCCCAATAGCATCGGCAGCGACGGCGCGGGTTATGCGGCGACTGGTGAGATGGGCAGTCTCGCTGGCGACGGTGCGGCAACCTATTCCGGCGCATCCGGAAATGGTGGTGGCTCAGGCAGCTATGCCAACTGGACGCCCTCGCAGACGCCGTTGGGTCTGCGCGTGGACGAAGCGCGTGCAGCCTATAGCGCGTTGTATGCGCCGCCATCTGGCAGCGCGCAGCAGTCCGCCAGCCTGCCGCAGTTCTCCGGAACCGGTCTGCCAGCCACCGCGGAAGACAGCGGCGTGCCGCCATTAGGCTACGCCGTGGCGCAGTTGCACGGCATCTACATCCTGGCCGAAAACGCCGAAGGCCTGATCGTGGTGGACATGCACGCCGCGCACGAACGCATCGGCTACGAGCGGCTCAAGAACGCGCACGACAGCATCGGTCTGCATGCGCAGCCGTTGCTGGTGCCGATGACGCTGGCAGTGGGCGAGCGCGAGGCCGATACCGCCGAGCGCGAGGCCGAGACGCTGGCTACCCTTGGCTTCGAGATCACCCGCGCCGGTCCGCAATCGCTGCACGTTCGCAGCATTCCTGCCTTGCTGGCCAATGCCGAGCCGGAGGCGTTGCTGCGCGATGTGCTGGGCGACCTGCGCGAGCACGGTCAGAGCCGCCGCATCGCCAGTGCACGCGACGAGCTGCTGTCGACCATGGCCTGCCACGGCGCGGTGCGCGCAAATCGACGTCTCACCGTGCCTGAAATGAACGCGCTGCTGCGGGATATGGAAGCCACCGAGCGCTCGGGTCAATGCAACCATGGCCGACCCACCTGGGCTCGGTTTACGCTGAGCGATATCGATCGTTGGTTTCTCAGGGGGCGTTGATGGCAGTGCACACGGGGAAGGGCTGGCTGCTCGGCATGCTGGTGGCAGCGGCGCTGGTCGGATGTGGGCGCGATGCTCCGCCGCCTGCCGCGCCGGTGGCGTTGGACAAGACATTCCTGGCCGACAACGCCGCCTGGCGCGAAAGCCGGATCAACGAACTGCGTGCGCCCGATGGCTGGACCAGTCTGGTCGGGCTGCATTGGCTGTCGCTGAAAGCGCATTACATCGGCAGTAGCGCCGATAGCGGCATCCGGCTCGCGGTCGGGCCGCCGAAGATGGGTATGGTGTCCAGCGAGGGCGGGGCAGTGTGGTTCGTGCCCGAACGTGGCGCTGCGCTCAGCGTGGATGGCAAGCCGCTGACCGGCAAGATCCGCTTCCAGTCCGATCGCGATCCGCAGCCCACGTTCATCCATTTCGACGATGGCAAGGGCGTGCTCAGCCTGATCCATCGCGGCGACCGCTACGCATTGCGGGTCAAGCACGCCGATGCGCCATCGCGCAGCAAATTCGCCGGGCTGGAGTACTGGCCGGCAGATCCTTCCTGGCGCATCACCGCACGCTACGTGCCCAACGATGTCGGCAAGACCATCCCGATCGTGGACATCGTCGGCATCAGTAGCGAGCAGCCCAACGCCGGTGCCATCGTCTTCGAGCGCGATGGCAAGACCTATCGCCTGGAAACGATCGGCGAACCTGGGCGGCCGGTGTTCGTGGTGTTCGCCGATCGCACCAGTGGGCACGGCAGCTATCCGGCCGGGCGCTTCCTGGACGTGGACGTGCCGGATGCGTCCGGTCATGTGGTGGTGGACTTCAATCGCGCCTACAACCCGCCGTGCGCGTTCACTCCCTTCGCAACCTGCCCGTTGCCGCCGCCGGAAAACCGGATCGATCTGGCGGTCTCGGCCGGCGAGAAAACCTACAAGGTGCCGCACTGACGTGATGAGGTGGATACGGTGAAGGTTGATGCGATGACGGTGCGCCTGCGTGCGCGCCTTGCCGTCTGGTGCAGTGGCGCGCTGATCGGCCTGGCGCTGTGGAGCGGGGCGGCCGCACCGGCCTGGGCGCGGGGTGCCAACGACGCACCTGCCGGCCCGCCGGTGCCGCTGCTGTGGAAGGTCGACGGCAAGGGCGGAACGCTCTATTTGCTGGGCTCGTTCCACGTGCTCAAGCCCAGCGATTACCCGTTGTCGCCGGATGTGATGCAGGCATTCGCCAAGGCCGACCGTCTGCTGTTCGAGCTGCCGCCGTCGGATGCGCAATCGCCGCAGCTGGCCAGCCGCATGCTGCAGGTGGCACGACGCACCGATGGACGCACGTTGCAGGACGTGCTGGACGCAAAGACCTGGCAGGCGCTCAGTGCCTACGCGCGCAAGTACGGCATGTCGATCGACGCCCTGCAGTCGCTCAAACCCTGGTTTGTCGCACTGTCGATCAGCCTGGCCGAGATGAGCCGGCAAGGCATGGACCCGAACGCGGGTCTGGACCATTACCTGATGGATCAGGCGCAGGCCAAGGGCAAGCCCGCCGATGGCCTGGAGCGCGCCGAAGAACAGATCGCCCTGCTGGATGGCATGTCGCCCACCGAGCAGCATCAGCTGCTGGAAGAAGCGCTGGACGAAGCCGATACCACCGATCAGCTGCGTCGGCTGCATGCGGCGTGGCGCAATGGCGACGTGCACACGCTCTCCACGCAGATGGCCGAAGACATGCGCCGCCAGTACCCGGCGCTGTATCAGGACATCAACGTCGAACGCAATGCGCGCTGGGTGCCGCGGCTGGAAAAACAGCTGGGCAAGGGCAGTGGAACCACCTTGGTCGTGGTGGGCGCCCTGCATCTGTTGGGGACTGACGGTGTGGTGGAGCGCCTGCGTGCGCGCGGCTACCACGTAGAGCGGATCTGCTCGGCCTGCGCGGAGCAGGCCGGCCGCTGACTGCTCGCGCCTCCAGCCCATCAGGCTGGCAGCCGCGAGCAGTGCTGTCATCCGCGGTTGCGGGCCTTGCCGGTGGTGCCGGTATGGCTGTTGGACGCACCGTGCGTGCCGGTGCCCATCGGGCCGCTGCCCATGCTGCCGGCGCCAGGCGGGGTCGGCGGTGTGCCAGGGCCACCCGGACGACCGAAACCGGCGCCGAAGTTGCGCTGAAACTCCTGCCACAACTCCAGGTTGCGCTCGGTCAGCTGGTTCATCATCGCCCAGGGGGTCTGCCCGAGCAGGTTGCCCATCTGCTGGCGGAACTGCTGCTGCTGGTCCAGGAACACCTGCATGCTGCGCTCCAGGTAGTTACCCATGAAGCCCTGCAGCGAATCTCCGTAGAAACGGATGATCTGACTCAGCAACTGGGTGGAGAGCATCGGCTCGCCGTCCTGTTCCCGGTCGGCAATGATCTGCAACAAAACGGCACGACTTAAATCTTCGCCACTCTTGGCATCGCGGACTTCGAACTCCTCGCCGTCGATGATCAACTGGCGCACATCTTCGATGGTGATATAGCTGGAAATCTCGGTGTCGTAGAGACGGCGATTGGGATACTTCTTGATGATGCGAAGTCCGGCCATGGAACGTTCACTCACACTGATAGTGCGCGCAGGATGGCGCAGCGCAGCAGCGGTTGCAACAGTCAGAAGGCCTTATTTGCTTAAGCGGACACATTAAAAATGTTGCGCAGCATGGTTTTTGATCCAAATCCATGCTGCACCGCAAAGTTGCAGCAAACGTTACCAGCCCATGTGGTGGCCGCCGTTGATGTCCAGATTGGACCCAGTAATCCAGGCGGCCTCTTCCGCGACCAGAAACGCCACGGCGTAGGCGATCTCTTCCGGGCGTCCCAGCCGGCCCGTCGGGATGTCGGCCACGATCTTGGCGCGCACCTCTTCCGGTACCGCCATCACCATGTCGGTGGCCACGTAACCGGGCGAGACCGTATTGACCGTGACCCCGAACGCGGCGTTTTCGCGCGCCAGCGAAATGGTGAAGCCGTGCATGCCGGCCTTGGCGGCTGCGTAGTTGGCCTGGCCGTACTGACCCTTGAGCCCGTTGATGGAACTGATCTGGATCACCCGGCCCCAGCCGCGCTTGCGCATGCCTTCGATCACCGGGCGGGTGACGTTGAACACCGAGTTGAGGTTGGTGTTGATGACGTCGTGCCACTGCTCGGCAGTCATGCGGTGGAAGGTGGTATCGCGGGTGATGCCGGCGTTGTTGACCAAGACCTCGATCGGCCCCAGCGACGCTTCCACCTCCTCGACCAGTGCACGCGCATGCTCGGACGACGCCACATCGCCGCGGAACAGGGAAAATGTGTAGCCCTGTGCCTGCATGCGCTGCTGCCAGTCGCGCGCCTTTTCCTCGTTGCGGAAGTTGCTGGCCACCTTATGGCCCTGGTCGGCAAGGCGCTTGCAGATGGCGGTACCGATACCGCCGGTGCCGCCGGTGACCAATGCGACGCGAGATGTCATGACGACTCCAATAAGCAGGTAAGTCCGGGGCGATCAGGGTGCCGGCGCAGGCGCCGCACCCGGATGTCGATGCTGGGTCGCAATTCTAGTCACGCCGGGGCTGCGATGCGCGCCCATCGCTGCCCAGGGCGCAGGTGCGCGGTAGCAGGTCGGGCGAAAAATGCTGCACGGCGTGCTGCAGCAGCGTGTCGATATCTGCACGCGGCGGCAGGGCGGACGCCACCTGGCCCAGGGCCTGCCAGGCGGCACGCAACGCCGGCAACGGGTCGGCGTCGTCCAGTGCGGGCGCACCATGCGATTTGGAGAGCTTGCGGCCATCGGCATCCAGGATCAGCGGCAGATGCAGATAGCGCGGCTGCGGCAGGTCCAGGGCGCGCTGCAGCAGGAGTTGGCGCGGGGTGGAGTCGAGCAGGTCGGCGCCGCGCACGACATCGGTGATGCCTTGCAGTGCATCGTCCACCACCACCGCCAACTGGTACGCCCAATAGCCATCGGCACGGCGCAACACCACATCGCCGACGTCGGCGTACACGTCCTGCCGCACATGGCCTTGCAAGGCATCGTCGAAGCCGACCGGCGCTTGTGGCGGCACCCGCAGGCGCACCGCGCGCCGGTCGCCCAGCGCCGCCACGCAAGCGTGGTGGATGCCGCCCATCTCGGCCAGATCGGCACGGCTGCAGCTGCATTCGAACGCCAGCCCGGCCTCCAGCAGTGCGGCGATTGCGCCGATGTAATGCGCATCGCGGTCGGATTGCCGGATCACTGGCAGGTCCGAGATCAGCCCGAACGCGGCCAGGCTGCGCAGCTGGCGTTCGGACGCGCCTGCTTCAGCACGTGGCGGGTCGATGTCCTCGATACGCACGCACCACTGCCCACCGGCATGGCGAGCGAGCAACCAGCTGCCGAACGCCGCCAGCAGGGAGCCGAAGTGCAGGGGGCCGGTCGGGGAGGGCGCGAAGCGGCCGCGGTAGAGGGGCAATGGCATAGACAGCTGAATCGTCGGTCAGGTGCTTGCTTGATTTCAAGTCGCGACGGCCGCAAATCCGCAACAGTTCACCCTGCATCAGTGGAGCAAGCGCGTCATGTTCAAACGCATTTTCCTGTTCCTGCTGACCAACCTGGCGGTGTTGTTCCTCGCCAGCATTGTGATGTCGGTCTTGGGCGTCAATTCCGCGCAGATGAGCGGCTTGCTGGTGATGGGCGCCATCTTCGGTTTCGGCGGCGCGTTCATTTCCCTGCTGCTGTCCAAATTCATGGCCAAGCGCAGCACCGGTGCGCAGGTCATCACCGAGCCGCGCACCCCGACCGAGCGGTGGTTGCTGGAGACGGTACGGCGTCAGGCGCAGGCCGCCGGCATCGGCATGCCGGAAGTGGCGGTTTACGAGGGTCCAGAGATCAATGCCTTCGCAACCGGCGCCAATCGCAACAAAGCCCTGGTCGCAGTCTCCACCGGCCTGCTGCAGAACATGAGTCAGGACGAGGCCGAAGCGGTGCTGGGCCACGAAATCGCCCACGTCGCCAATGGCGACATGGTCACCATGGCGCTGTTGCAAGGCGTGTTGAATACCTTCGTGATCGTGTTGGCGCGTGTGGTCGGCGGCATCATCGACAGCACCTTGTCGGGCAACCGCGAGGGCGGCCGTGGCTTTGCCTACTACATCATCGTGTTCGCGTTGGAGATGGTGTTGGGCATGTTCGCGACCATGATTGCAATGTGGTGCTCGCGTCGGCGCGAGTTTCGCGCCGACGCCGGTGGCGCGCAGCTGGCCGGACGCAACAAGATGATCGCCGCGCTGGAGCGGCTGTCGCTCAACCACGGCCAGAGCACCTTGCCCTCGCAAGTCCAGGCGTTCGGCATCTCCGGTGGTGTGGGCAATGGCTTGCGTCGCCTGTTCCTCAGCCACCCGCCGCTGACCGAGCGCCTTGCCGCGTTGCGTGCGGCCAATGGCGCTGCACTGTAAGCGGCAGCCGAGATCGCCGCAGCTCCGGTGTGATGCGGAAGGCGCTGCCGTCATCAGCATCGATCGTTGGTGCAACGGCCACATGAGCGCACCGCCCATGCTCAACGAAATAGTGCCCGCTGCATCACCTGGTCGGAAAACGGTCGGCTGCGTATCGGCTTGAAAGACAACAAAAAACCCGCGCATTGCGGGTTTTTTGTTGTCCTGCGTTGCCGGCTTTCGGTTGGGTCAGCCGAATTCGTAGTTCATCAGCGGACCGGTCGGTGCGACAAAATCGCCCTGCACATAATCTACTCCGGCACTGAAGAAGCTGCTCATCGACTGCGCATCGGCCACGAATTCAGCCACGGTCAAAATGCCTGCCGGCTGCGCGCGCGAGGTGATTTCGCGGATCTTTTCCTGGCTCTCGCGGGCCGAGGCGACGTCGCCGGTGATGCCGCGGTCCAGCTTGAGGAAGGCCGGCTGGAAATGCGCGAGCAGCTGGAATGAGTCCAGGCCCGAACCGAACTGCTCCAGCCCGACCTTGCAGCCCATCGCCGACACTGCCGCCAGAAACTGCTGCGCATTGCGCAGGTGCGTAAACACCTTCGATTCCGGCGTCTGTAACCACAAGCGCTCGCCCGGCACGCCGTACACCGCCAACTGCTCGCGGATGGTGTCGATCATCTGCGGGTCGGAGAACGAGTTCGGCCCGACACGCACCAGCAGGTGCGTTTTGTGCCCCGCACGTTGCCGTTCACCGAGCTGACGGATGGCGCGCGCCACCACCCAGCGGTCGATTTCGGTGACCAGGTCGTGCTCTTCGGCAATGGCCATGAAGGCATTTGGCGACATCATCTCGCCATTGCGATCCAGACGCAGGAACGCCTGATACAGCTCCAGCGGCTCGCCCTGCAGATTGAGCACCGGCTGGTAATGCAGCAGGAAGCCATCGCCAACCAACGCCTCGCGCAGCTGCTCGACCCAGCGCTCGATGCGTTCTTCCTCGGCGCGGTCGGAGGCGGCCGGGTCGTAGATGCTCACCGCGTTGCCGCCAAGCTCGGCGGTGGTGCGCACCGCCTCGGTCCCGCGATTGAGCACCTGGCCGATGCTGGCGATCTTTTCGCCGATCTGCACGCCGCCGATGCTCACCGTGACCGTGGCCGAGCGCGAGCCGACGCTGAAAACATGCTGCGCGAACGCATCGCGTACCGTTTCCGCCAGCGCGTGGGAGCGTGCGTAGTTGCCGTCCAGCAACAGGGCAAAGCTGTGCTCGCCGAAGCGCGCCGCCACCACGCTTTCATCGACGATACCGGCCACATGCGCGGCCATCGCGGCGATCAGGGCGTCGGCCGAGTCCAGGCCGATTTCGGGAAGGATGCGTGCGTAGTGATCCGGCTCGATCAGCAGAAAGCCGGATTGGCCTTCGCTGCGGCCGGCGCGCGCCACGGCCTGTTCCAGCGCCACCATGAAGGTGGGCCGGTTGAGCAGGCCGGTGACCTGATCGCGCTGGCGCAGATCTTCAACCTCGCGCGCCAGTTCCGGGTCGAACTCCTCGCGGCGGCGGAACACCACCTGGATGCACGGCTCGCCTTCGTAGGTGGCGGTGGCAAATTCCATCGTCGCCGGGAAGGTGTCGCCTTCCAGTCGGCGCGCGTCGACCTTGTACTGCGCCGGCGGCGGCTCGCCCTTGGCCATGGCCTTGAGCAATTGCTTGAAGTCGTCGACGTATTGCGCGGCAATCATGTCCAGCAGCGACACGCCTTCAACATCGTCGAACGACTCGAAGCCGAACATTTCCAGATACGCCTCATTGGCGCGGATATGCATGCCTTCGTGCACGTAGGCGATGGGGTCGCGCGAGGAGGCGATCAGTGCATCGCAGCGGCGCTCGGTTTCGCGCATCTGCGCTTCGATGCGACGCAGGCCGCGACGCGCCTGCAGGTCGGCCCATTCCGAACGCACCAGGGAGAGCAGGTGTTCGGGACGGTGGCGCAGCACGATGGCGCGGATGCCGTGCGCAGCGGCCTCGACCAATGCGTTTTCTTCGATGCGCTCGGCCAGCAGGATGATCGGAATGTCCTTGCCGCTGCCGGCGATCTGCTGCTGCAGAGCGCTCATCGGAATCTGCAGCGCTTGTCCATGCAAGGCCAGATCGATCTGGCCGGCAAGCATGCTGGCGAGCTCTTCCGGAGATTGCGGGCGCGAAGGCCGCACAGCAATGCCGCCGTTGCGCAGCGCCGTCACGATCGCCTCCGCACGCTCGACACTGTCGTCGACGATCATCAGGCGGAGGGTGAGATCTTTACCTCTTTGCATGCGCAACTCCCTGGCGACGGGCTTTAATACACGAAGGTCATCGGCTGCGTCCATGTCTGTGGACAAAGCCGCATCCGGTGTGAGACTTGGGCCACGCTTCCGTGCGATGAAGAGGGATCAGGCCACGCTGCCGGCGGCATGTCCCGATGCCCAGGCCCACTGAAAGTTGTACCCACCCAGCCAGCCGGTGACATCCAGCACTTCGCCGACGAAGTACAGGCCAGTCACCAGCCGCGACTCCATGGTCGCACTTGAGACCTGATCGGTATCGACTCCGCCCAGCGTTACTTCAGCGGTGCGGTAACCCTCGGTTCCGCTGGCGATCAGCGGGAAGGCGGAAAGCAGGTCGGCCGCGCTCTGCAGTTGCGGTGGATCCAGCTGACGCACCGGTTTGTCCGGCAACCACGCCTCGCACAGGCGTTGCGCAAAGCGTCGCGGCATCACATCGCCCAGCACATTGCGCAGCTCGGTGGCCCCGCGTTGCTGTTTCTGCTCGCGCAGCCATGCGCCCGCGTCGTGTCCCGGCAGCAGGTCGAGCCGCAAGTCGTCGCCGGGCTGCCAATAGGACGAGATCTGCAGGATCGCCGGCCCGCTGACGCCGCGGTGGGTGAGCAGCATGAAGTTGCGGAAACTGACCCCGTTGCAGTGCGCCTCCACCGGCAGGGCGAGGCCGGACAAGTCCTGCAGACGTTCCTGATGCTTGCCGCTCAGGGTGAGCGGCACCAGCCCGGCGCGCGTCGGCAGCAGCGCATGGCCGAATTGCTTGGCCAGGGCGTAACCGAAGCCGCTGGCGCCCATGCTGGGAATCGACAGTCCGCCGGTGGCGACGATCAGCGATTGCGTCTGCACGCGCCCCAGGCTGGTGTCGACCGTGAAGCCGTCGCTGTCGCGGCGGACCGAACGCACCTCGCATTGGGTGTGGATCTGCACCCCGGCTGCCTCGCACTCGTCCAGCAACAGCCGCACGATCTGCTTGGATGAGGTATCGCAGAACAGCTGGCCCAGCTCTTTTTCGTGATACGCGATGCCATGGCGCTCGACCAGCTCCACGAAATCGCCCGGGCTGTAGCGCGCCAGCGCAGACTTGCAGAAATGGCGATTGGCGGAAATGAAGTTGCCCGGCGTGGTGCCGGTATTGGTGAAATTGCAGCGCCCGCCGCCGGACATCAGGATTTTCTTGCCGACCTTGTTGGCGTGGTCCAGCACCAGCACCTGACGGCCGCGTCGGCCGGCGGTGAAGGCGCTCATCAGGCCGGCAGCCCCGGCACCGATGACCAGCACGTCGCAACGCATGCTCATTCGACTGGCGCTTGTCGCACCATCGGGGTCAGGGTGACGCTGCCGTGGTCGGCCAGCATCTGCACTTCGCCGTCCTGGATGATCACGTCAAAACGCATGCCGCGCTGGATCAGCGCTCCCAGGGCCTCGGTGGCCTGCGACTCCAGTTCGATCACGCGCAGGTTGCTGTGCCGGCCCATGGCGTTGGCGTGTTTCTTCCACCAGGTTTCGGTGGCCTGGCCGCCGTAGCCGATCACTACCGCTTCGCGCGAACGGTTGCAGGCCTTGCGCACGCGGCTCTCGTCGGGCTGGCCGAGGTCGATCCATAGATCCGGATCGCCGGTGTAGTCGCGCCGCCACAGGTCGGGCTCGTCGTCGTTGCTGAGGCCGCGGCCAAACTCCAGGCGGTCGTCGGCGAACAAGGCGAACGCGAGCAGCCGCACCATCAGGCGCTCGTCGGTTTCGGAAGGATGTTGGGCCAGGGTCAGCGGATGGTTGGCGTAGTAGCCGCGGTCCATGTCGCTGATCTGAAGTTCCGCCCTACGGACGGTGGCGGTGAGAGCCATCAGGATGCCGATTGCAAAGGGCGCTCATGATACGCGCCCGTTCCAGCTGCGGCGCGTTAGGTCGGCGTGCGCGGTTGCGCGGCCAGCCAGCGATCCAGCTGGGCAGCGAATGCCTGACGATCGCGTGCATGTAGAGCCGGTGGGCCGCCGGTCGCGATACCGGCGCCGCGCAGCTCTTCCATGAAGCCACGGACCGATAGGCGCTCCTTGATGGTGTTGCTGGTGAACGCTTCGCCGCGCAGGCCGACCGCCGTAGCACCGGCTTCCAGCGCGCGTACGGCCAGCGGAATGTCCTGGGTCACCACCAGGTCGCCTGCGGCCACCCGTTCGGCGATCGCGTCGTCTGCCGCGTCCGGGCCGCCAGGCACCTGCAAGGCGCGGACATGGGGCAGGGACGGCGTGCTGAGATAGTGATTGGCGACCAGGGTCACGGCGATGCCGGTGCGCGCAGCGGCGCGGAACAGGATGTCGCGGATCACCGCGGGGCAGGCGTCGGCATCGACCCAGATCTGCGCGCGTGTCTGTGTTTGAGGCGTATTCATCCCACTATTGTGGATGGGGAGGGACCTGACAGACAGTCGGATTTGGCCTGACTGCAAAAGATTTGACGCGAGGTGTCGCTTTTTGCCGAAAACACGAGTACTGTGCACGCACTGTGTTTGCAAGGGTCACCGTGAATCGTGGCCTGATGCAGCCGGATCGTTACAGATCTCGCTTCATCGTTCCGCTTTACCAACGCCTGCAACTCAGTCTCAGCTCCGGCTTTTCGGACGCTGCGATTTATCAATCTATAGTTCAGGAGTTAGTAAAATGTCAGATCGTCAGATGGGTGTCGTGAAGTGGTTCAATGATGCCAAGGGCTTCGGCTTCATCACCCCGGAAAGCGGCCCGGACCTGTTCGTGCATTTCCGTGCCATCCAGGGCACCGGCTTCAAGTCGCTGCAGGAAGGCCAGAAGGTCTCCTTCGTCGCCGTGCAGGGCCAGAAGGGCATGCAGGCTGACCAGGTGCAGGCGGTCTAATCCGTCTGCAACCTTAGGGTTGCCAAAAACGCCGGTCGCGAAAGCGGCCGGCGTTTTTTATTGTCGGCGTTTTTATTATCCCTTAGTGACCCTGCGCCGGTGTGGTCGTGTGTGTCTCCACGCCACGGCTGATCTGCATCCAGGTCGTGCCTGTCCTGTTCGATTTGCCGAGTTTCCCGGTCTTCCTGCCGCCTCCAGTCGTCCAACCACGTTAGTGGCCAGCCTGCCTTTGCGGCGGTTGCTCACCGCGTGCGTTGTGTCGGGCGACACGCAAGAACGATCAAGCGACAGACCGACGATTGCTCGGCAGGCGGCAGTGCTTGCGCGCGGTAATGACGTCCAGGTGGGTAGGATGGCGTTTTCCGTGTGCGGCCGCTTGCCATGATCACTGTTCACCACCTCAATAACTCCCGTTCGCAGCGCGTGCTGTGGCTGCTCGAAGAGTTGGCGCTGCCCTATCAGATCGTGCGCCATGAGCGCGATGCCAAGACCATGTTGGCGCCGGCAGAGTTGCGCGCGATCCACCCGCTGGGCAAGTCGCCGGTCATTGTCGATGGCGGCCTGACCATCGCCGAGTCGGGCGCCATTGTCGAGTATCTGACCGAGCGCTACGACACCGAATGTGCGCTGTCGCCGCCTGCGCGGCCGATCGACTCCCCGGAGCGTCAGCAGTTCCGTTACTGGATGCACTACGCCGAAGGCTCGGCCATGCCGCCGCTGTTGATGACGTTGATCTTCGGTCGCATCCGTAGCGCGCCGATGCCGTTCTTCGCCAAACCCATTGCGCGTGCCATCGTGGACAAGGCGATGTCGGGTTTTGTCGGACCGCAGGTGAAGTTGCATCTGGACTGGATGGAGCAGTCGCTGCAGACCAACGCCTGGTTTGCCGGCGAGCGCTTTACCGCTGCTGATATCCAGATGAGTTTCCCGGCCCAAGCTGCGGCGGCACGGGGTGGCGGGCTGGAGAACTATCCGCGCTTGCGCGCGTTTCTGGAACGCATCGAGGCGCGCCCCGCGTATCAGGCTGCACTGAAGAAAGGTGGTCCCTATGCGCTGATGGGACGCAACAACAACGCCTGACGCTGGATATGACAACGGCGTGGCTTCGGCAGCCACGCCGCTGCTAGATCACCGGCCCATGACGGAGCTGACAGCCGCGCAGCCGCTCATCATGGTCGCCAGCCCAGCCTTAGCGCGCTTTGCACTGCCGAAGGAACTGCACGGTGTCGCGAAGTTCCGGCGAATCGGCCGGCGGCTTGCGGAAGGCGAGCACCAGGCCCATGTGGCCGACGCCTGGATAAAACTTGACCTGCACGTTTTCTCCCTTGCTGCGCATGGCTTCGGCCAGCGCAACGCTGTTTTGTGGCTCGACGATGCGGTCGGCGTCGCCGTGCAACAGCAGCATCGGCGGTTCGTTGCCGTCGACGTAGAGCACCGGTTGCGACTTGGCCTGATCGGCTGACGAGGTGCCGAAGATCTCGACAATTTCGGGATCGGTCATCGGAGCAAAATCATAGGGCCCGGCCAGGCCGACAAAGCCGCACAACTGCTGCGGTTGCAAGCCTTGCGCTTGCAACCAGCTGCGATCGGTCGCCAGCAGCCCGGCGATGTGGGCACCGGCCGAGTGCCCCATCACGGCCAGCCGCGTGGGGTCGCCGCCGTACGCATGCGCGTGCCGATAGCTCCAGGCGGTTGCGCTGGCGGCGTCGGCCATGAACCCTTGCAGCCCCACCTGCGGGAACTTGCGGTAGTCGGCCACCATCGTGACGACACCTTGACGGGCCAGCGCGCGGCCCATCCAGCGATAATTGGCGCGCTTGCCGTGTTTCCAGGTGCCGCCATAGAAAAACACCACCACCGGCGCGTCCACCACACCCCGTGGCTGGTAGACGTCCAGTGCCAGACCATGTTCGGGATCGAAGACCTGGTTGGGATGTTCGACGACGCCATCGCGGCTGGAGGCGGCATTGATGCCACCGAAGAACACGCTGCTGCAGGCCGTCAGGCTGAGCGAGCCGAGCAGCAGGAGGGCGGGACGGATCCAGCGGAATGCGCGAAGAGGCATGGGCGATGTCGGTCAGGAAGGGGCGTGAGTCGGTCGGGTACGAAGGAGCGGTGCGCGCTGGATCGCGTACACGTCCATCGGCAGCGATGTCCGCCAATTGCGCATTGCATCGGCGGCCGTGTGGCGATTGCGACGCGTATTAGCGGTGATCTGTTGTCGCCAGCATGTGCAGGAGGAGCTCGCTTGGTGTCGGTATGCGAAGTGAAGATACGCTGCGCACGCGCGCCCGGATGCGGGGTGGCCCATGTCAAGTTCACCGTCGGTGGCCTAGGCTTGCGGCATGACAACGCTGCACTTTGATAATCGCCTGCGCCAACAGTTGCCCGGCGACCCAGAAAACGGTTCGCGCCGTCGTGAGGTCAGCGCTGCCTGGTCGTCGGTGCTGCCGACCCCGGTTGCTGCGCCGCGCGTGATCGCCTATTCGGCGGAGATGGCACAGGCCCTCGGGTTGGACGCGGCCGAGATTGCGAGTGCGCGCTTTGCCGAGGTCTTTGGCGGCAATAGCCTGTATCCGGGCATGCAGCCATGGGCTGTCAATTACGGCGGTCACCAGTTCGGCCATTGGGCTGGTCAATTGGGCGACGGCAGGGCGATTTCCTTGGGCGAAGCGATCGGAGTGGATGGCGGGCGTTACGAATTGCAGCTCAAGGGCGCCGGCCCGACGCCGTATTCGCGCGGTGCCGATGGCCGGGCAGTGCTGCGGTCGTCGATTCGCGAATTCTTGTGCAGCGAAGCGATGCACCATCTCGGCGTGCCGACCACGCGTGCGTTGAGTCTGCTGACCACCGGCGATGCGGTGGTACGCGACATGTTCTACGACGGCCGGCCGCAGCGGGAGCCTGGGGCGATTGTGTGCCGGGTGGCGCCATCGTTCATCCGCTTCGGCAATTTCGAATTGCCTAGTGCGCGTGGCGATGTTGCCCTGTTACGGCAATGGGTGGAGTTCACCATTGCGCGCGATTTCCCGGAACTGGACGGCAGTGGCGAGGCGCTCTATGCGGCGTGGTTCGCGCAGATCTGCGAACGCACTGCGGTGATGGTGGCGCACTGGATGCGGGTGGGCTTCGTGCACGGAGTGATGAATACCGACAACATGTCGATTCTTGGCCTGACCATCGATTACGGCCCGTATGGGTGGATAGACGATTACGACCCGGACTGGACCCCGAACACCACCGATGCGCAGGGTCGCCGCTATCGCTTCGGCACCCAGCCGCAGGTGGCGTACTGGAATCTGGGCCGTCTGGCGCAGGCGCTTGCGCCGCTGTTCGCCGACGCCGCACCCCTGCAGCAGGGGCTGGACCGGTTTCGCGACACGTATCTGGCGTGCGACCGCAACGACGCCGCTGCCAAGTTGGGGCTTGCCGAGTGCCGCGACGAGGACCTGCAACTGCTCGATGCGCTGCGCGGACTGATGCGCGAGGCGGAAATGGACATGACGCTGACCTTCCGCGCGTTGATCGACCTCACGCCTGAGCAGCCGGATCCGCAGCTGCTGCACGAGGCGTTCTACGACGAACACAAGCGCCTGGCCACTGCGCCGCAGCTGCACGACTGGTTACAGCGTTATGCCGCTCGGCTGCAGCAGGACAGCTTGTCGCCGGAGCAGCGGCGCGAGCGGATGCGCCTGGCCAACCCGCGCTACGTGCTGCGCAATTACCTGGCGCAGCAGGCAATCGACAAGGCCGAGCAGGGCGACCCATCGGGCGTACAGGAAGTGCTGGAGATCATGCGCCGGCCATATGACGACCAACCAGGCAACGCGGCGTTCGCTGCCCGCCGGCCGGAGTGGGCGCGCGATCGCGCCGGGTGTTCGATGCTGTCCTGCAGTTCCTGACGCGCTCAGACGCACGGATGCCATAAATGCCGCGTCAAGCGCTGCGCAGCCTAGAATAGGGCGGTCCCCACCGGCAACGACGCCATTCCACCATGACAGACTGCACCCGCTGCGCCGGCACCAACTCCTCCGGCCCCAATCACTGGTCGGAACGGATTCGCGACATCGGCGATTTCCCCAAGCCGGGCATCGTCTTCAAGGACATCACGCCGCTGCTGTCCGATGGCCCGGATTTCGCTTCTGCGCTGGATGAGATGGCGCAGCCCTGGCGCACCACGCCGCTGGACGCGGTGCTGGGTATCGAAGCGCGCGGCTTCATCCTGGGCGCGGCCTTGGCGCGCGAACTGCGTACCGGGTTCGTGCCGGTCCGCAAGCCGGGCAAGCTGCCGGGGCGCACCCTGATCCAGGAATATGCCCTGGAATACGGCACCGATCGCATCGAAATGCACGAAGACGCATTGCCACGCGGCGCGCGTGTGCTGATTGTCGACGACGTGCTGGCCACCGGCGGCACGTTGCGTGCTGCGCTGAGCCTGGCCGCACAGCTGGAGCTGGAAATCGTCGGCGCGGCGGTGCTCGTCGAGCTGAAAGCACTGCAGGGCCGCGCGAAGTGGGTCAACGATGTGCCGCTGCTAGCGACCTTGGCTTACTGAGGTCGACCGCCTGACCTAGCGCGCTTGCCGGTAAATAGGCGCGGTGGGTGTTCGGAGTGCGCTTGCCAGCAGGCAGGCGCAATGGCCCTCGGGGTGCACCGCGAATGCATCTGCATCGCAGCTCTCGGCCATGCTCTGGTGCCTGCCCAGAACTGCGCGCTACCGGTTGTTGGCGGCGCCGAATCGTGTATCGCGGCAGTCAATGCTACGAGCAAGTGCACGCATCGGCGTAACGCCAGCAAAGCCTCGCATGCGGCCGGCATTGCACCGGCCGCCTTATCTGTCGCGGGAGACTCGCTGAACTCGGCCAACGCCGCATCCAGGTTCGTGCGCTCGCGCACGCTACGACTGCTATTTAGAGCTTGCTGACCCGGAACCGGCGTCCCTTGATCTTGCCCGCGTGCAGATGCGCCAGGGCCTTGGCGACGTGCGCGCGCGCGATGGCGACGTAGGAGCGGGTGGGGTAGATGGCGATCTTGCCGATGGCCGCGCCCGACAGTCCGGCTTCACCGGTGAGCGCGCCCAGGATGTCGCCGGCACGCAGCTTGTCGGTCTTGCCGCCGTCGATCCGCAATGTGGTCATCGCCGCCTGCGGCAGCTGCGCCGGGCGCGCGGTCGCCAACGGTGCACGCGACCACTTCAGCGGCTGGCCTTGTTCGGCTTCTAGCGCCTGCGCGCGCGCTGTTTCGCGTGAGGCCACCAGGCTGAGCGCAAGCCCACGCTTGCCGGCGCGGGCGGTGCGGCCGATGCGGTGGCGGTAGGTTTCGGTATCGGTGGGCAGCTCGTAATTGACCACGGCCGCCAGGTCTTCCACGTCCAGCCCGCGTGCGGCCACGTCGCTGGCCACCAGCACATTGCAGCTGCGGTTGACGAAGCGCACCAGCACTTCATCGCGGTCGCGCTGTTCCATGTCGCCATGCAGCGCGAGTGCGGAGAAACCGAACTCCTGCAGCGAGCCGGCCACTTCATCCACTTCCTTGCGGGTATTGCAGAACACCACGCTGGATTCGGGATTGAAGCGCAGCAGCAGGCCGGCGACGGCCTTCTGCCGATAGGTCGGGTCGACCTCGAAGAACTGCTGATCGATTTCGGGCGCGTTGTCGGCACCTTCGACGGTGATTTCGATCGGGTCCTTCAGGATCTCGCGCGCCAAGGTGCGGATGATGTCCGGGAAGGTGGCCGAAAACAGCAGGCTCTGGCGGTGTTTGTCGCAGCGGCTGGCGATTTCGCGGATGGGTTCTTCGAACCCCATGTCGAGCATGCGGTCGGCTTCGTCCAGCACCAGCGTGCGTACGCCGCCCAGATGCAGCGCGCGCTTGCGGGCCAGTTCCTGGATCCGGCCGGGCGTGCCGACCACTACTTGCGGGTCGTGCGCTTCCAGCGATGCCAGCTGCGGGCCCAGCGGCATGCCGCCGGTGAGCACCACCAGCTTCATGTTGGGGATGCCGGTGGCCAGCTTGCGCAGCTGCTTGCCGACCTGGTCGGCCAGTTCGCGGGTGGGGCAGAGCACCAGCGCCTGCGCACGGGTCAAGGCAGGGTCGAGCTTCTGCAGCAGGCCCAGCCCGAACGCGGCGGTCTTGCCGCTACCGGTCGGCGCCTGGGCGATGACGTCCAGCCCCTGCAGGATCGGCGGCAGGCTCTGCGCCTGGATGGGAGTAAGGACGGTGTAGCCAAGGGCGTCGATGCCGGGGGCCAGGGCCGGCGACAGCGGCAGCGCGGAGAATTCGTTCATGGCACATTTTAGCCGGGAATCGGGAGTGGGAATCGGGAATCGCAAAGGTAGTGGCTGCGGCTTTTTCCATTCCCGATTCACCATTCCCGATTCCCGTACAATTGGCGCATGCCTTTAATCACTCTGCAAAGCGTCGACTACAGCGTCGGCGGCCCCTTGTTGCTGGAAAAAACCGACCTCACGATCGAGCCGGGCGAGCGTATCGCCCTGATCGGCCGCAACGGCGCCGGCAAATCGACCTTGATGAAACTGATCGCCGGCGAGCTCAGGCCCGACGACGGCGAAGTGCGCGTGCAGCAGGGCGTGCGCATCGCACGGCTGGAGCAGGAGGTGCCGCAGGGTACCGGCGGCAGCGTGTTCGACGTGGTGGCCGATGGCCTGGGCGAACTGGGTCACTGGCTGGCCGAGTTCCATCAGCTCAGCCATGCCGAAGTGTTCGATGCCGATGCATTTGGCAAGGTGCAGGCTAAGATCGACGCGGCCGATGGTTGGGCGCTGGATCAGCGCGTCACCGAGACCCTGACCAAGCTGGAACTGGACGGCGATGCGGAGTTTGCGCGTCTGTCCGGCGGCATGAAGCGCCGCGTGTTGCTGGCGCGCTCGCTGGTGTCCTCGCCGGATGTGCTGCTGCTGGACGAGCCGACCAACCATCTGGATATCGAAGCGATCGATTGGCTGGAGTCGTTCCTGAAGAACTGGAGCGGCAGCGTGCTGTTCGTGACCCATGACCGGCGCTTTCTGCGTGCGTTGGCGACCCGCATCGTCGAAATCGATCGTGGCCAGGTCACCAGCTGGCCGGGCGACTGGGCCAACTACGAGCGGCGTCGCGAAGAACGGCTCAATGCGCAGGCGCAGGAAAATGCGCGCTTCGACAAGATGCTGGCACAGGAAGAAGTCTGGATCCGCCAGGGCATCAAGGCGCGTCGTACCCGCGACGAAGGCCGTGTGCGGCGTCTGGAATCGATGCGCAACGAGCGCGTGCAGCGTCGCGACCTGACCGGCAATGTGCGCATGGAAGTCTCGCAGGGCGAGTCGTCCGGCAAGAAGGTGATCGAGGCCAAGGAGGTCGGCTTTGCGTTCGGTGCGCGCACGATGGTCAAGGACTTTTCGACCATCATCCAGCGTGGCGATCGCATCGGTTTGATCGGCCCCAACGGTAGCGGCAAGACCACCTTGCTCAAGTTGTTGCTGGGCGATCTGCAGGCGCAGGAAGGCGAAATTCGCATCGGTACCAATCTGCAGATTGCGTATTTCGACCAATACCGCTCAACCCTGCGCGAGGATTGGAGCGCCATCGAAAACGTGGCCGAAGGCCGCGATTTCCTGGAGATCAATGGCAAGCGCAAGCATGTGCATGCGTATCTGCAGGACTTCCTGTTCACGCCCGAGCGCGCACGCGCGCCGATCACGCGGCTGTCCGGTGGCGAGCGCAATCGCCTGCTGCTGGCGCGGTTGTTTGCGCAGCCGTCCAACCTGCTGGTGATGGACGAACCGACCAACGATCTGGACGTGGAAACGCTCGAGCTGCTGGAAGAGTTGCTTGGCGAATACACCGGCACCTTGCTGCTGGTCAGCCATGACCGCGACTTCCTCGACAACGTGGTGACCTCGACGCTGGTGATGGAAGGCGATGGCCTGATCGGCGATTACGTCGGCGGTTATAGCGATTCGTTGCGTCAGCGGCGTACGCCGGCGACCAATGCGATGGCAGTCGCCAAGGCCTCGGCGACGGCTGCGGCGACCACGCCCGTTGCGGTTGCGGTGCCAGCGGTAGATGCCGCGCCCAAGCGCAAGCTCAGCTACAAGGATGCGCGCGAACTGGAGCAGTTGCCGGCCTTGATCGACAGCCTGGAGCAGCAGGTCGCAGCGCTCACCAATGCAATGAACGACCCGGCCTTCTATCAGCGCGACAGCGCAGCGATGGCCGCGCATACCGCCGCGCTGGGAGATGCGCAGGCGCAGCTGGATGCGGCGTTCGCGCGCTGGAGCGAGCTGGATAGTTGATTGCCGGACCGGCGCGCGACTGCGTGCCGGTCTTGTGGGTTGGTAGGCGCGGCAAACACGCATCGCGAGATGGGCGCGGCCTGCTTCGTGGTCCCATCAGTCTTTGATCGCTCTAACCCACCATTGCGTCATTTGTGGCCAAGACGTTGCCGCCATCGCAACAGCGTTCGAGAGGGTTTGTTAGCCGTCCTCAATCGCAAGCACTCGCAGGCGCCACAAATGCTGCAAATGTGAGCCCGCGAGCGGCCCAGGCAGTGGCGGCTTCATCGAGAATATCCAGCAAGGTATCGCGCTCATTCGGCGCTGCCTGCGCCAATGCCTCGGCGCCGTCGATCAACAACGCATAGCCGCGCGGGGAGGGCAGCCAGGCCAGATCGCGCAGCGCATCGCTCAATGCATCCCAGTTGCGGCCGAAGCTGGCGGGGAAATCCAGTTGGGTGGCCAGGCGCATCAACAGCATGCGCTTGTCGCTGCAGGTGGCCAGATCCACGCGCAGGATGCGCAAGCCGGCATCGCGCGCCAGCGCTGCCATGGTGTCCAGATCGTCGGTGTCGGCTTGATACACGCCAGATTGCTGCGGGTCGGACAGGTCCAGTGCAAAGTCGCCCGCGCTCATGGCGCCTGCTCCGGTGTCGGGCCCTGGAATGATTTGAAGGTTTGGTAATGATCGTCGCTGTAGTACCAGGTTTGCGGCGGGGTGCCGCCGGTGACGATGCGCCGTGCGCCGCGATCGGCGCTGCCGGGTGTGTCGACGGTGTATTCGCGGTAATAGCCGCGCGGATGCTCCGGTAGCCGGTGTTCGCGATTGCCGAACACGCCGCCATCCTGCGGATACGGAAACGGCCCGCCGCGCTGGATCAGGACGATGGTGGCCATGGCTTCGGTCGGCAAAAAGGCCGGCAAGTGCGGCACCTGACGCGCTGGCGGTGCTGCAGCGCTCGGTGCGTTGAGCTGTGGCGCAAACTGCGGCTTGGGCGTCTGCAGCGTCCGCATGCCCCATAAGCCGGCAACGAGCAGCACGATGGCGACGATCAGCAAAGCGGGCTTGCGCATGAAGACGATCCAGAAACGAAGAGTGTGCGGCAGAGCAAGTATGCCGCTGCGCGACTGTGTCGACTTTGAACGCGGCAGGGCGCCTTCGCGATTCACATCCAAGTAACCGGGGGCTGGTGCAAGGTGTGCAGCCAACAGGGCGTGGCACCCGATGCAATGGGATGAAGTTTCCCTGCCGCTGCCCTTGGTAAGCGCCGTCGGCGTCCTTACCATCTACCCCGCAACGCCCGGTCTTCGCCGGGCGGCAAGTCCAGGAGACACGCATGGCCTACACCCTTCCGCAGTTGCCCTACGCCTACGACGCGCTGGAACCGAACATCGATGCGCAGACGATGGAAATCCATCACACCAAGCATCACCAGACCTACATCAACAACGTCAACGCGGCGCTGGAAGGGACCGAGTACGCCGACCTGCCGATCGACGAGTTGGTGTCCAAGCTGAAGAGCCTGCCGGAAAACCTGCAGGGCCCGGTGCGCAACAACGGTGGTGGCCACGCCAACCATTCGCTGTTCTGGACCGTGTTGTCGCCCAACGGCGGCGGCGAGCCCAAGGGCGAGGTCGCCAAGGCGATCGACAAGGACATCGGTGGTTTCGAGAAGTTCAAGGAAGCCTTCACAAAGGCTGCTGTCAGCCGCTTCGGCTCGGGCTGGGCATGGCTGAGCGTGACCCCGGACAAGAAGCTGGTGGTGGAAAGCACCGCCAACCAGGACAGCCCGCTGTTCGAAGGCAATACCCCGATTCTGGGCCTGGACGTGTGGGAACACGCCTACTACCTGAAGTATCAGAACCGCCGCCCGGAATACATCGGCGCGTTCTACAACGCGGTCAACTGGGACGAAGTCGAGCGCCGCTACCACGCTGCGATCGCCTGAGTTTCAAGCTGACGCTGTAACGCAAGAAGGCCGGGAGCGATCCCGGCCTTCTGCGTTTGCTGCGGTCTGTCATGTAGGAGCGCACCTGGGCGCGAGGGGCTTTCTGGTGGGAAGCTCGGTCGCGCCCGGGTGCGCTCCTACGATTGTTGGAGCGGCAATTAGAACTTGGCGTCGAACTTTCCTGGGTAGTCGGTGTTGCCGCTGTAACGCAAGAAGGCCGGGAGCGTTCCCGGCCTTCTGCGTTTGCTGCGGTCTGTCATGTAGGAGCGCACCTGGACGCGAGGTGCTTTCTGGTGGAAAGCTCGGTCGCGCCCGGGTGCGCTCCTACGATTGCCGGAGCGGCAATCAGAACTTGGCGTCGAATTTTCCTGGGTAGTCGGTGTTGCCGCTGTAACGCAAGAAGGCCGGGAGCGATCCCGGCCTTCTGCGTTTGCTGCGGTCTGTCATGTAGGAGCACACCTGGGCGCGAGGGGCTTTCTGGTGGGAAGCTTCGGTCGCGCCCGGGTGCGCTCCTACGATTGCTGGAGCGGCAATCAGAACTTGGCGTCGAACTCGCGGGCGTAGCCGGTGTTGACGATGACCTTCTGTAGTGCGTCGCTGATCTTGATGTTGCCGGCCACGATCTGCTGGGTTTCCGGGCCCATGTTGTCCATGCGCGGCGGGGTGGCGCCCTTGTAGTCGCAGACGCGGCCACCTGCTTCGCGCACCAGCAGCACGCCGGCCGCGATGTCCCAGGCTTTGACGCCGGCTTCAAAGTAGGCATCGGCGCGTCCGCAGGCCACGTAGGCCAGATCCAGCGCGGCCGAGCCTGTGCGGCGCACGTCCTCGGCCTGCACCAGCACCGCATCTACGCACTTCAGCTGCGCACTGATCCGTGCGCGCTCACGCGGCGGGAAGCCGGTATGGATCATCGCGCCTTCCAGATCCTTGCGCTCGGCAATGCGGATACGGCGGTCGTTGAGCACCGCGCCGGCGCCCCGGCTGGCCGTGAATAGCTCGTTGCGCAGCGGGTCGAAGATCACCGCGTCGGTCGGTTCGCCGTTTTCCACCAGCGCGATCGACACGCAGTAATGCGGAAACCCGCGCAGGTAGTTGCTGGTGCCGTCCAGCGGGTCGATGACCCAGGTGTAGCGGCCACTCTTGCCGCCCTGCACGCCGCCTTCTTCACCGAACACCGCGTACTCGGGGTAACCGCGCTTGAGTTCCTTGATGATGACTTTTTCGGCATCGGCATCGACTTCGCTGGCGTAGTCCATGCGGCCCTTCTGCACCACGTTGAGTGCATCCAGCTTGTTGATACCACGCAACAGCACATTGCCGGCGAGGCGGGCGGCTTTGACCATGACGGTGACGGCGGGTTTCTGCATGGTTAAAGCTCCCGTGAAGGCAGAATCGAAAATGGCGAAGGTAAAAGAGCGGTCCGGCACCAAAGCCGGCCGCGCAGTTTACCATCTACGACCGAATAGCTCCCCAATCTCCGTTCATGTCCGTCAGCCAGCGCATCCGTTTTGTTCTTGTCGGTACCCAGCATCCAGGCAACATCGGCGCCGCCGCGCGTGCGATGAAGACCATGGGTATCTCGCGGCTGGTACTGGTGGCGCCCGAACGCGCACTCGATGAAGACGCGTATCGGCGCTCGGCCGGCGCCGAGGACGTGTTGGGCGATGCGCCGCTGTTCGCCACGCTGGGCGAGGCGGTAGCCGACTGCACGCTGGTGATCGGCTGCACGGCGCGCGCGCGTCGGGTGGCCTTGGAAGAGTTGCTGCCGGACGAAGGCGCGCAGCGGGCCTTGGCCAAGGCGAGCGAGCCGGCCGAAGTGGCGTTCGTGTTCGGCCGCGAGCGCACCGGCCTGACCAACGACGAATTGCAGCTCTGCCACGCGGCGGTGCATATCCCGTCCGACCCGCAGTTCAGTTCACTCAATCTGGCGGCGGCGGTGCAGGTGCTTGCCTACGAAGTACGGCTGGCACAGCTGGCCGCCGGCGAGGCCGAGCCAGCACCGGCCGCCGCCGCCGGCCTGCGCGACGGGCCGGCCAGCCATGCGCAGCTGGAAGGCATGTTCGGCCAGTTTGGCGAAACCCTGGACGAGATCGACTTCCACAAGGGCCGCGCGCCGGAGTCGGCGATGCGCAAGTTGCGGCGGCTGTTGTTGCGCGCGGAAATGACCGAGCAGGAGGTGCGGCTGATCCGCGGCATCCTGTCCGATGCGCAGCGCATGGCGATGCTGGCCAAGCGTGCCGGAAACTGACGTCTGTCACATCTTCACAGATTCGGCTAGGCTGTCCGCGGCTCTAGGGGAGTGTCCGTTTTGCGCGGTCTACAATGGTGTCTGATTGCCTGCTGGCTGGTGGCCGGGGCAGGCTTGGCCGCGACGGCTGCGGCAGCGCCCTCCTCGGTATTGGTGCTCGGGCGGATCAGCGATGACCCCGCCACGCATTACGATCAACTCAAGCCACTGCTGGACTATGTGGTGCCGCGCATGCGCGAGGTGGGCATTCGTCGTGGCGAGATCCTGATGGCGCCGGATGCGCGCCAGATGTCCAGCTATCTGCGGCGTGGCCGGGTCGACTGGGTCAGCGAGACCACCGGTGCGGCGATGTTGCTGGAGCGGCGCGGCGGCGCGCACCCGTTGCTGATGACCGAACGTGGCGGCGTGCGCGAGTTCCACACGGTTTTTTTCGTGCGCCGCGACAGCCCGATCCAGTCGCTCACACAACTGCGCGGGCATAGCCTGGCATTGCAGACTGCGTCCTCCACCAGTGGTTATCTGGTGCCGATGCTGGAGTTGATGCGCAACGGCATCGCCTGCGATGTGCTGCTGTCGCCCGACGACCCTCAGGTGCCGGGCTCGGTGGGCTATCTGATGGTCGGCTCCAAGTTGAATGTCGCTGCGTTCGTGCACAAGCGCCTGATCGATGCCGGGGCCTTCAGTAATCTCGATTGGGACGACGAGCGGCATCTGCCGCCGGTGTTCAAACGCGATTTCCGTATCGTGTACCGCAGCGCGCCGGTGCCGCGTGCAGTGGAAATGGTGCGCTCCGGCATGGACCCGGCAGTGGAGCGTCGCCTGCGCGTGGTGTTGCTGCAGGCAGCATCCGACCCGCAGGCCGGACCGGCGCTCAAGCGCTTTTTCGGCACCACCGCGTTTCACCCGCTGGATGGCAGCAGTCGCAGGCGTCTGGATGCGTTGAGCGCCGGCTTGCGGCACGTCAGGGATGAAATCGAATGAGCCAGGTGCGCTTCGGGTTGCAGGCACGTTTCCTGTTGGTCATGGCGCTGACCTTGCTGTTGGTCGGCGCGATCCTGGCGTCGCTGCTGCAGCGCCAGAGTGCGATGCAGCGCGAGGTGCGCGGGCTCAGCGCACAGATCCTGCACGAGCTGTTCGATCGCAGCCTGCGCACCCGCGGCGAGACGCTGGCGACCGAACTTGCCTCCGGCTTGGCCAATCCGCTGTATTACTCCGACCTGGGGGCGGTAGGCGCGCTGGTGCGCAATGCCTCGCGCCAGCAGGTGGTGACGTATGTGCTGGTGTTCGATCGGCGTGGCCTGTTGGTGCACGACGGCACGCCCAATCTGCAGCGCTACGGTCAGCGCATGGACGACCCGCTCGCGGCCAAGGCGGTGACCGCGCAGGCGATGCTGCTGCAATCCTCGCCCGAGGTGCTGGACGTGACGGTGCCGATCAAGATCGGCGATCAGCGCATCGGCGGGGTGCGCGTGGGCATGTCGCGCGAGCGGGTGCGCAAGATCGAGTCGGGCGCCAATCTGACCCTGGTGCAGAACCTCAATGCGATCGGCAAGCGCGATCTGGGCTGGTTGCTGGTGCTGCTGGCCGCGTTGGTGGCGCTGGGCGTGCTGCTGGCGATCTATGTGCAACGCACGCTGGTGGCGCCGGTGCGGCTGTTGGCGGCGGCGGCGCGGCAGATCGAGCGCGGCGACTACGCCGTGCAATTGCCGCCGCATCCGCGTAACGACGAGATTGGCGAGCTGATTTCCGCATTCGGCCGCATGAGCGAAAGCATTGCCCGGCACGACCGCGAAGTGCGTCATATGGCCTACACCGATGCGCTGACCGGGCTGACCAACCGCCTGGGTTTTCGCGAAGGTCTGGACTACCTGCTCAATACCGCGCGCAGCAGCAATAGCAAGCTGGCGCTGCTGTTTGCGGATATCGACGACTTCAAGCGCGTCAACGATACGCTTGGTCATGAAGCGGGCGACGAGGCCTTGTTGCAGTTCGCCAGCCGGATCAGTCGCGCGGTTTCTGCGCTGGGTGGCGACGATGCGATCCTGGCGCGCTTCGGTGGCGACGAGTTCGTGATCCTGCTGCAAAGCGGCGATGTCACCCTGCTCGCTGCACAGCTGGCGGACCGCCTGGTGCATGAATTGAGCCGCCCGTTGAACGTGCAGGGCCGCGAAGTGTTCCTGGGCACCTCGATCGGCATCACGCTGTTCCCCGACGATGCCAACGATGCCACCGCGCTACTGAAGAACGGCGACATCGCGATGTACCAGGCCAAGGTCGCCGGCAAAAACTGCCACCGCTTCTACAGCCGCGCGGCCGACCATGCGGTGGAGCGTCGCGTGCATATGGAGCACGAGCTGCGCGGCGCCTGGGAGCGCGACGAGTTGCGGCTGGTGTATCAGCCGATCTACCGCACCAGCGACCGGCTGCTGGTGGGCGTGGAGGTGCTGCTGCGTTGGCAGCACCCGGCGCTGGGCACGATTGCGCCATCGACGTTTATCGATATTGCCGAGCAGAGCGGGTTGATCGAGATGATCGGCCCCAAGGTGCTGCGCGCAGCCTGCCTGGAAGCCGCGCAGTGGCCGGAAGTGGGCGAGGGCCTGTTTATTTCGGTCAACGTGTCGCCGCGGCAGTTGCGCAGCGGCGATCTGATCGACACCGTGGCCGAGTGCCTGGCCGAGTCCGGGTTGCCTGCCGCGCGCCTGCATCTGGAACTGACCGAGACGGCGGTGATTGGCGACGAGATGATGGCCGCCAGCCTGCTCGATCAGCTGCACCGCACCGGTGTGAAGGTGTGGCTGGACGACTTCGGCACCGGCTTCTCCGGGTTGAGCCATTTGCGCCAGGTGCCGGTGGATGGGGTCAAGATCGACAAGAGCTTCATCGCCGACCTGCAGCGCGACCCGGACGATCTGGCGCTGACCACGGCCATCATCAACATGGCCCACTCGCTGGGAATCACCGTAGTCGCTGAAGGCATCGAGCAAGAGGCGCAGTTCAACCTGTTGCGCGAGCGCGGCTGCGATCTGGGGCAGGGCTACTGGTTCAGCAGGCCCTTGAGCCCGGCCGATATGGTCAAGCTGATCGCGGCGGGCTGAGCACCGTAGGAGGGCACCTGGGGGCGGTGGGGCGTTATCGGTAAGGCTTCGTCGCGCCCGGATGCGCTCCTACGCTGCACTGCTTGAGTTGGTTGATTACAACGGCCGTTTGCCGGTGTCGCCGGGGATTTCGCGTACCAGGCGCGGGACCAGATAGCCGGACAGGCGCGTGGCCAGTTCCGCATGCAGGGCGCGTGCGTGGGCATCGTCCACTTCGAAATGCGCTACGCCCGCTACGCGATCGAGCTGATGCAAGTAGTAAGGCAGCACGCCGGCGGCAAAGCTGCGTTCGCTCAACGCGGCCAGCGCGTCCACGCTGTCGTTGATGCCACGCAGCAGCACCGCCTGATTGAGCAGTTGCACCCCGGCATCGCGCAAGGCGTGCATGGCGCCGTCCACGTCGGCATCGAATTCGTTGGCGTGGTTGGCGTGGATCACAAACGCCACCGGCCACGGCAGGCTGCGCAGCCAGGCCAGCAGGGGCGCGTCCACGCGTGCGGGCAACACCACCGGCAGGCGGCTGTGGATGCGCAGCCGCTTGAGGTGTGGGATGGCGGCCAGGGCGTCGGTGAGTTCGACCAGTTTGGGCGTGGCCAGCGACAGCGGGTCGCCGCCGGACAGCAGCACTTCGTCGATGTCCGGGTCGGCAGCGATCGCCTCCACCGCCTTACGCCAGCCGTCGCGCGCGGCAGTTTCTTCTGCGTACGGGAAGTGGCGACGGAAGCAGTAGCGGCAGTGCACCGCGCAACTGCCGGTGGCGATCAGCAGGGCGCGGCCGCGGTATTTCTGGATCACCCCGGCGGCCGTCTTGGCGGCGGCATCGCCCACCGCATCCAGGCCGAAGCCTGGCACCGGCTGCATTTCTGCATCCAGCGGCAGCACCTGCCGTAGCAGCGGGTCGTCTAGGTCGCCGTGCCGCATCCGCGCCACGAAGGCCTGCGGGACGCGCAGCGGAAACTGCGCGGCCGCGTCTGCACTGATGCCGGCCGCTTGCGCGTCCAGGCCCAACAGTTCCAGCAATGCGCGCGGGTCGCGCACGGCATCGCGCCACTGCTGCTGCCAGCGCGGCGGCTGCAGGGTGGAGGGCGGGGATGGCTGTAAGGCGACGGGGGCTGCGGTTATCATGTGCGGTCACAAAACCAATGCCCGCCGGTTGCGGCGGGCGCCCCATTCTAATCCGACCGGCCACCGTGTGGCGGGTCGTGGTCTTATCGAGGAGCTGCACCATGGCCACTGTTGGCATGAACGACGTCAAGAACGGCATGAAGATCCTGGTCAACAATGAGCCGGCGGTCATCACCGAGACCGAATACGTCAAGCCGGGCAAGGGCCAGGCCTTCACCCGCATGAAGTACCGCTTCATCAGGTCCGGCCGCGTGGTCGAAATGACCATGAAGGCGACCGATGACCTGGAAGTGGCCGACGTGGTCGATACCGACATGCGCTACCTGTACAGCGATGGCGAGTACTGGCACTTCATGGACCCGGAAACCTTCGAGCAGGTGCAGACCGACAAGGCCGGCATGGGCGGCGCGGAGAAGTGGCTCAAGGGCGAAGAAGACTGCATCGTGACGTTGTGGAATTCCGCGCCGATCTGGGTGCAGCCGCCGAACTTCGTCGAGCTGAAGATCACCGAGACCGACCCGGGCGTGCGCGGCGATACCTCGGGCGGCGGCGGCAAGCCGGCCACGCTGGAAACCGGTGCGGTGGTGCGCGTGCCGTTGTTCGTCAATCAGGACGAAATCATCAAGGTCGATACGCGTTCGGGCGAATATTCGGCGCGCGTCAAGTAAGCCGGATGCGCCCGCGACGCCTGTCTGTTCGAGTGGTACGCAGTGCCGGTGTCCTGGTGGGGCTGTGGGCTGCGCTCGTAGCGTCCCCGGCCTTTGCGCAATCGGCCGCCGCAACCTGCGACGCCGGTGACGTGGCCGCCGTTGCGGCCATTGCAACCTCCGGTGTCGTGGGCGGCGATGCCGCCACGGTGCCGGTCGAGCGTGCAGTGGCCCAGACCTGCAAGCCGTGGCCGAACGATCCAGCCATCCGGCTGGCAGCAATCGCGTTTGCCGGCGACGCTCAGACCGTAGCTGGCGAGCGCGACCTTGAGTTGCGCGTGGCGATGCTCGATGCCGCCAGCGGTAAGGTGCTGGCGTTTTATGCGCAGGAAATGGGCGAGGACGCCGCCTTCGAACTTGCTGCCGACAGCCTGCGCCTGGATACGGCGCGCTATGACCTGGCCAAAGGCGTGCGCGCGATCGGCGTGGTGGTGCATAGCGCTGCGCGTGGGCCCAGCTGCCCGGATTTTTACAGCAATCAGGCATTGACCTTGCTGGTACGCGAGGGGCGCAACTTGCGCCAGGTGCTGCAACGCGATCTCTATGCCTGGCAACGTGTGGAAGGCGAGCCGTGCACGATGGGCAGGAGCGATGTCATCACCGAAGTCGCCAATCTGAGCCTGAGCATGGCGCCGCAGGCACATGCCGGCTATGCGGACATCGTGCTGACAGCCAACGTCGCTACCACGGAGAGCACCGCTGGCAGCGACACCGATACCGAACGCACCCGTCGCGTGCGCCAGGTGCTGCGCTACAACGGCCAGCGCTATGTGCCTGTGGCCGGTGGCGATCGCAGCTGGCCGTTCGACAACTAACCCTTTATGGATACGCTCATGACCAATGCCCCTCCCGAAGCGTGCGACCTGTTGATCGAAGCCGGTTACGTGGTGCCGATCGAACCGCATGCGGTGGTGCTCGAAAACCACGCGGTGGCGGTCAGCAGCGGCGTCATCGTGGCGATCCTGCCGACTGCCGAAGCACGCGCCCGGTTTGCGCCGAAGCAAACCGTCTCGCGCCCGGAGGCGGCGCTGATGCCGGGTCTGGTCAATGCGCATACGCATAACCCGATGACGCTGCTGCGCGGCATTGCCGACGATCTGCCACTGATGGTGTGGCTGCAGCAGCACATCTGGCCGGTGGAAGCGGCGGTGATCGGGCCTGAGTTCGTGGCCGACGGCACCACGCTCGCCATCGCCGAGATGCTGCGCGGCGGCACCACCTGCGTTAACGAAAACTACTTCTTTGCCGATGTGCAGGCGGCGGTCTACAAGCAACACGGTTTCCGTGCGCTGGTCGGTGCGGTGATCATCGATTTCCCCACCGCGTGGGCATCGTCGGACGACGAATACTTCGCGCGGGCCGGCGAGCTGCACGACCAATGGCGCGACGATCCGTTGATCGGCACCGCGTTCGCACCGCATGCGCCGTATACGGTGAATGACGCCAACTTCGAACGCGTGCGCATGCTCGCAGATCAGCTGGACATCCCGGTGCATCTGCACACGCATGAAACCGCGCAGGAAGTGGCCGATTCGGTGAAGCAGTACGGCCAGCGCCCGCTGGCACGGCTGGATCGGTTGGGCCTGGTCAACGACCGCCTGATCGCTGTGCACATGACCCAGCTCACCGAGGCAGAAATCCATCTGTGCGCCGAACGCGGCGTCAGCGTGGTGCATTGCCCCGAGTCCAACCTCAAGCTGGCGTCGGGCTTCTGCCCGGCCTGCGCATTGCAACGCGCTGGGGTGAACTTGGCCATCGGCACCGACGGCTGCGCCAGCAACAACGATCTGGATATGTTCAGCGAAAACCGCACTGCCGCGATCCTGGCTAAGGCCGTGGCCAACGATGCCACCGCGCTGGATGCGGCCACCACCTTGCGCGCGGCCACGTTGGGCGGCGCGCGTGCGTTGGGCTTCGGCGACAAGATTGGGTCGATCGAAATCGGCAAACAGGCCGATCTGGTCTGCGTGGATCTGTCTGCGCTGGAGACCCAGCCGCTGCATCATGTGCTGTCGCAATTGATCTACGCCGCCGGCCGTCATCAGGTCACCGATGTGTGGATCGCCGGCAAGCCCAAGCTGGTGCAGCGCGAGCTGATCGACATGGATACCGCTGCCCTGGTCGCCAATGCGCGGCAATGGCGCGAACGCATCCGCACCGTCCGCGCCTGATCGCGCGTCATCGCATCCCGGAGTTCCGCATGAATCCCACGACTCAATCCACCTCCAGCAATTTTCATCAGTCAGAGCTGGATAAATTCGCCGCGCTGGCCAACCGCTGGTGGGACGCCGACGGCCCGCAGAAGCCGCTGCATGCGCTCAACCCGGTGCGTCTTGCGTACGTGTCCGCACGCCAGGAATTGGCCGGCGCACGGGTGCTGGATGTCGGCTGCGGTGGCGGCTTGCTCAGCGAGTCGATGGCGCGCCTGGGCGCGCAGGTCACCGCAATCGATCTGGCACCGGAGCTGGTGAAAGTCGCCCGGCTGCACAGCCTGGAATCGGGCGTGCAGGTGGATTACCGCGTGCAGTCGGTGGAAGACCTGGCAGCCGAGCAGCCGGGCAGTTTCGATGCGGTGACCTGCATGGAAATGCTCGAACACGTGCCGGACCCGACCGCGATCATCCGTGCCTGCGCCAGCCTGCTCAAGCCGGGCGGCAAGCTGTTCCTGTCCACGCTCAACCGCACGCCGGCCGCATTCGCGCTGGCGGTGGTCGGTGCCGAATACATCGCACGGCTGCTGCCAAAGGGTACGCACCACTACAAGGACTTCATCAAGCCATCGGAACTTGCGGCGTGGTTGCGCAGCGCCGAACTGCAGCTGCAAGACGTCAGCGGCATGCTGTACGAGCCGTGGCGCAATCGTGCGCGGCTGTCCTCGCGCACCGAGGTCAATTATCTGGCGTATGCGGTGAGGCCGTGATGGGCGGGAATTGGGGCGTTGGGATTCGGTATTCACAACCGCGGTTGGCTGCGATCTTGATGTCTTTCGATTCCTGCCCGGCTGCTTGTCGTTGGTCACTCGTGGTGGGCGCGTGAGTTTTCCGCGTGCGGCGTTGTTCGATCTGGATGGCACCTTGCTGGACAGTGCGCCGGATATGCTGGCCACGGTCAATGCAATGCTTGCGGCACGCGAGCGTGCGCCGATTGCGTTGGAGCAGCTGCGACCGGTGGTGTCCAAAGGCGCGCGTGCGATGGTGGGTGTGGCCTTTGCCGAGCTCGATGACGCTGCGCGCGCCGACCTGGTGCCGGAGTTCCTGCGTCGCTACGAAGGCTTGATCGGGACCCACTCGCAGCTGTTCGATGGTGTCGAAGCGCTGCTGTCGCGGCTGGAAGCGGCCGGCTGCATCTGGGGCGTGGTCACCAACAAGCCCGAATCTCTCGCGCGCTTGATCCTGCCGCAACTGGGCTGGCAGCAGCGCTGTGCCGTGTTGATCGGCGGCGATACCTTGCCCGAGCGCAAGCCGCATCCGCTGCCGTTGCTGACCGCCGCCGAACGCATCGGCGTTGCGCCTGCGCAGTGCGTCTACGTCGGCGACGACGAGCGCGACATTCTCGCGGCGCGCGCGGCCAACATGCCGTCGGTGGCGGTGTTGTGGGGCTATCGCCTGCATGACGATGTGCCGGCGCGCTGGCAGGCCGATGTGCTGGTGGACCAGCCGCAGCTGCTGTGGAATCCGGCCACATGGCCGCAGACCTGATTCTTTTGAACTTATTTCTGGACCCGCCATGAGCCAATCCAGCGCTCTCGACAGTTTTCTCGATAAGTGGCGAACCCGATGGCCGGAGTGGTCGGTTGCCGAGCCGTTCGTTCCCGCAGCGCAGCGCCACCTGACCGCGGCCTGGTTCGCCTTGCTGCAGGAATGGGAGGACATCATGAATATCCCCGGCGACCCGTTGCCGGCCGACGCCAAGCTGGCGTGGTGGCAGCAGGAGTTGCGCGATTGGTCCAGTCAACGCTCGCGGCATCCGTTGGGACGCGTGCTGGAGCCGATGCGCGCGCCGTGGGCGCAGTTGGCCGAGACCTTGCCGACCATGCAGGTCGCACGCGCACAGCCGGCATCGCTGCAGCAGGCGCTGGACCAGTTACGGGCCTTTGCCGAGGCAGTGGTCGCTGTGGAAGCGGTGCTGTTTACGCGCACGGTGCCAAGCGATGCCACTGCGGTGTCGGTGCAATGGCTGGATGCACGTCAACGCGTGGCCGGCGATAGCGCCGCGCCTGGCGGTGTCACCACGGTGGCCTGGCGCACGCAGCTGTTGCATGCATGGCCACGCAAGCCGGCCTTGGCACGGCCGCATCGGGTGTGGTCGCGTCTTGCGCGGTTGCGCTTGCAGCGCGAGCTGGGCGGCAAGGTGGCCTATCCACCGCCGGTGCAGCAGTTGTGGCATAGCTGGCGCGCGGCCAGCGGCGCGGACTGAGCGTAACTGCGTCGGCCGTATGGCGGCCGTACCGTGCAAGCGCACTGGTGCGCGCCGCCGGTTGGCCGGATGTGCGCCCGTTGAAGTGTTGGCCGTGGACCGACGGCTTGCTGCGATCGGTTGATCGCAGCAAGCGATGCATCAGTGTGTGACTGCTGTGCTGCAGCTCAGAACATTCGACTCAGATCGGCGAATCCGGCAGCACCGAGTGATAGGCAATGAAGGCGTCATTGCATTGCAGTGGCGCGCCCGGGCTGGGTTTGCCTTGCAGCTGCACATCGTTGGGCACCGATTCCGTCAGCTGATCGTAAAAGCTCACCGGGCCGCCCTTGAAAGTGAAGTGTGTCGCCCCCGGATTACTCGCAGGCCCACCGAAATGCGGCTGCGCGAAGCTGACCTTGCCACCTTCCAGCACGACATTGTCCAACGAGATGGTGATCGGCCGGGTAGTGCTGGCATCGCGATACCCATAGAAACTCAGTTCGCCGCCACCCAATGTGGTCGAACCCAGCGAATGCACGTTACTGAGCGAAATGCCGTTGAACTGCGGGATCTTGTCGCGCGTCGCCGCATTGGCGTAATTGGCATCGAACACCAACGGGCGCGCAACCCCGCGCATGCAGATGTTCTCGAAACTGATGTCGTAGACCTGCCCGCCGCGTGAGGCATCGGACTTGATACGCAGGCCATTGGCCGAATACGGATCGCGCTGCACATCGTTGGCGTTGAAGCCGTCGATGCTCAACCCGCGCACGGCGATATGGCGCATGCCCGAATCGGTTTCGCTGCCGAGCGAGAACCCGTGGGTGTAGTAGAACTGGTTGTAGGCGAACAGCATGTTTTCCGAGGCGATGCTGCGCTTGCTGTTGGCATGCGCCTTGATCGCCACGCCGTCGTCGCCGGTGCCGATGTAGGAGTACGCCAGCAGCACATTCTTCGACTGACCGGGGTCGAAACCGTCGGTGTTCTTTGCGGTTTCTGGCGTAAAGCAGGTAGCGTGCGGATTGACGTCCGGGGTGCTGCCGGCCGGGCATTGGTAGCCAGGGCGCGAATAAACCAGGCTGGGTGCCAGGATCTTGATGCCCCACGCGGTCATGCCCACCACGTTGTCGCTGATGACATGGAAATTGGGCGAGTTTTCCAGGGTAATGTCGTACAAGGTGACGTCGGTGCTGTTGTCGATCTGCAACAGACGCGGCACGTGCTGACTCAAGCCTTTGGTGACGTTGAGGTACGCGAGATCCCACCAGCTTGCCTTGCCGGCATTGGGCCCGGCCGTGAGCGTGCTGCCGCCGCGGCCGTCGATCTTGCCCGCACCGACGATGGCGCTCTTGGCCGCATCGGAGATGTGGATCAGCGGATTGCACGACTTGGCCTTGTCGCTGGTGGCGGTGCCGCAGGTGCCCAGGCCGTTGTCGTAGTCCTGCGGATTGCGCGAGCCAAACAAGGTGACGCCGCGGTCGATCCATAGCGTGACCCCGCTCTTGATGGTCAGTGGCCCACTGAGCAGGCCGGACTCGCCGGCATCGCCGGGGACCAGATGCACCGCGCTGCCGGCAGGGCAATCGTCGATGGCCGCCTGCAGGCGTGCGGTATCGCGCTTGGAATGGGCGGGATCGGCATCCAGCGTGTCCAGCGAACCGGCCACCGGCACCAGCGCTGCCTTGAGCGTGGCGCAACTCTGCGTCGGCAAGCTCGGCTGTTGGACCACGCCCCAGCGGGTGGAGATGCTGTGCGCGGTGTCTGGCACATCCTGCCCATGCGGTCGCGCCGCGTCGGCCTGGAAGGCCGTCATGCCGAACAAGGCGAGTGTGAGCGGCGCGATGGCTGGAAAGGGAAACGTAGGTTGCATGGGGGGAGTGCTCCGATGGGGCGCGGCGGTGCAATCTGCGCGCGGCATCGATACGTTGCATGACATCTGGATGGCCGTGCGGGGGAGGCACAGTGCATGCAGTGCGGGTATCGATGTCGCTACGTCGATCGCTTAGGGGAGCCGTAAGCGTGGCGCCTCGTGCCGGCTGCCGACGTCGGAGGGGCGAACTCGGCACCGCATCCCCGAAGCCAACCAACGCATTGCCTCATCCAGCAATGCGCCGCCATCAGTGGAGCAGAGACGTGGCAAACAACATCGCCTGCTGGCAGGCCGCATCACGCGGGTTGCCAACAGGCGACGAGTGCAGTGCTAAACGCAGGTTTTGCTGCGAGGCTGCCGGAGAGCGGCGCAGCTGTCCTGGCTAACGCTCAGTCGGCGGCGCCCGCACCGCTATTGCCGTGCTCGTAAAAGCGGTTTGCCGAATTGGTGCAGCTGCTGCTGCAATAAGGGCGGCTTGCGGTGGATGCATTCCAGGGCGTGGTCTTGCGGATATGGCTGCCCAGCGTGGAGTTGCGCACCGTCACCTGACCATTGGGCGAGGTGCCGTTGACGTAAGCGCCCAGATTGCTGATGCCTTCGTCCCAGGCGCGGCCCAGATAGGTCTGGTTGTCGGGCGAACCGGACAGGCTGACGAAGGTGCTGTTGATGGCAAGAAAGCCGTACGCGCTGCCGGGGCGCGTGCTGGGTGCAAAGATATAGCCGCCTCGGCTGCTTCCCAGGCGTGCGCCGGTGGAGCGGATGTTGGCAGTGTCGAACACGCCGACGCCGGAGCCGAAGATGAAATCCACATCGCCATCGATGGTGCTGTTCTTGAAATACGCACGAATGACATTGGCTGCATTTGTCGCACTGATCAGCAAGGTGTCCTGGTTGCCGGTCACCAGCACATCTTCAAAGCTCGCCTTGTCGCCGCGCACTGCCAGCGCGACAGCCGCCTGGTTGTTGTCCGCGTAGGTGCCTTCGACGTAATTGTTGTCCACACGCAGATGGCGTGCCTGGAAGTCGGCCGCGCGTACCGTCAGCGTGGCGCTGTTGGATGTCCCCACCGTGGCGGCCGAGGCATTGCTGGCACACGCATGGCTCGCCGTCCCGGTGGGCTTGGGCGTGGGGTTGGCATTGTTGAAGCGGATGATGGTGTCGGCCTTGGCCGCACCCAGCCCGAACAGGGTCAACGGCGGCGCATTGGTCGGCACGCACACCAGTTCGGTATAGGTGCCCGCCTTGATGCTGATGTAGCGACGCGTGGTGCCGCCTGCGGTCACTGCCGCATCGATTGCCGACTGCACGGTGCGGTAGCGCGTGGAGCCATCCGCGGCCACCGCATAGTCCGCGCTGAGCAAGGCAACGCCGGCAGTGGGATTCCAGTTGTCGGTGACCAATGCAGTGATCGGCCCGGCCTTGGCCAGCGCTTTGGCGATCGTATAAGTGCTTGCTTCGCTGCTGGTGAGCTGCGGACGTGAAGCGGTGCCGGTGAGTGCTGCCGCATCAACGCTGACAAGACTCAATAGTGCAGCGGCGATGCAGGTCGTGCGGATGTGCGAGACGGACATGGTGTGGCGCTCTTTTGGGAAGGGACGCATACAGACACGTGGGGGCACCGCAGATGGTGTGCGCTGCGTGAGTCGTCGAGCGCGGTTGCCTGCGATGGAGCAGGCGTCGTGGTCGGGTTGGAGTTCACGTCGGTGCCGCCTGCGGTGCAGGGCGATGGTACTGCCGGGGTCGCTTGTTGGCGCCGGCGGCGCCAGGCAATGTGCAGGATGTGCGCTGTGGTCACGCTTTACACCAGCTGCAGGTCGCAACGCGCATCACTAGAGCGGCTCTCACAAGGTAGCGAGCAGCCGTCAGGTGGATGCGGGCGGCGCGAATAAAATGGCGTGCACGCGTGTTGCCTGCCGTACCTTGCGCCGCTAGCGCCCGTCTGGCGGCCGCGCAGTCATGTTGTTAGCCGCTCCTAACCGCGTTGTCAGCCGCGCTTGGCCACTGTCTCGATGCGGCTGCCTTGTACCGATGCGTTGCCTGTGCGTCCTCACATGCCGTGGGCGTGCGGCCTTCCAGACTCAACGGCCCGCGTAAAAACGCGTATGTCAGGAATCGAAATGGCAGATCCCAAAGAACTGCAGGAAAAATTCTGGAAGGCGTTGAAGTCCGACCGCACCGTGATGCTGGGCCTGGATGGCGTCGAAGACGGCCATGCGCGTCCGATGACCGCGCAGATCGAGGGCGACAGCGGTGGTCCGATCTGGTTTTTCACGTCCAAGGACAATGCATTGATCGCAATGTTGGGGCAGGGCCGTCGCGTCATCGGCGCCTTCAGCAGCAAGGGCCATGATCTATTCGCCAGCATCAGCGGATCGCTGCGCGAAGACACTGACCCGGCCGTGATCGAGCGGTTGTGGAACCCGTACGTCGCAGCATGGTACGAAGGCGGCAAGGACGATCCGAAGTTGGCGCTGTTGCGTCTGGACCCCGATCACGCGCAGATCTGGCTCAACGGCTCCAGTCTGCTCGCCGGCATCAAGGTGCTGTTCGGCGTCGACCCGAAGAAGGATTACCAGGACAAGGTAGCGGACGTTCCGCTGCGTTGACGGTTGCACGCACACGCGGCCTTCAATGCCGCGTGTGTGTGCCGATTGCGTCCCCACGATTGCGCATCGGTACACGACGACAGCGTTGGGATTTCGCTATCACGGTGTTATTGGGGGAACGCTTGGGTAAGGGCCGCCAGCGCGCGCGCCAGCCGTGCGTGCTGCATGCGCCTACGCCGCACTGATCTGCGCTTCACCACGGCAGAACACCGAGCAGCGCGATGATCAACCACCACGGCACAGCGCGCTTGCGCCGGTGCTTCATGAGGAGAGTGACATGCAGCAGATCGAGATCGGCCAGATGGTATTCCTGCGCGACGGCGAAGTTGGTGTTGGCGCGGTGCGCGATATCCGCAACGATGGCGCCGAGCTGGTGATCAATATCGAGAACGGCGGCGATTTCGTCCTGCCGGCGTCGGTGGTGCGCGATGTGCATTCTGGCAAGGTGTTATTGGATGTGGATCGGTTGCCAGAGGATGTGCGCAATGCGCTGCGTCATGTGCATGACAACGAGCTGCAGACCAGTACTTATGCTGCAAGCAATCCGCAGGATGGTGCGCTGAGGTAGACCTCCACGACAAGACCGGACTCACGACCTCGCGGGCTTCCGTGGTCGATTCCTTGCGCAACGGACCTTGCGCCGATCTGACATCGCGACTGCGACGCGCGCTGATTGATGAAAGCCTGGCGTTAACGGCGTCGTCAGTGAGCGGGCGCTGCGCGAAAAATAGTCTATTGCAGGCGCCAGCCGCGCTCTCGCATCGACAGGCCTGCAATGATCGCGTGTTGCATCTTGCAGGCGGCGGCAAGCGGGCTAGCAAGTACTTGTCATGGATGAGTCGCCTTGTTGACGACCCATCTCCGATCCGTCGGCCAGAGTGTTATGCATCCGGCAACAGGAACGTGCGCGGCACCGCATCGGCAGGCCCCGCCGACGGCAACGACGGTTGTTCCGCTTCATCCTTGAGTTGCACACCGGACAACTTACGGCGGAACGCTTCGCGCAACAGATATGCCAGCTTGTGCGTGGCGTCGGCGTAACTCAGTCCTTCGGCACGGATGTTGGAGATGCAATTGCGTGCGGCATCGGTCAAGCCGACGCGTGGCGTGTAGGTGAGATACAGGCCGAGACTGTCGGGCGAACTCAGCCCCGGCCTTTCGCCGATCAAGACGATCACCACGCGTGCCTTGAGCAGTTCGCCGACCTCGTCGCCTATCGCGACGCGCCCTTGTGCAACCAACACCACCGGCGCCAGCGACCAGGCTTCATGTGCAGCCAGGGCATCGATCTGTTCGAGCATGTGCGCCGCGTGCCGATGCACGGCCAGCGCCGAGAGCCCGTCGGCAACCACCACGGCGACATCATGCCCGCCGCCATGCACAGCGGTGAGCCCGCGCAGGTGCGTGGCAGCGTCGTCGGCCAGGCGGCGGCCCAGATCCGGGCGTTGCAGATAGGCATGCCGGTCCACCGCAGCGCTGTGCAACAGAATGCTGCTGCGCCCACGTTGTTCCAGTGTGGCCTGCAATGGTGCCGGGTCGAATGCCAGATGCACCGCATCGCGTGCCTGTGCATGCGCGAGCTGGAAATCCAGGTGCGCGGCAGTGGGCAGACTGGTGCCGACCCGCCCGAGTGCGATGCGCGCAGGGGTGAGCCGACGCAGTTGCGCCCAGGCATCGTGCGGGGGTGTCGTCGGGCTGCTCATTGCGGCGACTCGGTGGGGAAGTGCGACAGCGCACGGCGAAACGCTGCGGGTACCTCGTTGCCCAGTTCAAACCGCCCATCGGCGTGTAGCCGCAGAATGCCTTGCTGGTCCAGCCATCGCTCGAATTCGGGCGCCGCACGCAGGCCAAGTGCCTGACGCGCATACAGCGCATCGTGGAAAGAGGTTGTCTGGTAATTCAGCATCACATCGTCCGAGCCGGGAATTCCCATGATGAAGTTGATGCCGGCGGTACCGAGCAGGGTCAGCAACATATCCATATCGTCCTGGTCGGCTTCGGCATGGTTGGTGTAGCAGATATCGCAGCCCATCGGCACGCCAAGCAATTTGCCGCAGAAATGATCCTCCAGCCCCGCACGAATGATCTGCTTGCCGTCGTAGAGATACTCCGGGCCGATGAAGCCGACCACCGTGTTCACCAGCAGCGGCTTGAACTGTCGTGCCACCGCATAGGCGCGCACTTCGCAGGTCTGTTGATCCACGCCATGATGTGCGTTGGCCGACAGCGCGCTGCCCTGGCCAGTTTCGAAATACATCACGTTGTCGCCGACGCTGCCGCGCCGCAAGGACAGCCCGGCCTCGTAGCCCTCCTGCAGTACCGCCAGGTTGATGCCGAAGCTGGCATTTGCAGCCTCCGTGCCTGCGATGGACTGGAACACCAGATCCACCGGTACGCCGCGATTGATGGCCTCGATGGTGGTGGTGATATGCGCCAGCACGCACGACTGCGTGGGGATCTGGTAGCCGGTGATCACCGCATCGAGCATGCGCAACAACGTGGTGGTGGCTGCCAGGCTATCGCTGGCCGGATTGATGCCGATCACCGCATCGCCATTGCCGTACAACAATCCGTCGAGCACGCTGGCGGCAATGCCGGTGGCATCGTCGGTGGGATGATTGGGTTGCAGGCGCGTGGATAGCCGCCCGCGCAATCCCAGGGTATTGCGAAAGCGCGTGACCACGCGGATCTTTTGCGCGACCAGGATCAGGTCCTGCACCCGCATCAGCTTGGACACTGCGGCGACCATTTCCGGGGTCAGGCCGGGGGCTAGCGCAGCTAGTGTGGGTTCATCGGCCTGCGCGCTCAGCAACCAATCGCGAAACCCGCCGACGGTGAGGTGCGCCACTGCAGCGAATGCATGCGCGTCGTGCTGGTCGACGATCAGCCGGGTGACTTCATCGGTCTCATACGGCACCACGGCTTCATCAAGGAAATGCCGCAACGGCAGGTCTGCCAGCGCCATCTGCGCCGCGACGCGCTGCAGCTCGGAATCGGCCGCAAGCCCGGCCAGTTGATCGCCCGAACGTGCCGGCGTCGCCTTGGCCAGCAATGTTTTTAGATCGGCAAACTGGAACCGCTCGCCGCCGGCCGTAAACGCAAAGCCGCTCATCTGCCGCTGGCCACGGTTGACGTCTGGCTGCGCAGGCTCAGCACGCAACACAGCGCGCCAAACAGCAGCAGGCCGACAAAGATCAACGCCACGATCGGGTTGAACCACACCATCGCCACCAGACAGACCAACGCGAGCAACAGCGCAATCGTCGGCACCACCGGATACCCAGGTGCGCGGAAGCTGCGCTCCAGCCCAGGTTCAGAGCGTCGCAGCTTGAACAAACTGAGCATGCTCATGACATACATCACGATGGCGCCGAACACCGACATGGTGATCATTGCCGCCGTCAGCGACATGCCCTGAATCTTCACCACGCTGTCGCTGCAGATTGCGGCAATGCCGATCGCGCCGCCGGCCAGGATTGCGCGGTGCGGCGTACGAAAGCGCGACAACTTGGCCAGCCCGTGCGGTAAAAAGCCGGCACGCGCCAGCGCGAAAAATTGCCGCGAGTAACCCAGGATAATGCCGTGGAAGCTGGCAACCAGCCCGAACAAGCCGATCCACACCAGCATGTGCAACCAGGTCGAACTGGTGCCGACCACGGCCTTCATCGCCTGCGGTAGCGGGTCGTTGATGTTGGATAGCTGGCGCCAGTCGCCCACGCCGCCCGCAAACACCATCACGCCCAGCGCCAACACCACCAAGGTGAGAATGCCGGCGATGTAGGCGCGCGGGATCGTGCGCTTGGGGTCCTTGGCCTCCTCGGCCGCCATCGCTGCGCCTTCGATTGCCAGAAAAAACCAGATCGCAAACGGAATCGCGGCAAAGATGCCGGAGATGGCCGCAGGGCCGAACACATCGCTGCCGGCCCAGCCATTGGCGGCGAAGCGAGCAACGCTGAAACCCGGCGCTACCACGCCCATGAAGACCAACAGTTCGATCACTGCCAGCAAGGTCACGATAAGCTCGAAGGCAGCCGCAATCGCCACGCCGACAATGTTCAAGCTCATGAAGATCACATACGCGCCGATGGCGGCGATGCGCGGGTCCAGCGTGGGGAACTGCACATTCAGATACGCACCGATCGCCATCGCGATGGCCGGTGGCGCGAACACGAATTCGATCAACGTGGCCAGGCCCGCAAGCATCCCGCCATAGGTGCCGAACGCGCGCAGGCTGTAGGCGAATGGCCCGCCTGCATTTGGAATGGCCGTGGTCAGCTCGGTAAAGCTGAAGATGAAACAGGTGTACATCACCGCGACCAGCACGGTGGTGACCAGAAATCCGAGCGTGCCGGCGGTGCCCCAGCCGTAACTCCAGCCGAAGTATTCGCCGGAGATCACCAGACCCACCGCAATGCCCCACAGCTGCCAGGTGCCGAGGGTGGGCTTGAGTTGCTCGTTGCGCATGTCGCACATCTCCTGCAGTCGGGGGAGGGGAGACCAAGCACGTCGATTGCAAGGGCGTGATCGCCAGCGCGGGCTGACCGTCGCCGGCCGATCGGCCGCTGTCATCGGCGATGATCGACGTTCGTCCGGTTATACCCCAAAGCCCGGCGACGGACACAAGCGCCGCGGGTAGGTGTGGCGGAACGTGGTGGCGTTCCAATTCGATCAATCGACAAGTGGGTGGAATCGCCGACAGGCCTCTGTGCGGCTGCAATCGCTGAAAGCCCCTCTCCCCAAGGGAGAGGGGTTGTGGGGGTGAGGGTATGGTTACTCAGTTAACCAGCCGCTGCCGCACCCTCATCCGGCGCTACGCGCCAGCTTCTCCCGATGGGAGAAGGGAGGTGTCCACGAGTGGCTGTGAGCGCGCACGGGTTGAGCGCTTGATGCGCAAATACTGGTCTCGCCACAGCCCACGCATTCGGTCAATCAACACTTGTGTGGATTCGTCGAGGGCCCGCTTCGCTGCCGGCAAGTGAAAGCCCCTCTCCCCTCGGGAGAGGGGTTGGGGTGAGGGTACGGTTACTCAGTTAACTAGCTGCCGCCGCACCCTCATCCGGCGCTACGCGCCACCTTCTCCCGATGGGAGAAGGGAAAAGCCGCCCACCTGGAGTTACTTCCCGCGCTGAAGCACCAGTAGTGGATCGATACGCACATCGAACCGCTCCGCAGAGATATCTGGCTGCCAGCATGACCACCGCGCCGCTGCGCGCGAGTGTTCCAACAGCCAGCAGAGCTACTTCCCGCGCTCAAGCACCAACAATGGGTCGATACGCACATCGAACCAATTCATCCCCCAATGCAGATGCGGCCCGGTCGCACGTCCCGTCGCCCCCACCGCTGCAATCACCTGGCCCTGTTCCACGCGATCGCCCACTTTGACGTCGATACGCGACAGATGCAGAAAGTTTGAGCTGATGCCGAAGCCGTGATCGAGCAGGACCGTGCCACCGGTCAGATACAGATCCGGCGCGGCAAACGTGACCACGCCCGCAGCCGGGGCCTTCACCGGCGTACCGGTCGGCACGGCGATGTCCATGCCAGAGTGACCGGCGCCGGGCTGGCCGTTGTACACGCGCGCATTGCCAAAGCGCCCACTGATACGGCCCTGCACTGGCCAGATAAAGGGCTGCGCAAAATCCGTGCGTGCATCGTCGCGATCACGCGCGGCGGTGACCTGCGCTTGCTCGCGCTTGATGCGCTCGGCAATGGCCGCAGGCGGGTTCACCGTCTTGGGCGGCACGCCGTTGACGCGCTCGGTTGGCCAATCGCGCGGCGTCACCGCGATGCTGCTGGTGCGCTGGGTGCCATCGGGCAAGGTGATTTGCACCTGCAGCGGGCCGGTCGCGTCGCGGCCGATGCCGAACACCACGCTGCCGTAGCCACTGACGCGCAAGGTGCGCCCCGCATATTGCACGGTGCTGCCGGCAGGCACCTTGCCGATCACCATCGCCCCTTGCGAGGCGTTGGCCGGGAACACCACGCCAGCTTCGCTTGTGGCCTGCGCCTGCACTGCGCCCGCACTCAGCATGGCCGGCGCCAACGCCAGCCATGCACCAACCAGTGCTGCGCGCATCAGCGGTCGAAGGTCAGGCGCTGGCCAGCGGCACTGCCGACCAACTGCTCGCTGTCCCACACCTGCTGCCCGTTGACCCAGGTCGCGGCAATGCGCGAGCGGAACGTGGTGCCCTCGAACGGCGACCAGCCGCATTTGGACAGCACTTGCTCGCGCTTCACGGTGAACGGGGTGTTGTCGATCATCACCAGATCGGCGAAGTAGCCTTCGCGCAGAAAGCCGCGCTCTTCCACATCAAACAACTGCGCCGGTGCATGCGCGAACTTCTGCACGATACGGGTGATCGGCAGCTTGCCTTCATGCACCAGCTCCAGCGCGGCGACCAGCGCGTACTGCACCAGCGGCAGCCCGGACGGCGCCTGCGCATAGGGTTTCTGCTTCTCTTCCCAGGTATGCGGGGCGTGGTCGGTGGCGAGCACGTCGATGACGTCTTCGGCCAGCGCTTCGATCAGGGCCAGGCGGTCGTCGGCGTCCTTGATCGCGGGGTTGCACTTGATCAGGTTGCCCAGCCGCGCGTAATCGCTGCGGTCGAAGCGCAAGAAGTGGATGCAGGTCTCGGCGGTGATGCGCTTGCGCAGCTTGCCGTCGGCGTCCACCAGCGGGCCGGCTTCGAACAGCCCCAGCTCGTCTGCGGTGGAGATATGCAGCACATGCAGACGGGTGTTGTGCTTGCGCGCCAGCGACACGGCCAGCTGCGACGACTTCAGGCAGGCCTGCCGCGAGCGGATGTCCGGATGCATGTCAGGGGTCAGCGCATCTCCGTACTTTTCCTTGTACTGCGCCATCGTCGCGTCGATGGTCGGAGTGTCTTCGCAATGGGTGATGATCGGCGTCGGCGCGTCGCGGAAGATCGCGTCCAGCGTCTCGGGGTTATCGACAAGCATATTGCCGGTGGAGGCGCCCATGAACACCTTGATGCCCGGCGCGGTCTTGGGGTCCAGCGACTGGATCGCGGCCAGGTTGTCGTTGCTGGCGCCCATGTAGAAGCCGTAGTTGGCCCAGGCGCGCCCGGCCGCAGCGTCGTACTTGGACTGCAGCGCGGCCGCGTCCAGCGTGGGCGGGTTGGTGTTGGGCATGTCCATGAAGCTGGTCAGGCCGCCGGCCACGGCCGCGCCGGATTCGGTGGCGATGTCGCCCTTGTGGGTCAGGCCCGGCTCGCGAAAGTGCACCTGGTCATCGATCATGCCCGGCAGCACCCAGCGCCCGGCCGCGTCCACCACGGTGTCGCCGGCGGCAGGCGTGATCTTGCTGTCGATCTTGGCGATGCGACCGCCCTCGATCAGGAGATCGGCGTCGAACTCCTTGCCTTCGTTGACCAGGCGGGCGTTGATGATGACGGTTCGGCTCATGGATGAGGTCCTTTGCAACTGCAGGAAGAAGAGGGGGAAGGGGCGGCGGACGCGGACGCGTCGGGCACCGGATCGAAGCCGCCCGGATGGAAGGGATGACAGCGGCCGAGCCGGCGCGCAGCCAGCCAACTCCCGCGTAGCGGGCCGAAGCGGCCGATGGCGGTCATCGCATACTCCGAGCAACTGGGCGCAAAACGGCAGCGCGGCCCGAGCAGCGGGCTGATGAACAGCTTGTAGAAGCGCAACAGCGCGATGAGCAGGCGTCCGATCACTTGCCAATCATATGCCACTTGCATTAATAGGTGGTTGCCGGGGGTCAGCGGGGTACGTTATAAAGGCCCGCTTTCCCGGGCCCCGGGGGAACCAAGGAAGAGCGTTTCGTGGCTGCTAAAAAACCTGCAAAAAAGGCCGTAGAGGCCGCCAAGAAGTCCGCCAAACCCGCTGCGAAGAAGGCAGCGGCGCCTGCCGCTGCAAAACCGGCCGCCAAGAAGGCGACTCCGGCTCCTGCGCAACCGGTTGCCAAGAAGGCATCTGCGACCAAGACCGCTGCCAAGCCGGCGCCGGCTTCCAAGGCCGCAGCGCCCAAGCCCGTGAAACCTGTCGCCAAGACCGCTGCCAAGCCGGCGGCGAGCAAGGCAGCTCCGGCTGCCGCCAAACCGGCTGCCAAGCCGGTGGCGTCCAAGTCCGTACCGAAGCCGGCCACCAAGCCGGTTCCGGCCAAGTCAGTCCCGGTCAAGGCTGAGAAGCCCGCGCCCGCACCGGCCCCCAAGGCCGTCCCTGCGAAGCCGGCAAAGCCCGCGACCCCGTCACTTAAGAATCCCGTGCCCGTTTCGAAATCTTCCGCAAAAACGCCAACCAAAACCGAAGCCCCCGCCAAGCCCGCCGCGACCCGTCCGGTCGGCAAGGTGGCAGTGGCCGTGACCGCCAAGTCAACCAGCCCGACGCCCAAGACCAAGTACAAAGTGGTCGACTACAAGAACGACGAGACCACCGGTCGACCGATCCTCCCGCAGGGCTACAAGCCTTCGGCGGACGAGGAGTACATGAGCAAACTGCAGCAGGAATACTTCCGTCAGCGTCTGCAGAGCTGGCGCAACGAGATGGTGGAGGAATCCAAGCAAACCATCGAAAACCTACGCGAAGAAGTGCGCGACATCGGCGACGAAGCCGAGCGTGCTACGCGCGAGACCGAGAATTCGCTGGAACTGCGCGCGCGCGACCGTGCACGCAAGCTGATCTCCAAGATCGACAGCACGCTCAAGCGTCTGGAAGACGGCGACTACGGCTACTGCGTGGATACCGGCGAAGAAATCGGCCTGGACCGCCTGGACGCGCGTCTGACTGCCGAGCGCACCATCGACGCCCAGGAGCGTTGGGAGCATCTGCAGAAGCAGCAAGGCGACTGATCGTCTTTCTCCGTCCGCATAAAAAACCCCGCCATGTGCGGGGTTTTTTTGTGGGCGGTGGGTTGTTGCAGGCCGTTGTCGTGGCGCGTCGTTGCAGTGGGCCAGGCGACGCGGTGCCTGGTGGACCCGGTGGGTCCCGTCGTATCGACCGTCGCGGCGCGAGTACGCGCAAGCGGCGCAGGGCACTGGCGGCCTCTGCGACCAGCGCCTCGCCAGGCTTGGCCTGGAGCGGCTGGACAACCCGTCGCGGGCACACCGTCAGCATTTGCAGCCGATGCCTCACCAGGCTTGGCCTGGAGCGGCTGGACAACACGTAGCGAACATACCGGCAGCATTTGCAGCCGATGCCTCGCCAGACTCGGCTTGAAGCGGCTGACAACACGCAGCGAGAAGTCATCAGGCGGACTCGGCCGCCGCGCTCAGAACCCACGTGCACGCGTTGTAGCTACCGCGCCGAGCACCGACTGCGCCCGTCTTGCAGTGAGCGCAGTCGTCTTGTCGGCTGCGCTTATTGCAGATCGCGTAAGTCCAGCTTGCGCAACCGCGGTGCCTTCCAGGCCGTGGTTGCCACCACGCCCAGGGTGACGCCGCCGCCGATGACGACCGCCGGCACCAGCCCGACCAGCCGTGCCATGACTCCGTCGTAGAACGCACCCAGCTCGTTGGACGAGCCGATGAAGATGCCGTTGATCGACGACACCCGGCCACGCATCGCGTCCGGTGTAGCGAGCTGCAGAATGGTCTGCCGCACCACCACCGACACGCCGTCGCACATGCCGTAGACCAGCAGGATCGCCGCCGACAGCCAGAAGTGCCGCGACAGGCCGAAGGCGATGGTACACAGCCCGAAGCCGGCCACCGACAGCATCAGGATGCGGCCGGCATTGCGCTGCAGCGGATGCCGCGCCAGCCACACGCCGACCACGATCGAGCCCAGCGCCGGCGCACCGCGCAGGATGCCCAGTCCCTCGGGGCCGTAATGCAGGATTTCCTGGATGAAGGCCGGCAACATCGACACCGCGCCGCCCAGCAGGACCGAAAACATGTCCAGCGCCATCGCGCCCAGCATGATCTGGTTGGAGAGCACGAACTGCGCACCCTCGGCGATGCTGCGGAAGATCGGCGCACGTGGGCCGGCGTTGACCGGCTCGCTGACGCGCAACAACGCCAGCGCCAGGATCGCCACCAATGCCACGCCTGCGGCCACGCCATAGGCCAGGCCCTTGCCGCCCCAGCCGACCAGCACGCCGCCCAGTGCCGGGCCGATCACCATGCCGGCCTGGAAGGTGACGCTGCCGATGCTGGCGCCGCGTGCGAACGCTTCGCGCGGCAACGCACGCGCGAACAAGGCGTTGTAGACCGGCGACAGGAACGAGCGCGCCGCGCCGGTCAATGCGATGGCGGCATAGATCGGCCACACGCCCTGGATGGGCAGCCAGCCCTGTGCGATCGCCATCAACAGCAACGCGGTGGCGATCAACCCCAGGACTGCGGCCATGCCCAGGCGCCTGCGTGGCAGATGATCGACCAGATAGCCGGCAAACGGCGCAATGCAGAAGAACGGCAGGATTTCCGCAAGGCCGATCAGCCCGAGCGACAGCGGATTGCGCGTGATCTCATAGATGTGCCAGCCGACCGTGACCGCCACGATCTGGTACGACAGCATTGCCGCGACGCGGTACAGCAACACCAGGCCGAAGCCAGGATGGGCGAACAGCGTGCGCAGCGAGTCGGTGGGCGAGGGCGTCGGCGTGCTCACTGTTGTGCGCGTGCAGTGTCGCGAATGAAGGCCAGCATGGCGGCCACACCGTTGCTGCGCGTCGGCGACAGGTGCTTGGCCAGGCCAATGCCGGCGATGTAGTCCGGCTCGGTGGCCAGAATTTCTTGCGCGCTACGCCCGGAATACACGCGCAGCGCCAGATAGATCAGCCCGGACACGATGGCCGAATCGCTGACGGCATGGAAGTCCAGCCGCTCGGCATTGCCTTCCGGCACGATCCACACCATCGACTGGCACCCATGCAGGCGGTGTTCTTCGGTCTTCCACTGCTCGGGGAAGGTGGGCAATTTGCGGCCCAGATCGATCAGGTACTGGTAGCGCTCGGACCAGTCGCTGAAGAAGGAAAACTCGTCGGCAATGGCGGCCTGCGCTTCGACGGCAGTGGGTTCAAGCGGGAAGGGGGTGGTGGTCATCAAAATTCCAGAATCGTTCGCAAAATCTAGGGGCATTCGGTCAAAACCCCTCTCCCTCCGGGAGAGGGGTTGGGGTGAGGGTACGGGCGAAGCCTCGCTGGAATTCGATGCGGACTTCGTCCAGCCCTCAAAAAAGCGGTACACGCGGCTTCGCCTGCACCCTCATCCGCCCGTTCGGGGCACCTTCTCCCGCGCGCGGGAGAAGAAATCTGACGGACGCAGGCAAGCGGTCAGCTGCGCTTCCAGCGCACGCCTTGCGGGGTGTCTTCCAGCACGATGCCTTCGTCGGCGAGTTGCTTGCGGATGGCGTCGGCGCGGGCAAAATCCTTGGCTTTCTTCGCCGTGCTGCGTTCTTCGACCAGGGCGGTGATGCGTGCATCGTCGCTGGCATCGGTGCCGCGCGAGAACCAGGCGGCCGGGTCTTGCTGCAACAAGCCCAGCGCCATTCCGGCACCCAGCAGCTCGGCCTTGGCGCGTTGCAATGCTGCAAGATTCTCTTGGCTAAGCCCATCGATTGGGCTGCCGGCCGGAGCAAACTCCAGCAGCGCCCGGTTCGCATCCTTGGCAAGCTTTGCCAGCACCGCCAGCGCCAGCGGCGTATTGAGATCGTCGTTGAGCGCGTCTTCTATCTGCTCTGGAATCGCTGGCTCCGCGTCGATCGCTTTCAGGCTTCGCAAGGTCCCGTACAAGCCATCGAGCCGCTTGACCTGATCGTCGATCAACGCATCCGACCAATCCAGCGGTTGCCGGTAATGCGCGCTCAATAGCGCAAGACGCAGCGCTTCCGGCGGATGTCGGGCGATCAGGTCGTGCACGGTTTCGATATTGCCCAGCGACTTGCTCATCTTGGCACCGCTGAAATTGAGCATGCCGTTGTGCAGCCAGAAGCGGGCGAAGGTGGCGCCGCCATGCGCGCACTCGCTCTGCGCGATTTCGTTTTCGTGATGCGGAAACTGCAGGTCTACGCCACCGGCATGGATGTCGATGGTCGGGCCCAGGTGTGCGGCGGCCATGGCCGAGCATTCGATATGCCAGCCGGGGCGGCCGCGACCCCACGGCGAGCCCCAGCCGGGCAGGTCGTCGGTGGACGGCTTCCACAGCACGAAGTCGCCGGGGTCGCGTTTGTACGGCGCCACGTCCACGCGCGCGCCGGCCAGCATTTCATCAGGGTCACGCCGCGACAGCTTGCCGTAGCCGTCGAAACTGGCCACGGCAAACAGCACATGGCCTTCGGCGGCATACGCATGGCCGTTGGCGATCAGCTGCTCGATCATCGTCACGATCTGCGGGATATGCGCGGTGGCTTCCGGTTCGATGTCCGGCGGCACGACACCCAGTGCGGCCATGTCCTGCCGATAGATCGCGGCGAAGCGGTCGGTGATGGTGGAGATCGGGACGCCCTGCGCCTGTGCGGCGGCGTTGATCTTGTCGTCCACGTCGGTGATGTTGCGCGCGTAACGCAGCGCCCCAAAGCGGCGCCGTAGCAGCGCGGCGAGCACGTCGAACACCACCGGGCCGCGGGCGTTGCCGATATGCGCGTAGTTGTAGACGGTAGGGCCGCACACATACAGGGTGGGGCTTGACGGATCGAGCGGCGCGAACGGTTCGACCCGCCGCGTCAGGTTGTTGTGCAGGCGCAGGCTCATCGGCATCTGAAAAAGGGTAACCGCGCGATTCTAGCCCCTCGCGGCAGGATGGCGAACCGGCATGCCGACACCGGCGACCGGATGGGCTGCGTTCAGCCCCGGAGATCACAAGCTCCATACACTAACGTATTGCCCGGCTATGCCTTCCTGGTACTGATGCGACCTTCTCTGTTCTTCATGCTGCTGTGTGTGTTCGCCTGGCCGGCGGTCTCGGTGCACGCGGCAGAGCCGGACCCCAAGAACCGGGTCGTGGTGATCGAGAACGTGAAGCTGGACTATGCGCAAGTGCTCAATGTCGAGCCGGTCTATCAGACGCTGCGCGCCACCCGTATCGAAGAGCAGTGCGAGGCCGAACAGGCAGCGCCGGTCGCGGTTGCGTCGGTCGAAGACGAGGGCCGCATCAACCGCATGGTGGATTCGGTCAAGGAGATGTTCACGCGCAGGCCCGAGCCCGCCCCGGCTGCAGTGCCGCCGACCAGTACCCGCCGCAATTGCCGGGTAGTGGAAGTGCCGCGCGAGTTCCGGCGGCCGATCGCCTTCGACGTGGATTACGTCTACAAGGGCACCAAGTATCGCTCGCGGCTGCCGGAAGATCCGGGCAACCGGCTGCGCATCCGGGTCTCGGTGACCCCCTATATTCCCGACGCCATCGTCGCACCGCCGCGCTGAGGGGCATGGCGGTTGCGCCGCACCCGCATGCATGCGAGGATTCGCGCCCTATGCAAGCAATCCCCTTTCAGCACGACACCAGCGCGGCCCGGATGGCCTCCGGCATGACCTCGCGTGCCCGCCGACCGGAATCCCACATTTTCGCTGGGTAACCGGGGCGTTTTGCTGTCCGTTCTGAAAACCCAGCCCACCGGCTGGGTTTTTTCGTTCTGGCGTCACAAAAGTTTCAACCGCAAGAAACGCGCATGTCGCGCACCCCGTCGCTCCTGGCGGACCACGCAGCAGAAGCACGCAGCAAAGGATCGATCGATGTCACTGAAGCACTTCTTGAACACCCAGGACTGGAGCCGCGCCGAACTGGACGCGCTGTTGACCCAGGCCGCGTTGTTCAAACGCAACAAGCTGGGAAGCGAGCTGAAGGGCAAGTCGATCGCGCTGGTGTTTTTCAACCCGTCCATGCGCACGCGGACCAGCTTCGAGCTGGGTGCGTTTCAGCTGGGCGGGCATGCGGTGGTGTTGCAGCCTGGCAAGGATGCCTGGCCGATCGAGTTCAACCTGGGCACGGTGATGGACGGCGACACCGAGGAGCACATCGCCGAAGTGGCGCGCGTGCTGGGCCGCTATGTCGATCTGATCGGCGTGCGCGCGTTTCCCAAGTTCGTCGACTGGTCCAAGGATCGCGAAGATCAGGTGCTGAAGAGCTTCGCCAAGTACTCGCCGGTGCCGGTGATCAACATGGAGACCATCACCCACCCGTGCCAGGAGCTGGCGCACGCGATGGCATTGCAGGAACACTTCGGCACGCAGGATCTGCGCGGCAAAAAGTACGTGCTGACCTGGACCTATCACCCCAAGCCGCTCAACACCGCGGTGGCCAATTCCGCGTTGACGATTGCCACGCGCATGGGCATGGACGTGACCCTGCTGTGCCCGACGCCGGATTACATCCTGGATCAGCGTTACATGGACTGGGCGGCGCAGAACGTGGCCGAAAGCGGCGGCTCGCTGCAGGTGAGCCACGACATCGCGAGCGCCTACAGCGGCGCCGATGTCGTCTACGCCAAGAGCTGGGGCGCGCTGCCGTTCTTCGGCAACTGGGAGCCGGAAAAGCCGATCCGCGACCAGTACCAGCACTTCATCGTCGACGAAGCCAAGATGGCGCTGACCAACAACGGCGTGTTCTCGCACTGCCTGCCGCTGCGTCGCAACGTCAAGGCCACCGACGCGGTGATGGATTCGCCCAACTGCATCGCCATCGACGAGGCGGAAAATCGCCTGCATGTGCAGAAGGCGATCATGGCTGCCCTGGTAGGCCAGGGCAGCCGGGATTCGTGATTGGGGATTGGGGATTCGCAACGGCGAACTCCGCTCCCGACCCAACTTAGTCAACTTCCACAGAGAGCCCCCATGTCGCAGCAGACCGCTTCCACCAATCCCGAATCCCCACTCTCCACTCCCGGTACCAAGGACATCGTCCTGGCGTTCTCCGGTGGTCTGGACACCAGCTTCTGCATTCCGTATCTGCAAGAGCGCGGCTATGCGGTGCACACGGTGTTCGCCGATACCGGCGGCGTGGATGCCGATGAGCGCGACTTCATCGAGAAGCGTGCCGCCGAGCTCGGTGCGGCCAGCCATGTCACCGTCGATGGTGGTCCGGCGATTTGGGAAGGCTTCGTCAAGCCGTTCGTATGGGCGGGCGAGGGCTACCAGGGCCAGTACCCGTTGCTGGTGTCCGACCGCTATCTGATCGTCGATGCCGCGCTCAAGCGCGCCGAAGAGCTGGGCACGCGCATCATCGCGCACGGCTGCACCGGCATGGGTAACGACCAGGTGCGTTTCGACCTGGCGGTGAAGGCGTTGGGCGACTACCAGATCGTCGCGCCGATCCGCGAAATTCAGAAAGAACACACCCAGACCCGCGCCTATGAGCAGAAGTATCTGGAGGCGCGTGGCTTCGGTGTTCGTGCCAAGCAGCAGGCTTACACCATCAACGAGAACCTGCTGGGCCTGACCATGTCCGGCGGCGAGATCGACCGTTGGGAAGCGCCGGGCGAAGGGGCACGTGGCTGGTGCGCGCCGCGCAGTGCGTGGCCGACCGAAGCATTGACGGTGACCTTGAAGTTCGTCGAAGGCGAAGCGGTGGAACTGGATGGCAAGCCGCTGCCGGGCGCCAAGATCCTCGCCAAGCTCAACACCTTGTTCGCGCAGTACGGCGTGGGCCGTGGCGTGTACACCGGCGACACCGTGATCGGCTTGAAGGGCCGCATCGTGTTCGAAGCGCCGGGCCTGATTTCGCTGCTCACCGCGCACCGCGCGCTAGAAGATGCGGTGCTGACCAAGCAGCAGAACCGTTTCAAGCCGGATGTGGCGCGCAAGTGGGTGGAGCTGGTGTACGAAGGCTTCTATCACGACCCGCTCAAGACCGATATCGAAGCGTTCTTGAAGTCCTCGCAGTCGAAGGTCAACGGCGAAGTGACGCTGGAAACCCGCGGCGGCCGCGTCGATGCGGTGGCGGTGCGTTCGCCGCACCTGCTCAACACCAAGGGCGCGACCTACGCGCAGTCGGCCGATTGGGGCGTGGAAGAGGCGGAAGGCTTCATCAAGCTGTTCGGCATGAGCTCCACGCTGTACGCGCAAGTCAACCGCTGAGGCGACCGCCGCGTCGGCAACCCGCATCTTCCTTCTCCCGCGTGCGGGAGAAGGTGGCGCAGAGCGCCGGATGAGGGCGGCCTGACGCATGCCCCCATCCGCCCTGTCGGACACCTTCCCCCGCAGGCGGGGGAAGGGCTAGATGGGCTTAGAAAGACCAACCATACGCTGCCCGACGCAATCAAGACGCGATCAATGACCACACTGCTCGACAACACACTGACGCATCTACAGGCACTGGTGTCCTTCGACACCCGCAATCCGCCGCGGGCGATCGCTGCCGAGGGCGGCATCTTCGATTACCTGCGCGCGCAGCTGCCCGGTTTCCAGGTCGAGGTGATCGATCACGGCGCCGGTGCGGTGAGCCTGTACGCGGTGCGCGGCACGCCAACGTATCTGTTCAACGTGCATCTGGACACGGTGCCGGATTCGCCGCATTGGAGCGCCGACCCGCACTTGATGCGGCGCACCGAGGACCGGGTGATCGGTTTGGGCGTGTGCGATATCAAGGGCGCGGCGGCGGCGTTGGTGGCTGCGGCCAATGCCGGCGATGGCGATGCGGCGTTCCTGTTTTCTTCCGACGAAGAGGCCAACGACCCGCGTTGCATCGCTGCATTTCTGGCGCGTGGATTGCCATACGAGGCGGTGCTGGTGGCCGAGCCGACGATGAGCGAAGCGGTGCTGGCGCATCGCGGCATCAGTTCGGTGTTGATGCGCTTTGCCGGCCGTGCCGGGCATGCGTCGGGCAAGCAGGATCCGTCCGCAAGTGCCTTGCACCAGGCGATGCGGTGGGGTGGCAAGGCACTGGACCATGTCGAGTCGTTGGCGCACGCACGCTTCGGCGGTTTGACCGGCTTGCGCTTCAACATCGGCCGCGTCGATGGTGGCATCAAGGCCAACATGATCGCGCCGGCCGCCGAGCTGCGCTTCGGCTTTCGTCCGTTGCCGTCGATGGACGTGGACGGCTTGCTGGCCACGTTTGCCGGCTTTGCCGATCCTGCGGCAGCGCACTTCGAAGAAACCTTTCGTGGCCCGAGCTTGCCGTCGGGCGACATCGCGCGCGCCGAAGAACGCCGCCTGGCCGCGCGCGATGTGGCCGATGCGCTGGATCTGCCGATCGGCAACGCGGTGGACTTCTGGACCGAAGCCTCGCTGTTTTCGGCCGGCGGCTATACCGCGCTGGTCTATGGCCCGGGCGACATCGCCCAGGCGCACACCGCCGACGAATTCGTGACGCTGGAGCAGTTGCAGCGTTACGCCGAATCGGTCAATCGCATCATCAACGGCGCGCACTGACGCCGATTCCTGCGCCTGGCGCATCCTTCTCCTCTTTCGATCACGGCAATGTCCCTCTCCGCACAGCCCCACAAACAGACCCGCCAGACCATCGTGCGCCTGCTTTCGAGCATGGCCAGCGCCAAGGAAATCAGCCAGTACCTCAAGCGTTTTTCGCAGCTGGACGCCAAGCGCTTTGCGGTGGTCAAGGTGGGCGGCGCAGTGCTGCGCGACGACCTGGACGCGCTGACGTCGTCGTTGTCGTTCCTGCAGGAAGTGGGCTTGACCCCGATCGTGCTGCATGGCGCCGGCCCGCAGCTGGATGCCGAGCTGTCTGCGGCGGGCATCGAGAAGCAGACCGTCAATGGCTTGCGGGTGACCTCGCCGCAAGCGCTGGCGATCGTGCGCAAGGTGTTCCAGGCGTCCAATCTGAAGCTGGTAGAAGCGCTGCAGCAGAACGGCGCGCGTGCGACATCGATCACCGGCGGCGTATTCGAAGCGGAGTATCTGGACCGCGACACCTACGGCCTGGTCGGTGAGGTCAAGGCGGTGAATCTGGCGCCGATCGAGGCCAGCCTGCAGGCCGGTTCGATCCCGGTGATCACCAGCCTGGGCGAAACCCCGAGCGGGCAGATCCTCAACATCAATGCGGATTTTGCTGCCAACGAACTGGTGCAGGAACTGCAGCCGTACAAGATCATCTTCCTCACCGGCACCGGCGGGCTGCTGGATGCCGATGGCAAGCTGATCGATTCGATCAACCTGTCCACCGAATACGATCACCTGATGCAGCAGCCGTGGATCAATGGCGGCATGCGGGTCAAGATCGAACAGATCAAGGATCTGCTCGATCGCCTGCCGCTGGAATCGTCGGTGTCGATCACCCGGCCGGCGGACCTGGCCAAGGAACTGTTCACCCATAAGGGCTCGGGCACGCTGGTGCGGCGGGGCGAGCGCGTGCTGCGCGCGACTTCGTGGGATGAGCTGGATCTGCCGCGGTTGACGTCGCTGATCGAATCCAGCTTCGGCCGCACATTGGTGCCGGATTACTTCGCCAACACCACGCTGTTGCGCGCTTACGTCAGCGAGAACTATCGCGCTGCGGTGATTCTCACCGACGAAGGCCAGTTCGGTGCAGGCCGGCTGACCTACCTGGACAAGTTCGCCGTGCTCGACGATGCGCAAGGCGAAGGCCTGGGCCGTGCGGTATGGAATGTGATGCGCGAAGAAACACCGCAGCTGTTCTGGCGCTCGCGTCACAACAACCAGGTCAACATCTTCTACTACGCCGAATCCGACGGCTGCATCAAGCAGGAAAAGTGGAAGGTGTTCTGGTACGGGCTGGAGAATTTCGAACAGATCCAGCACTGCGTGGCGCACTGCGCGACGCGTCAGCCGACGTTGCTGGGCTGAGCGCAATGACACCCGCCGCCTTGCCACCAACCTGGAGCGAGATGCCCATCTTGCGTGGGCAGCACGCCACCCTGGAGCCGCTGCAGCCTGCGCATGCCGATGGCCTGCGTGCTGCGCTGGGCGACGGCGCTTTGTCGCGCTTGTGGTACACCGGTGTGCCGGCACCGGCCCAGGTCGATGTCTACATCGCGGCGGCAATGTCAGCCCGTGCCGATGGCACGGCGTTGCCGTTGGTGGTGCGCGATGCGGCAGGTGACATCGTCGGCTGCACGCGCTATTACGCGCTGGATGCCGCCGTGCCCCGGCTGTCGATCGGCTACACCTGGTACGCACCGCGTGTGCAACGCAGCGGCGTCAACACCGAAGCCAAGTTGATGCTGCTGCAGCACGCCTTCGAAACGCTGGGCTGCCTGAGCGTGGTGTTCGAAACCAGCTGGTTCAATCACACCTCGCGCGCGGCGATCGCGCGGCTTGGCGCAAAGCAGGACGGCGTACTGCGCAATCACACCCGCCACGCCGACGGTACGCCGCGCGATACCGTGGTGTTCTCCATCATCGATACGGAATGGGCCGGGGTGAAACGCCACCTGCAGTTCCGCCTGGAAGCAAACGCATGAGTGTTCAAACAACAACCATCGGCATCGTTGGTGCCCGCGGGTACACCGGTTCGGAATTGATCAAGCTGGTCGTGGCGCATCCGCATCTGCAGCTGGTGTTCGTGTCCTCGCGCGAACTGGCGGGGCAGGCCGTGGCCGACCACAACGACGGCTATCGCGGCGATCTGCGATTCGAGAGCCTGGATGCCGACGCGGTGGCCGCCAAGGGCGCCGATGTGGTGATCCTGGCGCTGCCCAATGGCAAGGCCGAGCCGTTTGTTGCCGCAATCGATGCGCGCCGGCCGCAGACGCTGCTGATCGATCTGTCGGCCGACTATCGCTTCGACCCGGCGTGGTATTACGGCTTGCCGGAGCTCACCCGTGGCAAGTATGCGGGGCAGCGCCGCATCAGCAACCCCGGCTGCTATGCCACTGCAATGCAGCTGGCGATCACCCCATTGCTGGATCAGCTGGCCGGCCCGCCGCAATGCTTTGGCGTGTCCGGTTATTCCGGCGCGGGGACCACACCATCGGACAAAAACAACCCCGAGCTGCTCGCCGACAATCTGATGCCGTATGCGCTGACCAACCACATGCACGAGCGCGAAGTGTCGGCGCAGCTCGGCGTGCCGGTGGAGTTCATGCCGCACGTGGCGCCGCATTTCCGCGGCATCACCATGACCGTCAACCTGTGGCTGCAGCAACCACTGACGCGCGAGCAGATCCAGGCGCGCTATGCACAGCGTTACGCGGGCGAGCCGCTGATCGAGCTTGTCGACGAGGCGCCGTGGGTGAGCCGCATCGCAGGCAAACACGGCGTGCAGATTGGCGGCATCACGCTGGCGCCCGGCAACAAGCGCGTGGTGGTGGTGGCGACGCTGGACAACCTGCTCAAGGGCGCGGCGACCCAGGCCATGCAGAATCTCAACCTGGCGTTTGGCTGGGACGAGTTGACCGCAATTTCGATGTGATTCTCGGGACCAGGGACCAGGGACCGGGGACCCGGGAAGAGCAAGGGCAAACGCTCCTGCTTTTCCGGGTCCCCGGTCCCCGGTCCCCGGTCCGCAAAAAGGACCCAAATGACTAATCTGTTGTGGCAAAAGCCCGGTGTTGCGGTGGACGCCAAAATCCAGACGTTTCTGGCCGGCGACGACGTGATCCTGGATCGCGAATTCTTCCTGCACGACATCGCAGCCAGCAAGGCGCATGCGCAGGGGCTGCAGCACATCGGCATCCTGTCCTTGCAGGAGCTGGGCGGCTTGAGCGAACAACTCGATCTGCTGGCGGAGGATTTCCGCAGCGGTGCGTTCGTGCTCGATGCGCAGTACGAAGATTGCCATTCGGCGATCGAAGCGCGCTTGACCGAACGGCTGGGCGATGCCGGGCGCAAGATCCACACCGGGCGCAGTCGCAACGATCAGATTCTGGTCGCCACTCGGCTATGGCTGAAGGACAAGCTACGGCGCGTGGCCGAGCTCAGCCGCGAGATCGCCAAGGTGGCGCTGGATCGCGCGCAGGCCGAAGCCGCATTGCCGGTGCCGGGCTACACGCATATCCAGCGTGCGGTGGTGTCATCGGCGGGCATGTGGTGGGCGGGCTGGGCAGAGGCATTTATCGATAACGCCGTGCGCGCGACCGATACCCTGCACCTGGTGGACAGTAACCCGCTCGGCACCGCCGCCGGGTACGGCGTCAATCTTCCGCTGGACCGTGCGCACACCACTGCCGAGCTCGGCTTTGCACGTCTGCAGGTGTCGCCGATCTACGCGCAGCTTTCGCGTGGCAAATACGAGCTGGCCGCACTCGAAGCACTGGGCAGCGCCACGCTGGACCTGCGCCGTATCGCCTGGGATCTGTCGCTGTTCACCAGCGGCGAATTCGCTTTCGTCGCGTTGCCGGCGCAGTACACCACCGGCAGCTCGATCATGCCGAACAAGCGCAACCCGGACGTGATCGAACTGATGCGTGCCACCCATGCCAGCGTGGCGGCGGCGCGTACCGAGATCGAACAACTGCTGTCGCTGCCTTCCGGCTACCACCGCGATCTGCAGAGCAGCAAGGGCGCCATCGTGCACGGTTTCGGCCGTGGTCTGGCTGCGCTGGAATTGCTGCCTGCGTTGCTTGCCAATCTGGAATGGCGCCCGGACAAGTTGCATGCAGCGATCGACTCGGGCATGTACGCCACGGATGTGGCGGTGGAAGCGGCCGTGGCTGGTGTGCCGTTTCGCGATGCCTACAAGGCTGCCGCGGAAGCATCCGAGAGCGCAGGGCAGGGACGCACGCCGGAAGGCAGCCTGGCCGCACGCGTCTCGCCCGGTGCCGCAGCCGATCTGCAACTGGATGTGTTGCGCGCGCGTTGGCAGGCGCTGCGCTGATGGCCATGATCAGCACCGACACGGCCGAGCATTACCCTTGGGGTGAGGCCTGCGAAGGCTGGCATCTGTTGCGCGACCCCAACTTGAGCGTGCTCGAAGAACGCATGCCGCCAGGCGCCGCAGAGTTGCGCCATCGGCATAGTCGCGCACGGCATTTTTTCTACGTCGTGGCCGGTGAAGTGATGCTGCAGCTGGACGGCGCGCAACATGTGCTGCGGGTCGGGCAGGGCTTGCACGTGCCGCCGGGGTCTACCCATCAGATGCACAACCTGTCGGACGTGGAAGCGCGCTTTCTGGTGATTTCCGCACCGCATGGTCGCGAACGCACGTCAGCGGCTGCACGCATCAAGGACGCAGGCTGATGAAGACGCGCTATCTGGTGTTGGCGATCCGCAATGCCACGTTTCCCGCCGATGTGGTGGAGCCGCATCTGGCGTTTCTGGAGGAACTGCGAGCCGCCGCGCAGCTTGAGTTGACCGGTGGTTTCAGCGATCGCTCCGGTGGTGCGTATGTGCTGGTCAACGTCGACAGTCTGGAGGAGGCCAAGCGGATCGTCGCGCGCGACCCCCTGGTGCTGCGCGATGCCTCCACACTGACCGTCTACGAATGGAACACGTTCTGAGTACCTTGCCCCCATGAGTACGCCCGCCGGCACGTTATCGCCCTTTACCGAGCAACCGCTGCCGCCATGGCGGCGTGCGGTGCTCAAGGTCGGCAGCAGCCTGCTTGCCGCCGATGGTGGTGGCCTGTCGCCGCGTTTTGCGCTGGGGTTGGCGCAGTTCGTCTCGGCCAATCTGGCGGCCGGACGTGAACTGGTGATCGTGTCGTCGGGCGCGGTGGCCGCAGGCCGCGCAATCTTGCCGAAGGCTGCCGAGATCGGCGCGCCGATCGCAGCGCGACAGGCGCTGGCTGCGCTGGGTCAGGCGCAATTGATCGCGCTGTGGCAACGCTTTTTCGAACGGCCGGTCGCGCAGGTGCTGCTCACGCACGACGACCTGCGCAACCGTCGTCGTTATCTCAATGCCCGCGCCACCTTGGGCGAGTTGCTGCGGCTGGGCGCGCTGCCGGTGATCAACGAGAACGACACCGTGTCGGTGGACGAGCTGAAGCTGGGCGACAACGACAATCTGGCTGCAATCGTCGCCGCGCTGGTCGATGCCGATGCACTGTTTATCGCCACCGACATCGACGGCCTGTACAGCGCCGACCCACGCAGCAACCCATTGGCGCGGCCGCTCGACGATGTCCCTGAGCTCACGCCGCAGGTGATGGCGATGGCTGGCGGCAGTGGCAGCAGCGTGGGCACCGGCGGCATGCGCACCAAGCTCGAAGCCGCTGCAAAGGCGGGCGCGGCCGGCATCGAAACCTATCTGTTCAATGGACGCAGCGGCGAGGTGGTACGCGGGCTGGCGCAGGATCGCCTGAGCGGTACGCGCATCCACGCCGCACGTACGCGCATCGCGGCACGCAAATACTGGTTGCGCCATTCACCGGTGGAGTCGGGCGCCATCCTGATCGATGCGGGCGCTGCAACCGCGCTGTGCGACAAGGGCGCGTCGCTGTTGCCGGGCGGCGTGGCCGGTGCCGAAGGCGACTTCCGTCGCGGTGACATGGTGGAGATCCGTCTGCGCGATGCCGACGGCGAGCGCTGTCTGGCGCGCGGCGTCAGCCAGTATTCGGCGCTGGATATCCGCCGGATTGCGCGCCGACACTCGCGCGAGATCGACAGCGTGCTCGGTTACAGCTATGGCGAGAACGTGGTGCATCGCGACGATTTGGTGCTGTTGTAGCGGGGAATGGAGAATCGGGAATGGGGAATCGCAAACGCGTGTCACCGAACTTCTCCCGGCGCCGATTCTGTCGCAGTAAAGTGATATCGCGTGCTTTTACCATTCCCGAATCCCAAATCCCGGCCCCCAAATGACCATCAAAACGCTCGCCCTGCAATGTCGCGATGCCGCGCAGGTGCTGTCGCAACTCTCTGCTGAGGCAAAGCAGTCCTTGCTCGAAGCGATGGCTGCGGCACTGGAAGCCGATGCCGTATTGATCCTGGCTGCCAACGCGCGCGATCTTGAGGCGGCGCGTGCGAAGGGAACGGCTAGCGCCATGCTCGATCGGCTGGCGCTGGACGACGCGCGCCTGGCCGGTATCGCGGCGGCATTGCGCGAGGTGGCGCAGTTGCCGGACCCGGTCGGTCAGATCACGCGCGACGACACGCGCCCCAACGGCATCCGCGTGCAAAAGGTGCGCGTGCCGCTGGGCGTGATCGCGATGATCTACGAGGCCCGCCCCAACGTCACCGCCGATGCGGCCGCGCTATGCATCAAGGCCGGCAATGGCGTGATCCTGCGTGGCGGCTCCGAAGCGATCCAGTCCAACACCGCCATTGCGCGTGCGTTGCAGCGAGCCTTGCGCGAGGCCGGCGTTCCGGAAGCGGCATTGACGTTGGTCGAGGATCTGCGCCGCGAGACCATGCTGGAGTTGCTGCAGCTCAGCGACATCATCGACCTGGCGATTCCGCGCGGTGGTGAAGGGCTCATTCGTTTTGTCGCCGAACACGCGCGCGTGCCGGTGATCAAGCATTACAAGGGCGTGTGCCATCTGTTTGTGGATGCATCGGCCGATATGGAGCGTGCCGTGCGTCTGCTGGTCGATGGCAAGGCAACGCGGCCATCGGCGTGCAATTCGCTGGAAACGCTGTTGGTGCATGCGGACATCGCCGAGCGCTTTGTGCCGCTGGCCGCCGCTGCGCTGCGCGCCCGCAACGTGGAGTTGCGGGGCGATGCGGCAACGCGCGCGCTAGTGCCCGACATCGCGCCCGCCAGCGACGACGACTATGCCGCCGAGTTTCTGGATCTGATTCTGGCAATCCGCGTGGTTGCGGACCTGGACACCGCACTGGCCCATATCCGTCAGTACGGCTCGGACCATACCGAAGTCATCGTCACCGAAGACGCCGCAAACGCCGAGCGCTTCGTGCATGCGCTGCGCTCGGCGGTGGTCATGGTCAACGCCTCCTCGCGCTTCTCCGACGGCGGCGAACTGGGCCTGGGCGCCGAGATCGGCATCTCGACCACGCGTCTGCATGCCTATGGCCCGATGGGCCTGGAAGCGCTCACCGTGGAGCGCTTTGTGGTGCGTGGGCAAGGCCAGGTGCGGCACTGATCGGCACGCCGCGGATCAGGCGTGTGGTTGCCTGCCAGCGAGCCTTGAGCTGTTGAGGCATCGATGTCGCGCCCTTGGTTGAAGGGTGTTGGCATCGTGAGCTTACGCAACACTGCATGTGCCACGGTCCGCAACCAGCGTGCGTGCAAAGCCGTGCACCGCATCCAGGTCCATTCGCAGCGAGTACGGCACGCCCAACCTTCCAACCACGACCTTTGACACTCCCCCGGCAGCCCGCCACCTGCCTACAGTCGACGATTACCCCGCACGTTCCGGAGTCGTCGATGCGCCGCTTTGCTGTCTGCCTGCTTGCCACCGCCATTGCCGCCGCCACCGGTAGCGCAGTCGCACAGACCTCGCCGATGACGCCGGACATCACCGGCAAGCCGTTCGTGGCAAGCGACGCTGCCAACGACTACATCAAGCGCGAGGTGATGATCCCGATGCGCGACGGCGTGAAGCTGCATACCGTAATCGTGATGCCCAAGGGCGCGCGCCATGCGCCGATGGTGCTGACGCGCACGCCCTACGATGCCAGCGGCCGTAGCGAGCGGCTGGCGTCGCCGCATATGAAGGATCTGCTGCCGCTCGGCGACGACGTGTTCGTAGAGGGCGGCTACATCCGCGTGTTCCAGGACGTGCGCGGCAAGTACGGCTCCGAAGGCGACTACGTGATGACCCGCCCGCTGCGTGGCGCGCTCAATCCCAGCGCTGTGGATCACGCCACCGATGCGTGGGACACCATCGACTGGCTGGTCAAGAACGTCGCCGAATCCAACGGCAAGGTCGGCATGATCGGCTCGTCCTACGAAGGCTTCACCGTGGTGATGGCGCTGACCAACCCGCATCCCGCATTGAAGGTGGCCGCGCCGGAAAGCCCGATGATCGATGGCTGGATGGGCGACGACTGGTTCAATTACGGCGCGTTCCGCCAGGTCAACTTCGACTACTTCACCGGCCAGCTCAGCAAGCGCGGCAAGGGCACCGGCATCCCGCGGCAGGGGCAGGACGATTACAGCAATTTCCTGCGGGCCGGGTCGGCTGGGGATTTCGCCAAGGCAGCAGGGCTGGAGCAATTGCCGTGGTGGCACAAGCTCACCGAACACCCGGCCTACGATGCGTTCTGGCAGGAGCAGGCGCTGGACAAGGTGATGGCGCGTACGCCGCTCAAGGTGCCCACGATGTGGCTGCAGGGGCTGTGGGACCAGGAAGACATGTGGGGCGCGATTCACAGCTACGCGGCAATGGAACCGCGCGACACGCGCAACACGCTCAACTATCTGGTGATGGGGCCGTGGCGGCACAGCCAGGTCAATGCCGAGGGCGGTACGCTGGGCGCGCTCACGTTCGATGGCGATACCGCGCGTCAGTTCCGCCGCGATGTGTTGCGCCCGTTTTTCGACCAATACCTGGTCGATGGCGCCCCCAAGGCGAGTACGCCGCCGGTCTTCATCTACGACACCGGCGAGAACCGCTGGGATCGCCTGCAGTCCTGGCCGCGCAGTTGCGACAAGGGCTGCGCGTCGGCGAGCAAACCGCTGTATCTGCAGGCCGGCGGCAAGCTGTCCTTCGACAAGCCCGCTGCCGGGCAGAGCGCGTTTGAAGAATACGTTTCCGACCCGGCCAAGCCGGTGCCGTTCGTGCCGCGCCCGGTGGATTTTGGCGACCGCAGCATGTGGACCACCTGGCTGGTGCACGACCAGCGCTTTGTGGACGGCCGCCCCGACGTGCTGACCTTCGTCACCGAACCGCTGACCGAACCGCTACAGATCGCCGGTGCGCCGGATGTGCATCTGCAGGCCTCCACCAGTGGCAGCGACAGCGACTGGGTGGTCAAGCTGATCGATGTGTACCCGGATGAGATGGCGTCCAGCCCGAAGATGGGCGGCTATGAGCTTCCAGTGTCGCTGGCGATCTTCCGCGGCCGGTATCGCGAGAGTTTCAGCACGCCCAAGCCGCTGGCGGCCAATCAACCGCTGGCGTTCGAGTTTGGCCTGCCCACCGCCAATCACACCTTCCAGAAAGGCCACCGGGTGATGGTGCAGGTGCAATCCAGCCTGTTCCCGCTCTACGACCGCAACCCGCAGACCTACGTGCCGAATCTCTTCTTCGCCAAGCCAGGCGATTATCAAAAGGCCACCCAGCGCGTCTACGTGACGCCGGAGCAGCCCAGCTACATCAGTCTGCCGGTGCGCTGACTGCACGGGCGCCGCGTGCCGGCGGCGCCCATAGGTCTTCCAGCAGCTGTGGACGGCAGGCCACCCAGGCGGCGGCCAGCTGCACCACGATGCAGATCACCAGAAATCCGAACGGCGCTGTCCAGCCGCCGCGATGCGCATGCAGCCAGCCGAACAGAAACGGCCCCAGGCAGCTCACCGCATAGCCCACGCCTTGCGAAAAACCCGAGAGCGCGGCCGAGCCCGCAGCAGTGCGGCTGCGTTGGTTGACCAGCACCAGCGCCAGCGGAAAGGTGCTGGGCCCCAGGCCGAGCAAGGTCACCCACAGGATCGGTGCCGCCAGCGGTGCCCAGCACAGCCCGGCGAACGCGATCAGATGGCAGGCAGCGCAAAGCAGCACGATCGGGAACGGGTTGCGCATGCGCACTGCCAATGCCGGCATGGTCAACGCACCGACCATGCCCAGCGCGGCGAATAGCGCGACCATGGTGCCGCCGAACGCAGGCGAGGCGCCGGCCTCGCGCAGCAGCGTGGGGAGCCAGGTGAACATCGAATAGGTCACCAGCGAGGTCATGCCGAAGGTGATCGCCATGCTCCAGCCCAAGGCGGTGCGTGCGACCCGGCCTTCGGCCTCGGGGGTTGGTGTGACCGGCGCCGGGCCGGTCGCGCGCAGACGGCCCTGGTTGGTGTGCACCAGCGCCCAGGCCGCCAAGGCGAGCAGCGCCGGCAGTACCCACACCACCATCGAGCTGCGCCAGCCCAGCGCGTCGGCCACCGGCACCGCCATCAACGCCGGCAACAGGGTGCCGACCTGCAGCACGGTGATGTACAGCGTGCTGACGCGGCCCACGCGGTCGCCGAAATAACGCTTCACCAACGGTGGCAACACCACGTTGCCCATGCCCATGCCGGCCAGCGCCACCAGCGAGCCCACCAGCAGCCCGCCAGTGCCCGGCAGCAACGGGCGCAATACCAGCCCGAGCGTGGCCAGCGCCATCGACACCAGCGCCGTGCGCAGCAGGCCGAAGCGACGCAAGACGGCTGGCGTTGCAACGCCGGTCAACGCAAACGCGGCAGTGGGCAACATGCCGAGCGCGCCCATGGTCGGCGCACCGAACGCGTACTCGTCGGCGATGCGTTCCAGCAGCGGAGTGAGTGAGGTCACCGCCGTGCGCAAGTTGAATGCGGACAACAAAATAGCGGCCAGCACCAAACCGCGCCCACGCAATTGGGCAGACGGAGACGAGGCGGCAGTGACAACAGACATGACAGACCATCCGCACCGTGCACAGCCGTGCGACGGCGCCTGAAAACACAAAACCGGCACGAGGCCGGTTTTGTGTTTTGAAACTGGTCGGGGAGACAGGATTCGAACCTGCGACCTCTACGTCCCGAACGTAGCGCTCTACCAGACTGAGCTACACCCCGAAGGAGCCGCGTATGTTACATAGGGAATGCGGAATCGGCAAGCATCTGTCGCAATTATTTTTCCTGCGGCCGATGCGCACGCTCGGGCTCGCGTGCTTCGAACCACATGCCGTTGAGGACAGCGGCCAATGCCGCCAGGCCGGTGCCGAGAATCCAGGCGAAGTACCACATCGTTGTGCTCCTAAAAAACGGTGAGAGAGTGGGAAGGCGAGCGCGGCTGCGACGACGTGCTGGCGTCGCAGCCATTGCGTCGGCTAATACGCATTGGGATTGGCTGAGAGTTCCTCGGCAGTGACCTTGCCCTTGAGTACGCGATACACCCACGCCGTGTAGGCCAGGATGATCGACATGAAGACGGTGGTGGCCAGCAACATGATCCACAGCGTGAGGCGGCTGCTGGAGGCATCCCACAGCGTTAGGCTGGCGCTTGGTGCAGTGGACGACGGCAGCAGGAACGGGAACAGCGCAAACTCCACGGTAAAGACAATGCCGACGATGGCGCTGCCCGACGCAATGAACGCCAGGCCGCCGCGTCGCGCGCGCAACAGCACTGCGCTCATTGCAAGCCCGATCAGGCCAAGCAGCGGCGCCATCAAGGTGGCCGGCATGCTGCTGTAGTTGTGCAGCCAGCCACCAGCGGCCGTGAGTGCTGCGGTCTTAGCCAACGGATTGGTCTGCGCATCGGTCGCCAGCACCGATGTCACCGCATAGCCGGGCAAGCCAAGCGCAACCCAAGCACCGGCTGCTGCAAACAACGCCACCGCAGCCATCGCGGCGATGCTGCCGACACGCGCAGCGCGGTCGGCCACCGGTCCATCGGTCTTGAGCACCAGCATCGCCGCGCCGTGGGCGATCAGCATTGCCACGCTGAGCAGACCGGCGAGCAAGGCAAACGGCGTCAGGAGCCCGAACAGATTGCCGGTGTAGAACGTGCGCATGCTGTCGTCGAAATGGAACGGCACACCCAACACGACATTGCCAACCGCCACGCCCATGATCAACGCCGGAACGAACCCACCGACGAACAATCCCCAGTCCCAGGTGCTGCGCCAGCGTTGATTCACCAGTTTGCCGCGGAACTTGAAGCCGACCGGCCGCAGGATGAGCGCAAACAACATCACGAACATCGCCAGATAGAACCCGGAAAAACTCACCGCATACAGCGGCGGGAACGCGGCGAAGATCGCGCCGCCGCCCAGGATCAACCACACCTGATTGCCTTCCCAGACCGGGCCGACGGTGTTGATCACCAGCCGGCGTTCGGCATCGTTTTTCGCAACGAACGGCAGCAGCGCGCCGACGCCCAGATCGAAACCGCCCAGCACGGCGTAACCGGACAACAGCACGCCGAGCAGCAGCCACCAGATCACACGTAAGGTTGTGTAGTCGAGCAAGATAAAATCCATCACGGTCTCTCCTGGGTTACGGTGCGCTGCCGGCCACGGCGCCCGAGCTCAACGGGGCATGAGCGTGCGGCAGGGAAGGCGACGCGCTGGGTTGCGTCGGCGGGAACAGCACGTCCGGGCCAGTGCGGATGGTCTTGAGCGACAACTTGATCGCAATCACCAGCAGCGTGGTGTACAGCGCGGTAAAGCCCACCAGCGTCAGCACGATCTCGTACAGATCCAGACCCGATGCGGCGTAGAACGTGGGCAATACGCCTTCCACCGCCCAGGGCTGGCGGCCGTATTCGGCCACGAACCAACCGCATTCGATCGCGATCCACGGCAGCGGCAGCGTCCACACCGCCAAGGTCAGGAACCAGCGCTTTTCCTGGAAGGTGTGTTTGCAGGCGAACCAGAACGCAATGGCGAAGAAGGCGATGAGATAGATGCCGATGCCGGCCATGATGCGGAAGGTCCAGAACAGCGGGAGTACGCGTGGCACGGTGTCCATCGCCGCCTGCGCGATCTGCTCGGGCGTGGCATTGCCGATATCGTCGCGGTAACGCTTCAGCAGCAAGCCGTGGCCCAGGTCCTGCCAATGCGCGTCGAAGACCTTGCGTGCTTCGGCATCATTGGTGTCGGCGCGAATACGCTGCAGCGCGCCGTAGGCGATCTGCCCACCGCGAATGCGATGCTCGGCGCGTCCAACGAGTTCCAGAATGCCGGGGATGGGCGTATCCAACGAACGTGTGGCGATCAAGCCCATCAGATACGGAATCTTGATGGCGTAGTCGTTGTGATGGGTCTGCTGGTTGGGAATGCCGAAGGCAGTGAAGTCGGCCGGTGCGGCTTCGGTGTCCCACATCGCTTCGATTGCGGCCAGCTTCATTTTCTGGTGCTCATTGGCGGCATAGCCGCTCTCATCGCCCAGCACCACCACCGACAGCGACGACAGCAGACCGAAGGCCGCGGCCACGGCGAACGAGCGGCGCGCCATCTCAGCGTGCTTGCCGCGCAGCAGGTAAAACGCGCTGATCGACATCACGAACACCGCGCCGAGCACGTAACCGGCACTGACGGTATGCACGAACTTGGCCTGCGCCACCGGGTTGAACAGCACCGCCATGAAATCCACCACTTCCATGCGCATGGTGTCCGGGTTGAACACCGCGCCAGTCGGGTTCTGCATCCAGCCGTTGGCGATCAGGATCCATAGCGCGGAGAAGTTGCTGCCCAAGGCCACCAGCCAGGTGGTGATCAGGTGCTGCACCTTGCTCAGGCGATTCCAGCCCAGGAAAAACAGGCCCAGGAAGGTCGCCTCGAGAAAGAATGCCATCAGCCCTTCGATCGCCAGCGGCGCGCCGAAGATATCGCCCACGTAATGGCTGTAGTACGACCAGTTCATGCCGAACTCGAACTCCATCACGATGCCGGTGCCGACACCCATGGCGAAGTTGATGCCGAACAACACGCCCCAGAACATGGTCATGCGCCGCCAGATCGGCTTGCCGGTCATGACGTAGACGCTTTCCATGATGCCGAGCAGGAACGAAAGGCCCATGGTCAGCGGTGGAAAGATGAAGTGGTACATCGCGGTGACTGCAAACTGCAGCCGCGACAGTTCGACAACGGTCGAGTCGATCATGGCGGGGTGGCCTGGTTGAGTATCGGTGAGCAACGTGGCGGATCATCTGCCGCCGCTGCGTTACGCGCGTTGATTCAAATCAATGCGGCCCCGATCGCGTGCGGCACACTGTCCATCCCGCAGTGGACAGTGGCGACTTAGAGCAGCTAACAAAACACCTGTGCAGCCGCCAGGCGGGCGCGGCCGGTGCTCGGAATCGGCATGTACCACCTGTACACTCCGGTTCCTCCGCGCCGTCCGCACCCACCTGACGACTGCTCGCTACGTTTTGTTAGCCGCTCTTACAATCGCCTGCGATGCACCGCCTGAAGAGAGCCATGTGAGCCAGCCCAGCGTGCAAGCCAGCGAAACTTCCGCCCAGCGCCGTCAACGCGGCCAGTGGCTGGATGCGCTTGCCGCACCCGCTGCACGGGCCAGGCGGCTGTCCGGTGTGGCGGTGGCGCTGTCTGGCGTGTTGTTGCTTGCGCAATCGGCGGCCATCGCGTGGTTGGTGCAGGCGGTGCTGGTGCAGCACCTGGCGCTGGCGCAGCTGCGTCATGTGGGCATCGGGTTGCTGCTCGCAATGCTTGGGCGCGCCGTGCTCACGGGGTGGGCGCAAGCGCTGACCGGCGAAGTGGCCGATGTGGCCAAGCGCGAACTGCGGATGCGCATCGCGCGTCGGCTGGTGCAGCACGGGCCGCTGTGGTTACGCCGGCAACGCAGCGGTGAACTGGGCGAGTTGAGCCTGGCGCATACCGATGCGCTGGAAGGTTATTTCGTCGGCTATCAGCTGGCACGCACCGAGATGCTGCTGGTGCCGCCCGTGATCCTGATCGCGGTGTTTTCGGTCGACTGGGTGGTGGGCCTGGTGTTGTTGCTGACCGCGCCGTTGATTCCCTTCTTCATGATGCTGGTGGGGTGGGGCGCAGAAGCCGCAGGCCGCGAGCAGCTCGGCGAGCTGGCGCGGATGGGCGGGCACTTTGCCGATCGTCTGAAGGGGCTGGGCTTGCTGCGTGTGTACGGGCGCGGGGAGGCCGAATTGGGCGGCATCGCCGCAGCGGCCGAGGGCGTGCGCGAGCGCTCGCTCAAGGTACTGCGCATCGCGTTCCTGTCGTCCACAGTGCTGGAATTCTTCGCCTCGGTGAGCGTGGCTATCGTGGCCCTGTACTTCGGTCTGAGCTATCTGGGCATGCTCGACCTCCACGGGCTGCCGTCGCTGGGCGCGGGCATGTTCTGCTTGCTGTTGGCGCCGGAATTCTTTGCGCCGTTGCGGCGTCTTGCAGCGCATTACCACGACCGTGCCAATGCGCTGGCCGCCGTGACCGAGGCCGAGCGGTTGCTGGAAGGTTTTGTGACCGAAGCCGATGCCATTGCCCCAGTTGCAGCGCCGCCGCCGCGCGCCTTGGAGCCTGCGCAGGCGCATGCGCCGTTGCTGCAGGCACGTGGTCTGGCGCTGCGTCCGCTTGGCGCGCCGCACACGGTGATCACGCAGTTTTCGCTGGACCTGCAGCCCGGTCAGCGCGTGGCGGTGATCGGTGCCAGCGGTAGCGGCAAGAGCACCTTGCTGGAAGGGCTGGCCGGCTGGCTGCCACCGGAAGCGGGCAGTGTGGTGCTGCGCCCGGGCACGCGTGTGGGCTATGCCACGCAGCGGCCGTATCTGTTTCACGGCAGCATTGCCGACAATCTGCGGCTCGCCGATCCGCAGGCCAGCGATGCGCAACTGCAGGCAGTGGCCGATGCGGCGCAAGTCATGCGCTTTGCCGCGCAGCTGCCGGCGGGCCTGGACACGGTGATCGGCGAACGCGGCTTTGGCCTGTCAGGTGGCGAAGCGCGACGTGTGGCATTGGCGCGGCTGCTATTGCGCGCGCCGGATCTGCTGTTGCTGGACGAACCCACCGCGTTTCTCGACCCGGACACAGAAGCCGAATTGCTGCGCGCACTCGGGGTACTCGCACGCGGCCGTGCAGTGGTAGTGGCGACGCACAGCCCTGCAGTGATGCGCTGGGCCGATACGGTGATCGATCTGCGTGGCACCACCGTGACGGCGAGCGCGCCATGAACGACGCACGCCACGATCGTCTGAGCGATGTGTTTCGCCGGCATGCCTGGCGCTTGCTGCTGTCTGCGCTGCTGGTGCTGGTCACCATGCTGGCCGGAGTGGGTCTGTTGAGTCTGTCGGGTAGCTTTCTGACGGCAGCAGCGCTCGCCGGCGTTGCCGGCATGGGGGCAGGCTTCAATTTCTTCTCGCCGTCGGCAGGCATCCGCGCATTGACGTTTGCGCGCATCGTGTCGCGCTATGGCGAAAAATTGATCGGCCACGATGCCACCTTGCGCATCGCCCGCGATTTGCGGGTGTGGTTCTTCCGTCGTGCGTTACCGCTTGCGCCGGGGCGGTTGTCGGCCACGCGCACTGGCGATCTGTTGGCGCGGTTGATGTCCGACATCGGCGAAGTCGATGGCCTGAGCGTGCGCGCGCTTGCGCCGCTGACGGCGCTGCTCGGCATCTGGTTGGCCGGGGCGGGCGCCGCTGCGTTGATCTATCCGCCGGCCGCATGGTTGTTGCTGGCGCTTGGTGTGCTGATTGGCGGGCTGGTGCCCTGGCAAGTGGCACGTGGTGGCGCACAGCGCGAGCAGCTGCGCGCGCAGCAACGCACGGCGTTGCGCACGCAGGCGTTCGAAGGTCTGGAAGGTGCAGCGGATCTGGCGGCGGTCGATGCGCAGGGTGCCTGGCTGCATCAGCTCGACGCCGCTGCGGCAGCAGTGATGGATGGCGACCGCGTGCAGCGCCGTCGATTGATCGCCGGCAACCTGCTGCATGCGGTGTGCGGGGCCATCGGTCTGGCCGGCATGTTGTGGCTTGCCTTGAGCGCCGCCGAGCGTGGGCTGATTGCAGCGGACATGGCCGCAGGCCTGGTGTTTCTGACCATGGCGCTGCTGGAGGTATGGGCGGGTGCCGGGCTGGCCTTGCAGGCACTGCAAAGCGCGCGCGTCGCAGCGCGGCGCCTGCAGTCCATCGTCGATCAAGCGCCTTCGGTCAGCGAGCCGGTGCAGGCAGTCGACGTGCCACGCACGGGCACGCTGCACCTGCAGCAGGTGTCGTTTACATGGCCCGGTGGCGTGCGGCCGGTGCTGCATGCGCTCGATCTGACACTGGCAGCTGGCGAGCGCATCGCCATCAGCGGCGACAGCGGTAGCGGCAAGAGCACCTTGTCGGCGCTGCTGCTGCGGCTATGGGACCCGCAGGCCGGGCAGGTGAGTTACGCCGGCATCGATCTGCGTCACTGCGCACAGGCGCAATGGCATCGACGCATCGCCTGGTTGCCGCAGAACGCGCCGGTGTTTGCCGGCAGCGTGCGCGAGAATCTGGCCATCGGCGATGCCGATGCCGATGATGCCGCCATGTGGCAGGTATTGCAGCAGGTGCGCCTGCACGACTGGGCCAGCGCGCACCATGGTCTGGACACCTGGGTGGGCGAAAACGGCGCCACGCTCTCCGCAGGCCAGGCACGCCGCCTTGCGCTTGCGCGTGCATTGTTGCGCGATGCTCCCATCCTGCTGCTCGACGAACCCACCGACGGCCTAGACGTGGACACGGCGCACGCCCTGTTGCTCGATCTGTCGGCCGCGCTTGGTCAGCGCAGCCTGGTGATGATCACCCACGACAGCGTGCCTGCCGGCGTGGTGCAGCGGTGCTATCGCATGCGTGCCGGGGTGCTGGAGCCGCTGCCGTGACACGTGTTTGATCGGCGAGGGTTATCGCTGCGCAACCGCTGACGGCAGCTTGCAGCGCCTGCATTACATCGAGCGATGTACTGCCCATGCAAGCACCGCGCTGTTCGCGATTGCCGTGGCCCAGAAGGTGATCTGGAAGGAGGTCTTGCTGGATTTGTGCCGGAACAGCGACTGCGCCAAGAGCGCGCCCGGCCAGCCACCGAGCACTGCAATGCCGTGCAAGGTGGCCTCCGGCGTTCGTCGCTGGCCGCGGGTTGCCGCGGTCTTGTCGCGCCGGTAAGCGATCAGCGCCACGAGGCTGGCAACCGCGTACCAGACTGCCACCCAGACCGGCAGCAGGTCTGCTGCGACGATGCTGGCCATGCTTACCGCAAACAGTGCGGTCAACGTCTTGCGCGGCACCACGCTGCGCGCGCCTGGCCTGGATCTGGAAATCAGCAGGCGTCCAGAAAGTCGCGCACCGCCGGGCCGAAGCGGGCGAAATCCACCAGAAACGCATCGTGGCCTTGCGGCGAATCCAGGCCGATAAAGCGCGCATCCGCGCCGCCTGCACGCAACCCTTCGGCAATCTGTTCCTGCTGCTGCACCGGGAACAGGATGTCGGTGTTGGCGCCGATCGCCAGTGCGCGTTCGATGCGGATGTTTGCCAGGCCGGCCAGCACCTCGGCTTCGGTGGAGACGTCTGCAGCCGGCGTGCTGTCGGCGGCCTGCGCGGCAGCGATCGAAGACGCATCCACATAATCGGCCAGATCGAACCAGTCCATCGAGCGGCTCAGATACAGATAGCAATTGGGATCGAAGAAACGCACGAAGCGACGCGCATGGCCTTCGAGATAGCTTTCGACCTGAAATTCCAGGCCGAACGGATCATCGGCGGCCTGTTCGGAATCCAGCCGCACCCGGCCAAAGCGGCCGTCCCATTCCAGCGCCGAGCGGTAGGTGATCACGCCGAGTTTGCGTGCCATGCGCATGCCCGATTCCGGGTAGCGCGTGTCGTCGTAGTGGCCGCCGTTCCAGTGCGGATCCAGCCGGATCGCTTCGCGCTGCAGCGAGCGGATGGCAATGGAAAACGGCAAGGCCTGCGCGCTGCCAGAGATGTTGATGTGGCTGCGCGCAATGCCGGGATGCCGCAGCAACAACGCCAACGCGGTCATGCCGCCCATCGAGTTGCCGATCAGGCAGGCGAGCTGTTCGATGCCTAGCGCACGCACGACATCGGCTGCTGCATCGGCAACATCTTCGATCGACAGATCCGGAAAGGTCAGGCGATACAACTGCCCGGTTGCCGGATCGATGGACGCAGGCCCGGTAGAGCCTTTGCAGCTGCCCAGCGAATTGACGCACACCACAAACCAGCGCTCGGTATCGATCGGCTTGCCCGGCCCCAGCATCGCGTCCCACCAACCCGGCTCGGGGTTGGCCTGATTTGCGGCTGCATGCGCGTTAGGCGACAAGCCGGTGACGATCAGCACCGCGTTGCTGCGATCGGCCGCCAGCGTGCCCCAGGTTTCGTAGGCCACATGGGCCTGATGCAGCGCGCCGCCGCGCTTCATCGGAAACGGCGACGGCAGTGCGTGGAATAACGTGCCTGCAGGGATGAATTCGGTCATGTCGCAATTCTATCCGGCGTGGCGGCGGGCGGCGTGGTGAATCGGGATGGGGACTCGGTTTGAGCCCTTGCGTTGTGTGATGCCAGCTTTTAACGCTGTTGATTTGCGGCTTGGTTGCAGGGCGCTTGCCCGCTCACCATCGCAGGACACGCTGCAAGTACGTCCATGTAAGCTCCGTGGCGGCATCCATGCCGCCAAGGGTCCTGCAACGGTGAGCGGACAAGGACCAGTCCAGACGGTCGGTGTGCTTGGTCAAGAGCCATGCGTGATGAGGCTTGTTGACGCATGATGCGCCGGCCTAACCTTCGACGCATGCCGAGCGACAAGCAGCTTTTCACGCGACTGCCGACCAACTATCTGGTCCGGTGTCCTTGCCGATTGCGGGACCGTTGGCGGCATGGATGCCGCCAACGAGCCCCCAGGGATGGGTTTACGGCGTGTCCCGCGAGCGGCGAGGGCACCGCGCCCTCGATGCTGCGGCTTCGTTTCAGGGCCTTGCTCGCGCACCATCGCAAGACACGCTGCAAGCACGTCTCTGCGAGCTTTAGGCGGCATCCATGCCGAGTAAGATCCCGCGACGGTGAGCGGGCAAGGACTCGTCGAGATGGTCGTGCGCAGGCGCTGGCATGGAATGCTGTAAGTGGCGAGCAATCAGCGCCCGATTACCAACTCCACATCCGCCTTGGCCGGCAACTCCACCGTCACCGGCGCGCTTTCCACATCGTCGGCCTGGCGCATGGCGTTACCGCTGCGCGACAAGCGCGCCAGCACTTGCACGGTGTCCAGCGACGACAGCGCACGCGTCGGCATCGGGCTGTCGCCATCGTCCAGGGTGATGGTCAACGGCAGCTCGCTGAGCGTGTGCTTTTCCACCGCAACCGGCATCGGCGTGCCGGCTGCGCGTGCGATCACGAATACGCTGGTGTCGCCAGGCAGGCCGGCACGTTGCGCGAACGCCGCATCCAGCGACACGCGCACGCTAATGCGCTTGCCGGCAGATGTGTCGGCGGTGGGCGAAGGTGTCAGCGGCGCAAGTTTGGCTTCCTGCCGCGCAGCGTTGATCTGTTCGAGCAGGCCGGGCCGGGTGGCGGCATCGACCACGCTCAGTAACGGCTCCCAGGTTGCGCTGGCCTTGGCCGGTTGACCGGCCTGACGCTGCACCACGCCGAGAAACCAGCGGGCGCGCTGATGGTCCGGTTGCACCACCAGCGCGTGTTCGAGCAGACGCATCGCCTCCGGGTCCGGGCGGCCGCTGTCGTCGGAGAGCATGCGCGACTGCGCGGCTGCCACCAGCACGTCCGGCTCGTCCGGGCGCAGCGCCACTGCGCGCGCAAACGCGTCGCTGGCCTCGGCGAATTTCTGCTGGCTGGACAACGAGCGCCCCAGCAACACCCAGCCTTCGGCCTGATCTGGGTTACTCGCCAGGGCGGTGCGCAGCTGCACGATGGCCTCGTCCAGGGTGCGTGGCGTGGCCGGGCGGTCGGCCACCTGTTCGATCGCCGATGGCGTGCCGACCAGCCAATACAAGGCCGCGCTTGCAGCCAGCAACAGCACCGCAACGCTGGCGGTCAGGGCGCGGGTTTCGCGCCACAGCGGGCGCAGCGCCACGCCGAAGGCGAGCAGCGCGACCACCGCAACCGCAAGGACAAAGCCGACCATCACCACTCCTGCTCATCGGCGGGCAACGCGGGCGCCGCAGCGCTGCGTCGACGCACCACAACCATCACCACCACCCCGCCCAGCAGCAACACCAGCAACGGGCCGAACCACAGCAGCCAGGTGCGCGATTCCACCTGCGGGCGATACAGCACGAACTCGCCATAGCGGGCGACCAGAAATTGCCGGATCTGCGCATCGCTGCGGCCTTCGTGCATCAAGGCCAGTACCTCGCGGCGCAGGTCCTGCGCAATCTGCGCATTGGAATCGGCCAGCGACTGGTTCTGGCACTGCACGCAACGCAGCTCGGCAGTCAGCGCATGGAAGCGCGCTTCTTCGGCCGCCGAGCGGTATTGCAGCGGCGACGGATCGCCGACCGGCTGGGCCAGGGCCAGCCAGGGCAACAGCAGTAGCGTGAGCAGCCAGGCGCGCATCATTGGGGGGCGTGCAGGTCCGGTGCGGCGGTGGGCGAGCGCTCGATCTTGCTCAGCATCGGAATCAACTGGGTGTCGATGATGGATTGGGTGAGCATGCCGCTGTATTTCCAACGCACTACGCCGCGTCCGTCGATCAGAAAGGTTTCCGGCGCGGCAGCGATGCCGAAGTCGATGGCGGTGCGCCCGTCCTTGTCTGCGACCACCAGCAGATACGGGTTGCCCAGCTGCTCAAGCCAGCGCAAGGCATCGGCGCGCTCGTCCTTCCAGTTGTAGCCGATCACGCGCACGCGCTTGGTCAGCGCAAAGCGGCTCAATACCGGGTGTTCTTCGCGGCAGGCCGGGCACCAGCTGCCCCACACGTTGATGATGTACGGCGCCCCGCGCAGCTCGCGCGCATGCACCACGATGCTGGGGTCGTGCAGCAGCGGCAGCGCGAACTCCGGCGCCGGTTTGCCGATCAGGGCCGAGGGCAGGGCATCGCGATCGCCCTGACCGGAGCGCACCACCGCGTAGACCAGCAGCGCTGCAAGTGCGAGCAGCAGCACGATGGCGCCCACGAGTACGGCAGTGGGCAAGCGGGGCGAACGTGACTCAACCATCTTGGATCTCCGGAGAACGACGAAAACGCCGGTCGGCCGCGGTGACCAGGCCACCGAGCGCCATCAGCAACGCCCCCAGCCAGATCCAGCGGACGAACGGTTTGAGGTGGACGCGCACCGCCCAGGCCTGATTGCCCAGCGGTTCGCCAAGCGCGACATACAGGTCGCCGAACGGGCCGGGGCGGATCGCCGCCTCGGTCAAGGTCTGCCCGCCGCTGGCATAGCGCCGTTTTTCTGCATGCAGCACGCCCACCGGCGCATCGTCCTTGAACACCTGCAGGTTGGCGCGGTCGGAGACGTAATTGGGCCCGCGCAGTTCTTCCACGGTGTCGAAGTGCAGTGCGTAGCGGCCGATCTGCACCTGCTGGCCCGGCGCCAGCGCGACTTCGCGTTGCAGGCTCAGCGACTCCACCAGCAAGGCACCGGCCAGAAATACCGCAACGCCCAGATGCGCCAGCACCATGCCCAGCATTTCGGCAGTGAACTTGCGCCCCTTGGCCGCGCGGCGGGTCCACAGAAAGCGCGCCGTGCCAAGCATCACCCACGCCGCGCCGGCCACGCCGATGGCGGCTTTGAGCTGGCCTTGCGGCGCCATGAACCAGGCCAGCACGCCTGCGGCAAGCGCCAGGCCAGCCCACGGCGCCAGCATCGCCAGCGGCCGCGACGCCTGCTCGCGCTGCCAGCGGGTGAGCGGGCCGAACGGCAGCAACGCCACCAGCGGCGCCATCAACACCACAAACAGGGTGCCGAAGTAGGGCGGGCCGACCGACAGCTTGCCCAGGCCCAGCGCATCGGCCAGCAACGGATACAGGGTGCCGAGCAGCACCATCGCGCAGGCGCAGGTGAGCAGCAGGTTGTTCAACAGCAGCAAGGTTTCGCGCGAGCTGCCGGCAAACGCGCGGCGCGGGTCGTTGCTGGCGGACATGCCCGGCGCGCGCAGAACGTACAGCAGCAATGCGCCACCGACCACGATCAGCAGAAACACCAGGATGAACAGCCCGCGCGACGGGTCGGCAGCGAACGAATGCACGCTGGTCAGCACGCCCGAGCGCACCAGAAAAGTCCCCAGCAACGACAACGCAAATGCCGCAATCGCCAGCAGCAAGGTCCAGCTGGCGAAGCTGCCGCGTTTTTCGGTGACCGCTTGCGAATGCAGCAACGCGGTGCCGACCAGCCACGGCATGAAACTGGCGTTTTCCACCGGGTCCCAGAACCACCAACCGCCCCAGCCCAGTTCGTAATACGCCCACCAGCTGCCCAGTGCGATGCCCACGGTGAGCATCGACCACGCCACATTTGTCCACGGCCGCGTCCAGCGCAGCCAGCGCGCATCCATGCGGCCTTCCAGCAGCGCGGCGATGGCAAAGGCGAACGGCACCGCAAAGCCGACGTAGCCGCAATACAGCATCGGCGGATGGATGATCAGCCCCGGGTCCTGCAGCAGCGGATTGAGGTCGGCGCCTTCCAGCGGCACCGGCAGCAACCGCGCGAACGGATTGGAGGTGAACAACAAAAACGCCAGGAAGCCGATGCTGATCAGTGCCATCACCCCCAGCACGCGCGCGATCACCTGCGCCGGCAACTGCCGCGACCACACCGCCACCGCGCCGGTCCACAGCGCCAGCACCAGCGTCCACAGCAGCAGCGAGCCTTCGTGCGCGCCCCACACCGCCGAGTAGCGGTAGATCACCGGCAACAGGCTGTTGGAATTTTCGGCGACATAGCGCACCGAAAAGTCCTGCACCAAGAACGCATGCGTCAGCAGCGCGAAGGCCGCGGCGATCAGGCCCAGCTGCACCAATGCTGCCGGGCGCGCCACCGCCATCCAGCTGCGGCGCCCGCGCTGCGCGCCAGCCAGCGGCAATGCGGCCTGCACCAGCGCGACCAGCAGGGCCAGGACCAGCAGAAAGGTGCCGAGCTCAGGAAGCATGGGGAACTAGGGATTGGGAGCAGAGACGCATAGACCGCTGCCGCGAACCGGCAATCAAGAAGCGGAGCAGGCCTGACACAGGGGCGTTACCGGAACACGTGTTTCCTGTCGTGCTGCGACGTTTTGTCGGAACACGCAGCTCCGATCTCTCAGTGCCAGGTTGCTTGGTGTGCACGGCCGCGCGGCGGCGTGCTGCCTGGCGGAACTTAAGCGACAGCATCAAAGACGGGTAAGCCGTCAACGCGGCACGATCCGCGCCGATGTCAGGGCTCTCACTTGCCTGCGCTTGCCGGTGACCCGGTCTGCCGCCACTGCTTCCGACCGTCACTGCGTCACCTTGCCTGGGACCACCTGGTGCTTGCGATGCGCGCTACCCATCTTGTCGGCCACTTCCTTCGGCATATAGGTTTCATCGTGCTTGGCCAGCACGTCTTCGGCCACGAACACGCCTTGCTGCATACGACCGGTGGCGACCACGGCCTGACCCTCGCGGAACAGGTCCGGCAGGATGCGGTCATAACGCACCGCCAGCTGCGCATCGCCGTCGGTGACGCGGAACTGCGCTTCCAGCGAACCGGAGGCGCGTTTGAATGAGCCTTTTTCGACCATACCGCCGAGCCGGAACCTAGCGTGGTCGCCGGCATCGCCGCGCAATACCTCCGACGGCGTGTACAGATACGCCACGTTGCGCTGCAAGGCCATCGCCACCAGCGTGGTCGCCAGCCCGGCGGCCAGCACCAGCGCCAGCACCAGCCACAGCCGGCGACGACGTTGCGGGTTCATCGGGTCAGCTCCGCATCGCTGGGCACCGTGCGCTTGCGCTCACGCAGGCGGCGCGCTTGCGCGATCTTCAAGGCACGACGCACCTGCCAGCGGCCGGCGATCAGGTCCCACAGCAGCACCAGCACAAACACCGCGTAGGCGGCGATCACGTAAGGCAGATAGCTCATGCCGCGCCCTCGGCATCGCGCACGATCCAGGCCTTGCCGGCCTCGCGGCGCAGGTTGTCGGCGCGCGCGCGGGTCAGCAGCGACCCGGCGAACCAGAACTTGGTGCCGATCACCATCAACCACAGCGGCAGCAGCATGCTGGCATCGATGGTGGACGGGCCGAGCAGCCGAATGCTCTGACCCTGATGCAGCGAGTTCCACCACACCACCGAATAACGGATCACCGGCAGCAGCGCCACGCCGACGATCGCCAATAACGCGGCCGCGCGTGCGGCTTGGCGACGGTCGTCGATGGCGTGATACAGGCCGATCACGCCCAGATACAAGAACAGCAGAATCAGTTCGGTTGTCAGGCGCGGGTCCCAGTCCCACCAGGCGCCCCACATCGGCTTGCCCCAGATGCTGCCGGTGAGCAGGGTGATCACGGTGAATGCCGCGCCGATCGGCGCGCATGCCATCGCCAGGATCTCGCACACTTTGATGCGCCAGATCAGCGCGATCGCCGCATACACCGCCATCAACCCGAACACGAACAAGCTCATCCACGCGCTCGGCACATGGATGTAGAGAATGCGGAAGCTATCGCCTTGCTGGTAGTCGGCCGGCACCGCAAACAGCGCCTGCCACATGCCTGCGCCCAGCAGCAATGCCGCCAGCGCGTAGCACCACGGCGCCCAGCGCGCGGTAAATCGGTCGAAGATCGGAGGTGAGGCGACTTGGTGGAACCAGCGGACGACGACGTTCATGCGATGGCGATGGCTCTTGGCGTGGCGATGGCTTTTTGCATGGAGACAGCTCTCGGTACGACACCGCCGAACGACTTACGGTGTCCCATCAATGGCGCATCTGCAACATCGATCAGCTGAGCGAAATCCGGATCGCCGCCGCTGCCGCCAACGGTGCCAGCACAATGCCGATCACCAATCCGGCGCCCAACAACAACAACGCACCCACCGTATCCTGTCCTTGCCCGCTGGCCGCAACGCTGCCGGCACCGAACACCAGCACCGGCACATACAGCGGCAACGCCAGCAACGCCACGAGAATACCAGAGCGTTTCATCGTCACCGTCAGTGCCGCAACCACTGCGCCGAGCAGACTCAATAACGGTGTACCCAATGCCAACGATGCCAGCAGCACCGGCAATTGGTCATGTGGCAGGTGCAGCAATTCGCCCAGCAACGGCGTCACTGCGATCAGCGGCAAGGCGCTGGTCGCCCAATGCAGCAGCACGCGCACGGCGATCAACCACGCCAGCGGCACCGGTGCCAGCAACCATTGCTCCATCGAGCCGTCTTCCACGTCGCTGCGGAACAGCGCGTCCAGCGACAGCAGGCCGGCCAGCAGCACCGACAGCCACAGCACCGCCGGCGCCGCCTGCGCCAGCAGGTCCGGGCGGCCACCCAGGCCCAGCGCAAACAACACCACGATCAGCAGCGCGAACAAGGCCGGCTGCAGCGCGTCGCTGCGACGGCGCCACAGCAATTGCAGATCGCGACGTAGCAGCGCGCGCGCGGCCTGCAGCAACGATGGTTGTGGCGACGGCGGCGTGCTCATGCTGCGGCCTCCAGGGTGAGCATTCGGGTGCGCACCGGCGGGGCCGCGTAGGCGCCATGCGTGGTGACCAGCGCCGCGCCGCCACCGCGCAGATGCGCGGAGATCATCCGGTTGACCAAGGTGATGCCGTCCAGATCGAGGTTGGCGTAGGGCTCGTCCAGCAGCCACAACGGCGCAGGCGACAACCATAGCCGCGCCAGTGCCAGCCGCTTGCGTTGCCCGGCCGACAACTGCCGCACCAGGGCATCTTCGTAGCCGGCCAGGCCCACGATGGCCAGCGCGCTGCCGGGCATCTGCTTGGCCCGCCGGCCATGCAGGCCACACAGAAAGTGCAGGTTTTCCAGCGTGCTCAAATCGGCCTTCAGGCCGGGCAGGTGCCCCAGGTAGGCCATGAAGCGACTGCGGTCGCTGCGCCGGGCGGTCTTGCCGTCGATCTGGATTTCGCCGTGTTCCACATGCAGCAGGCCGGCCAGCACCCGCAGCAAGGTGGTCTTGCCGGCGCCGTTGTCGCCCTGCACCAGCAGGGCTTCGCCGGCATCGACATGGAAATCCAGTGGGCCGAAGACCGGCTCCTCATTGCGGCTGAAGGCCAGCGCGCGCGCCGCCAGCAGCGGGGGCGCAGTGTGCAGCGGTTCGATCATCGGCGCAGCGGGCTCCCGTCGCAGGACGGCATGGGGAAGGGCGGGACAGGGCGCGCATTGTAGCGACGATGGCCGCGGCACGGGCGCACCGCAGCGGCGCGATGTGTCCGGGAACGCTGTTTTGCGGTGAGCCTGGCGCAACCGCACGGCCGCTTTGCGTACACTCGCGGTCCCCCGTTTCTTGTTCCGGACAGGCACGATGCCCCTCACGACCAAGCTGCCCAAGGTGGGCACCACCATCTTCACCGTCATGTCGCAGCTGGCGGCCGAACACGGCGCGGTCAACCTGGGACAGGGCTTTCCCGATTTCCCGGTGCCGCAGCGCCTGGTCGATGAGCTGGAAGCGGCCATGCGCGCCGGCCACAACCAGTACCCGCCGATGACCGGTGTTGCGTCGCTGCGGCAGGCCATCGCCGGCAAGGCCCAGCGCTGCTACGGCGCACAGGTCGACGCCGACACCGAAATCACCGTTACCAGCGGCGCCACCGAAGCGATCTTCAATGCCATTCACGCCGTGGTGCGGGCCGGCGAAGAAGTCATCGTGCTGGACCCGGCCTACGACTGCTATGAGCCGGCGATCGATCTGGCTGGCGCGCGCGCGGTGCATGTGGCGCTGCACCCGCAGACCTTTGCGGTCGATTGGCAGGCGCTGCGCGCGGCGATCACGCCGAAGACGCGACTGCTGATGATCAACTCGCCGCACAACCCGTCCGGCGCGATGCTCTCGGCCGAGGACATGCAGACGCTGACCGAACTGCTGCGCGGCACCGAGATCTTCTTGCTGTCCGACGAAGTCTACGAGCACATCGTGTTCGACGGCCGTCGCCACGAATCGGTATTGCGCTGGCCGGAACTGCGAGAGCGCGCGTTCGTGATTTCCAGTTTCGGCAAGACCTACCACTGCACCGGCTGGAAGATCGGCTATGCCATCGCACCGCCGGCGCTCACCGCCGAATTCCGCAAGGTGCATCAGTACAACACCTTCACCAGCTTCGGCCCGGCGCAGCACGCGTTCGCCGCGATGATCCGCGATGAGCCCGAGCACGACGAGCAGCTTGGCGCGTTCTATCAAGCCAAGCGCGACCGCTTCCGCGAGCAGCTGTTGACCACGCGCCTGATACCGCTGCCGGTGCCCGGCGGCTATTTCCAGCTGGTGGACTATTCGGCCATCAGCGATCTGCCCGATACCGAATTTGTGAAGTGGCTGACGATCGAAAAAGGCGTGGCCGCGATTCCGTTGTCGCCGTTCTACGAACAGGCACCAGCCGGTCAGCGACTGGCACGGCTGTGCTTTGCCAAGAACGACGCGACATTGGATGCGGCGATCGAACGTTTGCAGAAGCTCTGAGGGCCGGGAATCGGGAATCGGGATTGGGGAATCGTAAGAGCGTTACTGGACTCCTTCTTGATTCCTGCCGGCCCGGAACAGGGAATCGTGAGCGCGTTGCTTGTGTCCTTCTCGCCCCTCCGACGTTGTCACCCACATAGCGCACAGACACCACCACACCCGCTCTACCCATTCCCGATTCCCGACTCCCCATTCCCGAGCCTCCTATGCACGACCTGCGCATCTCCCTGATCCAAGGCGATACCCGTTGGCATGATCCGGCCGGCAATCGCGACTATTACGCTGCATTGCTGCAGCCACTGGCCGGGCAGACCGATCTGGTGATCCTGCCGGAGACCTTCACCAGCGGGTTCTCCAACGAGGCCATCGACAAGGCCGAAGGCATGGATGGGCCGACCGTGGAGTGGGTGCGTGCTCAGTCGGCGCGGCTGGGCGCTGCGGTCACTGGTAGCGTGCAGTTACGCACGCCCGAAGGCGTGTTCAACCGGCTGCTGTGGGCCACACCGGACGGGGCGCTGCAGTATTACGACAAGCGTCATCTGTTCCGCTTCGGCAACGAGCACCTGCGTTATGCGGCCGGGCGCGATCGCCTGTGCGTGGACTGGAAGGGTTGGCGGATCAATCCGCAGGTGTGCTACGACCTACGCTTTCCGGTGTTCTGCCGCAATCGCTTCGATGTCGAGCGGCCGGGCCAGCTGGATTTCGATCTGCAATTGTTCGTCGCCAACTGGCCGTCTGCGCGCGCGTATGCGTGGAAGACGCTGCTGCGCGCACGTGCGATCGAAAACCTGTGCTTTGTGGCAGCAGTCAACCGCGTCGGTATCGATGGCAATCAGCTGCATTACGCCGGCGACAGCGCAGTGATCGATTTTCTCGGCCAGCCGCAGGTGGAAATCCGCGAGCAGCCGCAGGTGGTCACCACCACCCTCAGTGCCGCGGCACTCGCCGAGCACCGTGCACGCTTCCCGGCAATGCTGGATGCGGATACGTTTGTGATCAGGGATTAGAGATTAGGGATTGATGCAAGCAGCCAAGGCACAGCCGTCCGCTCGCCTGCCGTTGCCAATCCCCAATCCCGACTCCCCAATCCCGGCTACTCAGCCAGCCGAATTTCGTAAAGCTGCGGCCAACGCTTGCCGGTGACGAATAGCCGATCGTGTTCGGCGTCGTAGGCGATGCCGTTGAGCACATCGTTGCTGGGGTCGGTCAAGGTGTCGGCATCGGGAACCAGCGCCTTCAAGTCGATCCAGCCGATCACCTTGCCGCTGGCCGGGTCGATCCGTGCGATGCGGGTGGTGAGCCAGACATTGGCCCACAACTCGCCCTTGACCCATTCCAGTTCGTTGAGGTTGTCCAACGGCTTGCCACCGGCGGTGACCTTGATGGTGCCGGTCTCCTGCAGCGTTTGCGGGTCCAGCCGGCGGATGCGGGCAGTGCCATCGCTCATGTACAGGTTGCGGTTGTCGCTGGTCAGCGCCCAGCCTTCGCCGGCGTAGGCGAAGTGCGAGCGCGGTGTCAGCGTGGCCAGGTCGTAGACGAAGCCCCGCTGGTTACGCCAGGTCAACTGAATCAGCCGGTCGCCCCAGGCCACGATGCCTTCGCCGTAGTAGGGCGAAGGCGTATCGGCCTGCTGCAGCACGCGGCCGGTTTCCAGCTCGACCTTGCGCACGCTGGAGTGGCCCAGCTCGCCGGTGCTCTCGTACAGATGCCCGTTGAGATAGAGCAGGCCTTCGGTAAAGGCAGCGGTGTCGTGCGGATAACGATTGACGACGGTATAGCCCCGGGTCGGAATCGTCTCGCCGCAATGCGCGAGCGACGGCAGCAACAGGGCGGCGAAGAGCAGTCTGTGGGCGATGCGTGACATGCGCGGATGATCCCACGGCGCGGCCGCTTCTGCAGCGCCACCCCTTGCGAGGCCCCGAGATAATGATTCGCTGAACGCGCGTTGGAGAGGTGCCGCCACCTTGTCGCGGCTGCCACATCGGCGCTGCTAGTCTCCGGCCACGTCCACCACCGGCAACGCACACATGATCAAGTCACTGTCTCTTTTTGCACTGCTTGGCGCGGCAACGCTTGCGCCGCAGGCACAGGCCGCCGGCAATATCGATTGCCAGCTGAAGTTCAACCTGTCCGGCTGGTCGGTGTTCTACAAGACCGCCAGCGGCACCGGCACCATCACCTGCGACAACGGGGCGGTCATTCCGGTCAAGATTTCCAGCAAGGGCGGGGGTCTGACGGTGGGCAAGTCCAAGATCACCGGTGGCCGCGGCTCGTTCTCCGGCGCCTACAGTCTGAATGACCTGTTCGGCACCTATGCCTCTGCCGAAGCGCATGCGGGCGTGGTCAAGTCCAGCACCGCGCAGGTGGTCACCAAGGGCGATATCTCGCTCGCGCTCGCCGGTACTGGCGAAGGCGTCGACCTGGGCGTTGCGGTCGGCAACTTCGTGATCGAACGCCGCAAGTAATGCGCGGGAGTTCTGGCAGCAGGTAGCGACGCCGCATGCGGTTTGCATGGTTGCGTTGCCGCCGATGTCAGCTGCGGGCAGCGGTTGGCGAATGAGATCGACCAGGTTGCACCGACCCATCGATCGAAGCGGCAACCACGTCGACCTCAATAAAAAACGGCCCCTCGCGGGGCCGTTTTTTTTAGTGCATGCAGCGTGGATCAGCGGCCGCGATTGCCGCCGCCAGGCGGACGACGGTTGCCGCCACCGGGCGGACGACCGCCCGGGCCACGCGGTGCACCACCGGGACCACCCGGTCCGCGCGCGCCGCCACCCGGACCGCCGGGGCCGCGATTGCCGGCCGCAGGTCCGCGGTTACCGCCCGGACCCGCCGGACGGCCGCCGCTCGGGCGGCTGGCAGGACGCGCGGCGCCATACGGGCTGGAACCCGGATTGGCATGATCGGACGGGAAGCTCGGCGCATTGCCCGGGTGACCATAGGGATGCTTGCGCTGCCCCTGGCCTTGACCCTGCGACTGACCTTGTCCACCGCCGCCGCCAGCAGCGCCACGGCCTTGACCCTGACCGCCGGCACCAGGACGCGCGCCGCCCGGACCCTTCTTGGCATACGGACGTGCCTGGCCGGTGCCAGGACCGCTGGGGCCGGCGTTGCGGTGGCCGCTCGGGCCGGTGCTCACGCCATCGGGCACATACCAGCTACGGAACGCGGCCGGGTTGCCATCCGGCAGTGCGCGGTCGCCCTTGCCGGGTGCGCGCGGCTTGAACGGGCGCTGCTGCGACTGCCGCGCGGCTGCTTCACCGCTGACGGTGAGACCACCCTTGAAACCGCCGGGCTTGCCGCGACCGCGGCCACCGCGATCGTCACGCGGGTTGTCGAAGCGACGCAGCTCGCGGCCTTCATCGGCGCCGGAGGTTTGCCCATTGACGTAGGCATTGCTGCGGCCATCGCGCGAGACGTGCACGGTCGACTTGGCAGCGCGACGCTGGCCGATCACCGGCTGCAGGGTCAGTGCCGACGGCGCGCCTTCTTCGAGCTTGAGCTCGGCGCGCAGGGCGTCGACCTTTTCCTGCACCACTTCCACCGACTGCCCACGCAGCAGTTCGCGCGGCAGCGAGATTTTGCCGTAGCGGCTGCGCTTGAGGCGACTGACCTGGCAGCCCTGCGATTCCCACAGACGGCGCACTTCACGGTTGCGGCCTTCCTTGACCACCACGCGGAACCAGTCGTGCGAATCGGTGCCGCCGATACGGTCGATTTCGTCGAACTTGGCGCCGCCGTCTTCCAGCAGCACACCGCGCGACAGGCGCTCGATGATGGCGTCGGAGACGTTCTCTTCGCCTTCCGGTGCACGCACGCGGACCACGTATTCGCGTTCGACCTCGTAGGAGGGGTGCATCATCGCGTTTGCCAACTCACCGTCGGTGGTCAGCAGCAGCAGGCCGGTGGTGTTGATGTCCAGGCGGCCGATGGCGATCCAGCGCGAGCCCTTCAATGCCGGCAGCGACTCGAACACGGTCGGTCGGCCTTCGGGATCTTCGCGCGTGGTCACTTCGCCTTCGGGCTTGTTGTAGATCAGCACGCGCGAGGGTTCGGTCAGCGCGCTGGCCACGAAACTGCGGCCGTCCAGCTCGATCTTGTCGCCGCTGCGCACCGACATGCCGGTCTGCGCGACGGCGCCATTGACCTTGATCAGGCCATCGGCAATGCGCTGCTCGAGCGCGCGGCGCGAGCCCAGGCCGGCCTGGGCCAGCACCTTGTGCAGGCGCTCTTCCAGCTTCGGCGCTTCGGGCGCGCTGTCGCGCTTGAGGGAAAGCTTGTTCAACGACAGCTTGCGGGGGGTGTCACTCATGTGTCTGGCTCCGGCCGACGCGTTGTGGGTCGGCCTCTGGGTCGGAATCGGCTTCGTCAACAGCCACGGTCGTCGTCGCGACGGCGTTGTCTTCGTCTTCGTTCACTGCATCCGCGCGCGTGCCCGGCGCGGTGTCGGGGTCGCCCTCGCGGGCGCTGTCTGGGTCTGGCGTGTGTTGCGTGTGCTGCGCCGAGGAGGCCTCGGGGTGGTGCGGTGTGTCGTCGCTCGGCGCGTCGGCGGTGTCGTCTGCCGTGCCGGCGTCGGCTACTTCTGTATCGGCGTCGTCGTCGGCGCTGGATGCCTGGTCGTCATTGGTGCTGTCGCTGCCGACATCACCATCAACATCGGTGCCGGCATCGATGTCGTTATCTATTTCAATCGAACGATGCGAATCCGCTGCAACGTCCGAGTCGCTTTCGCTGTCGGTCGGCGCACTACCGCTTGCGTCAACGGAAGTTTCGGCATCTGCATCGGACGCAGCGGCAAGCGCCGTCTCCGTCTCCGACGCATCCGATGCATGCTCATCGGCGTCGGCGTCGGCGTCGGCGTCGGCGTCGGCGTTGCCACCATCCGCGTCGGACGCCCCTGCATCGGCCTGGCCTTGCGCCGCATCCATCGCTGCCGAGGCCGGCACCACGCCATCCAGCTGACCATCGCGGTCCAGCGGCAGCTGCGGTTCCAGTTCGGCAATGTCCTTCAACTCAGACAATGGCGGCAGCTCGTCCAATCGCTTGAGCCCGAAGTAATCCAGAAAGCCCTTGGTGGTGCCGAACAGGGCCGGCTTGCCGGGCACGTCGCGGTGGCCGACCACGCGGATCCACTCGCGTTCTTCCAGGGCCTGGATGATGTTGCTGCTGACCGCCACCCCGCGCACCTGTTCGATCTCGCCACGCGTGATCGGCTGGCGATAGGCGATCAACGCCAGGGTTTCGAGGGTGGCGCGGGTGTACTTGGTGCGGCGCTCGGTCCATAGACGGGCGACCCAGCCGTGCACATCTGCCTTGACCTGGAAACGAAAGCCCGAGGCCACCTCGACCAGCTCCACGCCGCGCTCGGCGCAGCCCTCGCGCAGCAGTTCCAGCGCGCGCTCGACGCTGCCGGGCGGTGCCGGCTCTTCTTCCGGAAACAGGCCCTGCAGCTGCGCCAGCGTCAGCGGCTGGCTGCTTGCCAACAGGGCGGCTTCGATAATGCGGGTGATCAGCGCTTGATCCATTCGGTGATCGGCTTCAGATAGGTTCGTTGGCAGCGTCGCTGTCATCGAATTCGCTGGAGAATTGCAACGGCGCATTGGTGTTGCCCAACGCCAGCGACTTCACGTAGATCGGCGCCAGCGGCGCCTCCTGCACGATGTCCAGCAACTGCTCCTTGGCCAATTCGAGCAGCGCCAGGAAGGTGACCAGCACGCCGAGCTTGCCTTCTTCGGCAGTGAACAGCGATTCGAAGCGGTAGAACTTGCCGTCGTCCAGGCGGCTCAGCACATCGCCCATGCGCTGGCGCACACTTAGCGCCTCGCGCTTGATCGCATGGCCGGTGAACAGCTCGGCGCGCTTGAGCACGTCGTACAGCGCCATCAGCATTTCTTTCAGCTCCACCGGCGGCGGCAGCTTGACCGCTGCACGCTCGGGCAGATGCGCCTGCACCGGCGCGCTGTCACGGCCCATGCGGGGCAGGGTGTCCAGGTCTTCGGCGGCCTGCTTGAAGCGCTCGTATTCCTGCAGACGGCGCACCAGCTCTGCGCGCGGGTCGTCCTCTTCGCCTTCCTGGCTGGGTGGGCGCGGCAACAGCATGCGCGACTTGATCTCGGCCAGGATTGCAGCCATCACTAGATATTCGGCCGCCAGTTCGAAACGCAGTTCCTGCATCACGTTGATGTAGTCCACGTATTGCCGGGTGATCTCGGCGACCGGGATATCCAGGATGTCCAGGTTCTGACGGCGGATCAGGTACAGCAACAAATCCAGCGGACCTTCGAACGCGTCCAGAATCACTTCCAGCGCATCCGGCGGGATATACAGATCCTGCGGGATCTGCAGTACCGGTTGCCCATGCACGACCGCCAGCGGCATTTCCTGCTGCTGTGGGTGAGCGCTTGCGGCTGGCGGAGTCGCGGCGTGCGCGAGTTCGGAATTCATCAGGTCGACATCGGGTCTTACGGTCGCCGGCCGCGGTCTGAGCCGCGCCTGCAGGGCTTTGCCTTGAGTTATTGCGATCAATGTCGTGCCTGTTTCGGCACGATCCCACAAATTCACATACGCCGATCCACATACCATCAGGCGCCGCGTGGCATGCGGCGACGGAACAGCGAGGAGGTCGTCTACGCGAGCCGGCGGTGGGCAGCGAATCGGTCGTCGAATGAGGCGTGGGGCCTGGGCCGACGGGCCGCTGCGTCCGGTTGCGTGTGCAGTAAGCGTCAAGGGTAATGCGTGCGCGGGGGCGGTGTCCAGCGCTGACGCGGCTAGAATCCCTGCGACGATCTTCAAGTTCTGGGTGAGGTGGCATGTGTGGTACGTAATCGAAGGGTATGACGGGGTCGACGCATTGGCCGCGCGTCAGCAGGCGCGACCGGCCCATCTGGCGCGTCTGCAGGCGCTGGCCGCTGCGGGGCGGTTGCTGGTAGCGGGCCCGTGCCCGGCCATCGATGCGGAAGATCCGGGCCCGGCCGGTTTCAGCGGCAGCGTGGTGATCGCCGAGTTCGATGCGTTGGAAGACGCGCGCGCCTGGGCCGATGCCGATCCCTATGTGGCTGCGGGCGTCTACGTGCGCACAGAGGTCCGGCCGTTCCGCCGGGTACTGCCATGAGTACTGCCATGAGCCGGGTCGAGCGGATTCGCCAGGCGCTGCAATCGGCGTTGGCGCCTACCGAGCTGGAGGTGGTGGACGACAGCCACCGGCATGCCGGACACGCCGGCGCGCGCGATGGGCGCGGACATTTCAATGTGCGCGTGGTCAGCGCAGTGTTTGCCGGCAAGCCGCCACTGGCCCGTCACCGTGCGGTCTACGCTGCGGTGGGAGAGATGATGCAGACCGACATCCATGCCTTGTCGATCGAGGCGCTCGCGCCGGGCGAGGCGGGGTAAAGCGAACCCGCTGGACCAAACCACCGTCGCAGGAGCGCACCCGGGTGCGACGGGCATTGTCGATAACGCCCGCCGCGCCCGGGTGCGCTCCTACGTCGGTAGGGCCTGCGCGCCCATCGATGCAGCAACCCAACCAGCCCAAACGTGATCGACGTTCTGCTTCGTTTGTGGACACGTGGGTGCCGATTTGTTGCGTCGCAGCACATTTATTCACACCTCCATCACTTGCAGGCGCTTGATCTGTAAGCGTTTTCACAGGTGTGAAGATAGGGGTTTACGCCCGCTTATGAAAACGCTTACAGTCCGCGCCAGTTTTGGGAAGTCGGTCGCGGAGGGCGACACGAATGGCCAAGGGTGCGGTCACCATCAAAGATGTCGCTCGGGAAGCACAGGTCTCTGTCGCTACCGTGTCGCGTGCGCTCAATGGGCACGACAACGTTGCCGGGCCGGTGCGCCGGCAGGTCATGGAAGTGGCCGAGCGGCTGCGTTACAGCCCGCATGCAGCAGCCCGCAGCCTGAGTAGCCGGCGGTCCCAGACCCTGGGCGTGGTGCTGCCCGACCTGTATGGCGAATTCTTTTCCGAGTTGATCCGCGGCATCGATGGCGCGGCGCGCGCTGCCGGCCAGCACTTGCTGGTGTCCAGCTATCACGGCGACCCGGAAGCCCAGGGCAGGGCGCTGCGGTCGATGCGTGGACGCGTCGATGGCTTGCTGGTGCTCTCTCCCTACGCCGAGCAGCCGGGCTTTCTCACCGATAACCTGCCGCCGTCGCTGCCGACGGTGCTGATCAATGCGCATCTGCCCGGCGCCGGTTATCCGGTGCTGAGCATCGATGACCATGCCGGCGCCATGGCCATGACCGAGCATCTGCTGCGCGCCGGCCACCGGCGCATCGCCTTCATCGGCGGGCCGGCGCTCAATTTCGATGCGCGCGAACGCCTGCGCGGTTTCCGCGACGCGATTGCCGGGTTCGGCGACCAGGCGCAGGGAATGGAATATGCCGGCGACTTCGATGAAGCCTCCGGCCATCGCGCCGGGCTGGCAATGCTGGCCGCCGGCACCTTGCCCGATGCGGTATTTGCCGCCAACGACATGACCGCGCTCGGCTGCCTGTACGCGTTTGCGCAGGCCGATGTGTCGGTACCCGGCGATGTGGCATTGGCCGGATTCGACGACATCCCGCTGGCACGCTTCGTCCATCCGGCGCTGACCACGATGCGGGTCAGCATCGCGCGCCTGGGCGAGCAGGCGATGACCCGATTGATGCGGCTGGTGGAACTGCCCGGCCATGACGACGGTATCCGCCAACTGCTCACGCCCGAGCTGGTGATACGCGCTTCCTGCGGTGCCGGCGAGCCCGGCCCCTGACTTTCGCGGACGTTCTGTCCGCTCCCGCTGCTCCCCCGCAGCGGTCGTTCCTGCTGGTTTGCAACACCACAACAACAATTTGTACCGATCCCTGGAGGGACCAATGCGCCACCACCACCCCCATTCCGCACGCCCGGCGCGCAAGCTGCTCAGCTGTGCCCTGGCCAGCTGCCTGCTCCTGGGCGCCGCGCCTGCATTTGCGCAGAGCACTGCCGCGACCATCCGCGGCCAGGTCACCGTCGACTCGGCACCTGCGGCGCAGGCCCAGGTAACCGCGACCAATCTCGCAACCGGCCTGACCCGTAGCGTGCAGGTCAACAATGGCGGTTACTCGGTCGGTGGTCTGCCGCCGGGCTCGTACCGCATCGACGTCACTGCCAATGGCCAGACCAGCTCGCAGAATGTGACCGTGCAGGTCGGCCAGACGGCCACCTTGAACCTGGGCGTTGGCGGCGAGCAGGCCACGGCCGAAGGTGGTAACGCCACCACGCTGGACGCGGTGCAGGTCAAGGCACCGCCGGTGCTGGTGGAGACGCGCACCTCCGAAAACGCCACCTACATTTCCAACGTGCAGATCCAGAACCTGCCGCGTGCCACGCGCAACTTCCTGGAACTGGCCGACACCGTGCCGAACGTGCAGTTCACCCGCGACGCCAACGGCACCACCAAGGTGCGCTCGGGCGCCACCTCGGCCGAAGGCACCAACGTTTACATCGACGGCGTGAGCCAGAAGAACTACGTGCTGACCGGTGGCGTCAGCGGCCAGGATTCCAGCCGCGGCAACCCGTTCCCGCAGTCGGCGATCGGCGAATACAAGGTCATCACCTCCAACTACAAGGCCGAGTTCGATCAGGTCAGCGGCGCGGCCATCGTGGCTTCGTCCAAGTCCGGCACCAACGATTTCCACGGCAGCTTCTTCTGGGACACCAGCAATGACGGCTGGCGCGAAGAAAGCCCGCTGGAGAAGAAGGCCGGCGTGCGCGACGACTTTGAAGAAACCCAGTACGGCGCCACCTTCAGCGGCCCGATCCTCAAGGACAAGGCGCATTTCTTCATCGCCTATGAAGCCAAGGAATACACCACCCCCAACGTGGTGATCCCCGGCTCGATCTATTCAGACCGCATCGACCAGTTGCCGGCGCAGCTGCAGCCGCTGGTGGCCACTTACAGCACCCCGTTCAAGGAAGACCTGTACTTCGGCAAGATCGACTGGACCATCGGCGACAACAACCTGTTCGAGCTGACCGGCAAGTACCGCAAGGAGGACGAGCTCAACGACGTCGGCCGCACCTCGACCTACGAGCACGGCAGCATCAATGGGCAGGAAGAAAAGCGCGCCAACCTGCGCTGGCAGTACAGCGGCGCCAACTTCCTCAACGAAGCCAATCTGAGCTACGAGAGCGCGTTCTGGAACCAGGCGCCGCTCAACAATGGCAGCGGCTACGTGCTGAGTTATGCGCCGGTACGCGGCATCGAAGACGAAGTGCTGTCAGCCGGTGCCGGCGGCAGCTTCCAGCGCAAGGGCCAGAAGGGCTGGACCTTCCAGGACGATCTGACCTTGAACAGCCTGGAATGGCACGGCGCGCACACCGTCAAGATGGGCGTGAAGTTCAAGAGCATCGATCTGGATTCGACCCAGTTCAACCCGGCCAATCCGCAGTACTACTACAACATCCTCACCGATGTCGAAACGCCGTACCGCGTGCGCTTCGGCGCGCCGTTGACCGAAGGTGGCGGCTCGGTTGTGTCCAAGAACAAGCAGTACGGCATCTACCTGCAGGACGACTGGGAGGTCAACGAGCACTGGACCCTCAACCTGGGCGTGCGCTACGACTACGAAGAAACCCCGGCATTCTTGGACTTCGTCACGCCGTCCGATGTAGTCGGTGCGTTGCAGAACTGGCCGAACCTGCAGAACGCCAACTACAACATCAACAACTTCATCAGCACCGGCAACAACCGCAAGGCGTTCAAGAATGCCTGGCAGCCGCGTCTGGGTGCCTCCTACGACCTGTTCGGCGACCAGGCCCACGTGATCTACGGCGGTGCCGGCCGTGCCTACGACCGCAACATCTTCGATTACCTGGCACTGGAGCAGCTCAACAACTCCTTCAAGTCGTACAGCTACTACTTCACCAGCGCCAACAACCCGGCCTGCCTGGGCGACCCGTGCACGGCATGGAATCCGTCCTTTGCGACCCAGGAAGGGCTCGATGCACTGGCGGCGACCAGCGCTGGCGGCGGTGGGCGTGAAATCTATCTGATCGACAACAACATCAAGACCCCGTACTCCGACCAATTCAGCATCGGCATGCGCAACATGGTGCCGCTATGGGGCCAGGACTGGTTCACCGATGTGACCCTGAGCCGCATCGAGAGCCACGACGGCTTTGCGTTCGTGCGCGGCAACCGTCTGCCTGATGGGTCGTTCTTCCAGCCGGGCACCACCTCGGGCGCGCCCACCGACGGACCGGATGGCTATAGCGCCATCGTGCTGGGCACCAATGGTGTGGAAACCCGCAACAACCAGCTCGCGTTGCAGATCGAAAAGCCCTTCGACGAAGAATCCGGTTGGGGCCTGACGGTGGCCTACACCTATTCCGACGCCAAGGAAAACCGTCAGTTCGGCGAGCACTATGCGCTGGACCGCGAGCGCGTCGAAGACTATGGCTGGCGTGAAGCCGGCGGTATCGCGAAGAACCGCCTGGTGGTCACCGGCATCTACGAGCTGCCCTATGAGGTCAAGCTGTCCGGCAAGCTGTCGCTGGCCAGCCAGACCGCGCGCTACGGCCAGAATTGCCTTGCCGGCAACGACCAGTGCGACATCATCCAGTTCAAGCCGGATGGCACGTTGGGCTACAAGGAGTTCAGCATTGCCGCCAACAAAGAGTGGGATACCGGTGCAGGTGTCAAATTCAACGTGCGTGCGGATATCCTCAACGTGTTCAATTGGGTGAACTACGCCAACTTTAACGGCGATACCGGGACACTGTCGGACTTGAATACGGCTTACGGCACACCGACCGGTGTGCTGGCGTCGCCGATGCGTACCTTCCGTCTGGCCTTCGGCCTGAACTGGTGAGGTGCTCGACCGCCCTGGCATGAGGCCAGGGCGGTCGAACTCGGCGCTTGGATAGGGTAGGTTGGCGTGCGAGATGTAATCGATTACACAAGTGGGGGGCGGATGGACAGGGGCAACACGTCGCGTTGGTTGACGATTCCACTCTTGCTGGGCGCGCTGGTGCTGGCGTCCTGCAAACAGGCCGAGGAGCCGAAGGTGGTCGAACAGAAGGCACCGGTGAAAGTGATATTGATCGAGGCGCAGTTGCCTCCCAAGCCGGTCAAGCCACCGCTGCCGCCGCTGTTTTCGGACATCGAACGCCGCACCTTCCAGTTTTTCTGGGACACCACCAATGAACTCAACGGATTGTCTCCGGACCGGTTTCCGTCGCGTCCGTTCGCCAGCATCGCCTCGGTCGGGTTTGCGCTGACCGCGTATCCGATCGGCATCGAGAACGGCTGGGTCAGCCGCAATCAGGCGATCGATCGCACCCTGACCACACTGAAATTCTTCCGCGATGCGCCGATGGGGCCGCAGCGGACCGGTAGGGCCGGCTACAAGGGCTTCTACTATCACTTTCTGGATATGCAGCAGGGCAACCGTTACGACAGCTGGGTCGAGCTGTCGAGCGTGGACACCGCGCTGCTGATGATGGGCGTGTTGTTTACCCAGTCGTATTACGACGGCGACGACCCGCGCGAGAAAGAAATCCGCCAGATCGCCGACACGCTGTACAAGCGCGTGGACTGGCGCTGGCTGCAGCAGCGTGCGCCGCTGATCTCCATGGGCTGGTTCCCGGAGAGCGGCTTCATCGATCACGACTGGATGGGCTACAACGAGGCGATGATGCTGTACATCCTCGCGCTCGGCTCGCCCACCCACGGCGTCGACCCGGAGGCGTGGACCAGCTGGACACGCACCTACAACAACGACTGGGGCGTCTACCAAGGCCAGGAATACCTGTCCTTCGGCCCGCTGTTCGGTCACCAATACAGCCATGTCTGGATCGACTTCCGCGATATCCAGGACCAGTACATGCGCGAACGCGGCATCGACTACTTCCTCAATAGTCGCCGCGCCACCCTGGCGCAGCGCGACTACGCCATCGACAACCCGATGAAGTGGAAGGACTACGGCGAAAACGTCTGGGGCCTGACCGCCGGCGACGGCCCGCAGAACACCAGCCAGGAATACCGCGGCGAGCAGCGCCAGTTCCGCCACTACTCCTCGCGCGGCGCCGGCCTGCGCGAGAACTTCGACGACGGCACCATCGCACCAACTGCGGCTATTTCCTCGATCGTGTTCGCCCCGGAAGTGGTGATCCCGGCTACCGAAGAGATGCACAAGCGCTACGGCGACTTCCTGTATTCCAGCTATGGTTTTCTGGATTCGTTCAACCCCAGCTTCAACTACGACATCCCGCTCAAGACCGGGCGCATGGTGCCGGACCGGGGCTGGGTGGCCAGCGATTACATCGCCATCGATCAGGGCCCGATCCTGGCGATGATCTCCAACTACCAGAACGAATTCGTCTGGACGGTGATGAAAAAGAACGCCTACATCCGCGCCGGTCTGGAACGCGCCGGATTCACCGGTGGCTGGCTCACGCCCGAGGGTGAGCCGCAGCCGCTGCCGCAGAAGGACGAGCAAAAGGCCGCTGCACGCTCGCTGGGCATGGCCGAGTCGCGTGCCGCTGCCGCCCAGGCCCAGCAAGACCCCTCGCAACGCCAAAAACCCGAGTAATCCGTGCGCCTTTTGAAACTGTTGATGTTGGCCGCCGCCCTGTGTGCAGGTGCGGCTGGATGCAACCGCTCCGATCCCGCCAAGACCACCGTGCGCTTCTGGGCCATGGGCAAGGAGGCCGAAGTGGTGGCCGAGCTGGTGGCCGACTTCGAGAAGCAGAACCCGGACATCCAGGTCGATGTGCAGAACATCCCGATGACCGCGGCGCACGAAAAACTGCTCACCGCCTTCGCCGCCGACGGCTTGCCGGACGTGTGCCAGCTCGGCAACACCTGGCTGCCGGAGTTTGCGTTGCTGGACACGCTGGAACCGATGCAGCCCTACGTGGCGCGCTCGAAGATCGTCGACCCGGCGGACTACTTCCCCGGCGTGTGGGACACCAACGTGGTCGATAACACCTTGTACGGGGTGCCGTGGTACGTGGACACGCGGCTGCTGTTCTACCGCAAGGATCTGCTGCGCGAGGCCGGCTACAGCGAAATGCCCAAGACCTGGGCCGAGATGGAACAGGTGATGGCCGCGATCAAGCGCAAGGTCGGCCCGGACCGTTACGCCATCCTGATGCCGCTCAACGAATTCGAGCAGCAGCTCTCGTTCGCGCTGCAGCAGGACGACCGTCTGCTGCGCGACCACGACAATTACGGCAACTTCCGCGGCGAAGGGTTCCGCAAGGCGCTGGCGTTCTACGACGGCATGTACCAGAAAGGCTGGGCGCCCAAGGTGTCGGAAACCCAGGTCTCCAACGTCTGGTACGAATTCTTCAACGGCTACTACGCGTTCTATCTGTCCGGACCCTGGAACGTGCGCGAGTTCAAGCTGCGCCAGCCGCCGGGCATGGAAGGCAAGTGGGGTACCGCCGCACTACCCGGGCCCAATGGTTTAGGCGCGGGCATCGCCGGCGGTTCCAGCCTGGTGATCTTCAAATCGTCGCAGCACAAGGACGCGGCCTGGAAGCTGATCGAATATCTGTCCCAGCCCACGGTGCAGGCGCGCTTCCACGCCATCATCGGCGACCTGCCGCCGCGGCGCAGTACCTGGAAGCTGCCGTCGCTGGCCAACGACGAACTGGCGCATGCCTTCGGCGACCAGCTGGAACGGGTCAAGGCCACGCCCAAGGTGCTGGAGTGGGAGCGCATCGTGCAGGAAATGCGCTTGGTGACCGAGCGCGTGGTGCGTGGCGGTCAATCGCACGAAGCGGCCGTGCAGGAACTGGATAAACGCGTGGACGACATCCTGGCCAAGCGCCGCTGGATCTTTGAACAGGAAGGCGGGCATGTCGGGCCGGCCGGCACGTCGGGTGCGCCCGCCACCATGCCCACGCCGGACGCAGCAGCGGCTGCAGCCAGCGGCAAGGGAGCGGCACGATGATGAAGCGCAATTCCGTCGCCGGCTGGGTGTTCGCCGCGCCGTCGATCATGGTGCTGGGCATGTTCTTCGGCGTGCCGGTGTTCGCCGCGCTGGTGCTCAGCGTCACCGACTTCGACCTGTACGCGCTAGCCGACAGCAGCCACCTGCGCTTCGTCGGCTTGGGCAATTACATCGAGCTGCTGCAGACGCCGCTGTTCTGGAAGTCGTTGTGGAACACCACCTACTTCGTGCTGCTGGGCGTGCCGATGTCGATCGGCGTGTCGCTCGGCGCAGCGCTGCTGCTCAACGCCAAGGCCTCGCGCTTCAAGGCGGTGTTCCGCACCGCACTGTTCGCCCCGGTGGTGACTACGCTGGTGGCGGTGGCGGTGATCTGGCGCTACCTGTTCCATATCAAATATGGCCTGGTGAACTTCGGGCTGAGCCATCTGGGCATCGCCCCGATCGACTGGCTGGGCGATCCGCGTTGGGCGATGCCCACCATCATGCTGTTCGCGGTGTGGAAGAACTTCGGCTACAACATGGTGATCTTCCTGGCCGGCTTGCAGGCGATTCCGCAGGACCTGTATGAGGCCGCGCGCATCGATGGCGCCTCGCGCTGGAAGCAGTTCCTGCACATCACCTTGCCGATGCTCGGCCCGGTGCTGATGGTGGTCGGGGTGATCACCATCTCCGGCTACTTCCAGCTGTTTGCCGAACCGTACGTGATGACCCGCGGCGACCCACTGCAGAGCACCGTCAGCGTGCTGTATTTCATGTTCGAAGAAGGCTTCAAATGGTGGAACCTCGGCCGCGCGTCGGCAGTGGCGTTCCTGTTGTTCCTGATCATCCTGGCGGTGACCACCGTGATGCTGCGCTTCGGCCGCAAGAGGGACCTGATATGAGTCGTGATGTCGGCGAGTCGCGCTGGAACGCCGTGCTGATCAATGGCGGCTTGCTGGTGCTGGCCTTGATCAGCCTGGCGCCGTTGCTGTGGATGCTGTCGGTGTCGTTCATGCCCACCGGCGAGGCCAGCCGGTTCCCGCCGCCGATGCTGCCGTCGGCGTTCACCCTGGCCAACTACCACGAGCTGTTCGCGCGCACCGGTATGGCGCGTAACTTCGCCAATAGCCTGCTGGTGTCAGGGCTGATCACGCTGGGCTCGTTGCTGATCAACACCATGGCCGGCTATGCCTTCGCCAAGCTGCAGTTCGTCGGCCGCGAGCGCATCTTCAAGATCCTGATGGCCGCGCTGGTGATCCCGGCGCAGGTGGCGATGCTGCCGCTGTTTCTGTTGATGAAGCAGCTGCATCTGGTCAACAACATCGGCGGGGTAGTAGTGCCGGCGCTGGCCACGGTGTTCGGTATTTTTCTGGTGCGCCAGTACGCGCGCAGCATTCCCGATGAGTTGATCGAAGCCGCACGCATCGATGGCGCCAGCGAGATGCGGATCTTCTTCCAGATCGTGCTGCCGATGCTCAAGCCGGTGCTGGTCACCTTGACCATCTTCACCTTCATGGGCTCATGGAACGACTTCATGTGGCCGCTGATCGTGCTCACCGATCAGGAGCAATACACCTTGCCGGTGGCGCTGGCGGCGCTGTCGCGCGAGCACATCATGGACGTGGAACTGATGATGGCCGGCGCAGTGGTGACGGTGATTCCGGTGCTGCTATTGTTCCTGGCGCTGCAGCGTTACTACATTCAAGGTCTTCTGCTGGGGAGTGTGAAGGGGTGAAGCCGATGATCCGGGCAGTGCTTGCCATGGCCGCTGTTGCCAGTGGTGCGGGTGTGGCGCAGGCGCAGGAGCGCGTGCTCGACGGCTTCAACGACATCGGCGCCTGGCGCCTGGTAGTGTCAAACCAGGTCAGCGGTTCGCTGCGCCCGGTGGCGACGCCCTCCGGTGGGCATGCGCTGTGCCTGGATTACCACTTCAACGGCGTCTCCGGCTACGTGGGCATCCGCCGCGCGCTGCCGCTCGAATACCCCGATAACTACCGCATCGGGTTTTCGCTACGCGGCGAATCGCCGTCCAACGATCTGCAGCTCAAGCTGATCGATGCCAGCGGCGACAACGTGTGGTGGGTCAACCGGCCGGGCTTCAATTTCCCGAAGAACTGGACCACCTTCAACTACCGCAAGCGCAACATCGAAAAAGCCTGGGGTCCGGGTGCGGACAAGCAGCTGCGCAGCAGCGCGGATGTCGAGTTCACCATCTACAACAAGGTTGGTGGCAAGGGTTCGGTGTGCTTCGACCGCCTGACGCTCACCCCATTGCCGCCGGAAGACACCTCGCCGCTCAAGGCCGAGGCCATCACCGACACTGCGCCGGCGTTGGAGCAACGCCTGGCCGATGGCAAGCCCGACACCTTCTGGCTCAGCGGTGCGGTCAAGCAACAGACCGTCACGCTGGATCTGGGCAAGGTGCGCGAATTTGGTGGCGCGGTGGTGCAGTGGGTGCCCGGCCTGCAGGCTTCGCAATACGCGGTGCGTGCATCGGCCGATGGCCGCAGTTGGCGCGACCTGCGCACGGTCACCGCCGGTGCCGGCGGCACCGATTGGCTGGCGTTGCCCGATACCGAAGCACGCTATCTGCGTTTCGATCTGAAGGACGGCCCGAATTGGCGCTACGGCATCAAAGAGGTGCAGTTGCAGCCGCTGGCGTTTGCGGCAACGCCCAACGACTTCATCAAATCGCTGGCCGGCCAGTTGCCGCGTGGCAGTTATCCGCGCGGGTTTTCCGGCGAGCAGCCGTACTGGACCATCCTCGGTCTGGACGGCGGCACCGAGCAGGGCCTGATCGGCGAAGACGGTGCGGTGGAAGTGGGCAAGGGCGGTTTCAGCATCGAGCCGTTCGTGGTCACCGGTGGCAAGGTGCTGCACTGGTCCGACGTCAGCAGCGAGCAGAGCCTGCAGGACGATTACCTGCCGATTCCCAGCGTCGACTGGCACCACGACCTGATGAATCTGCGTGTCACCGCGTTTGTGCAGGGCACTCCGGATCAGGCACAACTGGTCGCACGCTATCAGCTGCACAACACCGGCAAGGAGGCACGTGAGTTCACCCTGGCCCTGGCGGTGCGTCCGTTCCAGGTCAACCCGCCGTCGCAGTTCCTCAACACCCTGGGCGGCGTCAGCCGGATCGAGCAACTGGCGGTGGATGGCGCGCAGGTCAGCGTCAACGGCAAGCCGCGCGTCTTCGCCGCGCAACGTCCCGATGCCAGCTTCGCCAGCGCCTTCGACAGCGGTATGGATGTCAGCCATCTCACCGCCGCCACGCCGCCTACGCTCACCCAGGTCAAGGACGAAACCGGCCTGGCGTCGGGCGTGCTGCTGTATCGCTGGAAGCTCGAGCCCGGCCAGAAGCGCGAAGTGGCGCTGGTGATCCCGCAGACCGGCGCGGCGCAACTGCCCGCCGGCTTCGATGCCGACGCCGCGCAGCAGCAGGTGGCCCAGCAGTGGCGCGGCAAGCTTGATCGCGTGCGCATCAGCGTGCCGGCCGAAGGCAAGCCGGTGGTCGATACGCTGCGCACGGCGCTGGCGCACATGCTGATTTCGCGCATCGGCCCACGTCTGCAGCCGGGAACGCGCTCGTATTCGCGCAGCTGGATCCGCGATGGCGCGATGATTTCCGAAGGCCTGCTGCGGCTCGGCCGCGAAGACGTGGTGCGCGACTACGTGGATTGGTTTGCGCCGTATCAATTTGCCGACGGTATGGTGCCGTGCTGCGTGGACGACCGTGGCAGCGACCCGGTGCCCGAAAACGACAGTCATGGCGAACTGATCTACAACGTCGCCGAGTACTACCGCTACACCGGCGACAGGCCGTTCCTGGAGAAGATGTGGCCGCATGTCACCGGCGCCTTCGACTACATGGAAAAACTGCGCGCCAGCGAGCGCACCGAAGACAACTTCATGCGTAACCCGGCGTTCTACGGAATGATGCCGGTGTCGATCAGCCACGAAGGCTATTCGGCCAAACCGGTGCATTCGTACTGGGACAACTTCTGGGCGCTGCGCGGCTACAAGGACGCCACGATGCTGGCCGGCGTGCTCGACAAGCCGGAGGACGTCACCCGTTTCAGCGCTGCACGCGACGAATTCAGCGGCGACCTGATCGCCTCGCTGGGTGCGGCGGTGCGCGAGCACAAGCTCGATTTCCTGCCCGGTTCGGCCGAACTCGGCGATTTCGACGCGACCTCCACCACCATCGCGTTGACACCGGGCGGCGAGCAGCAGCGCCTGCCGCAGGAGCTGCTGACCAATACCTTCGAACGCTATTGGAAAGAATTCTCCGATCGCCGCGACGGCAAACGCGAGTGGAAGGACTACACCCCGTACGAATGGCGCAACGTCGCCGCGTTCGTGCGGCTGGGCTGGCGCGAGCGTGCTTGGGATGCCACCGCATTCTTCTTCAAGGATCGCGCGCCGCAGCCCTGGAATCAGTGGGCCGAGGTGGTCTCGCGCACGCCGCGTACACCGTTCTTCGTCGGCGATCTGCCGCACGCCTGGGTCGCATCGGACTTCGTGCGTTCGGTGCTGGACATGTTCGCCTACACGCGTGAGTCCGACCAAAGCATCGTGATCGCCGCTGGCACGCCGACTCGCTGGTTCGAAGGCAAGGGCATCGGCATTGCCGAATTGCGCACGCCGTACGGCCGCCTCAACTACACGCTGCAGCGCACCGAAAAGCAGCTATCGCTGCAACTGCAACCCGGCCTGTTGCTGCCGCAGGGCGGCGTGGTGTTTGTCTGGCCGTATCAGGGCGAACCCGGCAAGGCGAGCGTCAACGGCGAAACCGTGGAGTGGCAGAACGGTGAGCTGCGGATCCAGCAGATACCGGCCACCGTGCAGATCGATGTGCCCAGCGCGGTGCGGCGGGCCGAGCGCGCTACGCAATGACGGCGATGCCTTGGCCGGTACGCGCAGGGCAACACTGGCGCCGCGCTGGCCGGTGTGCGGCCGTTGTCGCACTGGCGCTGTGCTACGCGCACGCGCACGCAGGCCAGCCTGGTCAGGCTGGGCCGTTACGTGCTGCAGCGCAGTCCAGGCAGGACGGCTCTGCAGCGGTCAGTGACCCCGCAGGGCAGGCAACCCCAGCTCCATCTGTCCGCGGCCTGACCCTGGTCACGCTCAACCTGCATCATGACCGCGAAGACTGGCCGGCCCGTCGCGCCTATATCGCCAAGGAGCTCAAGCAACTGGCACCGGATGTCATTGCGTTGCAGGAGGTCATCGAGCGCCGCGGTAGCGTGGAAAACCAATCTGCCTGGTTGGCGCGCAAGCTGGGCTACGAGGTGATCTTCGCCTCGGTGGATCCCCCCGGTGCCGCCAAGCGCTATGGCAATGCGTTACTGAGCCGGCGCAAGGTGCTGGCGCGCCATGAGCGCCTGCTGCAACCGCTGGACGACTACCGCGTTGCGGCGCATCTGCAGGTGGATATCGATGGCCAGCCGGTCAATGTCTACGTGACCCATCTCAACGAACGCGCCGATGCGCGCGGCACCGCAACGCGCACGCGCCAGGTCGGCGACCTGCTGGAGTTCATTGCCTCCACCAGCGCGCAGGCGCCGGTGGTGATTGCCGGCGATTTCAATATCGCCGCCGACGCGCTGGATCTGGAGGCGCTACGCAAAGGTTATGGCGACAGCTATGGCAGCGTGCACCGCAACAGCGATGCCACGGTCAGTACCTTGAATCTGCATGTCTTCGACACGCCGGCGCGCATCGACCACGTGTTCTTCCAGCAGAACCGCCTGCTCGCCCGCGAAGCCCGCATTCTGTTCGACACGCCATATGCCGAAGGCCGCTGGGCATCGGATCACTATGGCGTGTGGGTGCGTTTGCAGCTCGCACCGGATCAGGCAGCCGCTCCGTAACGCCAACCACGTAGGAACGCACCCGGGCGCGACGGGCTTTACCGATAACGCCCAATCGCGCCCAGGTGCGCTCCTACAAGGCGTCGGTATCCCGCACCTTGTCGACTGCCTTCTCAATCACCCATGCAGGCGATTGAAGATCTGCACGCCTGCCAGCCACACTCCGGCCATGCTGCCGACGTTGGTCAGCAGAAACGTCAGCACCACGCGCGATACGCGATTGCGATACCAACCGCGCAGGGTCTGCGCATCGTCGCGTAGCGACAGGAAATCGCCATAGGCCGGCTTGCGCATATGCACTTCGACCAGCGCGGCGAAGGCACCGGTCGGTACGCTCAGACGGAACGGTTTGAACGGGGCGACCACTGCAGCGGTCAGGATGCTCAACGGGTGGCTGCCGGCCAATAGACAGCCCAGTGCGGCCAGCCCGCCGGTGTACATCGCCCACTGCAGCAACAGGTCGGCGCCCATGCTCAGGCCGCCGCGCCAGAACCCGATGCCGATCCCGGTAATGATCACTGCCAGGATGCCCAGCGTGATCCAGGGAACGCGCTTGCGCTGCTGCACATATTCCAGCGACTCGCGCAGCGGGCCGGGCGCATCGGTGTCTTGTTCGAGGTGCCGCGCAAGCCCGGCCAGGTGTCCGGCGCCGACGACTGCCAGCACTTCCTGCTGCCCGGCACCGGCTTCTTCGCGCAGGCGCGTGGCCATGTAGCGATCGCGCTCGGCTATCACCGTGTCGTAGAGCTCCGGGCTCTCGCTGGCGAAATCGCCAAAGCTCGCCTCCAGCATGTCGCCTTGCTTGAGCTTTTCAATCTCCTCTTCGCCCACCTCGTCGGCGGCGAACAGGCCGCTGAGCAGACCGCCGGCAAGTTTCATCTTGCCGAAGAATCCCAACCGCCCGGACGCACGCTTGAAGGTCAGCCCGACTTCGCGATCGATCAGATAGACCGGCAGCCCCTGCGCACGCGCCAGATTCACCGCCTCTTTCAACTCCGCGCCCGGCTCGATGCCCAACTGCTTGGCCAGGCGGCGCTGGTAGGCCGCCAATGCCAGATTGGCGGCGAACAAGGCCACGCGCCCCTTGCGGATCACCTGCACCAGATCCAGACGGGCGAGGGCATCGGGGTCGCTGAGCGCCTGCAGCCGCTGCGCGTCCAGCTCTACCGCCACCGCGTCGTAGCGGCCGCTGCCGATCGCCCGCTGCACCGCGGCGACGCTGGCCAGCGAGACATGGGCAGTTCCCAGCAAGGTGTAGCGCACGCCATCGCGTTCGACGATGCGGTGCGGCTGGCCGGACAGCGCATCGTCCAGAACGTGGGTGGTCTGCTCAGTCATGGGATCATTCATCAGAAGGAGGGGCGGTGTTACCGGAGCCGAGTTGGCGCTGCATCTGCACGCCGTCCAACCAGCGACCCTGCTTGCGGCCGATACCGGTGAACACTCCGACCGTGCGAAATCCAAAACGTTCATGCAGCCGCAGCGATGCCTGGTTGCTGGCATCGCCGATCACCGCAATCATTTGCCGATAACCGCGCTGCTCGCAGCGCGCGATCAGTTCGCCCAACAGGGCCTTGCCGATCCCGCGGCCCTGCATGTCGGCGGCAAGATAGATCGAATTCTCCACCGTCCAGCGGTAGCCCGCACGTGCGCGATAGGCACTGGCATAGGCATAGCCGGCGACAGCGCCGGCATGTTCTGCAACCAGATACGGGTAGCCGGCATCCACGATCGCGCGCATGCGGGCGTGCATGTCCGCGCTAGACGGCGCGCTGTATTCGTAGGTATTGAACCCGGCGATCTGTTCCGCATAAATCGCGGTGATCGCCGGGATGTCCGTATCGCGGACTGCACGCAGCTCGACGGCCATGCGATCAGTCGATGTAACGCTTGAGCAGGTCGCCGTACGCATCGATGCGACGGTCGCGCAGAAACGGCCAGATGCGCCGCACATGTTCGCTGCGCTGCAGGTCGACATCGCAGATCAGCACGGTCGGCTCCTGGCCGGCTTCGGCGATGAACTCGCCCTGCGGCCCCAGCACATGGCTGTTGCCCCAGAACTGGATACCGGACGCGTCCAGCGGCGAGGGTTCATGCCCGACGCGGTTGCACGACAGCACCGGCACGCCATTGGCGACTGCATGCCCACGATGGCTCAGGATCCACGCATCGCGCTGACGCTCCTGCTCGGGTTGCTGATCGTCCGGGTCCCAGCCAATCGCGGTGGGGTAGAGCAGCAGTTCCGCACCGGCCAAGGCCATCAAACGTGCCGCTTCCGGGTACCACTGATCCCAGCACACCAACACGCCCAGGCGGCCCACCGAGGTATCGATCGGCGTAAAGCCCAGATCGCCCGGCGTGAAATAGAACTTCTCGTAGAAGCCCGGGTCGTCGGGGATGTGCATCTTGCGGTACTTGCCGAGCAGGCGCCCGTCCTTTTCGAACACCACCGCAGTGTTGTGATACAGGCCGGCGGCGCGGCGCTCGAACAACGAGGCGACCAGCACCACGCCATGTTGCTTGGCCAGCGCACTCAGGCGCTCGGTGCTCGGGCCGGGGATCGGCTCGGCCAGATTGAATTCGTCCACCGACTCGTGCTGACAGAAATACGCGCCGTTATGCAGCTCCTGCAGCAGCACCAACTTGGCGCCCTGTGCGGCAGCCTCGGCCACGCGCGATTCGATGATGGCCAGATTGGCCTCGGCGTCGCCGTGGTTGCGCTCTTGAATCAGCGCGACGGAAAGAAGGTGACGGGACATGGCATCTCATCCTGCAAAGGTGCGCACTAAGGTAGCGCGCCATGGCATAACACCGGCCTGCCGGCCGGAACAAGAAACGACGCGCCACTTACGTAGTCGCGTCGAACGCACTGGTCAGGCGGCGAGCAGGCCGGCCGGCAACTGCATGGTCAGGCAATGCAGGCTGCCGTTCTGCCAGATCAACGCACGGCAGGGCACCGGCACGATTTCGTGCTGCGGAAACGCTTCGGCCAGCACCGCCTGCGCGGTCGCATCGGCCCGATCGCCATACGCCGGCATCAGCACCGCGCCGTTGACGATCAGGAAGTTGGCATACGACGCAGCCAGGCGACGGCCCTGATCCAGGATCGGCTCGGCCCACGGCAGCACGAACAAACGGTACGGCTGCCCGTCGGCGGTGCGCAGCGCGGCCAGCTCGTTGCCCATCGCCTGCAGTTCGGCGTAATGCGAATCGCCGGGCACATCGCAGCCCTGGTAGACGATCGCGTGCGGGCCGGCAAAGCGCGCCAGCGTGTCGATATGCGCGTCGGTGTCGTCGCCTTCGAGGTAGCCATGGTCCAGCCACAGCACGCGATCCTGCGACAGCCATGCAGCAAGATCACTGCTCAGCGACTCGCGCGTGCGCTGCGGGTGACGTTCGTGCAGGCAGGTCCAGGTGGTCAGCAGTGTGCCGGCACCATCGGTTTCGATCGCACCGCCTTCCAGCGCAAAATCCACCGTCTGCACCGGGGCGGGCACGAAGACCTGCGCCGCATCCAGCGAACTCACCAATTGGTCGTCCAGGCTGGCCTCGAACTTGCCGCCCCACCCGGTGAAGCGGAAATCCATCAGCCGGAAACCGTCATCCTGGCGCAGCGTGATCGGGCCGGAATCGCGCAACCAGGTGTCGTTGTAGGCGGCGATCACAAAGCGCACCCGCGTCATGTTAACGCGCGCCGAACGCAGCCGCGCTTCGGCATAGATCTGCAGATCGTCATCGGCGACGCAGACGACCACCGGCTCGAAGCGGGAGATCGCGGTAATCAGCGCGATGTAGGTCTCTTCCACATCGGCCAGGCGCTCGGCCCAATCGGTGCCGGCATGCGGCCACGCAAGCAACACGGCGGATTGAGGTTCCCATTCGGCGGGAAAGCGAAGACGGTCGGTCATGCGAGGCAATACTCATCTTGGTGTCCGGGCAGCGGCCCGGACGTTCATCGATACCCCGCACCCGAGTGCAGGCTCTTGCGACCCAGGCGCACGTTGCCGCGCCAGGCTTGATGCAGATTCGCAGCAACGCATGTCCGAGTGCTGACGGACCAGATACGTGGTGCTGCGACGCGTTGGGCCAGAACGTGCAGCGAACGATGTCTGCACGCGCTGGCCGGGGTGATGTCGCGTCTTACTGGATCGGCGGTTTCGGCCCGATCTCGTTGGCATCGGCCTGATTGGCCACCACGTCGATCACCTTGCTCTTTTCGAAGTACACGGTGAATGCCGGATACACCCAGCGGTGGATGGTCGGCCACTGGCGCTTCTGGCCACCGCGCGGGTCGAGCTTCTCCTGCGGCGCACCGTAGCGGCCTTCGACCTGACTCATGCTGTCGCCACGCAAGGGCAGGGCGGCGGCGGGTTTTTGCTGCGCACGATCGACCAACAGCGTTTCGGCCGATGCGGCGGCACTGATCCCCATCAGCGCGATTGTCAGCACGATCGGCGGCATCACAAACAAACGGTTGCGCATGTCATCTACTCCCCAGTGGACAAGATTCGGATGGTGATTACAGCAAAAAACCAGGACAAACGTTGGCGCGATGCGTGCCACTCGGGCAGTGACGTCGACGCGTGGCAGCAGATGCCTTGCTCAGCACGCCAAGGATGGAGCCGCATCAAGCGTCGGCCAAGAAAAAACCGCCCGAAGGCGGCTTTCTCGGGTCTTGCACGCGCCGCGAAGGCTCAGCGCTGACGCGCCTTGAAACGCGGGTTCGACTTGCAGATCACGAAGACCTTGCCGCGGCGGCGGACCACCTTGCAGTCGCGGTGACGGGTCTTCGCAGACTTCAGGGAGGACAGGACTTTCATGGCACACCTCGGCGTAAACGGTTGGATTCGATGGAAGAGTGCGCGCGATCGAGGCTGCACCCGCAATTAAGCCGGCAATTCTAACCGGCTTTTCGTCGTGCTTTCAAGTGGTTGCATCCGAATCGCTGCGAGCGGCGCTACACTAGCGCCTGATGACCTACCGGAAACCTGAATGACCGACCTTTCGCCCGTCCTCACCATCGATGGTCCCTCCGGCGCCGGCAAGGGCACAGTGAGCCGCATCGTGGCTGCCCGGCTGGGCTGGCACTACCTCGATTCGGGCGCACTGTATCGCGCGGTGGGGGTGGCGGCGAGCTGGGCCGATCTGGACGTGTCCGACCCGGCTGCACTGGTGCGTTGCACCTTCGATACCAAGGTCGAGTTCGACGACGCCGGCGAAGCGGGCTTGCGGGTCCTGGTCAACGGCGTGGATGCGACCGGCGAATTGCGTCTGGAGACCACTGGCGCCCTGGCCTCGGCGATTGCGGCGATTCCCGAGGTGCGCGGTGCCCTCAAGGAACGCCAACGCGCATTCAGGCGCGCACCCGGCCTGGTCGCCGATGGGCGCGACATGGGTACGGTGATCTTCCCGGATGCCGCATTTAAGGTTTTCCTGACCGCCAGTGCCGAAGAACGTGCGGGCCGTCGTCATAAACAGTTGATGGAAAAGGGTGTTTCGGTTATCTTTGACGACCTGCTGCGCGAGATCATGGCCCGAGATGCCAGGGATGCCCAGCGGGTGGTGGCGCCATTACGGCCGGCCGAAGACGCCGTGCTCATCGATACCAGCGGGATAGGGATCGAGGATGTCGTCCAGCGTGTGGTCGGGATGTTAGCTGTCCACACGTCGTCGTAAGCGTTCCGCAAGCGGGCATGTCCCGCCGACCGTAAGGCGTTCCACAGCTCCGTCGCGCATCCTGTGTGGCGGTTCTACTACTTCTAAACCGACTCGTTGTTGGGGTCGACCAACAGGCTGGGCGGTCCGTATCTGTCGCAACCCGACGATCAACGCCCGTGTGTTCAACTGAGTAAAATCCAAATGACAGAATCTTTTGCTGAACTGTTCGAAGCCAGTCAAGCCAATCTGGCCAAGCTGAAGCCGGGCTCGATCGTCACCGGTACCGTCGTGGAAGTGCGCGGCGACGTGGTGGTGATCAACGCAGGCCTGAAGTCCGAAGGCATCGTGCCGATCGAGCAGTTCCGTAACGACGCTGGCGAGATCGATGTGGGCGTGGGCGACCAGGTCAAGGTTGCGCTGGACTCCATCGAAAACGGCTTCGGCGAGACCGTGTTGTCGCGCGAGAAAGCCAAGCGCGCGATGGTGTGGGACGAGCTGGAAGAAGCGTTGGAAAAGAACGAAACCATCACCGGCCGCATCAGCGGCAAGGTCAAGGGTGGTTTCACCGTGGACATCAAGGATGTTCGCGCGTTCCTGCCTGGTTCGCTGGTGGATGTGCGCCCGGTGCGCGACCCGGCCTACCTGGAAGGCAAGGAGCTTGAGTTCAAGTTGATCAAGCTGGATCGCAAGCGCAACAACGTCGTGGTGTCGCGTCGTGCAGTGGTCGAGAGCGAGCATTCGGAAGAGCGCGAGCAGCTGATGGACAAGCTGCAGGAAGGCGCGATCCTGAAGGGTGTCGTCAAGAACCTGACCGATTACGGCGCATTCGTGGACCTGGGCGGTATCGACGGCCTGCTGCACATCACCGACATGGCCTGGAAGCGCGTGCGCCATCCGTCCGAAGTCGTGAACGTCGGCGACGAGCTGGACGTGCGCGTGCTGAAGTTCGATCGCGAGCGTAACCGCGTCAGCCTCGGCTTGAAGCAGCTGGGCGAAGATCCGTGGGACAACATCGCGCGTCGTTACCCGGCCAACAGCCGCGTGTTCGGCAAGGTCTCCAACGTCACCGATTACGGCGCATTTGTCGAAATCGAGCCGGGCGTCGAAGGTCTGGTGCACGTCTCCGAGATGGATTGGACCAACAAGAACGTCAACCCGTCCAAGGTTGTGCAGGTTGGTGACGAAGTCGAAGTGATGGTGCTGGATGTGGACGAGGAGCGTCGCCGCATCTCGTTGGGCATGAAGCAGGTTGCCGCCAATCCGTGGGAAACCTTCGCTGCGACCCACAAGAAGAACGACAAGGTGTCCGGTCAGATCAAGTCGATCACCGACTTCGGCATCTTCATCGGTCTGGACGGCGGCATCGACGGTCTGGTGCACCTGTCCGACATCAGCTGGAACACCACCGGCGAAGATGTCGTGCGCAACTACAAGAAGGGCGACACGCTGGAAGCCGTTGTGTTGGCAGTGGACCCGGAGCGCGAGCGCATCAGCCTGGGCGTCAAGCAGCTGGAGCAGGACCCGTTCGGTCAGTACATGGCGTCCAACCCGAAGGGGACGAAGGTCGAAGGCGTTGTGCGTGAAGTGGATGCCAAGGGCGCCACGATCGACCTCGCCGACGGTATCGAAGGCTACGTCGCTGCACGCGACATCGCCAACGAGCGCGTCGACGATGCGACTCAGCACCTGAAGGTCGGCGACAAGATCGAAGCCAAGTTCGTGGGCATGGACCGTAAGGGCCGCACCCTGCAGCTGTCGATCAAGGCCAAGGACGATGCCGAAATGCGCGAGACGCTGGAGGAATATCAGTCCTCCGCTGCGTCGGGCGGCATGACTCAGCTGGGCGCGCTGCTGCGTGCACAGTTGAACAGCAACAAGTCCGAGTAAGCGCGTAGCGCTCTCGCGAGCGTGATGGATCGGCCCGGGCTTGCCCGGGCCGATTCCGATGTGTCAGTCGAAAAAAGCAAGTTCCCATGACCAAGTCCGAATTGATTGAAATCCTGGCGCGACGCCAAGCGCATCTGAAGTCGGACGACGTGGATCTGGCGGTGAAGTCACTGCTGGAAATGATGGGGCAGGCGCTCTCCGATGGTGATCGGATCGAAATCCGCGGGTTTGGCAGTTTTTCGCTGCATTACCGTCCGCCACGTCTGGGCCGCAATCCTAAGACCGGCGAGTCGGTTGCGCTGCCGGGAAAGCATGTTCCGCATTTCAAGCCGGGCAAGGAATTGCGTGAGCGTGTCAGCTCCGTGGTCCCGGTCGATCTGGCCGATTCCGCAGACTGAGGCGGCTCTACCGCTGCGTTTATGTCGGCTCGGTTAAGCTAGGCGCCTTCCCGACGGAGTCGCGCGATGAAGGTGTTTCGCTTGCTGGTGATGCTGGCTTTCTTGTTGGTCGGCCTGATTATCGGTGCGGTCAATTCCCAGGACATCACTCTCGATTTCCTGTTTTCTAGTGTGCACACGAGTTCCGGGGTGGCGATCATCGTCGCGCTGCTGGTCGGTGTGTTGATCGGTGCCGGCATGGTGCTGGTCAGTGTGGTCATTCCTCTCTATTCCAAGCTGCGTCAGGCCAACAAGGCTGTTGCGGTCAGCCGCGCCGACGCCAGGCCCATCACGCCTGCCGCAGTCGAGCCGCGCCCTCTCGATGGACTCTAAGCACGTATGGACTTCCTGACCGAGTGGTTCTGGTTTTTCCTGTTTTTACCGCTGGCGGCGCTCAGTGGCTGGATCGTCGGCCGCCGCGGTGGGCAGCGTCATGGCGACACTCAGGTCAGCCGACTGTCCAGTACCTATTTTCGTGGTTTGAACTATCTGCTCAACGAGCAGCCGGACAAGGCGATCGAGCTGTTTTTGCACATCGCCGAGCTGGATAAGGAAACCTTCGAGACGCAGGTCGCGCTGGGTCACTTGTTTCGCCGCCGCGGGGAGGTCGATCGCGCCATCCGCCTGCATCAGGGCCTGGTGCAGCGCGCCGACCTGACCGATCAACAGCGGGTCCAGGCCTTGCTGGCGCTGGGCGAGGACTACATGAAGTCCGGCCTACTGGATCGCGCCGAAACGGTCTTCACCGAACTTGCGCAGCTGGATCAACGCGCGCCGCAGGCGCTGCGTCACCTGATCGGCATCTATCAGGCCGAGCGCGATTGGGAAAAGGCGATCGACAACGCCACCCGTTACGAAGAAGTCACCGGCGAGCCGATGGGCAAGCTGATCTCGCAGTTCGAATGCGAGCTGGCCGATCGATACCGCGGACTGGGCAAGGTCGACGAAGCCTTGCAGGCGATCGCGCGTGCGTATCAGGCCGACGGCACGTCGGTCCGCGCCGGCATTCTGGAGGGGCGCATCGAAGCCGAGCGCGGCCATAACGAGGCCGCCGTGCGTGCCTTCGAGCGCGCCGCACGGCACGACCCGGAGTATCTGCCGGAAATCATTCCTGCCCTGATGGCCGCCTATCGGAGCGTCGGCGACATTGCCGGCGCACGTAATTTCCTGTCGGAGATGACCGAGCACTACCGCGGTATCGCACCGGTGCTGGCGCTGACCCAATTGATGGAGGCGCAGGATGGGGTTGCGCCCGCGCTGGCTTATCTCGGTCGTCAGCTCAAGGACCGGCCATCGGTGCGCGGCGAGTCGGCGTTGATCGACCTGACGCTTGCCGAAGGCAGCGACCCGGTTGGCACCTTGAACGATCTCAAGCACATCACCGACCAGCTCTTGGTGCGTAACCCCAGCTACCGTTGCACCCGTTGTGGGTTCGGCGCAAAAACCCACCATTGGCAATGCCCGAGCTGCAAGGAGTGGGGCACCGTCAAGCCGCTGTTGAACTACGCGGTGGTGTAAGGCGTGTTTCTGTCTGTTCGGCACACTGCGTTTAGAGCGACTGCCAAAACGACGACGCAGTCGCCAGGCGGGCGCGGCCGGTGCTCGGAATCGGCATGTACCACTCGTGCACTCCGGTTCCTGCGCGCCGTCCACATTCGTCTGTCAGCCGCTCGCGACGTTTTCTTAGCCGCTGTTGGTTTGATCGACTCGCGGGTCGCGACGTCGCAGCTTGCGTCGGCGCCAATCATGCCCGTGGCAATCCGCTGGCTGGCAGCTGCGCAGATGCCACCTGCACCGCTATGCCGTGTGCTGCCCGATGCCTCCGATCTGGGTCGGGTCCGCTTGCAGCTTTGGCCATTTCTTCTGCGCGGTTCTCTTATGCGTGATTCAAAAAAGCGCACGTCATATGCCCGTGGTCCTGACAGCGGTGATACGCGCTGATGCCTCAGATCTGGCTCTGGTGCGCCTTGCACGTAGTCGTTGCGGCGCTTGGAACGTGGCTGCTGCGACGGTATGCGTTGCATCGTCGCCTTCTCGATGAACCCGGCGAGCGGCGCAGCCACGTGGTTGCCACTCCGCGTGGTGGCGGCATGGCGATCGTTGCCGCGATCCTGCTGGGTTGCGCTGCGGCCAGCTTGCTGTGGCCAGCGGCAAGTATGGTGGTTGGCTGGTTCGCGGTCGGGTTGATCCTGGTGGCCGGCGTCGGTTGGTGGGACGACCATCGGCCGTTGTCGGCCAGGCTGCGGTTTGCGATCCATCTGGCCGCATCCGTATCGCTTGGATTGCTGGTCACGTACTGCACGGGCAATGCATGGGATGGCGTGCTCAGCGCCGTCGCGTCGGTGGTGCTGATCAATGTGTGGAACTTCATGGACGGCATCAACGGATTAGCCGCCAGCCAGGCCGCGCTGGCCGCACTGGTATTTGCGGCGGTGGCTCCGGCAGCCTGGTCGCTGGCTGGTCTGGCGGTAGCGGCAGCATGTCTGGGGTTTCTGCCGTTCAACTTCCCGCGTGCGCGCATCTTTCTTGGCGACGGTGGCAGCGGTGCGCTGGGGTATGTTCTGGCCGCGTTGCTTGCGCTGAACGTCGCAGGCGGGCAGGTCAGCTGGTGGATCGGCTGGCTGCCGCTGACCGCCTTCCTTGTGGACGCCGGCTTCACGCTACTGTCTCGCATGCTCGCCGGGCAGCGCTGGTGGGAGCCGCACGCGCAACACGTGTATCAACGCCTGGCGCGCCGGCTTGGAACGCATGTTCCGGTAACCGCTGTTTATTTCGCTTTCAGCGTCGCTGCCGTCTGCTTGTATGTGTTACTTCGTCATGATGTGTTTGGTCAGCAAGTCTGGGCAGCCGTGGTGTGGGGCTTGGGCGCTAGTGCCAGTTGGTATTTTCTGCGCGATGGATTGCGCAATTCCTGAGTAATGGATTCTTATGATTTCCTGGCGTGACCGTTTGACCAAGGCGCTGCCGCAAGTTGCAGTGGTAGTACACGACCTTCTGATGGTCTGGGTGTGCTGGCAGCTGTTGCATGCGGGTCGTTACTCGATGCTGCGCGAAGCACCGGACCTTCCTCTTTGGGATTGGCGCACCGCCGTGGTCCTGGTGGCACAGGGGCTGGTGTTCTGGAAGATGGGTCTGTACCGCGGGCTTTGGCGCTTTGCATCGGTGCCTGACCTCTGGAACATCTTCAAGTCGAGCTTCCTCGGCTTGGTGGCGATCGTGCTGGCGTTGTCGTACGACCGCCTGGACGGCGTGCCGCTCTCGGTACTGGTGGTCTATCCGTTCGCGCTGTCGGCGCTGCTCGGGACGCCGCGTCTGCTGTATCGCGCCTGGAAGGATTACCAGATCGCACATTCCGGCGATGCGGCGCAACGCGTGCTGATCCTGGGCGCCGGACGCGCTGCTGAAGGTCTGGTGCGCGATCTTCGCCGCACCGGTACCTTCGTGCCGGTCGGCTTTCTGGACGATGCCAACAACCTGCACGGCGCCAAGATCCAGGGCCTTAACGTGCTGGGCAATCTGGATCAGGCCGCTTCGATTGCCAAGGAAACCGCCGCCAAGCTGCTGGTGATCGCGATTCCCTCGCTCGATGCCTCTGGCATGCAGCGGGTGGTGGCGATCTGCGAGAGCACCGGCCTGCCGTTCCGGATGGTGCCCAAGCTGATCAATGTGCTGGAAGGCCGTTCGCTGCCTGGCGAATTGAAGGAGGTCGCCATCGAGGACCTGCTCAATCGCAAGCCAGTGACGCCGGACTGGCGATTGATCCGAGACTGGCTGACCAACAAGACCGTGATGGTGACCGGTGCCGGCGGTTCGATCGGTTCGGAAGTCTGTCGCCAGTGTGCGCGTCACGGTGCGCGTCGCATCGTGCTGCTGGAAATCGATGAGCTGGCGTTGCTGACCATCGATTCGGATCTGCGTCGCTTGTTCCCGGATATCGAAGTGGTGCGGGTGCTTGGCGATTGCGGCGACCCGGCCGTGGTGGCGCATGCGTTGAACACCGCCGCCCCGGATGCGGTGTTCCATGCCGCCGCGTACAAGCAGGTGCCGTTGCTGGAAGAGCAGCTGCGCGAGGCCGTACGCAACAATGTGCTGGCGACCGAGAACGTTGCGCGCGCCTGTCAGCGCGCACGCATCGAAACCTTCGTGTTTATTTCCACCGACAAGGCGGTCGAGCCGGTCAACGTCCTTGGCGCAAGCAAGCGCTACGCGGAGATGATCTGCCAGAGTCTTGATGCGCGCGATGCGCCAACGCGCTTCATCACCGTGCGCTTCGGCAACGTGCTGGATTCGGCTGGCAGCGTGGTGCCGTTGTTCCGCGAGCAGATTCGCCAGGGTGGCCCGGTCACGGTGACGCACCCGGACGTGACGCGCTACTTCATGACCATTCCCGAGGCGTGCCAATTGGTGATCCAGGCAGCTGCCTCGGCGTCGCATGGCGCGATCTACACGCTGGACATGGGCGAACCGGTGCCGATCCGTCTGCTTGCCGAGCAGATGATCCGTCTTGCCGGCAAGCAGCCGGGCAAGGATGTGGCGATTCTCTACACCGGATTGCGTCCTGGCGAAAAGCTGCATGAAACGCTGTTCTATTCCGACGAAGACTATCGCCCGACCGCGCATCCCAAGATTCTGGAAGCCGGCGTGCGCGAGTTCTCGCACGAGCAGGTGTTGCAGCTGGTGACGCGTTTGCGCGAGGCGGTTAATCGCTATGACATCAAGGCAATGGAGACTGTGCTGGGCAGCCTGATGCCGGATTTTGCGGCTGCTCGACGGAAAGTCGACGCGCGATCTGATACGGTCGTTCCATTCCCCGCACGTGAGGTCAGAAGACTGTAATGAGCCAGCGTATTCGCAAGGCCGTATTCCCCGTCGCAGGTCTTGGGACCCGCTTTCTTCCGGCCACCAAGACGGTGCCGAAGGAAATGCTGCCAATCATCGACAAACCATTGATCCAGTACGCTGTCGACGAGGCCATCCAGGCCGGCTGCGATACGCTGATCTTCGTCACCAATCGGTATAAGCATTCGATTGCCGACTACTTCGACAAGGCCTACGAGCTGGAGCAGAAGCTCGAGCGTGCAGGCAAGCTGGAGCAGCTGGAACTGGTGCGTCATGCGTTGCCAGAAGGCGTTCGCGCCATTTTTGTGACGCAGGCCGAGGCGCTGGGTTTGGGCCACGCGGTGTTGTGTGCGAAAGCAGTGGTCGGCGATGAGCCGTTCGCCGTGTTGTTGGCGGACGATCTGATGTGGAACCGCGGCGATGCCGCGCTGACCCAGATGGCCGATGTGGCCGAAGCATCCGGCGGCAGCGTCATCGCCGTGGAAGATGTGCCGCACGACAAGACCGCCAGCTACGGCATTGTTTCCACCGATACATTCGACGGCCGCAAGGGCCGCATCAATGCGATCGTCGAAAAGCCCAAGCCGGAAGTAGCGCCGAGCAACCTGGCCGTGGTCGGCCGCTATGTGCTCAGCCCGAAGATTTTTGAGTTGCTGGAAGCGACCGGTGCAGGCGCCGGCGGCGAGATCCAGCTGACCGATGCGATTGCCGAGCTGTTGAAGAAAGAGCAGGTCGATGCATTCCGCTTCGAGGGCCGTCGTTTCGATTGCGGCGCGCACATCGGCTTGATCGAAGCGACCGTGCACTTTGCGCTCCAGCACGAGAAGCACGGTGGACCGGCGAAGGAAATTCTGCGTAACGCATTGGCCCAGGCCGACGCGCGCGACTGATCGCTTAGCCACTGTTTCATCGCGAACGACGCCATCCGGCGTCGTTCGTCGTTTAGGCGTTTCGATCAAAGTGCGAGTGCTCGGTGGAAACGATGGCGCCTAAGCTGGTCGGCGCAACAAGCAAGCAGATGCAAGGCGTCACTGCGCGCGTGTCGTTAGAATCCGGGTATGAGCCAGCCTGCGCATTCCAGTGAACTGATCAACGTGGTGGCTCTGCTGGGCGCTGCGGTGGTTGCGATCCCATTGTTTCGGCGGCTGGGCCTGGGCTCGGTGCTCGGGTACCTGGCAGCGGGCCTGGCGATCGGCCCATTCGGACTGGGCCTGTTCGACGACCCGCAGGCGATCCTGCATGTCGCCGAATTGGGCGTGGTGATGTTCCTGTTCGTGATCGGCCTGGAAATGCGGCCTTCGCATCTGTGGAGCCTGCGCAAGGAAATCTTTGGACTGGGCACCGTGCAGATCTGCGTGTGCGCACTGGTGCTGACCGGGATCGGCATATTGCTCGGCTTTGCGCCACCGGTGGCCTTCGTGGCTGCGTCCGGTTTCGTGCTGACCTCGACCGCAGTGGTGATGCAGTTGCTGGCCGAACGCGGCGATGTGGCCTTGCCCTCGGGGCAGAAGATCGTGGCGATCCTGTTGTTCGAAGACCTGCTGATCGTCCCGTTGCTGGCGATCGTGGCCTGGATGGGTTCCAGTGGCGATCCGCAGGCCGCGTCGCAGCGCTGGCATGACGTCGGGATCGGCCTGGCCTGCATCGTTGGCCTGCTGGTGGCCGGGCGCTGGTTGCTCAATCCTCTTTTCCGGATTCTTGCCGCGTCCAAAGCGCGCGAAGTGATGACGGCGGCAGCGCTGTTGGTCGTGTTGGGCGCCGCACTGCTGATGCAGGTGGGCGGGCTATCGATGGCGATGGGGGCGTTCCTGGCCGGGGTGCTGCTGTCCGAATCCACCTTCCGGCATCAGATCGAAGCCGATATCGAGCCGTTCCGCGGCATCTTGCTGGGCTTGTTCTTCCTGGGCGTGGGCATGAGCCTGGACCTGCGCGTGGTTGCGGCCGACTGGCGTCTCATCCTTGTCGGCGTGTTGGCGTTGATGGTGGGCAAAGCGGCGTGTATCTATGCGGTGGCGCGGGTGATGCGCAGCGATCATCGTCAGGCACTGGATCGTGGTGTGCTGATGGCGCAGGGCGGCGAGTTCGCCTTCGTGCTGTTTGCGGCGGCCGCGGCATCGGGCGTGATCGATGCGCAGGTCAATGCCACCCTCACCGCCATCGTGGTGCTGTCGATGGCGCTGACGCCGTTGTTCGTGCTGTTGCAGCGGCGTTTGACGCCCGCGCCGGAGGTATCGCTGGACGGTGTGGAAGCAGCCAACGGTCAGACCGGCAGCGTGCTGGTGATCGGCTTCGGACGCTTCGGTCAGGTGGCCAGCCAATCACTGCTGGCGCGCGACGTGGACGTGACCATCATCGATAACGACATCGAGATGATCCAGAGCGCGGAAGAGTTCGGTTTCAAGATCTATTACGGCGACGGGACCCGGCTGGACGTGTTGCATGCTTCCGGTGCGCATACTGCGCAGGCGATCGCGGTGTGCATCGACAATCGCGAGGCAGCCAACCGCATCGTCGAGCTGGCGACGCGCGAGTTCCCGCATGCGCGCCTGCTGGTGCGCTCGTTCGATCGTGAGCATTCGCTGCAGCTGATCGCCGCCGGTGTGGATTACCAGATTCGCGAAACCTTCGAGTCGGCGGTGACCTTCGGCCAGATGGCGCTGGTCGAGCTGGGCGTGGACGAGGATGAGGCCGGCATGATCGGCCGCGAGATCCGCCGCCGCGATGCGGAGCGGCTGGAGCTGGAAATCGCTGCGGGGAATGTGCGTGCCGGGGCAGGGTTGATGTTCGGCAACATCACGCCGACGGTCCCCAAGCCCACGCCATTTACGCCGCCGCGCCGAGAGAGCCGATCGCTTAACCGCGATGCGTTGGCGCAAACCGGTGAAGAGGCTGCGGTAGAGACCAAGAACGGCTGACAACACGCCATGATCGTCAGTTGGGCGAGGAGCTGCGCAAGAACCCAATGTGCGGGTGCGTGCAGCTGGCTTGCGGCAATGCAGTCTTTTGGCTCCTGTTGCCGTCAGCTGGATGCTCAGGTCGCGTCGTCGAGCGCGCGATGCCCTCACCGCTTGCGGGACACGCTGTGAATCCATCCATGGACGCTCCGTGGCGGCATCCATGCCGCCACAGGGTCCCGCAAGCGGCGAGGGCACCGCGCCAGGACGTTGGTCGGTGAGCAGGTAAACAGCTGGCCTTACTGCACTTCCACTTGGCGATAAAAGGCCAGCAACTAAACTGCGGGGCTCGTGCCTTGCTTGCAACCGTGCACACCGACCATCTCGACTGGCCCTTGTCCGCCTGCCGGCGCGGGACCTTATGCGGCATGGATGCCGCATAGCCAGGACGTTGGTCGGTGACCAGGTAAACAGCTGGCTGTACTGCACTTCACTTTCGTTGCGAAGTCGCTCGGTATTGCGACGCCGCGGTTTGCGTGGCGGACGCGGTGGCCTTCGCGCGCGTAGCGGATCGCCAGCGCCAGGTTCTGCGCCATCGGCTTGCGCCCGAAGCGCTCATGCAGCGCGAACCAGCCATCCACTGCGCCCGGTACCGACACCGGCAGCGGCCCGGTCGGCGGAATGTCTTTCAGCCCGCGCCGCTGATAAAAGGTCAGCAACTAAACGGCGGGACTGGTGCCTTGCTTGCAACCATGCACACCGACCCTCTCGACTGGCCGTTGTCCGCCTACCGGCGCGGGCTCTTATGCGGCATGGATGCCGCATAAGAGCCCCCATGGACGGATTCACAGCGTGTTCCGCGGCGGTAGGCGGGCAAGGGCCCTACAGCCAGGGCGCAGATCATGCGCTCTGCATTAGATCTATCCACTGCGTTCAACCCTCCCAAGCACCCAAACTTTTCGAGTCTTGAGGCCATCAACAAGACATCGCTAGCAATAAGTACCTAGGTGGAAGCGATGCACGCAACACCAGCGTGGATTCGTGCCACAGCCGCGAACCGCATCGAGGGGCAGCGATGCTCGCTGGATGGCCACGCAGATGTCAGTTAGGCAAAGTGGACGCACAGCAATCGCAACAGCCGCGCGTCCAGACCAACGATCAGCCGTGTTTGCGCTGGGCCGCAGCGAATGCTTCGAGTTGTTCGGGAGTCGCGTCTTTCTGATGTTGCTGTTTCCACTGCGCGAACGGCATGCCGTAGACCGCTTCGCGCGCCTGGTCCTTGCTCATCGGCTGACCTTGCGCCTCGGCCGCTTCGCGGTACCAATCGCCCAGACAGTTGCGGCAGAAGCCGGCCAGGATCATCAGGTCGATGTTCTGCACATCGGTGCGCTCCTGATTGAGATGCTGCAGCAGGCGGCGGAATGCGGCCGCTTCGATGGCGGTGGTGGTCGAATCGGTGGGCGGGGTGGTGTCGGTCATGACGGAATCGGGGACAATAGACGGCCTTCGACTCTACACCTGACGCCCCATGACCGCTTCCGCGCCAGCTGCCTCCGCTCCGGCCCGCCTTCTCGATGGTCGCCGCATTGCCGAGGACCTGCTCGACGGGCTGAAGTTGCGCGTGGATGCGCGCGTGGCCGCGGGCAAGGCGCGGCCCGGGTTGGCGGTGGTGCTGGTCGGCGGCGACCCGGCATCCTCGGTGTATGTGCGCAACAAGCGACGCGCGGCGGAAAAAGTGGGTATCGAAGCGTTCGATTACGACCTGCCGCACGGCACTAGCGAGGCCGAGTTGGCGGCGTTGATCGATGAGCTCAACACCGATCCCAAGATACACGGCATCCTGATCCAGCTGCCGCTGCCGGGGATTCCCGATGCCAACCGGCTGATCCAGCGCATCGATCCGCGTAAGGATGTGGATGGCTTCCATCCGCAAAATGTGGGGCATCTGGCACTGCGCGAATTCGGCCTGCGCCCGTGCACGCCGCGCGGCATCGTGACCTTGCTCGGGCATACCGATCAACCGGTGCGCGGGCGCAACGCCACGATTGTGGGTGTGAGCAATCACGTCGGCCGGCCGATGGGGTTGGAACTGTTGATCGCCGGTTGCACAGTCACCAGTTGCCACAAGTTCACCCCGGCCGATGTGCTGGAGGCCAGCGTGCGCAATGCCGACATCCTGGTGGTGGCGGTGGGCCGCCCCGGGCTGATTCCGGGCGAATGGGTCAAGCCAGGCGCAGTGGTGATCGATGTGGGCATCAACCGGCTGGAAGACGGACGCCTGGTGGGCGATGTCGGCTTCGATGCCGCCGTACAGCGCGCAGCCTGGATCACGCCGGTGCCGGGCGGGGTGGGGCCGATGACCGTGGCCACGCTGATGCAGAACACCCTGGAAGCGGCGGATGCCGCTGGTTGAGCGATCGGTGTAACGCAGCATTGCGGCTGCGTGGTGTCTTCGTGAAGGCTTTCAGGGTAAAATGCCGCGCTTCCCCAAACTCGGGTCCGCCGATGCTCCGCATCCAGGCTGAAGCTCTCACCTACGACGACGTCTCGCTCGTCCCCGCTCATTCGATCGTCCTGCCCAAGGATGTCAGCCTGGAAACCCGGCTGACCCGCGATCTGCGTCTGAAGTTGCCGATCTTGTCGGCCGCGATGGACACAGTGACCGAGCACCGCCTGGCGGTGGCCATGGCACAGCTGGGCGGCATCGGCATCATCCACAAGAACCTGACCCCTGCCCAGCAGGCGGCCGAAGTAGCCAAGGTCAAGAAGTTCGAGTCCGGCGTGATCACCGAGCCGTTTACGGTGAGCCCGGACACCACGATCGGCGAAGTGATCGCACTGACGCGTGCGCGCAACATCTCCGGCGTGCCGGTGGTGGATGGCAGCGAACTGGTTGGCATCGTCACCAGCCGCGACATGCGTTTCGAAAAGAAGCTCGACGATCCGGTCCGCCACATCATGACCAAGAAGGATCGCCTGATCACCGTGCGCGAAGGCGCCAGCGATGAGGAAGTGCTTGAGCTGCTGCATCGCAACCGCATCGAAAAAATCCTGGTGGTCAACGACAGCTTCGAGCTGCGCGGCCTGATCACGGTCAAGGACATCCAGAAGAAGACCGACAACCCCAACGCCGCCAAGGATTCGTCCACGCGGCTGCTGGTCGGCGCGGCAGTCGGTGTGGGCGGCGATACCGAACAGCGCATCGAGCTGTTGGCGGCTGCCGGCGTTGACGTGGTCATCGTCGATACCGCGCACGGCCATTCGCAGGGCGTGATCGACCGTGTGGCCTGGGTCAAGAAGACCTATCCGCACCTGCAGGTGATCGGCGGCAACATCGTCACCGGCGATGCAGCGCTGGCGCTGATGGATGCCGGCGCCGATGCGGTCAAGGTTGGCGTAGGTCCGGGTTCGATCTGCACCACGCGCGTGGTTGCAGGTGTGGGCGTGCCGCAGATCACCGCGGTGGACATGGTGGCCGAAGCCTTGCAGGACCGCATTCCTTTGATCGCTGATGGCGGCATCCGCTACTCCGGCGATATCGGCAAGGCGCTGGTGGCGGGTGCGTCCACGGTGATGGTCGGCGGTCTGCTGGCCGGTACCGAAGAAGCGCCTGGCGAAGTCGAGTTGTTCCAGGGCCGCAGCTACAAGAGCTACCGCGGCATGGGCAGCCTGGGCGCGATGGAGAAGGGGTCCAAGGACCGCTATTTCCAGGATTCCAGCGACGCCGACAAGCTGGTGCCGGAAGGTATCGAAGGCCGGGTGCCGTATCGCGGCTCGGTCGGCGGCATCATTCATCAGCTGATCGGTGGCCTGCGCGCGACCATGGGCTATGTGGGCTGTGCCACGATCGAAGACATGCGCACCAAGCCGAAGTTCGTCAAGATCACCGGCGCCGGCCAGCGCGAAAGCCACGTCCATGACGTGCAGATCACCAAAGAGCCGCCGAACTATCGGGCGGGGTAATTCGAATGTGGAAGGCATCGCTCGCCTATCTTGCGGTCATCTCGGCAATGACCGTGGTGGCGCTGGGATTGCTGGCGGTGTCTTCAGTGTTGTATCGCTGGACGTTCTTCGCGTTGATGTATCTGTTGGTGGCATCGGCCCCGGTGCTGTTGGCATTTGGCGCCACCGTACACCTGCAGCGCGTGGTGGTGCGCGTCGCGTCGGCAACACTGCTGGCCAGTGCGCTCTACGGCTTGCTCTACCTGCTGATGGGAACGCTTTTGTTGTGGCCGGGAGTGCTCTGCGCTCCGCTGCTTATTCTTTTCCTGGAGTGGCGCCGAGCGCGCCGCCTTCGCCCTGCGAGTAACGATGTCCAGCCTGCATAACGACAAGATCCTCATCCTCGATTTCGGCGCGCAGTACACGCAGTTGATCGCGCGGCGCATCCGCGAAATCGGCGTGTACTGCGAGATATGGGCCTGGGATCATGATCCGTCCGAGATTGCCGGGTTTGGGGCCAAGGGCATCATTCTGTCCGGTGGCCCGGAATCGACCACCTTGCCGGGGGCGCCGGTCGCGCCGCAGCAAGTGTTCGACAGCGGCTTGCCGGTGTTCGGTATCTGCTACGGCATGCAGACCCTGGCTGCGCAGCTGGGCGGCGCCACCGAAGCGGCCGACCAACGCGAATTCGGCCATGCCGAGGTGGATGTCGTCGCGGCCGATGCGTTGTTTTCCGGCCTGACCGACCATGCCGGCGCCTCGCGTTTGAACGTGTGGATGAGCCACGGCGATCACGTGTCGCAGGTGCCGCCGGGCTTCACCATTACTGCCGTGACCGACCGCATTCCGGTGGCGGCGATGTCCAACGAGGACAAGCGCTGGTACGGCGTGCAGTTCCATCCGGAAGTGACGCACACGCTGCAGGGCCAGACCTTGCTGCGCCGCTTCGTGGTCGATGTCTGCGGCTGCCAGACCCTGTGGACGGCGGCCAACATCATCGACGACCAGATCGCGCGCGTGCGCGAACAGGTGGGCGATGACGAAGTGATTCTCGGCTTGTCCGGCGGTGTCGATTCGTCGGTGGTCGCGGCGCTATTGCATAAGGCGATCGGCGACAAGCTGACCTGCGTGTTCGTCGATACCGGCCTGCTGCGTTGGCAGGAAGGCGACCAGGTGATGGCGATGTTTGCCGAGCACATGGGCGTCAAGGTGATTCGCGTCAATGCGGCGGATCGCTATTTCGCCAAGCTCGAAGGCGTGAGCGACCCTGAGGCCAAGCGCAAGATTATCGGCAACCTGTTCGTGGATATCTTCGATGAAGAGTCCAACAAACTGGCCAACGCCAAGTGGCTGGCGCAGGGCACGATCTATCCGGACGTGATCGAGTCGGCCGGCAGCAAGACCGGCAAGGCGCACGTGATCAAGAGCCACCACAATGTGGGCGGCCTGCCGGAACACATGAAGCTTGGCCTGGTCGAACCGCTGCGCGAACTGTTCAAGGACGAAGTGCGTCGCCTCGGCGTCGAACTCGGCCTGCCGCGCAGCATGGTCTATCGCCATCCGTTCCCGGGCCCGGGCCTGGGCGTGCGCATCCTGGGCGAAGTGAAGCGCGACTACGCCGAACTGTTGGCCAAGGCCGATGCGATCTTCATCGACGAGCTGCGCAAGGCCGATCTGTACGACAAGACCAGCCAGGCATTTGCGGTATTTTTGCCGGTGAAATCCGTCGGCGTGGTCGGCGATGCGCGTGCGTACGAATGGGTGATCGCACTGCGTGCGGTGGAGACCATCGACTTCATGACCGCGCATTGGGCGCACCTGCCGTACGACTTCCTCGGCACAGTGAGCAACCGCATCATCAACGAACTGCGCGGCGTCTCGCGGGTGGTCTACGACATCTCCGGCAAGCCGCCGGCGACGATCGAGTGGGAGTGAGTGGACCTCCGGTACTGCCGGGCACCCACTAGCAATAAATGTCTTGAAGCCCGCGTAACTGCGGGCTTTTGGCTTTTTGAGTCTGGCAATTTTGGGCAGCCTTGTGCATTGCCAAGCAAGGGTTTTGTGGCATGGGACGAGGCATTGAAGGCGAAAGCCCGTGACAAGGCCCGTAGTAAGGGAGCTGACACTTCCGCACCTACAAAAAAGCCGCGCAGTGCGCGGCTTGATGCTGTAGCACGCTGAAGATGACCTTCAACGCACCTTTGCTAATGCCGTACGTGCGTCGGCCATGAACTTCTGCGCTTCCTGCGGTGTGGCCAGGTTGGCGCCGAGCTGGCTGAGCACCTGCTCGATATCGCTGGACGCGTCCCAGGCTTCGTCGCAGAGCATGCCGGCGATGGGGCCGAGATAGTTCAGCGCGACTTTTTCCAAGGCATCGCGTACGCGATCGTCCGGCGCGCCGGCACTGGCGTTGCCTGACGGCGCGGGTGCTGGCGCGGCGGCTGCGACCGGTGAAGCCGCCACCGGCGCGGGTGCCACGGGTGCGCGCGCCGGGGCAGGGGCGCCGCCCAGATCCTGTTCGAAGCCGCCCATCAACCACTGGCGCGAGTCTTCGCTCAGCAACGACGGCTTGCCCATGCCGGCACCGGGGTCCACCTGGAAGCGGGCCTTCGCGGCACCGACCATGGTGAGGCGTTGCACCGCCTCATCATTGCGCAGCATGCGAAAGACCACTTCTTCGATCTGTCCGGCGTTGAGGCGGACGATGCAGGAATGGTTTTCTTCGGTGACGACAAACAGAAAGCCGGACGCCTTCTTCAATGCCAACGCCCTGAGCTCGCGCAGGACATCGATCAGCGGACGGAATTCATTGGACATGGCGTCTTCCTTGCATCATCTGGTACGAAATCGGGTGAAGCGGCTCAGCGTTTGCTGAGGCGCTCCATGGCCAACCGGACACTGTTGGACAGGCGGGAGATGGCGCGCGCCAGGGTACCAATTTCATCCTTGAGGTTGACCTCTTCGATGGTGTGGTTCCACTTGCCCAGGCTCAGTTCTTCGGCCACGGTGGTCAGATGCTGGATGGGGCGCAACACGCGGCTCCAGATCAGCGCCCACTGCAGGCCAAGCAACAGTGCGCAAACCAACAGGCCGATGCCGGCGATCCACAGCGACTGACGCACGATCACGCCATTGACGTCGCTCTTGGGATACGCCGAGACCAGGGTGAAGCCCCAATCCGGCACTTCCTGCTTGGTCACGACCCAGTCGTCCGGGCTTTCCTTGACGATTCGCTCGATGGTGGCGGTGTCGGTGGTGGCACCGGTGGTGGACTGAAAGCGCAGTTTGTTCTTGCTGTCGAACACGGCGATGAAGCCGGAATCGAGCACGCGACGGCTGCTGACCACGTTTTCCAGGGCCTGGGTGTCGGCCTTGTAGCCGACGTACCAGGCGCCGATGACGCGCTTGTCGTTGCCGGCAAAGATCGGCTCGTAGCCGGTGACGTACGGGTTGCCGAGGATGTCGACCACGCCGTAGAAGCTTTCGCCGTTACGCAGCTTGGCCGCGGCCTGACCATTGGGATCGAGCACGGTGCCGATGGCGCGGCTGCCGTCTTCCTTCTTGACGTTGGTGGAGATACGCACGAACTCATCGCCGGTGCGCGAGAACAGCGTCGCGGTGCCTTCGTGGATCGCGGTGACCTCGTCCAGCATGGTGAAGGAATTCGCCTGCGGGCGCTGGCCCAGCAGCAGATCGCTGGCGCTGCGGTCTGCGACGCGGATGTCGCTGCCCATGCTCGGGGCGCCCTGTGCATTGGCTTCCTTGCGCAGTTGGCGCATCGAGGAATTGACGCGGTCGAGCATCATCGAGCGGGTGACCGCGAACAAGGTCTGCAAGGACACCGACTGGCGCTCGATCGCGTCGCCGGCTTCGAACTTGACCCGGTTCGCTTCGGTAATGGCCAGAATGACCGTGAGTGCCACCACCACAACCAGCACCAAGGCCAGCACCGGCAACAGCAGGCGCACCCGCAAAGAGTGACGAAGCATCGCAATTCCCCTGAACGCGTTTAAATGATTGAATCGAGTGCCGCCGCAGCGCAGTGCAGCGGTCGGACCTAGCCGTTATCGGCTGCCAGACAAGATGCTGAAGCGGCCCCCATGCCGCTTGGCGGTGCATAAGATAGCTCAAGCCGATCGATTTGAGAGTGCGCGTCGATCGCGTCGTGCGCCTTGCGTTCAAGAATGGTGGACTGGGTTGCAATGTGGCTGCTGGTGGGTGCGGTGGGCAGTTTGGGGTGGCTGTCCTTGGGGCAATCGACCACGGACGCGTCTTTGCAGGGCCCGGTTGCCGCTGTGACCGAGCCGCGGCAGCCGGAGGACGCGCAGTTTGGGGAGCGCCCCCCCGGATGCGCCATCCGCCTGGCCATGGCATGGCCAGCCACTCAGGTTTCCAGCGACAGGATCCCGCGGCGCAAGGCAACGGTGACCGCATGGGTGCGATCGCGCACGCCGAGCTTGGCCAGGATGTTCTTCATGTGTGCCTTGACCGTCTCTTCGGAAATGCTCAGGGCGTTGCCGATCTGTTTATTGGAACATCCGGTGGCGACCAGACTCAGCACCTCGGTCTCGCGGGCGGACAGCGCGTCGTCGAGCACGTGGGCGGCGATGTTTTCGGCCACCGACGCCGGAACATGCCGGCGCTGGCCACGCCGCACGTCGCGGATGGTGTCGACCAGCTCGCGGCGCAGTGCGCTCTTGAGCAGGTAGCCGCAGGCGCCGGCCTGCAATGCGCGCACCGCACGCACATCGCCGGTATAGGTGGTCAGCACGATGACCTTGGCGGTGGGGTCGACGCGGCGGATACGCTGGATGGCTTCGACGCCATCCACGCGCGGCATCTGCAGATCCATCAGCACCACGTCCGGGCGCAGGCTGGCGTAGCAGGCCACTGCCTGTTCGCCGTCTTCGGCTTCGCCGACCACGCGCATGTCGTGTTCGGCGGTCAGCATGGCGCTGAGACCGTCGCGCAGCAGCGGATGATCGTCTACCACCAGTACGTCGGTCGGTTTGACCATCTCAGCCATTGGAGCTCTCCGTGGATTGTGCAGGTCGAAATGGCCACCACCAGCGCGGTGGCGTTGCATAGGCGGTACGGGCGGGAAGCATGATCTGGATTTCGGTGCCGCTGCCCGGACGTGACCACAATTGCATCTTGGCGCCGATGCGTTGCGCGCGTTCCTGCATGCCGGTCAGCCCCCAGTGCCCGGTGCGCGCTTGGCCATGCAGCACGTCCGGGTCCAGGCCGCAGCCATCGTCGCGGATGCGCAGCACGAAGTCACGTGAACCGTAACGCAGTTCCAGCGTGATCCGTGCGGCGTCGGCGTGGCGATCGGCATTGGCCAACGCTTCGCGGCCAAGCTGGAACAGTTCGTCGGCCACCATCGGGCGCAGCGCCACTGGGCGACCCTCCACCGAGACCTGCAGCTCGGCCGCAGGCGGGGGCATGGTGGCATCGCGCGAGCGCTGCAATGCGGCGGCCAGATCCTGGCGCAGCGAGTAACTGTCGCGCAGGCCGTTGACGCGGTCGCGGCCTTCGACCAGTGCGTTTTCGGCCAGATCGACCGCCTGCTCCAGCTCCAGCCGGCGCGGGTCGTTGCCGGGCAACGAGCGACTGGCAGCATGCAGCCGCAGGATCAGCCCCTGGGTGCCCTGTAACAAGGTGTCGTGCAACTCGCGGGCGATGCGTTCGCGTTCGCGGTAACGCTCTTCCAGCCGCGCGCGCAGGCGTCCGGCAACGTGCCGGGTGCGCATGCGCCAGCTGATCGCGAGCGTCAGCAGCAAGGCCAGCGCGACGCACACCTTGAACTGCCAGGTCTGCACGAAGGCCGCCTCGATCACGAAGTCCAGCGTGTCTCCGCGCTCGTTCCACACCCCATCGTTGTTGGCGGCGGCAATGCGGAAGCGGTAACGGCCCGGTGTGAGGTTGGTATAGAACGCCTCGTTACGATTGCCGGCGTCCTGCCATTGCGCGTCCACGCCTTCCAGCCGGTAGCGAAAGCGCACGCGCTCGGGGCGGGTGAGGCTGACCGCGTCGTAGCCGATGCGCAGGCGGTGGGTCCATTGGGGCAGCCGCAGCCCAGCCGTACGCGGGTAGGGGCGATCGTTGGCAACCACTTCGGTGATGAAGACCTCCGGCGCAGTGGGGTTGCGGTAGGTCTGTTCGGGATCCAGCCAGGCCAGGCCCTGATTGGTGGTGAACCACATCAGGCCGTCGTCGGCAGCGATGGCCGTGGGGACCGGCGTGGCCTGCTGCGCGACACCGGGTAGCCCGTCCATGATGTCGTACAGGCGCAGGACCGGGCTGGCCACACCCGATTGCACGCTGCTCAGCAGCGCGCGTTGACTGATCTGCACCACGCCGCGGTTGCCGTTCAACCACAAGGTGCCGTGGCGGTCCTGCACGATGCCGGTGATGCCTTGCAGGAGCGGATTGGTTTGATCGGGCACCTGCCGGAAACGGCCATCGGCGCCCAGCGCTGCCAGCCCGGTTTCGCCGGCGACCAGGGTGAGCGACGGGCGTTGCCAGATGGCGGTGATCGGCCCCACCGACAGGCCATCTTCGGCGCTGTAGTGCGTCAACTGCCTGCTCCGCAGCAGGCGCACATCGCCCTTGATGGTGCCCACCCAGATGCCGCCATCCTGCGTGTTGGCGAGCACCGTGCACGGGGTGTCCTGCAGATTGGCCAGTGGCTGCCAGGCGCTGCCATCGAATGCGTAGGGGCCGCTCGCATCGGGGCAGACCCAGGGATGGTTGCGGCTGTCGACGACGAAGGCGCGGATGGCGCCGGTGGACAGGCCGAGCGGCAGCGTCACGGGCTGCGCGCGGCCGGCCTGCAGACGCAGCAGGGCGTACTCGCCAAGCACCCAGCCGTTGGTGGTCGCTGGCACATCCAGGATGTGGGTGGACGCACCATGCTGCAGGCCTGCGACGCGATCGCGGCTCAACGCCAGCAGTCGGCCATCGCGCAGGCTGGCCAGGAGCGGGCGTGCAGACGTGTCGGGTGCAGGATTGAAGGTCGCCACGGCCATTGCCTGGCCCGGCAGCAACGGCGCCAGCGGCAGCAATGCGCGATGCCGGAAGCGGTTGAGGCCCAGATTGGTGCCGGCCCACAAATTGCCTTCGCGGTCTTCGAGCAACGGGCCGGCGGTGGCCGAGGTCAGCCCCTGCACCGGTCCGAAGCGCTCCAGCACCGGCGTGGGCGAAGTGGGCAAGGCAATCCGGAACAGGCCATGCGCCGCGTAGTCGCTGCCCCACAGCGCGCCGTCGCGCATGAAGCGGATGCGCCGCGCGAATAACCCGGAAAATTGCGGCCGGGCACGCGCCGCTGCGGGCAGCACGTTGCCTTGCGCATCGGTCAACGCAAACACGCCGCGGTACGGGTCTGCGACCCAGATCGCACCGTCCGGGCTCTCGGCCATGGTGACGTAGACACCCACCTGCTGACCGCTGGGTTCGAACCGCTTGGCGCCAGACCGCAACGACAGAATCTGCGTACCGTCGCTGACCCATAGCGTGCCGCGCACATCGCGCAGCAACCAATGCGCGCGTTCGGCGGTGTACCCCCAGTCGGCACCGGCACGCTGCCAACGCTGGCCATCGAACCAGCACAAACCGCCATCGATGGCCGCCCACCAGCGTCCACTGCCATCGTGCTCGATGCGGAACACCATGCCGTCGGGCACGTCCTTGCCTGGGCGGAAGTGCGTGAGGTGACCGTCCGCGAGGCGATCGATGCCGGCGTTGAAGTAGCCGATCCAGGCAGTGTCGTCCGGCGCCAGCGCGAGCGCGGTCATGTTGTGCGACGCGTAGGCCTCGCCATCCGGCGGCGCCTGCCGCGCGAAGTGGTCGCCATCGAACTGAAACAGACCGAAGCCGGTTGCCAACCACAACGGCCCGGCGTCGGCTTGCTGGATATCCCAGATGTCGGCCGGTGCGCCGCGTTCGGTGCTCCAGGCGGTGTGGTGGAATTGCAGCAGCCCCGCACGGGTGGCGGCGATGCCTTCGGCGCGCACGGGCGGGCATGCCCACCAGCAACTGCACATCACAACGATCACCGCCGCGCATAGGCGAAACAGCAGGGGGGATCGGATGACGGGCTCATGCGGCATCGCAGTATTGTCGGGCGAGATCGGGGGAAGCACCACCACCTCTTTCGGGGGAGGGACGTGGGACAGAAAATCGGATAAGGCTGGAGTACGCAAGGACTGGCGCATCGCGTCGGGCGCGTGCCGTCGCGACGCAGTGTGCGCTGCGTGGCGTCCCCAATGTTGGTGGCAGCATTCGATCGGCGCAGGAACGTTGCTTGTGTACGACGTGGTGTTGCGCGGTGGGGTTCGCTTGGCCCTCTGTGCTGGTGACGCCTACCTGCACACTGCAATGCACACAGCAGCAGGGATGCGCGCTATCGCTGCTGTGCCGGCATGCACGCGTGGTGCATGCCGCATCGATGCAGGCGTGAGATGCGGTGCCAGGTTGTCGCAGCGGCATGTGACTCACCCTAAAGAGTGAGCGATCCGCCTCACCATCAGGGGTGGGGCGATACGGATGTTCGCCGCACCATGGCGACATTCCCCGCCGGAGACGCCACATGGCAAGTCTGATTGCCGCTGGTCGCCCCGATCTGCAGGCAGGCAACGTGCGCGCACTGCATGCCCCACGCGTACGTGCTGTTGCAAGAGCGCTGCAGTACATCGACACGCATCTGTACGAGCCCATCGGCGTGACCCAACTGGCCGGCGCCGCCTGCATGAGCCGTTTCCATTTCGCACGCGTGTTTCGCGACGCGATTGGCGCCAGCCCGATGGAGTATCTGCGGCGGCGTCGGCTCGAACGCGCACAGGCGATGCTGCGCGAAGGCCGCCACACCATCAGCCAGATCGCCACTGATCTGTGCTTCTTCGATCAAAGCCATTTCGTGCGCAGCTTCCGCAACGCCACAGGGTGCACGCCGGCACGCTTTGCCGCCCAAGTGGCGAACGTTACCTGCACCGCGACACCCGCACCGCGTGCACATCGGCACAACGCTCATTCCTTTTCAACACTCATGGAGCATCACGCATGACCACTGCCACTGCCGTCCCCGGTAAATCCCTGTTGTCGCCCGCCGATCACGCGCTGATCCTGATCGACCATCAATCGCAGATGGCCTTCGCCACGCACACCATCGACATCTCGGCGCTGCGCAACAACGTGTCGTTGATTGCCAAGGGCGCCAAAGGCTTCAAGGTGCCGGTGATTCTGACCACCGTTGCAGAAAAGTCGTTCTCCGGTCCGCTGTTTCCCGAGTTGCCGGAGATCTTTGCCGGCGAGCCGGTGTTCGACCGCACCAGCATGAATGCCTGGGAAGACCAGGGCGTGATCGATCGCGTCAACGCCATCGGCAAGCAGCGTCTGGTGATTGCCGGGCTGTGGACCAGCGTGTGCATCGTCGGCCCGACGCTGTCGGCGATCGAGCAGGGGTTTGAGGTGTACGTCATCACCGACGCCTGCGGCGATGTCAGCGACGAAGCGCACGAGCGTGCAGTGACACGCATGGTGCAGGCCGGCGCCGCGCCCATCACCAGCGTGCAGTACCTGCTGGAATTGCAGCGCGATTGGGCGCGTAGCGACACCTACGACCTCACCACCGGCATCGCACGTGCGCATGCAGGCGGCTACGGCATCGGCATTCAATACGCCAAGACCATGTTCGGCGCGCAGGAAGGCGGGCATTGAACGCATCGGCACCACGCGGCAACGCCGGCCTTGCGTCGGCGTTGTTGATGCTGCGCATTGCCGGCGGCGGCTTCCTGTTGCCGCATGGCCTGGGCAAGTTGCTCGGATGGTTCGGTGGTCCGGGGCTGCCTGGATTTGCCGCTGAATTACAGCAATTCGGCTTTCCGTCTGCAGCGCCGTTGCCGTTGCTGCTGGCCTTGGTGCAGACGCTCTCCGGGTTGGCGGTATTGCTGGGTCTGTGGACGCGTGCCAGTGCCGCGCTGGCAGCGGTCTTCATCGCTACCACTGTGGTGGTGGCCGTGCCCAAGGGCTGGTTCTGGATGCACGGTGGCATGGAGTACCCGCTGATGTGGTTGCTGGTGTTGCTGGCCCTGGTCGCTGCCGGCGGTGGCGCGTGGTCGCTGGATGGGCTGCGCAAGCGTGGTGCCGTATGAGCGGCGCACCCAATGATCACGATGCCGGGCGGCGCCTGTGGATGCAGGGCGCTGCGGCCGGTCTTGCGTTGGGCGCCTTGCCCGGCGCTTCGTCTGCTTCAAGGAAATCTCCGATGGTCGATCTTGTCGTTCGCAATGCGCGCATTACCACGCTGGATCCTCGTCAGCCCAGCGCCACTGCCATTGCAATGGCCGGTGGACGCATCGTGGCGGTGGGCGACGACGCGCAGATCATGGCGCTGGCAAACGGCGCCCGCAGCATCGACGCACAAGGCCGACGCCTGCTGCCCGGACTCAATGACAGCCACACCCATCTGATCCGCGGCGGACTTAACTACAACCTGGAACTGCGCTGGGATGGCGTCCGTTCGCTTGCCGATGCCATGGCGATGTTGAAGGCGCAGGTCGACCGCACGCCAGCGCCGCAATGGGTGCGCGTGGTCGGTGGCTTCACCGCGCATCAGTTTGTCGAAAAGCGCCTTCCGACCCTGGACGAAATCAACGCCATCGCACCGGATACGCCGGTGTTTTTGCTGCATCTCTACGACCGCGCCTTGCTCAACCGCGCGGCCTTGCGCGCCTGCGGCTACGACAAGGCCACTCCCGATCCGCCAGGCGGGCGCATCGAGCGCGACAAGTTGGGCAATCCCACCGGCTTGCTGCTGGCCAAACCCAATGCCCTGATTCTCTACGCCAGCCTGGCAAAGGGCCCGCGCCTGCCGCTGGAGTACCAGGCCAATTCCACGCGTCATTTCATGCGCGAACTCAACCGGCTGGGCATCACTTCGGTGATCGATGCCGGCGGTGGTTTCCAGAATTATCCGGAGGACTACCAGGTCATCGAGCAGCTACATGCGGCCGACCAATTGAGCGTGCGCATTGCCTATAACCTGTTCACCCAGAACAAGGGCAAGGAAGTCGACGACTTCCGCGGCTGGACCGAGATGCTGCCGGTACGCAAGGGCGACGATCTGCTGCGGCACAACGGCGCCGGCGAAATGCTGGTGTTTTCCGCGGCGGATTTCGAGCAGTTCAGCGAGCCGCGCCCGGAGCTGCCGCCGGAGCTGGAGCCCGAACTGGAGCAGGTGGTGCGGTTGCTGGTCGAAAAACGCTGGCCGTTCCGTATCCATGCCACCTATGACGAAAGCATCGAACGCATTCTCGATGTCTACGAAAAGGTCAACGCCGACATTCCGTTCGATGGCCTGCATTGGTTTATCGACCACGCCGAAACCATCACGCCACGCAATATCGATCGCATCCGCGCCTTGAACGGCGGCATCGCCGTACAACATCGCATGGCGTATCAGGGCGAAGCGTTTGTCGAACGCTACGGCGTGCAGGCTGCGCGGCACACACCGCCGGTGCGGCGCATGCTGGCCGCCGGCGTTCCGGTGGGCGCTGGCACCGATGCGACGCGTGTGGCCAGTTACAACCCGTGGGTGGCGTTGTCGTGGTTGGTCACCGGACGCACGGTGGGCGGCCTGGCCTTGTACGGCGAAGAGAATCTGCTCGACCGTGAGCAGGCGTTGCGGCTGTGGACGCAGGGTAGCGCATGGTTCTCTGGCGACGAGAGCAACAAGGGCACGCTGGCGGCGGGGCAACTGGCCGATTTCATCGTGCTATCGGACGACTACTTCCGCGTCGATGATGCCGCCATTGCCGACATCACCAGCGTGCTGACTGTGTTGGGTGGGCGCGTGGTGCATGGCGATGGCGACTTTGCCGCGCTGGCACCGACCTTGCCGCCGGCCATGCCGGACTGGTCGCCGGTCAATCGGTTCGGTGGCTATCACGTGGGCGGTGCGGTCAGCGGCCTTGCCAGTGCCGCGCATGTGCACACGCACGGCCACGGGTGTCGCGCGCACGGGCCGCATGGCCATGCAGCGCAGCATGCTGCGCCCAGCGATGATCTGCGCGGCTTCTGGGGCGCATTGGGTTGCGCGTGTTTCGCGTTCTGAAATCGGCACTGTCTCGATGCGCCTGCCGGCGCATCTCATACCGTCATCTTGTTTGTTTCACCCCGTCAACTGGAGCCTTGCCGCGATGACTTCTTCTGCCGCACCCGCCGATGGCGGTGCCTGGGCGCCGCTGCGCGAGCCGATCTTTCGTGCGTTATGGCTGGCCATTTTAGGCAGCAACATCGGCACCTGGATCAACGATGTCGCCGCGTCCTGGGTGATGGCCGAACAGACCGGCTCGCCGTTGATGGTGGCGGCCGTGCAATCGGCCACCACCTTGCCGGTGGTGTTGTTCGCGCTGGTGGCCGGCACGCTGGCCGACATCGTCGACCGCCGTCGCTACCTGATGCTCACCCAGGGCTGGATGTTGCTGGTGGCCGGCGTTTTGGCCTTGCTGTCGCATCTGCAGTTGCTCACCCCGTGGGTGTTGGTGGCATTGACCTTTGCGATGGGCATGGGCGCAGCGATGGCAATGCCCGCGCAGGCGGCGATCGTGTCGGAGCTGGTGCCGCGGCCGATGCTGGCCTCGGCGGTGGCGCTCAATTCGATCGGCATGAACATCGCCCGCTCGATCGGCCCGGCGGTGGGCGGCCTGATCGTGGCGCAATTCGGGCCGCCGTGGGCATTTCTGCTCAATGGCGTGACCTTCGGATTGATGCTGGTGGTGTTGTGGCGTTGGCGCCGCGATGCGCATGCGTCTGCATTGCCGCCAGAGAGCTTCGGCGCAGGCCTGCGTGCCGGCCTGCGCTATGCCGCGCGCGCCGGGCGCCTGCAGGCGGTACTGATCAAGGCCGCCGGGTTCTTCCTGTTCGCCAGCGCGTTGACCGCATTGCTGCCGTTAGTGGTCCGTCGCGACATGCAGCTGGGTGCCGGCAGTTATGGCGTGTTGTTGGGCTGCATCGGCATCGGTGCGATCAGTGGCGCCTTGCTGCTGCCACGCCTGCGTGCGCGCTACGACCGTGACCTGCTGGTGTTTGTGGCCACCCTCGTGTGTGCGGCGTCGTTACTGGGGCTGGCGTTGTCGCGTCAGATCGGTGTGCTGTGCGTGGTGATGGTGGTCAACGGCCTGGCGTGGATCACGGTGCTGTCGTCCTTGCAGATCGCCGCGCAAACGGCGGTGCCTGCCTGGGTACGCGCACGTGCGTTGTCGCTGTACATCGTGGTGTTTTCCGCGGGCATGGCGTCGGGTTCGCTGGTCTGGGGCGCGCTGGCGCAGCGCACCTCAATCGCGACCGCCTTGCAGATCGCTGCCGTTGGTGCGGTGATCGCTGCGGTGCTGGTCAAGCGTGCGCGCATTGCTGGCACCGAGCAGCTGGACCTTGCCCCCGGCGGGCATTGGCCTGCACCGGCGCAATCGGATGCGGTCGAGCACGATCGCGGTCCGGTGCTGGTGACGGTCGAATACCGCATCGCTGCCGAAGCACGCGTCACCTTTTTGCAGTTGATGACGCAGCTGGGCAACGCACGGCGTCGTGATGGCGCGGTGGTCTGGGGCATTGCCGAAGACGCCGCCACGCCCGGCGTGCAACTGGAATACTTCATCGTCGCCTCGTGGCTGGAACATCTGCGCCAGCACGAGCGCGTCACCGGCGACGACCGCCAGTTGCAGGAGCAGATCCGCGCACTGCATCAAGGCGAACGCGCACCCGTGGTCCGTCACTTCGTCGGCGGCGGCGGTGTCGCGTTACCGCCGCATGCGCATTCGGATATCTGAGTACTTCCACGCGACACGCATAATCGGCCTGGCACTGACATGGCCAGTGATTTGGGCTGCGAGCGGCGGGAATTCCGTCGCCCGCAGCCATCGCGTTTGTGGGTGCATTGCTGGTGCTGGCAATGAACCGGGATTACGCATTGCTGGAGCATTTTCTGGCTAAGCGGGCTGCGCGCAATCTCATTCCTTGCAACGGCCAGATTTGCAGCAAGGTCGGGTAGGGCAGAGCGATGCAAAAGTCTTGCATTGGTCGACGTATCGTTTGCGTTGCTGATCAGCATTGGATGCAGATTGCTTGACCCGGAGCTGCCGGCACTGCAACGCCGACCGGCGCGGTGCTGGTGGTTGCGATGATTGGCGGTTTCATTCTGCCCAGCTGGGTGTTGCGCCAGATCGTGACTTGCGCGTCCACGCATGAGCGTGGTCGGTTGACCTTTGTTGTGCTCACGGTGGGAAGGTGACGCGTTGCCACCTCGCTTGCTGGCTCGGTATCTTTTCGAGCGCAGCACAGGTCCTCGGCTCACCTGCGATCCATCCACGACGCGCGGTGATGCCATGCACTTCCGCGCGAATGGCAACAGGCCTATCGACACAAACGCTGCTACCCTCATCACCACGCATCCATGCGTACCAAAACAAAAGGCCGACTCTCACGAGCCGGCCTTTGTCTTAAGTATTGAAGCGAGAATCAGCTCTTGGCGAAGGCCAGCAGATCCTTGTTGAACTGATCGGCGTGGGTGATGGTCAACCCGTGCGGCGCGCCAGCGTAGATCTTCAGCTCGGCATTCTTGATGATCTTGGCCGACAATTTGCCCGACGCATCGATCGGCACGATCTGGTCGTCGTCGCCATGCACCACCAGCGCCGGCACATCGATCTTCTTCAGGTCGGCGGTGTAATCGACCTCGGAGAATTCCTTGATGCAGTCGTACTGGCCCTTGTGGCCGCCCAGCATGCCCTGCAGCCAGAACGAATCGCGCATACCTTGGGTGACCTTGTTGCCATCACGGTTGGCACCGAAGAACGGCGTGGTCAGGTCCTGATAGAACTGCGAGCGGTCCTTGGCAACGCCGTCGCGGATGCCGTCGAACACGCTCATCGGCAGGCCACCGGGATTGGTCGGGCTCTTGACCATCTGCGGCGGCACCGCGCCCACCAACACCACCTTGGCCACGCGCTTGCTGCCATGGCGGCCAACGTAATGCGCCACTTCGCCACCGCCGGTGGAATGGCCAACCAGGATCGCGTCTTTCAGGTCCAGCGCGTCGATCACGGCGGCCAGATCGTCGGCGTAGGTGTCCATGTCGTTACCGTCCCAGGTCTGCGACGAGCGGCCATGGCTGCGGCGGTCGTGCGCGATCACGCGATACCCGTGCTGACCCATGAACAGCATCTGCGGGTCCCACGCATCGGCGCTGAGCGGCCAGCCATGTGCGAAGACGACCGGCTGGCCCTTGCCCCAATCCTTGTAGAAAATGTTGGCGCCGTCGGGGCGTTTGACGAAATTGGACATCGGGTTGACTCCGTGAGTGGACGAGTGGGGCGGGGTGGCAGCGGGGGCGCGTGCGGGAGCTGCGGCGGTGGCGAACGCGGGCAACGACAACGCTGCCACGGCGACCGTGCCGGTGATGAGAAAGCTGCGGCGTCCGGCGTCGGCCGGATGCGCCTCGAACGGATCCATGGAACCTCCTGTGGGCGAGGGGCATGCAGCCCGGCGGTCGCACGATGCGGTGCGCATCATGCTGGCGCGCGACCGCGCCATGCAGAGCGACGCAGGCCACGGACGTGCCGGTGCATGCACGCAGTAGACCGCCTGCACGGTCAGTGCAGATTGCATCTGCGTGCGCTCTGCAAGAGTTACCGGCAACGCTGCGGATCAGGTTGTTTGTTGTAGCCGATCCAACGTTGTGGATCTGCCCGCACTACCAGCGCAATTTTGGCGAATCGCGGCGAATCGCGGCGAATCGCGACGCGTCCGCGTGCATCGATATCGGGCTCTGCAACGCACGATGACACCCCAGCGCATCGACGCCCGGCTCTGCAACGTGCGACAGGCCGGCATCCCATCGAGCGGGCGTGTTGCGCCCGACGCTCAATGCAGCGCGGTGTCCCACAGCAGCTTGCCGTTCAAGACAACGATCACCGCCGCAATCACCCAGGCCGTGCGCACCAGCCAGGCCGGTGCCACCAGCGCGCCCATCAATGTTCGGTCCGAGACAAAGCGCACCAACGGGATCACCGCAAACGGCAGTTGCATCGACAGCACCACCTGGCTCAGCACCAACAGCCGCGCGGTGCCGGCCTCGCCATATAACCAGGTCACCACGACGACGGGCACGATGGCGATGCCGCGGGTCAGCAAGCGGCGCAGCCACGGCGGCAGGCGCAATTGCAGGAAGCCTTCCATCACGATCTGCCCGGCCAACGTCGCGGTGACCGTCGAGTTGACGCCCGAGGCAAGCAGGGCGACCGCAAACAGGGTCGAGGCCAACCCCACGCCGAGCATCGGCGCGAGCAAGGCATGCGCCTGTTCGATTTCCTGTACATCGGTGCGGCCCTGCGCATGAAACACCGCTGCGGCCAAAATTAGGATCGAGGCGTTGATAAACAACGCGAACATCAGCGCCACCGTGCTGTCGGTGACGGCCCAGCGCAGTGCCGAGCGGCGTCCCGCGTCATCGCGCGGGTAGGCGCGCGTCTGCACGATCGACGAATGCAGATACAGGTTATGCGGCATCACCGTGGCGCCGATGATGCCGATGGCCAGATACAGCGCCTGCGGGTCGGTGATCACTTGCGCACGCGGAATGAACCCGCCCAGCACTGCGGCGATCGGCGGTGCCGCCAAGGCGATCTGGATACCGAAGCAGACGAAGATGATCAGTAGCAACGCCATCACAAATGCTTCCAGCGCCCGGAAGCCGCGATTCATCAGCAACAGCACCAGCACCACATCGATCGCGGTAATGATCGCGCCCACGGTCAGCGGAATGCCGAACAACAACTTCAGTGCGATCGCGGTGCCGATCACTTCGGCAAGATCGCAGGCGATGATCGCCAGCTCGCACAGTCCCCACAGCGCCAGGTTCACGCCACGTGGGTAGCGCGCACGGCAGGCCTGTGCCAGATCCAGCCCGGTGGCAATGCCCAGCCGCGCCGACAGGCTCTGCAACACGATCGCCATGACGTTGGACAGCAGGATCACCGACAGCAGCAGGTAGCCGAACTGCGAGCCGCCGGCCAGATCGGTGGCCCAGTTGCCCGGGTCCATGTAGCCCACCGACACCATGTAGCCCGGGCCCAGAAAGGCCAGCAGCCGGAACCACCAATGGCCGTTCTTGGGCACGGCAACGCTGGCGTGATGATCGCCAAGCCCGCCATTGGTGGAGGCGGGCGAACGTGCGGAGGGAACGGTGTCGACGGACATGCAGGGCAGCGGGTTGGAGGCGTCGGATGGATGATATAGCAAGTGCTATGCTATTGAGCATTGGCAAACTCAATCGTATTGATCGGCTGCGTGCTTCACACTACGCACCCCGGCACCTATGCCGGATGCGACGACGAGGATGCGGGTGGGCAAGAGCGAAAAGCTGGAGGCGGCCACGCCGTCCCTGATCGATGCGCAGGTGCATATGGAGAGCTTCCGCCAGGTGCGCGAAGCGCGCCGCGCCGAGCTGGTCGAGGACTATGTGGAGCTGATCTCCGATCTGCTGGTCGACGGCGGCGAAGCGCGGCAGGTCGATATCGCCGCGCGCCTGGGCGTGGCTCAGCCCACCGTGGCCAAGATGCTCAAGCGTCTGGTCCGCGACGGCTGGGTCGTGCAGCGCCCGTACCGCGGTGTGTTCCTGACCCCGGCCGGGGAGGCGTTGGCGGCTTCCAGTCGGCAGCGGCATCAGATCGTCGAGCGCTTCCTGCTCGCACTGGGCATCGATGAAGCCACTGCGCGTCGCGATGCGGAAGGCATCGAACACCATGTCAGCGAGGCGACCGTTGCCGCATTCGCCGCGTTTCTCGACCGCCAGGGCGGCAAGGCGAAGTGAGTGTGCCGGCCGCGATGTCGATCGATTCACCGCAGGCCGTCATCGATACGCAGTGGATGCAGCATGCGCTGCGTCTGGCCGAGCGTGCCGAGCGCGACTATGACGAAATCCCGGTTGGTGCCGTATTGATCGATGCCGATGGCAACGTGCTGGGCGAGGGCTGGAACTACAACATCGCCAGTCACGATCCCAGCGCGCATGCCGAGATCATGGCCATGCGCGAATGCGGACGCCGTCTGGCCAATCACCGCCTGATCGGTTGCACCTTGTACGTCACCCTGGAGCCGTGCGCGATGTGTGCCATGGCCATGATCCACGCGCGCATCGCACGCGTGGTGTTCGCCGCCAGCGACCCCAAGACCGGCGCCTGCGGCAGTGTCTTCGACCTGTTGGCCGACCCGCGTCACAACCATCGCGTGCAGGTGGCAGGCGGCGTGCTGGCGGCAGAGTCAAGCCTGCGGCTGACCAATTACTTTCGCGCCAAGCGTGGCAAGCCGCCGCTCGTACCCTGAGCGGCATGGCCGCGGTATGATGCGCGCCCTTTCAGTACCCCGGCCGGCAACGGCCTCCACAGGACGGTGATATGGCAGACAACGTTGCGGGCAACGACCGACTGATCTGGATCGATCTGGAAATGACCGGCCTGGATACCGATCGCGATTCGATCATCGAGATCGCCACCATCGTGACCGATGCGCAGTTGAACGTGCTGGCCGAAGGACCGGAACTGGCCATCGCCCATCCGCTGGCCACGCTGGAAGCGATGGACGAGTGGAACCGCAACCAGCACCGTCGTTCGGGCCTGTGGCAGCGTGTGCTCGACAGCCAGGTCACCCACGCACAGGCCGAAGCGCAGACGGTAGCGTTTTTGGGCGAATGGATCCGTGCCGGCGCCTCGCCGATGTGCGGCAACTCGATCTGCCAGGATCGCCGCTTCCTGCACCGACAGATGTCGCGCCTGGAACGTTATTTCCACTACCGCAACCTCGACGTATCCACCATCAAGGAACTGGCGCGCCGCTGGGCACCGACGGTGGCCAACGGATTTGCCAAGAACTCGGCACACACTGCGCTCAGCGATGTGCGCGATTCCATCGACGAACTGCGCCACTATCGGCAGTTCATGGGGGCGCTCGGCGGTGATACCGAGGCTGGCACGCAGGGCTGATCTGGCGGATGGGCGGCATGCGTTTTGGCGCGCTGCGCGTCGAGCGCGCCAACGCCAGGGCAACTGGCCGCAATCGCAGTAAAATCGCAGCAGGCAGTGACAAAACATAAAAGGCCGCATCTTTCGATGCGGCCTTTTGCTTTTGAAAGATGACGCAGATGTTCAGCGCGCCAACGGTGGCCCCTTGGTCAGGTCGCCGTCATCGGCGATGCCTTTGCGCAACAGATCCGAGATCGGCTTGCCATCGGCATCGTGGTGATACACATGCAGGTCGCGCTGCGGGTACGGAATGTTGAGCCCGTTTTCCAGCAGCTGGTTGCGGATTTGCTCCAGCGTGCTGCTCTTGGCCGCACCAAAATTGCCATTGGTGGCGTAAGCGAACAACATCAGATCCACCGTACTCTCGCCCAGGTTGGTCACCTGCACGAATGGTGCGGGTGAATCCAGAACGTTCGGATTGTCCTTGGCGATCTGCAGCAACAACTGCTGCGCTTTTTTCAGATCATCCTGATAACCCACGCCCACTGTCACTTCCAGGCGGCGGTTGGGCAGGGTGCTGTAGTTGATGATGGGCGCCGTGGTGATGGTGCTGTTGGGCAGGGTGATCATGCGCTCGTCGAAGGTCCGCAGACGGGTCTGGAAGATCCGGATCTCATCGACAATGCCTTCCTGGCCCGCGATCGCCACATGGTCGCCATCGCGCATCGGCCGCAGCACGATCAGCATGACGCCGGCGGCGATGTTGGACAGCGAGTCCTTCAACGCCAGACCGACTGCCAGGCCCGCCGCACCGAGCACCGCAATCAACGAGGTCGGCGGTACGCCGATCTGGCTCAACGCGCTGACGAATACCAACACCAGCAGCAATGCATACATCACATTGCGCAGGAAGTTGGTCAACGTGATTTCGATACGTGCACGGGTCAATGCACGATGCAGCCACTGGCTGAGCTGCTTGGCCAACCACATGCCGACCACCACGATCAGCAGCGCCACCCCCCAGTTCAACGCGTATTGTGCCCACGGGATCTTTGCCCAGTTGAACGCCCGCTCTGCAGTTGCCGTCGCCGCCGGTTTGGCAGCAGCTGCTCCCGCAGCTGCCGCCATCACTGCACCCAACAGTCCCATCAGCTCTCGCTCTTGAGCTTGGCCAGACGCAGCCAGGTATCGACCACGGTGTCAGGATTCAACGACACCGACTCGATGCCTTCCTGCATCAACCACTCGGCCAGTTCCGGGTGATCCGACGGCCCCTGGCCGCAGATACCCACGTACTTGCCCTTGGCGCGCGCCGACTTGATCGCCATCGACAGCAGCTTCTTGACCGCCGGGTTCCGCTCGTCGAATAGATGCGCCACGATCGACGAATCGCGGTCCAGGCCCAAGGTCAGCTGGGTCAGATCGTTGGAGCCGATCGAGAAGCCGTCGAAGATCTCCAGGAATTCATCCGCCAGCAGCGCGTTGGACGGCAGTTCGCACATCATGATGATCTTCAGCCCGTTCTCGCCCTGCTTGAGCCCGTTCTGCTCCAGCACTTCGATCACCTTGCGGCCTTCTTCCAGCGTCCGCACGAACGGGATCATCACCCAGAGATTGTCCAGGCCCATCTCGTTGCGCACCTTCAACACCGCCTTGCACTCCAGCGAGAACGCCTTGGTGAAGGACGGGTCGACATACCGGCTGGCGCCGCGGAAGCCGATCATCGGGTTCTCTTCGTGCGGCTCGTAACGCGAGCCGCCGATCAGGTTGGCGTACTCGTTGGACTTGAAGTCCGACAACCGCACGATCACCGTGTGCGGCGCCACCGATGCGGTCAAGGTGGCGATGCCTTCGGCCAGACGGTTGATGTAGAAGCTCACCGGGTCGCCGTAGCCGGCAATCTTGGCGTCGATCTTCTTGCGGACGTCGGCGTCCTGCTTGTCGTATTCCAGCAGCGCGTTCGGATGGATGCCGATGTGCGCGGCGATGATCATCTCCAGGCGCGCCAGGCCGATGCCGGCGTTGGGCAGCTGGCCGAAGTCGAAGGCGCGCTCCGGGTTGGCCACGTTCATCATGATCTTGAGCGGGGCCGGCGGCATGTTGCCCAGGTCGGTGGTGGTGCGCTCGAACGGCAGCAGGCCGTCGTAGATGAAGCCGGTATCCCCTTCGGCGCAGCTCACCGTCACTTCCTGACCGTCGCTGATCATGTCGGTGGCGTTGCCCGAGCCGACCACCGCCGGCACGCCGAGCTCGCGCGCGATGATCGCCGCATGGCAGGTACGGCCGCCACGGTTGGTGACGATCGCCGATGCACGCTTCATCACCGGCTCCCAATCGGGGTCGGTCATGTCAGCGATCAACACATCGCCCGCCTGCACGCGGTTCATGTCCTCCAGCGAGCGCACCACGCGCGCGACGCCGCTACCGATCTTGGCGCCGACCGCGCGGCCTTCGACCAGGATCTTGGCGCCCTTGGCGTCGAGCGAGAACCGCTCGATCTGGGTGGCGTGGCTGCGCGACTTCACCGTTTCCGGGCGCGCCTGCACGATAAACAGCTTGCCGCTCACGCCGTCCTTCGCCCACTCGATATCCATCGGCCGGCCGTAATGCTTTTCGATCACCAGCGCCTGCTTGGAAAGCTCCTGCACATCTTCGTCGCTGATCGAGAAGGTGTTGCGCAGTTCCACCGGGGTGTCTTCGGTGCGCACGCGCTCGCCGGGCACATCCGAATACACCATGCGGATCGCCTTGCTGCCGAGCGAGCGACGCAGGATCGCCGGCTTGCCTGCCGTGAGCGTGGGCTTGTAGACGTAGAACTCGTCGGGATTGACCGCGCCCTGCACGACCATTTCACCCAGGCCGAAGCTGGAGGTGACGAACACCACATCGCGGAAGCCGGACTCGGTGTCCAGCGTGAACAACACGCCGGCCGCGCCGACGCCCGAGCGCACCATCAGCTGCACGCCAGCCGACAGGAACACGTCTTCGTGCTTGAAGCCATGGTGCACGCGATACGCAATCGCGCGGTCGTTGTAGAGGCTGGCGAACACTTCCTTGACCTTGTGCACGACATCGTCGGCGCCGGTCACGTTGAGGAAGGTTTCCTGCTGGCCTGCGAAGGAGGCGTCCGGCAGGTCTTCCGCCGTTGCAGAAGAGCGCACCGCCACGGCTACTTCGCCGCCGCCGTTTTCTGCGCACAGCTGTTCGTAGGCGGTGCGGATGTCGCGGTCCAGTTCCGGCTGCAGCGGGGCATCGATCACCCAGCCGCGAATTTCCTTGCCGGCCACAGTGAGCGCGGTCACGTCTTCGACGTCCAGCGTTGCGAGCTTGTCGAAAATCCGCTTGGACAGATCGTTGTGCGCGATGAAGTCCTTGAACGCTTCTGAAGTGGTCGCATATCCACCAGGAACCGAAACGCCCAACCCGGCCAAGTTGCCGATCATCTCGCCGAGCGAGGAATTTTTACCGCCTACGCGGGCCAGATCGACCAGGCGTAGCTCATGCAACCACAGGATATTCTCGTTCAAGCGCGATGCTCCGTAAGGCCATCGCCCGAGCGGGCTGAATGGCCGCGACCGTAGGAAGAAGCCGCTATGATGCAGTGCACAGCGGAACCTGCACAAGCATGAACCCGTAAGTTTTGGACACTAGTTCAAAGAGGTGGTCTTGATGTCAACAATCCGGCCGGTGTTTTACGTCTCCGATGGAACCGGTATCACCGCTGAAACGATTGGGCATAGCCTGCTCACCCAGTTCAGCGGGTTCAACTTCGTCACCGACCGCATGTCGTTCATTGATGATGCAGAAAAAGCGCGCGATGCCGCGATGCGGGTGCGCGCTGCCGGCGAGCGTTACCAGGTGCGCCCGGTGGTGGTCAATTCATGCGTCGATCCACAGCTGAGCATGATCCTGGCCGAAAGCGGTGCCTTGATGCTGGATGTGTTCGCGCCCTTCATCGAACCGCTGGAGCGCGAGCTCAACGCGCCGCGCCACTCGCGCGTGGGCCGCGCGCACGGCATGGTCGATTTCGAGACCTATCACCGCCGCATCAATGCGATGAACTTCGCGCTGAGTCACGACGACGGCATTGCGCTCAACTATGACGAGGCCGATGTGATCCTGGTGGCGGTGTCGCGCGCGGGCAAGACGCCCACCTGCATCTACCTGGCCTTGCATTACGGCATCCGCGCCGCCAACTATCCGCTGACCGAAGAAGATCTGGAAAGCGAACGACTGCCGCCGCGATTGCGTAATTACCGCAACAAGTTGTTCGGCCTGACCATCGACCCGGAACGGTTGCAGCAGATTCGTCAGGAGCGTCGCGCCAACTCGCGCTACAGCGCGGCAGAAACCTGCCGACGCGAAGTCGCAACCGCCGAGCGCATGTTCCAGTTGGAGCGCATTCCCACGCTGAGCACCACCAACACCTCGATCGAAGAAATCTCCAGCAAGGTGTTGTCGACCCTGGGACTGCAGCGCGAGATGTTTTGAGGCCGGGATTGGTGGGGCGGGATGCGGGATCCGGCAAGCAAGCGGCGCGTCCACAGTCCGGGGGCTGCCGCCACGCGGCTGACGGCGTGCAGCCCAAGAAAAATCAAGCGGGCGGGGCAGGGCTCCGCCAAGGTAGGCCTGCCATTGGGCCCTCGTCAATGCTGCCCGTGCGGCAGCGCAGCGTGTAGGATCGGTGCATGGCCCAAGCATTGAGCAAACTCGAGATCATCCCCCGTCTGAGCCGGTTCGGTTGGCTGATGGGGTTGTACGCAGAAAACTTCCAGCATCTCACCCGGCTGTTCGCGCCGGCCGATCTGGCGCCTGGCTCGTATGTGTCGTCGATCGGCGATGGGCTGAACCTGCGGCTGGACGTGATCGAATGCCATCGCTACACCGTCGAACTGCGCCTGACCTACGACCTGTGCGACCCGGTGACCGGTGAGCCGGATCCGTCTGCGTATGTGCGTCTGTACCGCGATGCGCGTCAGGCCGAGACCACGCATTGTTATGTGGGCCGTCGCTGGCAGGACGTGATGGGGATGTTCCCGCCGCCGGCCGAGCTGATCAGTCACCGCATGCGCATGAACACCTTCCTGGGCAAGTGGCTGGAGTACCTGGCCGAACGCGGTCATGGAGTAGCCACCTTGCGGCTTGATACCGACTACGTTGCGCCGCCGCGGCCCAGCTCGCAGGTGGTTGTCGGTTAAGTGCATAGGCAGATGGCGCGTGCGCATCGTTAGCGAGCGCAGCTGTTAGACGGAAATGGTCAGTGATCGGCATGCGGGTGGGACTTGCCGATGCTTTGGCGCACGTTCACCGGAGTCGTTCAAGGCACGACCGCATAGCGCCCAATCACCGTTTGTCACCACGGCAGACGCATGTCATCGGTCATACTGATGCGCTTCGTTGCAGATCGCGCGCCATGCCCTATACCCCGATTGTCGCCACGCTTGGATATCTGTTGTCGCCCGACGGCACCCAGGTGCTGATGATCCACCGCAATGCCCGTCCCGGCGATCAACATCTGGGCAAGTACAACGGGCTCGGTGGCAAGGTGGAGCCGGACGAAGATGTGCTGGCCTGCATGCGCCGCGAGATCCGCGAAGAAGCCGGCGTCGCGTGCGGAGACATGCAATTGCGCGGCACCATCAGCTGGCCCGGGTTCGGCAAGCAGGGCGAGGACTGGCTGGGCTTCGTGTTCCTGATCCGCAGCTTCGATGGGACACCGCACACCTCCAATCCCGAAGGCACGCTGGAGTGGGTGCCTCTCGCGCAGATGGATCAGGTGCCGATGTGGGAGGGCGACCGCAACTTCCTGCCGCTGGTGTTCGATGGCGACCCGCGCCCTTTCCATGGGGTGATGCCGTATCGCGATGGGCGCATGCAATCGTGGAGCTATTCGCGGATTTGAGCGACAGGCGTGTGGGCCGCGTTGCGCCGGCGCCGCGCTCCGGGCCGCCGGCATGCCAGGTCGCACTTGTCCGGCTCACTCGTGCCGTCGGTCATCTCCGCAATCAGTCAAGCGAGATTGCCCGCACAGTTTTCCACATCCCCTGTGGATGGACGCTGCGAAAGTCTGTGGACAAGTCCGCAAGCCGCCTGCGGCGCAACGCGCTCGCGCAGGCTGGTCAAAATTTCGCCAGTGCAATTATTGGGCGGTCCAGCCACCATCGATGGCGATGGATTGCCCGGTGATGTTGCGTGCCGCATGCGACATCAGGAACGCCACCGTGCCGGCCAGCTCGTCGTACTCGATGAAGGCGCCCTTGGGCATCGGCTTGAGCATCACATCGCGGACCACCGCCTCTTCGGCAATGCCGCGCGCGCGCGCCTGGTCGGCGATCTGGCGCTCCACCAGTGGCGTGCGCACATAGCTGGGGCACAGCGTGTTGACGGTAATGTCGCAGTCGGCAGTTTCCAGTGCGATCACCTTGGCCAGGCCGACCAGGCCATGCTTGGCGGCCACATACGCGCTCTTGTAGGGGCTGGCGACCAGCGAGTGGATGCTGCCGATATTGACGATGCGTCCATAGCCTGCCGCGCGCATGCCCGGCAGCACGGCACGGCTGAGTCGTGCTGCGCCGGTCAACATGACGTCGACCAACAGCGCCCAGCGCTGCATCGGGAAATCTTCCAGCGCGGCGACCTGCTGCAGGCCGGCATTGTTCACCAGCACTTGCGGCGGCTGCGAGGCGCCGGCCAGCGCGTGCGCAATGCTGTCGTCGTCGGTGACATCCAGCACCAGTGCTTCGGCCGAGCCGCCAGCATCGCGCACGCGCTGGGCCGTGTGCTCGGCGGCGGCCTGGTCCATGTCGCTGACCAGCAGATGGTGGCCGTCGCTTGCCAGATGGGTGGCGATGCCGGCGCCAATGCCGCTGCCCGCGCCGGTGATCAGGATGCTGCGCATCGGGTGTCCTTCACTGTGGTGCGCAGCCGGGAGCGGCCACGCTGATCGCCAGCCTAGCGGAGGACGGGTAAACGGTCGCCTGCACGGCGCGCGCGCGTTACCCTTTGCGCCTCGCTCTGATCAGGTTTCGCATGAAACGCCATTTTTCGATGCTGCGCGATTTCCAACTTGCGGACTGGTTCACGCTGGCCAATGCCTTCTGCGGCACCGGCGCAGTATTCGCAGCGATGCGGTTCCTGCAGGAAGGGCACAGCGGGGACCTGTTGCTGGGTATGGCGCTGATCCCGTTGGCGTTCGTGTTCGATGCGCTGGACGGGCACGTCGCGCGTTGGCGCAAGGCGTCTTCCACCCTGGGCCGCGAGCTGGATTCGCTGGCCGACGTAATTTCGTTCGGCGTGGCGCCGGCGGCGTTGGGTTATGCCTGCGGCATGCGTGGCGGCTGGGATTGGCTGGTGCTGAGCTATTTCGTCTGCTGCGGCGTGAGCCGGCTGGCGCGGTACAACGTGACGGCCGAAGAGATCGCCGGCGAAGCCGACAAGGTGCCGTACTTCGAAGGCACCCCGATTCCGACCAGTCTGGTGCTGGTGATCCTGCTCGCGGTCGCCGCCAGCAGCGGGCATATCGGCGACGCCCTGTGGTGGGGCCAGTGGCAGCTCGGGCCGTGGCAGTTCCACCCGCTGGTGCTGCTGTTTGCCGTCTCCGGCTCGCTGATGATCAGCAAGACGTTGCGGATCCCCAAGCCCTGAGCGGCACGCCTGGTTACACGCGGTAGGATGGCTCGGTGGATCGTCACAGGAGGGAATGATGGCAAGCAGCGGTTCGGACAACGGCAACGTCGAGGACAAGGCACGCCAGTATTGGGCGGCCTGGGGAGACGCCATGCGCCACGGCCAGTCTGGCTCCGCTGCGCAGCCACCGCCGGCGTCCGGCGGCGATGCCCCGCAGGACTGGAGAAAGGCAGTGGACTGGTGGTCGCAGCTGCTGCCCACCCAGGCCGCGCCGCAGGCGCAGGAAGCCATCGACCGCTTCCGCACCCAGGCTGGCGGCTGGTTCGGCACCATGCAGCAGGTGGCCGGGCAGTTCGCCGGCCGCGACACCTCCGCCAACGAAGTCTCCGATGCCTGGCGCCGCGCCGTGCAGGGGCAGGGCGAGCAACTGATGCAGTGGACGCTGGGCTCGCTGCGCGGCGGCAGCCCCGGCGGCTTCGACCCGTGGCTGCAGCAGGCGGCGCAGGCGCTGGGCAAATGGCGCGAAGAAAACGCGCCGTGGTTGGACATGCCGGCCTTCGGGTTGAACCGCAATCATCAGGCGCGCCTGCAGAAACTGGCGCGCGCGCAACAGGACTATCAGGCGCAATCGCAGGCCTACGGCGAGCAACTCAAGGCAGCGATCGAGCAGGCCTTCACCCGTTTCACCACCAAGCTGAGCGAGCACGAAAGCAGCGGCAGCCAGCTGACCAGTGCGCGCGCCTTGTTCGATCTGTGGATCGAGGCGGCCGAAGAGTCCTATGCCGATGTGGCGTTGTCGGATCGGTTTCGCGACGTGTATGGCGGGTTCGCCAACGCGCACATGCGCTTGCGCGCGGCCTTGCAGGAGGAGGTCGAACAGCTCAGCGAACGTTTCGGGATGCCGACGCGTTCGGAGATGGATGCCGCGCATCGCCGTATCGCAGAACTGGAGCGCGCGGTGCGCCGGATGCTGCGCACCGCCGCCGGTACCAGCACCAGCACCAAGGCGGCTGAAAAGCCGGCCGAGGACACCACCGCTGATCCGCAGGCGTCGTCTCCGCCCAAACGTGCAGCGCCGCCCAACGCCGCCGCTGCGCGCAAGCCGGCCGCGGCAACCGCTGCAGTAAAAAAGACCGCGGCCAAAAAATCTGCGCCCAAGAAGACCGCAGCTGCAACACCTGCGGTGAAAAAGACCGCCACAGCGAAAGCCGCATCGAAACCGTCGTCCGGCAAGGCGTCCGGCAGTAAGCCGGTCGCACGCACCCCACGTGGAGCCAAGGCATGAAAGGGCCGTTGGGATTCAGTGCCGAAGACCTGATGCAGGAAACCCTGTCGCTGCAACGCAAGCTGCGCGAAGGCCTGAAACTGCTGCCCGGTGTGGAAGACGTTGACTATGGCGTCACCGAACGCGAAGAAATCTGGCGCGACGGCAAGGTGGTGCTGTATCGCTTTGTCGGCGAGCAGGCGCCGGTGGCCAAGACGCCGCTGCTGATCGTGTATGCGTTGGTCAATCGTCCGTACATGGTGGACCTGCAGGCCGACCGTTCGCTGGTCAAGGGCCTGTTGAGTCACGGCCAGGATGTCTACGTGCTGGACTGGGGCTACCCGGACCGCTCCGAGCGCTATCTCACGCTCGAAGACTATCTGCTGCGCTACATCGATGGCGCGGTGGATCACCTGCGTGCGCAATCGGGGCTGGAGGCGGTGGACGTGCTCGGCATCTGCCAGGGCGGCACCTTTTCGTTGTGCTACGCCGCGCTGCAACGGCACAAGGTGCGCAACCTCATCACCATGGTCACGCCGGTGGATTTCCACACTCCCGACAACATGCTGTCCAACTGGGCGCGCATGGTCGATGTGGATCTGTTCGTGGACACCATGGGCAACGTGCCGGCGGATCTGATGAACGCCAGTTACCTGATGCTCAAGCCGTTCCGGCTTAATTTGCAGAAGTACGTCGGCTTGCTGGACATCCTCGACGACAAGCAGGCGCTGGAAGACTTCTTGCGCATGGAAAAGTGGATCTTTGATTCGCCGGATCTGGCGGGCGAGGCGTTCCGCGAGTTCGTGACCTTGTTCTACCAACGCAATGGGCTGGTCACCGGCCAAGTGAGCATCGGCGGGCAGGCGGTGGATCTGCAGGACGTCGATATGCCGGTGCTCAATATCTATGCCGAACACGATCATCTGGTGCCACCGGATGCCTCGCGCGCCTTGCGTGGGCTGGTGGGCAGCAAGGATTACAGCGAACTGAGTTTTCGCGGCGGACATATCGGGATCTACGTGTCCGGACGTGCCCAGCGCGAGGTGCCGGTGGCGATCCATCGCTGGCTGCAGGAGCGCGACCGCATCGCCTGATGCGCCGCATGCAACCGCGCAGGCCTGCGTGCGACCGCATGCCGCCACCCATCACGGCCCGCTGCTGCCCGGCTTTTTAGACTGCTTGCTACGTTTGAAGGAGCGTTTTCATGGCCACCACTGCACTGTCCCGTTCTCTCAATGACCGCATGATCGCCGGTGTTGTCGGCGGGATTGCGCGCCGCTTCGGATGGAGCTCCACCTTGCTGCGCGTTCTGTTCGTGATCGTCTCGATCGCCTCGGCCGCGTTTCCCGGCATCCTGGTCTATCTGATCCTGTGGCTGCTGATCCCCGCGCAGGCCGATTGAGGCCGTTGCGGCGCGCGCCATCGGCTGTGTTGGCGCTTGGCGCGTTGTGGACGCTGCCCAACACCGCGCTTGGCCTGTTGATCGGCGCCATTGGCAGTTGTTTTGGCGCCCGCCCGCGCTGGTCCCGTCATGAGCTCGCGTTTGTCTTTCATGCCTGGCCCTGGGGGCCGGGCGGGGCGATGACCTTGGGTAATGTGATCCTGCTCAAGGGCGCATCGCTGGATCTGCAATGCAGCACCTATGCACACGCGGCCGGCCGTTGCGAGCATCCGCCGGTGCGTCTGGGCGATCACGAGCGCGCACATGTGTATCAATACATGTTGCTCGGGCCGCTGTTCCTGCCGGTGTATCTGATGTGCGGCGGCATCCATGTGCGCAACCCGCTGGAGCGGGCGGCCGATGCGTATGCGATGCATGGGCATGGCTGGTGGCCGTGGTGGCCATCGACCTGGAGCGGCTAACCACGTTCCTGCGCTCACTGCGGGGCTGACGCATCCGGTGCTCGGTGTACGCGTACACCCCGTTTGTGATGGCGCAGTCCACGCCGGCCTGAAGACTGTTCGCTATGCTTTGTCAGCCGCGCTTAGTGGCAGCAGCGCCTGCTCGGCGACTGCATCGCAAGAAGGCAATCGCCCTCAATCCAGTCGCGAGAACCCGAACAGGTCCGACAGCGGGTGCGGCTTACCTTCCAATTGCGCACGCAGCAGCCCGGCACCGATCGCGCTATAGGTGATGCCGTTGCCGCCGTAGGCCATTGCAAACAAGACGCGCGTGCCTTGTTCGGCATGCGCGCCGAAGAACGGCAGGCCGTCGGCGGTTTCGGCAAACGTGCCGCCCCACGAAAACACCGGGCGCAGACGCACGTCCGGCATGGTCTTGCCGATCTTCTTCAGCAGCGTCTTCAATTTGCTTTCCACGCGCGCATCGCGGCGCGCCGGGATGTCCACGTTGTCGTCCTCACCGCCGGCCACCACACGGCCATCGGGTGTGCTGCGTAGGTACAGATACGGGCGTGCGGTCTCCCACATCATGGTGTGCTTGAGCGCACCGATCTCGCTGTCGTGCAGCGGGTCGGTCACGAACGCATAGCTGCTGCGATTACGTGCCACACGCTGCGACAGCCACTGCTGGTTGCCATAGCCTGCGGCCATGATCACGTGCTTGGCGCGCACGACGACGCCTTCTTGAGTACGTAATTCCACGTGCTGATCGTGCGGGACAATGGTCGCGATCGTAGTGCGATCGAAGATGCGTCCGCCGTACTGCTCGCATTCGGCGAATAGGCGATAGCACAGCCGATACGGGTCGACGCTGGCGGCCAGGCGGCTGAGGATGGCGCCGTCGGAGCGCACGCCGTAGTCGTGCCAGAGCGGCTCGCGCTCGATCCACTCCACCGGTAGCTGATGGGTCTGGCGTGCGTCGAGCTCGCGCCGCAGGTCTTTCAGATCGCGCGCACGGCTGGCGTAGTAGAGGCTGTCCTGGCGGGTGAAGTCGCAGCCACCCAGGCTGTCGCACAGGTCCTGCAGGTCGACGATAGCCTGCGCACAGGCGCCGTAAGCGAGCGCGGCTGCCGGCATGCCGTGTTGTTTGGCCAGATCGATCATTGGCGTATCGATTTCGTATTGCAGCAGTGCAGTGCTGGCCGAGGTACTGCCCCAGCCGATCTCGCGTTGTTCGACCACCACCACCTCATGGCCATTGCGCAGCAATTCGTGCGCGATCAGCGCGGCAGTCACGCCGCCGCCCACGATGACGACCTCGGCCTGGGTGTCTTGCTCCAGGCGTGGATAGGCGCGCATCAATCCATTACGGATCGACCAGAACGGGTAGCCACTTTTGAGGTCCATGCGATGTCGTGAGAAAGCGGGTGGACGGAGATTGGACGACCAAGCAGGGTGAAGCACTCGTGAGGTGCGTCAGGTCTTGAGGCCGTCACTAAACCGCAAACAGCCGGCGTTAACGTGCGTGGAAAGCTCCTCACGACGCGCTCGTTATGCTCGCGCCTCCAACGCAACAACAGCAGCAAAAGGGTGTGGCATGTCGATTGTCCTGTACGTCGGTGGCAGCAAAGATGGCGACAAGGGTGTTGTGCCTTACGGGTTCAGCAAGTCGCGGGCAATGACTGACGCCGGCCCGGAGATCTATGTGGAACGCATGGTGCCGCTGAAGAACGTCGGCAAGATCCGTGTCATGGCCCTGGAATCCATGCACGAAAGCATTCTGGTCGAGCGCGCCGCCACCCATTACGCGCACCGCGCCAGCTGAGCGCGGCGGCATAGGTTTACGGCGGCGCTGTCAACGGGTTTCCGTCGCGCGCCCACACTGCGAAAATGCTTTTTTTCAGTGAAGCGGTTTATTCCGCGCCGCCATGCACGACAGCCAGCTTGCCCAGCAGATCGCTCGCACCATCGCCGACGAGATCGGTGCCCAACCCGCCCAGGCGCGCGCCGCCATCGCGCTTCTCGACGAAGGCGCCAGCGTGCCGTTCATCGCCCGCTACCGAAAAGAAGTCACCGGCGGCCTGGACGATACCCAGCTGCGTAACCTGGAAACGCGCCTGACCTATCTGCGCGAGCTGGAAGACCGGCGTGCGGCGATCCTGTCCAGCATTGGCGAACAAGGCAAACTCAGCGACGAACTGCGCAACGAGATCGCCGCTGCCGACACCAAGTCGCGGCTGGAAGATCTGTATCTGCCTTACAAGCCCAAGCGCCGCACGCGTGCGCAGATCGCGCGCGAAGCCGGGCTGGAGCCATTGGCCGATGGCCTGCTGGCCGACCCGACGCAGGCGCCGGAGGTGGCTGCCGCCGCCTTCATCGACGCCGAGAAGGGTGTTGCCGACATCAAGGCCGCGCTGGAAGGCGCCCGCGCCATCCTGATGGAGCGCTGGGGCGAAGATGCCGCGCTGGTTGGCGAGTTGCGTAGCTGGCTCAACGATAACGGCGTGATCCGCGCGCGCGTCGCCGAGGGCAAGGAAGAGGCCGGTGCCAAGTACCGCGATTACTTCGACCATGCCGAAGCGCTGGCGAAAATTCCGTCGCACCGCTTGCTGGCGCTGTTCCGCGCGCGCCGCGAAGAATTTCTCTATCTCGACCTCGACCCGGGCAGCGATGCCGAAGCCGGGCATCAGTACGCCGAAGGCCGGGTGGCGCGCAGTGCCGGCATTTCCAACCAGGGTCGCCCGGCCGACCGCTGGTTGCTGGACGCGTGCCGGCTGACCTGGCGCGCCAAGTTGCACATGCACCTGCTGCTGGACCTGTTCAACCAGGCCCGCGAGAAGGCCGAGGCCGAAGCGATTGCGGTGTTCGGCGACAATCTCAAGGACCTGATGCTGGCCGCGCCGGCCGGCCCGCGCGTGGTGCTGGGGCTGGACCCGGGCATCCGCACCGGCTGCAAGATCGCCGTGGTCGATGCCACCGGCAAGCTGGTGGCGACCGAGACGATCTACCCGCACGAGCCCAAGCGGCAGTGGGACCAATCGCTGCAGACGATCAAAAAATTGTGCATGCAGCACAACGTGGAGCTGATCGCGATCGGCAACGGCACCGCCAGCCGCGAAACCGACAAGCTGGCCGGTGAGGCGATCGCGCTGTGCGGGGCGACCAAGTTGCAGAAGGTCGTGGTCAGCGAAGCGGGGGCGTCGGTGTATTCGGCGTCCGAGTTTGCCGCCAAGGAATTCCCGGAGCTGGACGTCTCGCTGCGCGGCGCGGTGTCGATCGCACGGCGCTTGCAGGACCCGCTGGCCGAGTTGGTCAAGATCGAGCCCAAGGCAATCGGCGTGGGCCAGTACCAGCACGACGTGGATCAGTACCGCCTGGCCAAGGCGCTGGAGGCGCGCGTGGAAGACTGCGTCAACGCCGTTGGCGTCTACGTCAACACCGCCTCGGCCGCGCTGCTGTCGCGCGTATCGGGTCTGTCCGGCACGGTCGCGGAAAACATTGTGCGCCATCGCGACGACAATGGCCCGTTCAAGCGTCGCAAGGATCTGCTCAAGGTGCCGCGCCTGGGCGACAAGACTTTCGAACAATGCGCCGGTTTTTTGCGCATTGCCGATGGCGACGAGCCGCTGGATGTGTCGGCCGTGCATCCGGAAGCCTATCCGGTGGTCGAGCGCATCGTCGCCAACACCGGCAAGCCGATCAAGGCGTTGCTGGGCGATGGCAGTTTCCTGCGCGGCTTGAAGCCGGAGCTGTTTACCGATGCGCAGTTCGGTGTGCCGACCGTGCGCGACATCCTGAAAGAGATGGAAAAACCCGGCCGCGACCCGCGTCCTGAGTTCAAGGCTGCGCAATTTGCCGACGGCATCGAGGACATCAAGCACCTCAAGCCGGGCATGGTGCTGGAAGGCGTAGTCAGCAATGTGGCCGCGTTCGGCGCCTTCGTCGATATCGGCGTGCATCAGGATGGGTTGGTGCACATCTCCGCGTTGTCGGACACCTTCGTCAAGGATCCGCGCGATGTGGTCAAGGCCGGCGATATCGTCAAGGTCAAGGTGCTGGAAGTGGACGTGCCGCGTAAGCGCATCGCACTGACCTGCCGCCTGTCCGACACGCCGCCGGCGGCAGATGGCACGGCGCAGTCGCGCGATGCACGCGGCAGTGGCGGGCCGGGGCAGGGCCGTCGCGACGGCGGCGGACGTGGGCCGGCACCCGGCAACAGCAAGCCGCGGACCACTGCGCCACCGGCCGATAACGCACTGGCCGCGGCGTTCGCGCGCGCCAAGCGCAGCTGAGTCATGCTGCCTGGCGCGGCGACTGTCTTTGAGTGATTGGGCAGCAACGTTGCAGATCAGTTGTAGAGCGACTGCTTTGCAACGTTACAGCAGGGCCGTTGCCCGCCCGCCATCGCGGGACACGCCGCAAGTACGTCCTTGTCGGCTCTTATGCGGCATCCATGCCGCATAAGGTCCCGCGACGGTGGGCGGGCAATGACCAGTCGAAATGGTCGGTGTGCATGTTTTCAACAACGCAGCCGACTCACAGGTTGGTGTGGTGTCCTGGCCGATTGCTGGACCCTGCGGCGGCATGGATGCCGCCACAGAGCCTCCATGAGCGTGTCCCGCAATCGTCGAGGCTCGACCATCTGAGCTTTTGACTGCATCTCACAAGCGACGCGACGACTCGAATCCCGTTGTGCGGATGCAGTCTGGAATGCAGTCGGGCGGCAATTGAAACGTGCCGGGGTGTCAGACGCTGCGCTCCTGCAAGAAGTCTGCATTCGCGATCGGGGCGTTGGGATTCTTCCTGCTCCTTGCCTGCATTGCTTTTATCAGCCGCTGTCGGGCGATCTCACGCCGCTCCCGGCACCGCGCGCATCGGCACCACCAAGCGTTCGATCAGATCGACCAGCCCTGGCGGCTCCACCGGCTTGCCCATATGCGCATCGAAGCCGGCCGCCACGGCACGGTCACGGTCCTCTTCGTGCACGTAGGCAGTGAGCGCGATTGCCGGGATATGCCGTGGCAGATCGAAGCGACCGGTGCGCACCGTGCGGATCAGATCGTAGCCATCGCGCAGCGGCATCGCGATATCGCTGACCAGCACATCGAACGCCGAAGTAGCCAGATAGTGCTCGGCTGCATCCACCGAGCCGGCCGCCTGCACCTGCGCGCCGGCAAGCATCAGGAACTGCATCACCGCTTCGCGCGAATCCTGATCGTCGTCGACCAACAGCACACGCACGCCGTCCAGCCGCCCATTGCAATCGGCCGGAAGTCGCCCAGGTTGGCTCGAATCCTCCGATGGCGGGCGCAGACCACTGACCCCGTGCTGGAACGGCAGCACGATTGTAAACACCGCACCCTGGCCTTCGCCGGCGCTGGAGGCCCCAAGGCTGCCGCCATGCAGATCCACCAGCTGACGCGAGATCGACAAGCCCAGCCCCAGCCCGCCAACACGCCGCGTGGTGCCGGCATCTGCCTGCCGAAACCGATCGAAGACGTGGGGCAGGAACTCCGGCGCGATGCCGATCCCGCTGTCCTGCACGCACAGCCGCAGACGTCCTTCCTCAACGTCCAATCCCACCCGTACGCTGCCGCCCGGCGCGCTGAACTTGAGCGCATTGCTGAGCAGGTTGGTGAGCACCTGCTGCAAGCGCCCGGCATCGCCGAAAAACCACAATTCGCTGCCGGCCGGCGCGTCCAGTTCCAGGGCGATCTCGCGCGCCAGCGCGGCCGGCTGCATCAGCTCCAGCGTGCTGCGCGCCAGCCCGGCAATGTCGAAATGCTCGGCCTGCAGACGGATCTTGCCGGACAGGATCGCGCTCATATCCAGCAGGTCGTCGATGATCTGCGTCTGCGCACGCGCACTGCGCTCGATGATGACCAGGCCTTTACCCAGATTCTCCGGCGCGAAGGTCTGCGCTTGCATCAGTCGCGACCAGCCCAGGATCGCATTGAGCGGCGTGCGCAATTCGTGGCTGAGCGTGGCCAAAAATTCGTCCTTGACCCGGCTGGCGTGTTCGGCCTGACCGCGCGCAGTGGTTTCCGCCTGCAGCGACAACGTGAGCTTGGCATCCACGCGCGTCCGCTCGATCACAATACCGGCCAGGTGCGATGCAGAGCGCGCCATCGCTTGTTCGCGCAGCGAGGGCAGATACGGGCGGTCGTAGTAGATGTTGAGCGTGCCCAGCACCTGGCCGTCGCTGGACAAGATCGGCGTTACACAGCACGCCGCGATTCCGAGCAGCGCCGAAACGGCATGATGAGGGCCGAAGCTTGGATCGGCCTGGAGATCGGCACAGATGACTTGCCGGCCAAGATGTGCGGCGCGCGAACAAGGCGGCCCATCCGGGCCGATCGGCGCTGGCTCGAAGTTGCCGTGATACGCAAGCGGGAAGTGCGGCGCCGAGCCGAAGCTCAAGGTATGCCGCACCTCGTCCAGCACCATCACCGAGCAATACAGCCCAATCTCACCGCGCGCCTCCACGCTCAATGCGATCGCATCCAGCACCACCGGTAACGGCGCGCCGGTGGTGATCAGGCTCAGGATCGCGCGGTCGGACGCGGTGGCATCTTCGATATGCTTGCGTTCGGAGATATCGGTGAGCGAGCCGATATGCCCGAGAAAACGTCCATCGCTGGCGAAATGCGGCGAGGCGTTATCGATACACCAACGGTACTGGCCGTCGTGGCGACGCACCCGGTATTCGGCTAAAAATTCGCCGCGCCGTTCCAGCGCCTGTTCGAAGGCCAACCGCACGCGGCCGGCATCGTCCGGATGCATCACATCCCACCAGCCCTGATCCAGCGCCTGATCTTCGGCTTGTCCGGTGAAGTCGTACCAGCGTGGGTTCCAGTACACGCAATCGCCTTGCGCGTCGGACATCCAGATCATCGCGGGAACCGTCTCGCACAGCGCACGAAAACGGATTTCGCTCTCACGCAAACGGTGCTCAAAGGTGCGGCGATCATGGATGTCGGTATATGTGCCGATCCACTCGCTGATGCAGCCGTCGTCGCCGCGGACGGGCAGGGCGCGTGCCAGATGCCAACGCGCCTGGCCGTCGTGGCGCAGCAATTCGCATTCGATCTCGTAAGCGCGCTCGTCGAGCAATGCATCCTGCCATGCCTGCACGGACAGCTGCAGACCATCTGCGGTGTGGGCCCGATGCCACGCGGCGCCTTCGTTGTTGCCCGGATCCAGCCCGGTGTATTCGTACCAGCGTTGATTGAAGTAGTGCAGCTGGCCATCGGGACCGGCGATGAAGATGATCTGCGGCAAGGTGTCGGCAAGCCGGCGCAGACGCGCTTCGCTGGCGGCCAGTTGTTGCTGCGCCTTGGCCCGCTGCATCGATTCCCAACAGCGCGCCGCCACCAGCCGCACCAGCTCGATCTCGGTCGACAACCAGCGTCGCGGTGCGCGTTGGTGCACGCCGATTGCCGCGACCAGCCGGCCATGTTTATGCAGCGGTATCGCCAACGACGCACGCAGGCCGGAGTGGCGATACTGCTCGGCCACATAGTCCGGCGCACCCGGTGCCATCGCATCGGTGGTGAACCAGGGCCGGTTGGCCAGCAGTGCATCGCGCAGGCCTTGGGCCACTTCCATCGGGAAGTCGCCTTGCAGGCTCGGCATGTCCTGCACATGGTCGCTGATCACATGCATGATGCTGCCATCTTCGGCCGCCAGTCCGAACGCACAGCGATTGGCCTGCAGGTGTTCGCCGAGCAAGCGCACGCTGGTGTCGATGACGTGCCGTGGATCGGAGACATGCTGCAAGGCGTCTTCGAGCATCAGCAGAAAACTGTCGCGAGTCTCGACGCGTCGCTGCGCAGTGACATCGAACCCGTGCACCAGAATTGCATCGACGCGACCATCGCTGTCGCGCATCGGCTGGTACAGAAAGTCGACGAAGGTTTCGTCGAGCGTGCTGCCGGGTGTGCGCTGCAGATAGGCGGTCATCGATTCGCCGATGAACGGCTGGCCGCTACGACGGACTTCGTCGAGCAGGCCGAGATAGCCTTGATCGGCGATCTCCGGCATCGCCTCCAGCAAGGGACGGCCCAGCAGGGGACGCTCGCCGACAAGATCGTGGAAGCGTTGGTTGACGCTCTCGATGATGTAGTCGGGCCCACGCAGCACGGCCATGAAGGCCGGCGACTGGTCGAGCGCGGGCGGCGCCGCAAGCGACATGGCGTCGCTACGCTGGTCGCGCGCACCACGTGCGTGCACAGCAGCTACATACAACGCGCCCACCTGCCTGCCGGCGTCCAGGATCGGACTGCACGACCAGGTCGACAGATCCATTGCAGTAAGCGCATCGCCCGGCAGACCGCCAGCCAAGTCGGCGCGCGTCAGCTCGGCAACCGGCTGGCCGAACGCAGCAGGGTGTCTTTCGCCCAATGACGCGATGCAGGCGTCGTTGTAGATGCAGCATGCGTGCTCGCCCCAGACCAATAGCATCGGGTGTTGTGCGTGCAGGCACACCGACAGCGCGGTACGCAGCGCCTGACTGGCGCAGAGCAGCGGGTCGGCGACGCATGTGGACGCCAGTACCAATGCTGCAGTTTCGCTCGTCTCCGGCAACAGGCCGGCAAACGGCGACACGGCACTTTCCATCCAGCAACCACCTGCAGATCTTGGATGCTTGATTCTAGTGACAAGCGCTCAGGTGGCAACCAAACCGCCGACAACCGGTCAGGTGGCGAGCCATGGCATCAGCTGCTGGCACTGCTCATCTGCCGGGCACGCGACAAGGCGCCGACCAATTCTTCGGAGAGATAAGGCTTGGTCAGAATGACGCCGCGTTCGAAGCCGGTGGGAATGCTGCCGCTGGCAACGCCGGTGGCCAGCACAAAGGGAATGCCGCGCTGCGAGAGCAGACGGGCAACCGGCTCGCTGGTCTGACCATTGCCCAGGCGATAGTCCAGCACGGCGATATCCGGCGCATCGGCCTGGATCAACTGCAGGGCATCCTGCACCTCGCCGACAGGGCCGACCACAGCCGCACCCGCGTGGACGAGCTGCAACTCGAGCAGCATGGCATTCATGTCATCGTTTTCGACCACGAGTACCCGAACTCCACGCAGCACCGACATTGCTTACTCCTTCACTTAAGTCGGCCAGTATATCGAGGCTGGTCGACCACGGTGTTGCCGACGCCGCTTGCAGCTGAATTCGTCAGGAGCATCCTGACACTGTTCGTTTCATTCGCAAGCCGCTATACTACGCGGCCACGCCGAAGTGGCGGAATCGGTAGACGCAGCGGACTCAAAATCCGCCGCCCTTAAAAGCGTGTGGGTTCGAGTCCCACCTTCGGCACCAAGATGTTGCAGTAACAGCGAAAGCCCTTCCGGCGCAATCCGGTGGGGCTTTTTGCTATGTGTTGTTGTGCCGCGGCAGTGCTGCGGATTGGTGACAGCGCGACGTCCGATGTGCGTGATCGCGGTGCGTTTGCGCGCAGCAGGCGTCGTTCGCTTGTTCTCAGGTCATCGCGCTGCATGTCGTCGGTTTCGCGCATCGTGCGATCGCCTTGGCCATGCTTGGCTAAAGATGCGTTTGTTCCCTACGCAACTGCGGTCTCGGTTGGCGTTGCAGGCACGCAACCATCACGCCCGGTCGGTACCGTGGACCTTTACTTCAAATAGGTAGCCACCATGGATTTTGATGCTTCGCAGCAGTTGCGCATTCTTCGCGACATCCGCGACACCAAGCCGGTGTCCGACGAGGAGGCAAATTGGGCGGTGCGTGCAGGGTATGCCGCGCAAGCCGAAGACGGCGATATCGATCTGACCCACGAGGGTCGCAAGGCGCTGGACGACGGACAGGCCTGATCTTGTGATGCAGGTGTTGTGTGGCGATGCGTGTGTGCCTGTGACAGCTCGATCGACATCGCATCCTCATGGCCGGGTGCGCCACACGCGGGTTGCATCTGCGTGGTAATCCAACGCTTGCAGAGATCGAATACTTCGCTTCGACCGGGCGGTATTCGGCATCACTGCTGAGCGCCCCAAACATGCATAAAAAAAAGCCCCGGCAGAGCCGGGGCTTTTGGATGATTGGCGTCCCCACGGGGATTCGAACCCCGGTGTCCACCGTGAAAGGGTGGTGTCCTAGGCCTCTAGACGATGGGGACGCGTATCAAAACCTCGTTGTCCATTCCAGACGGCCTAATGTCTGAAGTGGTGGAGCCAGGCGGGATCGAACCGCCGACCTCCTGCATGCCATGCAGGCGCTCTCCCAGCTGAGCTATGGCCCCGCGTTGCTGCGAGCCGGCAATCATAGCGACTGAAGACGGCTTTGGGAAGCGGTCTGTGCAAAAAAGATCTCCGGTGCTTCGGGGCATCGATCTGGATTGCGTGATCAGCACGAAGTTGCGCATGCAGCCAATCAATACGTCTCTTCTCGCGAGGGACCTTGCGATCAATCCGATGGACTGGATGGTTCGTCGTCGTTGCGGAGTAGGTAAGTGTTGCGGATGTCGTTTCGCATTAGTGCATGGACCGCAGCATCGACGCGCTGCCTTCAATCATCAACATCGTGATCAGCAGCATCGAGCGCCTGCATTCGCAACCGACGGTGCAGCCGACCTCAGCGACCAATGCTCCACGTCCATGGTGTGCGCGGCGTTCGTTGCGCGACCGCACATTGCACTCGATGCCGCGCTTGGGTCGCCGCTGACCATGCGGACGATGCGGACGCGTGATCGACGCGACTGCTTGCGCATGGCGCCTGCGCCACGCTCGCGCAGGCCGGTTCCAGTGAGCCCTCGCTCGGCAGGTCGCCGACGGTGTCGATGCACATTCGAAGCCGTGCGCAACGCGACGGCACTCGAATTTTTTTGACGCTTCCATGGCGGCAGCGAGGCTGCTGCCGAGACACAGCGCAAGCGCTCATCACTGCAAAAAACAGGCAAAAAAAAGCCCCGGCAGAGCCAGGGCTTTTGGATGATTGGCGTCCCCACGGGGATTCGAACCCCGGTGTCCACCGTGAAAGGGTGGTGTCCTAGGCCTCTAGACGATGGGGACGCAGATCAAAACCTGAGTTGTCATTTCAGACGGCCTAATGTCTGAGATGGTGGAGCCAGGCGGGATCGAACCGCCGACCTCCTGCATGCCATGCAGGCGCTCTCCCAGCTGAGCTATGGCCCCACGAAACTGAGAACGAAATGATAGCGACCCGTTAATGTTCGCGCAAGCGCTTTTTCATTCCGATTGAGACAGCGCGTGCGCTCGGCAGCGCTGCCTGAAACTCACTTGACGCCGTGCAGATCGCGCAGCTGCGTCGGCCGGGCACCGAAATATGCGGCGAGGTCGGCGATGTCCTGATCACTCAATGCAGTAGCTTGCGCGGTCATCAGCGGGTGCTGGCGGTCGCCACTGCGATAGGCCTGCAGCGCGTGCGCAAGATAGTCGCCGTACTGGCCGCCAAGCTTGGGATAGCTGGGGTCGATCGGCGCATTGCCATCGGCACCGTGGCAATCCACGCAGCTCTGGCCGGTGGCCTTGCCTTTGGTATGCGCAAGTTTGTCGCCAGCCTCGGCGCGACCGGTGGGCAAGCCGGCAGAGGAGCCAGAGCCGTGCTCGCCGCTGGCATGGCCGGCATCGCCGGCGGAGTGATCGGTGGATTCGACCTGGGATTGAGAGCAGGCCGCCATCATCAGGGCAGCGACCAGGACGATGGCTAGACGCGGAGCGTGCAGGGCGTTCGGCATGTGGGCGCTTATTTGAGGGTGGACAGGAAGGCGGAGATGTCGGCGATGTCCTGCTCGGAGAAACTCTGCGCCTGCGCCTGCATGGTCGGGTGTTTACGCTTGCCCTGGCGGTATTCGGTCAGCGCTTGGGTCAGATACTGACTGGACTGGCCGCCGATCTTGGGCACGCGGTAACTGGGGTAGGCGTTCTTGTAGCCGGTCAAGCCGTGGCAGCCCTGGCAGGTATACGCCAGCAGGCGGCCATTGGAGGGATTGCCGGTCGGCGCTGCGGGCGCGGCGGCAGCAGGTGCGGCGGCGGCAGGCGCCGGCGTGGCCGGTACTGCTGGCGTGACTGACGGTGTCGCTGATGCGCCCCCAAACGGCAGGAAGACGACCAGAGCGAGACAAGCGGCGAGCGGCTGCGGGCGCATGGTTTCGTATCCGGAAGACTGATTGAGCGTCCGCACGGTGGGGGCGTGACGGAACCGGACCGAGTATGCCTGCGAATTGGCGTGGAGCAAACGGGGTGAATACGCGAAGTTGAACAGACCATGACCTTTGGCGCATTGGCGACATGCATGCTCGGGTGGTTTACTTGCCTACAACACCTGTTCACGCATCCACTAGGACACGACGATGTCGCCACTCTCCTTCTTGCCCGGCCGCAGCGGAATTTGCGCCGCCGCAGTATTGATCTCCACCAGTCTGTTGTTGGGCGGCTGCAAGACCGGCGATGGGGAAGCCAAGGCCACCGAAGAAAAAAAGGCCGTCGATACCGTGCCGGTGGAAATCGCCAAGGCGGCGCGTCGCGCGGTGGCTGCCAGCTATACCGGTACCGCGGCACTGGAGCCGCGTGCGGAAGCGCAGGTGGTCGCCAAGACCTCCGGCGTGGCATTGGCGGTGATGGTGGAAGAGGGTCAGAAAGTGTCGGCCGGCCAGGCGCTGGTGCGACTGGATCCGGATCGCGCGCATCTGGCCGTTGCGCAAAGCGAAGCGCAACTACGCAAGCTGGAAAACAGCTACCGCCGCGCCACGCAATTGGTCGGTCAGCAGCTGGTGAGCGCAGCCGATGTGGATCAGCTCAAGTTCGATGTGGAAAACAGCCGCGCGCAGCACCGGCTGGCATCGCTGGAGCTGTCCTACACCACGGTGCAGGCGCCGATTTCCGGCGTGATCGCCTCGCGTTCGATCAAGACCGGCAACTTCGTGCAGATCAACACGCCTATCTTCCGCATCGTCGACGACTCGCAGCTGGAAGCCACGCTCAACGTGCCCGAGCGCGAACTGGCGACGTTGAAATCGGGCCAGCCGGTGACCTTGCTGGCCGATGCGCTGCCGGGCCAGCAGTTCGTGGGCAAGGTGGATCGCATTGCGCCGGTGGTGGATTCGGGCAGCGGCACGTTCCGTGTGGTGTGCGCCTTCGGCAAGGGCGCCGAGTCGCTGCAGCCGGGCATGTTCGGGCGCATCCGTATCGATTACGACCAGCGCAAGGATGCATTGGTGATTCCGCGCCTGGCGCTGCTCGATGATGGTGAGCCTGCGGTGTTCGTGGTGCGCAATGGCAAGGCCAGCCGCGTCCCGGTGAAACTTGGTTACGCCGAAGGCCCGTGGCTGGAAGTGCGTCAGGGTTTGAAGGAAGGCGATCAGGTGGTGACCGCCGGCAAGGTGGCACTGCGCGATGGCACTGCCGTGCAGGTGATTGGTCAGCCCGATCGCAAGCCGGTCGCGGTAGCTCCGGCTGCTGCACGCGATGAGACGCACTCATGAGCGGCCACGGCAACGTGCACGGCTCCTTGCACGACCCGCAGCTGCCAACGCCTGGCGGCGGGCTGGTGGCCTTCGCAACACGGCGGCGCGTGACCATCGCCATGATCACCGTGACCATGCTGTTGTTCGGCCTGATCGCGCTACGTAGCCTCAAGGTCAATCTGCTCCCCGACCTGAGCTACCCCACGCTCACCGTGCGCACCGAATACACCGGCGCGGCGCCGGCGGAAATCGAAACGTTGGTGACCGAACCGGTGGAAGAAGCCGTCGGCGTGGTCAAGAACCTGCGCAAGCTCAAGTCGATCTCGCGCACCGGGCAGAGCGATGTGGTGCTGGAATTCGCCTGGGGCACCAACATGGACCAGGCAGGCCTGGAAGTGCGCGACAAGATGGAAGCGCTGTCGCTGCCGCTGGAAACCAAGCCGCCGGTGCTGCTGCGCTTCAATCCATCCACCGAACCGATCATGCGGCTGGCGTTGTCGCCCAAGCAGGCCCCGGCGTCGGACGCCGATGCGATCCGTCAGCTCACCGGCCTTCGCCGCTATGCCGACGAAGACCTGAAAAAGAAGCTCGAACCGGTGGCCGGTGTGGCTGCGGTCAAGGTCGGCGGCGGGCTGGAAGACGAGATCCAGGTCGATATCGATCAGCAGAAACTGGCGCAGCTCAATCTGCCCATCGACAACGTGATCACCCGACTCAAGGAAGAGAACGTCAACATCTCCGGCGGCCGGCTGGAAGAAGGCTCGCAGCGGTATCTGGTGCGCACGGTGAACCAGTTTGTGGATCTGGACGAGATCCGCAACATGCTGGTCACCACGCAGAGCAGCAGTAGCAGCGCCGCCGATGCAGCGATGCAGCAGATGTATGCGATTGCCGCGTCCACCGGCTCGCAGGCGGCGCTGGCGGCAGCGGCGGAAGTGCAGAGCACGTCGTCGGCGTCCAGCAGCAGCATCGCCGGCGGCATGCCGGTGCGGCTGAAAGATGTGGCCGACGTGCGCCAAGGCTACAAGGAGCGCGAGGCGATCATCCGTCTGGGCGGCAAGGAAGCGGTGGAGCTGGCGATCTACAAGGAAGGCGATGCCAACACCGTGTCCACAGCGGCCGCACTGCGCGCGCGACTGGAGCAACTCAAGGCAACCGTGCCGGGCGATGTGCAGATCACCACCATCGAAGACCAGTCGCACTTCATCGAACACGCGATCAGCGATGTCAAAAAAGATGCGGTGATCGGCGGTGTGCTGGCGATCCTGATCATCTTCCTGTTCCTGCGCGACGGCTGGAGCACGTTCGTGATCAGCCTGTCGTTGCCGGTGTCGATCATCACCACGTTCTTCTTCATGGGCCAGCTTGGCTTGAGCCTCAACGTGATGTCGCTGGGCGGGCTGGCACTGGCTACCGGCCTGGTGGTGGACGATTCGATCGTGGTGCTGGAGAGCATCGCCAAGGCGCGCGAACGTGGCTTGAGCGTGCTGGATGCGGCCATCGCCGGCACCCGTGAAGTGAGCATGGCGGTGATGGCCTCCACGTTGACCACCATTGCGGTGTTCCTGCCGCTGGTGTTCGTGGAAGGCATTGCCGGGCAGCTGTTCCGCGATCAGGCGCTGACGGTGGCGATCGCCATTGCGATCTCGTTGGTGGTGTCGATGACGCTGATTCCGATGCTGAGCTCACTGAAGGGTGCGCCACCGATGGCGTTTCCGGATGAGCCGGACCACCCGGATTGGACGCCCGAACAGCGTTGGCTCAAGCCAGTGGCTGCCGGCCGTCGCGGGGCGGGGGCCAGCGTGCGCTATGCGTTCTTCGGCGGGGCGTGGGCGGTGGTCAAATTGTGGCGCGGCATCGCACGGGTGGTGTCGCCGGTGATGCGCAAGGCCAGCGACATTGCGATGGCGCCGTACGGCCGTGCCGAGCGTGGCTATCTGGCGATGTTGCCGGCAGCGTTGCGTCGGCCCGGTCTGGTACTGGGATTGGCCGCGGCCGCGTTTGTCGGCACCGTGCTGTTGGTGCCGATGCTGGGGGCGGACCTGATCCCGCAGCTGGCGCAGGATCGCTTTGAAATGACCGTGAAGCTGCCGTCCGGCACGCCGCTTGCGCAGACCGATGCACTGGTGCGCGAGCTGCAACTCGCGCACGACAAAGACCCCGGCATCGCGTCGTTGTATGGCGTGAGCGGCAGCGGCACGCGGCTGGATGCCAACCCCACCGAAAGTGGGGAGAACATCGGCAAGCTCACCGTGGTGATGGCCGGCGGCGGCAGCCCTGAAGTGGAAGCGGCGGCGACGCAGCGTTTGCGCAGCAGCATGGTCGGGCACCCCGGTGCGCAGGTGGATTTCGCACGGCCGGCGTTGTTTAGTTTCTCGACTCCGCTGGAAGTGGAATTGCGCGGTCAGGATCTGGGCGAGCTGGAGCGGGCCGGGCAAAAACTGGCCGCGATGCTGCGCGCCAACGGCCACTATGCCGACGTCAAATCGACCGTGGAAGAGGGCTTTCCGGAGATCCAGATCCGCTTCGATCAAGAGCGTGCCGGTGCACTGGGCTTGACCACGCGGCAGATCGCCGATGTCATCGTCAAGAAGGTGCGTGGAGATGTGGCCACGCGTTACAGCTTTCGCGACCGCAAGATCGATGTGCTGGTGCGTGCGCAGCACAGCGACCGCGCCAGCGTGGATGCGATCCGCCAGCTGATCGTCAATCCGGGCAGCAGTCGCCCCGTGCGCCTGGCCGCCGTGGCCGAGGTGCTGGCGACGACCGGCCCGAGCGAGATCCATCGCGCCGATCAGACCCGCGTGGCGATCGTGTCGGCCAGCCTGAAGGACATCGACCTGGGCGGTGCGGTGCGCGAAGTGGAAACGCTGGTCCGCAAGGACCCGTTGGCTGCCGGCGTCGGCATGCATATCGGCGGGCAGGGCGAGGAGCTGGCGCAGTCGGTCAAGTCGTTGTTGTTTGCGTTCGGGCTGGCGATCTTTCTGGTCTATCTGGTGATGGCGTCGCAGTTCGAATCGCTGCTGCACCCGTTCGTCATCCTGTTCACCATCCCGCTGGCGATGGTGGGCGCGGTGCTGGCGCTGCTGATGACCGGCAAGCCGGTCTCGGTGGTGGTGTTCATCGGCCTGATCCTGCTGGTGGGCCTGGTGACCAAGAACGCGATCATCCTGATCGACAAGGTCAACCAGTTGCGCGAAGAAGGCGTGCCCAAGCGCGAGGCCCTGATCGAAGGCGCACGCTCGCGTCTGCGGCCGATCGTCATGACCACGCTGTGCACCTTGTTCGGCTTCTTGCCGCTGGCGGTGGCGATGGGCGAGGGCGCGGAAGTGCGCGCACCGATGGCGATCACCGTGATTGGTGGCCTGCTGGTGTCCACGCTGCTGACCCTGCTGGTGATTCCGGTGGTGTACGACTTGCTGGATCGCCGTGCGGACGCGTACTACCTGGAGCGCGGCCGTCGCATGGCGCGTCAGCAGGCGCAGACGCGTGAAAACACCGACGGACTGGAGGCGCTATGAGCGTTGCGGCCTTCAGCATTCGTCGCCCGGTCACCACCATCATGTGCTTTGTGTCGTTGGTGGTGGTGGGCTTGATCGCCGCCTTCCGGTTGCCGTTGGAGGCATTGCCGGACATCTCGGCACCGTTCCTGTTCGTGCAATTGCCCTACACCGGCTCCACGCCGGACGAGGTGGAGCGCAATCTGGTGCGGCCGGCCGAAGAAGCCTTGGCCACGATGACCGGCATCAAGCGCATGCGCTCCACCGCCACTGCCGATGGCGCCAACATCTTTATCGAGTTCTCCGATTGGGACCGCGATATCGCCATCGCCGCATCGGATGCGCGCGAGCGGCTGGATGCGATTCGCGACGAATTTCCCGACGATCTGCAGCGCTTCCATATCTTCAAATGGTCCAGTAGCGACGAGCCGGTGCTCAAGGTGCGCCTGGCCAGCCAGACCGATCTGACCGGCGCGTACGACATGCTCGACCGCGAGTTCAAGCGGCGCATCGAGCGCATTCCCGGTGTGGCGAAGGTCGAAATTTCCGGCGCCCCACCCAACGAGGTGGAGATCGCCATCGCGCCGGATCGCCTCACCGCGCACGACCTCAGCCTCAACGACCTGAGCGAGCGGCTGGGCAAGCTCAATTTCTCGGTGTCCGCCGGGCAGATCGACGACAACGGACAGCGCATTCGGGTGCAGCCCATCGGCGAGTTGCGCGACCTGCAGGAACTGCGTGATCTGGTCCTCAATGCCAAGGGGTTGCGTCTTGGCGATATCGCCGAGGTGCGCCTCAAGCCCACGCGCATGAACTACGGGCGGCGGCTGGATGGGCGCCCGGCGATCGGTCTGGATGTCTTCAAGGAGCGCAGCGCCAATCTGGTGGAAGTGTCCAAGGCCGCGCTGAAAGAGGTGGAAGACATTCGCGCCGAGCCCGCGATGCGCGACATACAGATCAAGGTCATCGACAACCAGGGCAAGGCCGTGACCTCGTCGCTGGCCGAACTCGCCGAGGCCGGGGCGGTGGGCCTGTTGTTGTCGATCACCGTGCTGTTCTTTTTTCTGCGGCATTGGCCATCGACCTTGATGGTGACGCTGGCGATCCCGATCTGCTTTGCGATCACGTTGGGCTTCATGTATTTCGTCGGCGTCACGCTCAACATCCTGACGATGATGGGCTTGCTGCTCGCGGTGGGCATGCTGGTGGACAACGCCGTGGTGGTGGTGGAAAGCATCTACCAGGAGCGCGAGCGCATGCCCGGGCAGCCGCAGCTGGCGGCATTGCTGGGCACCCGCAGCGTGGCGATTGCGCTGAGTGCAGGTACGTTGTGCCATTGCATCGTGTTCGTGCCGAATCTGTTCGGCGAAACCAACAACATCTCCATTTTCATGGCGCAGATCGCGATCACCATTTCGGTGTCGCTGTTGGCATCGTGGCTGGTGGCGATCAGCCTGATTCCGATGCTGTCGGCGCGCATGAAGACGCCGCCGATGGTGACCTCCGATCATGGCGTGATCGCCAGGCTGCAACAGCGCTATGCGCGGGTGCTTGCATGGACGCTGGCCCATCGCGGCTGGAGCGTGGCCGGGATCATCCTGGTGAGCGCCATCAGTTTGGTGCCGATGAAACTGACCAAGGTCGACATGTTCGGCGGCGATGGCGGCAACGAGGCCTTTATCCAATATCAGTGGAAGGGCTCGTACACACATGAGCAGCTGGGCGAAGAGGTCGGGCGAGTCGAGAATTACCTGGAAGCCAATCGCGAGAAATACCACATCACCCAGGTCTATTCGTGGTTCAGCGAGGTGGAAGGCAGCAGCACGACGGTGACCTTCGATGCGAGCAAGGTCAAAGACCTGCCGCCATTGCTGGAGCAGATCCGTAAGGCGTTGCCGCGTTCTGCGCGTGCCGACTACAGCATCGGCAATCAGGGCGATGGTGCTAGCGGCAACCAGGGCGTGCAGGTGCAATTGGTTGGCGACTCCACCGAGGCGCTCAAGTCGCTGGCCGATGAGGTGGTCCCGCTGCTGGCGCAACGCAAGGAGTTGCGCGACGTGCATGTGGATACCGGCGATCGCACCAGCGAGCTGGCGATCCGCGTCGATCGCGAGCGTGCTGCCGCGTTCGGTTTCAGTGCGGAGCAGGTGGCCAGTTTCGTGGGGTTGGCACTGCGCGGTACGCCGCTGCGCGAGTTCCGTCGTGGCGACAATGAAGTGCCGGTGTGGGTGCGTTTTGCCGGCGCCGAGCAAAGCAAACCGGAAGATCTGGCAGGCTTCAGCGTACGCACCAAGGATGGCCGCAGCGTGCCGCTGCTGAGTCTGGTCGATGTGCAGATCCGCCCGGCGGCCACCCAGATCGGACGTACCAATCGCCAGACCACGTTGACCATCAAGGCCAATCTGGCCGAAAAAATCACCGTGCCGGAAGCACGCGCGGCGATGGAAAAGCCGCTCAAGGCAATGAATTTTCCTGCCGGTTACAGCTACACCTTCGATGGCGGCAACTATCAGAACGACGGCGAAGCGATGGGCCAGATGCTGTTCAACTTGGTGATCGCGTTGGTGATGATTTATGTGGTGATGGCGGCGGTGTTCGAATCGCTGCTGTTCCCGGCCGCGATCATGAGCGGCGTGCTGTTTTCGATCTTCGGTGTGTTCTGGCTGTTCTGGATCACCGGCACCTCGTTCGGCATCATGTCCTTCATCGGCATCCTGGTGCTGATGGGTGTGGTGGTGAACAACGGCATCGTGATGATCGAGCACATCAACAATTTGCGCCGACGCGGCATGGGCCGGACGCAGGCGCTTGTGGAGGGCTCACGCGAGCGGCTGCGGCCGATCATGATGACGATGGGCACCGCGATCCTGGCGATGGTGCCGATCTCGCTGACCAGCACCACGATGTTCAGCGACGGCCCGCCGTACTTCCCGATGGCCCGCGCCATCGCCGGCGGCCTGGCGTTTTCCACCGTGGTGAGCCTGCTGTTCCTGCCGACGATCTACGCGATTCTCGACGACATGAGCAACGGCGCAGCGGCGCTGGTACGACGTGCGCGGGGTGTGCCGAAGACGACGCAGGCGAGAGCCTCGCTGGAGTCTTGAACGACCAACGATCCGTCTCAAAGCCCCTCTCCCGCCGGGAGAGGGGTTGGGGTGAGGGTACGGTTTTCCGGGTACTGCCAAGTGCGCGGCTGTTGGTTACTGGCTTCGGTAAGCGGCGTCAGCGCGGCCGGGGACTGGCTCTTCGGCTCG
>NZ_JAYGQQ010000010.1:0-251937 GCF_035012785.1 Xanthomonas sp. WHRI 8932A
TCGCTGTCGCTGTCGCTGTCGCTGTCGCTGTCGCTGTCGCTGTCGCTGTCGCTGTCGCTGTCGCTGTCGCTGTCGCTGTCGCTTTGGATGTTGGCTTGGCTTGGCTTGGCTCTGGTGTGAGCTTTGCCCTTGCCCTTGCCCTTGCCCTTGCCTTCGCCTTTTGCCGTTGGCTTCCCATCCCCCATACCGCAGCGGCAAGCCGGGTAGATACAACCCGCAGGGCGGCGCGCATGGATGCGCGACGTTTTTGTAAGGGACATGGATGTCCCTTACAAAAATTTCTACCCGGCTTGCTTACCCGGAGCGCCTTGGCGCGGAGGGGCGCGAGGACGGGGGTGTGTTTCTTTGGTTACTTTCTTTGCACAAGCAAAGAAAGTAACTCGACCCCCGAAGGGGGCCGAAAGCTCTGCAATTGCTTGTGCTTGTGCGCTTGCTTTGATATCGGAACAGTAGGTCAAATGCTTTCACGCCCTACGGGCGCGAGTCACTTTTCTTTGCTTGTGCAAAGAAAAGTAACCAAAAGAAAGCACACCCCGTCCTCGCGCCTTCCGCGCTACGCGCTCCAGGTCCGCATGCCATCCGGGAATTTTTCAAAGGGACGTCCATGTCCCTTTGAAAAACGTCGCGCATCCATGCGCGCCGCCCCTGCGGGGTTTGCCCCGGATGGCCTGCCGCTGCGGTATGGGGCCCCGGAGAAGCGGGAAGCCGGAGAGAAATACAAAGACAAAGCGAAAAGGCGGAAGGCAGAAGGCGGCGCAGATGCTTGAGTGATACAGCTTTGCTGTGCCGACGCTTTAACAAACTCAGTCAGCTGGGGGGAGTGCTACCGCGCGCGCAACGCGCGCCCACACTTACGACGCATTAAAGCTCGCAGCCAGCGTCCCCACCACCAATACCCACCCATCCACCAGCACGAACAACAGAATCTTGAACGGCGCAGAGATCAACATCGGCGACAGCATCATCATGCCCATCGACATCAACACACTCGCCACTACCAGATCGATGATCACGAACGGAATGAAGATCAAGAACCCGATCTCGAATGCCGTCTTCAGCTCGCTGGTCACAAACGACGCCACCAGCACCGGGAACGGCACCGCGTCCGGGCCGGCGTACTTGCCGTCGCCGGCCATGCCCGCGAAGGTCATCAGATCGGTTTCGCGGATCTGCGCCAGCATGAAGGCGCGCAGCGGCTGGGTGGTCAGCGTCCAGGCAGTGGAAAAGTCGATCTGGTTGTTGAGGTACGGCTGCAGGCCGGCGCCCCACATCTTTTGCCACACCGGCATCATCACCAGGGCGGTCAGAAACATTGCCAGGCCCAGCAGCACCTGATTGGACGGGGTCTGGCCGGTACCCAGTGCCTGGCGCAGCAGGCCCAGCACGATGGTGATGCGGGTAAAGGCGGTGAGCACCAGCAGCATCGACGGCAGCAGGGTGATCGCCGTCATCAGCAGCAAGGTTTGCAGCGGCAGGCTCACCGGCTGGTCGCCGATACGGCCGACGCTCACGTTCGGCAGGGTCGGCAACTGGTTGGAGCCGGGTGGCACCGCCGCCGGTGCGGCAGCGGGCGCGGCAGCCTGCGCCATCGACGGCAACGCGGCCGGTGTGGCGGCGGCCAGCAGCGGGCAGCTCATCACCAGCAGGATCAAGATCAGGCGGAGGCTGCGCCCCCAGCGATTCCAACAACTGAACATGTCACGGGTCCTTGCGCAGCTTCTGAGCGAGCAGCTGGGCGAAATTGGGGAGTTGCTTGAAATTGGGCAGCGTGGGTGCAGGCGTGGGCGGCAGCGGTTCGGGCAAGGTGTGCAAGGTGCTGATGCCGCCGGCGGTGACACCCAGCAGTAGCTGCTGGCCGTTCACCTCCACCACCACCACGCGTTCCTTGGCACCCACCGCCAGGCTGGTCACCATGCGCAGGCCCTCGCTGTTGCGGAAACCGCTGCCGGGCATGCGCTTGAGCAACCAGCCCAGGCCGACGATCAGCGCAAGCACCAACAGCAATGCAAAGACCGCGCCAAACAGGCTGGGCGAGGATGGCGCGTGCGCGCCGACCTGGGTGGCCTTGGCCGCGACGGGCGCGGCGGCAGCCAGCAGGCCGATCACCGCAGCCTCCGGATCCGTTCGCTGGGGCTGACCACGTCGGTCAGGCGGATGCCGAAGCGGTCGTTGATCACCACCACTTCGCCATGCGCGATCAGGGTGCCGTTGACGTACACGTCCAGCGGTTCGCCGGCGCCGCGTTCCAGTTCCACCACCGAGCCCTGATTGAGCTGCAGCAGGTTGCGGATCGGAATGCGGGCGCGGCCCACTTCCAGCGACAGCGTCACCGGCACGTCCAGGATGACGTCCAGATTGAGGTCGGTGGCGTTGTGGTCGTGCTCGGCCTGCAGGTTGTCGAAGGTGGCGGGCGCGGCGTCGAGGATGTCGGAGTTCATCATTTGCTGGGGTCCTGGGATGGAACGGCACGCGGGGCTTGCACGCCGGGCGGGCGGACGGCGGTGATCTTCACGGCGTTGTTGCCGTTGGAGACCCCGAATTCGCCGGTGAACATGGGGATTTCTTCCACGCACAGCGGTACCTGTGCGGGCAGATCGATCGGCAGGATGTCGCCGACCTTCAAACCGGTGAGCTGGCGCAGGCTCATGCGCTTGCTGGCCAGCACGCTCGACAGCGTCACCTCGGCGGTGTTGAGCTGCTCGCGCAGCATCACGTTCCAGGAGTCGTCGCGGTCGTTGCGGTCGCTCTGGATGCCGGCATCGAGCAGCTCGCGGATCGGTTCCAGCATCGAATACGGCAGGGTGATGTGGATCTCGCCACCGCCACCCTCCAGCTCCACATGGAAGCGGCACACCACCACGTACTCGCGCGGGGTGACGATGTTGGCGAAGTGCGGGTTGATCTCGGAGTTGATGTACTCGAAGTCCACCTCCATCACCGGCGCCCAGGCTTCCTTCAGATCGGCAAAGGTCTGCTTGAGCATCAGCTGGATCACGCGCATCTCGGTGGCGGTGAATTCGCGGCCCTCGATGCGGGTGTGGAAGCGGCCATCGCCACCGAAGAAATTGTCCACCACGGTGAACACCAGCGTGGGTTCGAACACGATCAGGCCGGTGCCGCGTAGCGGTTTGAAGCGGATCAGGTTGAGGTTGGTCGGCACGTACAGCGAGTGCATGTACTCGTTGAACTTGACCAGGTCGATGCCACGCACCGACAGGTCGGCCGAGCGCCGGATCAGGTTGAACAGACCGATGCGCCACAGCCGCGCAAAGCGCTCGTTGACCATCTCCAGGGTCGGCATGCGCCCACGGATGATGCGGTCCTGGCTGGACAGATCGTATTGCCGCGCCTCGCCGGGCAGCGGCTCCGGCTCGGTATTGACCGCACCGGAATCCACGCCATGCAGCAGGGCATCGATCTCGTCCTGGGAAAGCAGATCACTGACGCTCATGGGCAGGCCTTACTGGGTAACGAAACTGGTGAACAGCAATTCTTCGACGCACTTCTTGCCGGTTTCGCTGGTCATGACCTTTTGCGCTTCGGTCAGCGCGGCCTTCTGCAGCTTCTGCTTGCCGGGCAGATCGGCCACATCGGTGGCCTTGGTCTGCGACAGCAGCATCAACAGGTGTGCGCGGATGGCCGGCGCGTTTTCGGTGATGAGCTTGAGTTCTTCCGGGTCGCGGGTGACCAGCTGCACTTCGACCTGCAGGTACTGCGGGCCGTCGCCGGGGTCGGCCAGGTTGACCACGATCGCCGGGTCCATCGGAAAATACTGTGCCGGCTTGGGCACTTCGGCGACCTTGGGCGCGGCGTGCTTGCCGCCTTTTTCATCGCCCTTGTGGCCCAGAAAGAACCACGCGCCGCCGCCGGCCGCGGCCAGCACGACCACGCCGATGGCGATCAGCAGAAGAGGCTTTTTGCCGCCTTTCTTCTTCTCGTCTTTCTCTTCGGTCTTTTCGGTCTTTTCAGGTTTCTTGGCCGCTGCCACGTTCTGCTCCAGGAGAATGCTCATCCAAGGGATGCAATTGGCATGCCAAAACCGCGACGGTTTCCTGGCACGGCAGGCGCGCGTACACAAAAACCCCCGCGAGCCTTGCGCCGCGTGGGGGTTGGGATGGTCGCAGCGTCGGTGCGACACGCGTTTGTGCAGCGCGCCGGGCTAATCCGGCGCGGTGGCTCAGGCGTAGGCGTCCAGCAATCCACGCTGGCGTAACACCACCGACGGAATTCCGACGGGCGGGCTGTCGTCCAGGGTGAGGCCGTTGCCATCGCGCCCACCGCCGTTGCGGTTACCGGTCTGGTTCTGCTGTTGCTGGCTGACATCGGCCTGGCCCAGCTGGAAACCGTTCTGGCCGAGCATTTCGCGTAACCGCGGCAGGCTCTGTTCCAAGGCCTGACGGGTGTCGGCGTTGGCGGCGGTGAAGCTGGCGTTGACCTTGTCGCCGTCCAGATGCAGACGCACCTCGACCGGGCCCATCTCGTTCGGGGTGACCTTGATGTGCGCGTGGCCGATCTTTTGGTCGGCCAGCCAACTCAGGCGGGCGCCGATGGCATCGTCGAAGGTGTCGCTGCCCATCTCCGGGGTCGGGGTAGGCGAGGCGGCAAAGATCGGCGCCGGGTCCTGCAGGCGGGTAAGCGTAGGCGCGGCGGTCGGCAGCACAAACGCCGGGGCATCCGGCGCGTCCGTTGCGGCGGTGTCGTCGGCCGGGTCCAGCGCCTTGACCGCCATGCTCATCAGCGCTGCGGCTTGCGCATCGCCGCTGACTGCGGTGGTCGAGGTGGGCTTGGCGCCTGCGGCGGCAGCCGGCGCGAGCGCACCCAGGGCGGGCAGGGCGCTCGCGGCGGTTGCGGCAGCAGTCGCTGTAGGTGCGGTGGCGTCGGTCGGCAGTGCGGTTGCGGTCGGCGTGGCGCCGGCCGCATTGGCAATACTGGCGGCCAGTGCGGCGGCAGCGGCGGCGAGCACATCGCCGCCCGGTACCGCCTGGGCCAGCAGGCTCATGCCAAAACCGCCGAGCCCCGCTGGCGGCCAGCCGGCCTCGGTCGGCGTGGCGGCATCGGTGGGGGCGTCCTTGCTGTCCTTGCTGGCGGTTGCGCTCTTGCCGGTCGCGGTGGCTGCACTGCTGTCCTTGGCCGTCGGTTCCTTGGCGGGCTGCGCAGACTTGGTATCGCCGTCCTGGGCGCGCGGGCGCTTGGTCGCATCGCCGGGCGCGTCATCGTTCTGTTCGTCGTCGCCGCGGTTCTTGTCGGGCTGGCTGGATTTGGCCGCGGGCTGCTTGGCCGGCACGCGCTCGGGCGCCTGCTGCGGGGCGTGGTTGGGCGTATTGGCCGGATTGAGCATGCGCGCAAACTGGTCCTGCGCCGGGTCCTGTTCGGACGACGGGTCGCTGTAGCTGGACTTCTTGCCAGTGCTGGCAAGCGCGCCAAGGCCGGCGGCAAACGCGGACAGGGGGTTCATACGGAGTCTCCGTGAGTATCTTCGGCCCGCGCCAGGCGCGAGCGGCGTGCGCCAAGATCGTCCATCTCGCGCTGGTCGCGACGTTCGATCACCTTGTTTTCCTGGGCGCGGTAGCTGGCGGCCAGTTGCTCCAGCACCTGCTTCTCGCGGCTGGCCAGCAGCAGGCGGGTGCGCTCGGATTCGACCTTGGCGATATTGCTTTCCACGGTCTGGGCCTGCTGCAGCACGGCGCTGTCGAGCCGATCAAGGAAGGCGCGGCGGTTGCTCAGCGCGACCGCACTGGTGCCGGCCAGCTGGCTGTTGGCGTATTCCTCGGCGTAGCGGCGCAGTTCTTCCAGGCGCGACTGATGGGTCTCCAGGGTGCGCTGGCGCTCGGCCAGATCGCGGGCGACCTTGTCTTCCTGTTCCTGTGCCCGCCGTAGCAGGGGATCGATTCGCTTGGACTGCATCATGGATTAGTTCTCGGGTTCCACCAGCTGCTGCAGCGCGGACAGGCTATCGCTCAGCAGCGATGCCTTGTGGACGTCCTGGCCAAGGAATTCGACGATCTCCGGCCAGCGCGCCAATGCTTCGTCGGTGGCCGGGTCGCTGCCGCGCTGGTAGGCGCCGATGGCGATCAGGTCGCGGTTGGCGGTGTAGGCAGAGAGCAGGCGCTTGAGCTTGCGGATGCGCAGGCGCCAGGGTTCGTCGGCGATGTCCTGCACCACGCGGCTGACCGACGATTCCAGGTCGATGGCCGGGTACAGGCCGCTGTCGGCAACCCGACGCGAGAGCAGGATATGGCCGTCCAGAATGGCGCGGGCGGCGTCGGCAATCGGGTCCTGCGGGTCGTCGCCTTCGGTCAGCACGGTGTAGAAGGCGGTGATCGAGCCACGGCCCTTGGCGCCGTTGCCGGCACGTTCCACCAGCGCCGGCAATTTGGCGAACACCGACGGCGGGTAGCCGCGGGTGGTGGGCGGCTCACCGACCGACAGGCCGATCTCGCGCTGCGCCTGGGCGAAGCGGGTCAGCGAATCCATCAGCAACAATACGTTCAAGCCCTGATCGCGGAACCATTCGGCAATCGCCGTGGCGCGGTAGGCGCCATGCAGGCGCGCCAGCGGCGGGCGGTCGGCCGGGGCGGCCACGACCACGGCGCGGCGCAGGCCTTCTTCGCCCAGGGTGGTTTCGACGAAATCGCGTACTTCGCGGCCACGTTCGCCGATCAGGCCGACCACGATGACGTCGGCCGAGGTGAAGCGGGTCATCATGCCCAGCAGCGTCGATTTACCGACACCGGAGCCGGCGAACAGGCCCACGCGCTGACCACGGCCGATCGGCAGCATGGCGTTGATGGCGCGCACGCCTACATCCAGCGAGGTGGTGATGGGCTCGCGCGCCAGCGGGTTGATCGACATGCCGGCCATGCTGACGCTGCCTTCGCCGCGGATCGGGCCTTTGCCGTCCAGCGGGGTGCCATCGCTGTCGATGACGCGGCCGAGCAGGCCTTCGCCCACTTCCACGCCACCGCGGCGCCGCGAGGGCACCACGCGGGCGTTGGGCAGCAGGCCGTGCAATTCGGCGCTGGGCATCAGATAGGTCCGTTCGCCGGCAAAGCCGACCACTTCGGCATCCACCCAGCCGCCATCGACTTCGACCTTGCAGGTGGCGCCCATCGGCGCTTCGCAGCCGGTGGCTTCCAGGGTCAGGCCGACGGCGCGGCGCAGGATGCCTTCGCGGATCAGGGTGCGGCCGGCGGTGGGTTCCAGGCCAAGCGTGCCCAGGCGGGTGGCCAGGCGCAGATTGCGTGCATCCAGCCAATCGGCCGGGGTGGCACCGAACAGGGCGCTCACAGGCCCGCTCCGGATTTGCGCATGACTGTCTCCAGCGCGGCCCGCAGGCGCGCTTCCAGGGTGCCGTCCACGCGTACGCTTTCGGCATGTACGCGCAGGTCGCCGCGGCTCAGGCTCATGTCCGGGGCCACGCGGGTGGTGCTGCTGGGCGCCAGATGCGGCAGCAGCGCGGTGATGTCGTCCGGGTGCAGGCGCACTTCGACCTCGCGGCCGGCGCCGCCGACCGCATCCACGGCCTCGCCGACCAGGTCGGCCAGCAGTTGCGGTTCGACCTGGTAGGCACGCCCGACCAGCTGACCGGCGATGCGCACAGCCAGCTCGCCGAGCGCGCCGACCACTTCGTTCTCCAGTCGCGCCAGCGGGCGGGTGAAGTTGTCCAGGATGCCGTCGATCTGCGCGGTCAAACGGCGCACTTCAGACTGGCCCTGGGCAAAGCCTTCGGCATGGCCGCGGGCAAAGCCTTCCTGCTGGGCGGCGTCTTCGATGGCCTGGATTTCTTCCAGGGTCGGCGGGCGCAGCACCGGCTCGTATACGGCCGGTTCGTCGAACTCCGGTTCCGGCGCGGCCAGGGCCATGTGCAGGTCGGGTGCCAGCCAGCGGGTGACCACGTCGTTCATACCATGGCCTCCGCACCGGCGCCGCCGAGGCTGATGGCGCCTTCGTCAGCCAGGCGGCGGACGATGGTGAGGATTTCCTTCTGTGCCGCTTCCACGTCGGCCAGGCGCACCGGGCCACGCGCTTCCATATCTTCGATCAGGATCTCGGCAGCGCGCTGGGACATGTTGCGGGTGATCTTTTCGCGCACCTTGGTGTCGGCACCGCGCAGGGCCAGGCCCAGGCGCTCGCCGGAGACTTCGCGCAGCAGCGTCTGCAGGCCGCGGTCGTCCAGGTCCACCAGGTTGTCGAACACGAACATCAGGTCCTGGATCTTGCTGGCCAGGTCGGCGTCGATCTTGCCGATCTCGCCCAGCACGCCTTGTTCCGGGCCGGTGTCCAGGAAGTTGAGGATGTTGGCGGCCACCTTGATGCCGCCCACGTTGGACGACTTCAGGTTCTGATTGCCGGCAAATTGGCGCTCCATGATGTCGTTGAGCTCGCTCAGCGCATTCGGCGGGATGCCGTCCAGGGTGGCGATGCGCAGCAGCACGTCGGCGCGGGTGCGCTCGGGCAGCAGCTTCAGTGCCTCTGCGGCCTGGTCGCTATCCAGATGCGCCATCACGATGGCGATGATCTGCGGGTGTTCGTTGCGCACCAGGTCGGCGACCGCGCGCGGGTCCATCCATTTCAGGGTATCCAGGCCGGTGGTGTTGCGGCCCAGCAGGATGCGGTCGATCAGGCCGCCGGCCTTGTCGGCGCCCAGCGCCTGGATCAGCACGTTACGGATGTAATCGTCGGCGCCAACGCCCAGCGAGGTCTTGCCGGCTAGTTCGCCGTTGAAGTCGTCCATCACCTTCTCGACCTGATCGCGCGAAATGCCGGTCATGGTGGCCATGGCGATGCCGATCTTTTGCACTTCCTTCGGGTCCATGTGCTTGAGCACTTCGGCAGCATCGCTTTCACCCAGCGACAGCAACAGCACCGCGGCGCGCTGCACTCCAGTCATCGGTTGTGTATCAGGCTTCACTGGCGACCCATCCCTTTACGACTTGTGCGACACGTTTTGAATCGGCTTTGACTGCTTCGCGCGCCACGCGCATGCGTTCTTCGTAGGCGTCCGGCAGGGCGATCGGGGTCTTGCGTTCCTGACCGATCTGCGCGGTGTCTTCTTCCAGGCCGGGCATCAGGTCGTTGTCGTCGTTGACCATCCGCACGTCGGCGCTCTGTGGAGTGCCATCGTTGCCGCCCTTGCGGTGTTTTTCCTTGATCGCGGTCACGCCGGTGAGTTGACGCAGGGTGGGGCGTACCACGCCGAACAGCAGCGCCAGCACCACCACCGCACCGACCAGCAGGCGCAGACCGTTCTGTACGCGCGGGTCTTCCCACCACTTGGGGCCTTCCTCGCCCGCAACCGCTTCCCGCACAAACGGGGCATTCATTACCGACACCGTGTCGCCACGTGCCGCATCAAAGCCTACCGCCTGCTTGACCAGGCCCTCGATGCGGGTGAGCTCGGCGGCGGTGAGCGGCTGCTCGACCATCTTGCCCTTGGCACCGGGGCGCGGGACGTTGTCCAGCAGCACCGCCACCGACACCCGCTTGATGCGGCCGGCCGGCTGACGGGTGTGTTGCAAGGTTCGGTCCAATTCGTAATTGCGGGTGGCGCTCTTGGAACTTTCGGTCGGCGCGGCCGGCGCTGCGGCCTGGCCATTGGCGGCGGCCGGGGTGCCCGGCGCACCGGCGACGGCCGGAGCCGGCGGCTGGCCGGGGCTGTTGCTGGTGGCGCCCGGAGGGCCCTGCGGGCCGGTGGCGCTGGTGCTGCTGTCGCTGACCTGCTCGCTGCGCAGCTTGGCCGGCTCGCCGTTATAGAGCTCGCGGGCTTCTTCGACTACCGAGAAGTCCATGTCCACGCTGACTTCCGGGTTGACCCGGCCCGGGCCGGTCATCGGTTCCAGCAACTCGCGGATGCGCTGGTTATAGGAGCTTTCCTGGCGACGCACCTGTTCGAACTGGGCGGCGTGCTGGGCGGCGTCGCTGTTGGGGTCGGCAATGGAGAGCATGCGGCCGCTCTGGTCGACCACGGTCACGCGCTCCGGGGTCATGTCCGGGATGCTGGACGCCACCAAATTGACGATGGCATCCACCTGGTTGCGCTCCAGGCCCTGGCCACCGCGCAACTCCAGCACCACCGAGGCGCTGGCGACGTCACGCTGGCGGGTGAAGGCGCTGGGCTTGGGAATGGCCAGATGCACTCGCGCCTCGCGTACCGGACGCAGGGTGCTGATGGTGCGCGAGAGTTCGGTTTCCAGCGCGTGCTGGTAGCGGGCGTTTTCCACGAACTGGCTGACGCCGAAGCCCGGGTCCTTTTCCATCAGCTCGAAACCACCGCCGGTCTCCTTACCGGTCAGGCCGGAGCCGGCCAGCTTCAGGCGCGCGTCGTACAGACGGTCCTGCGGTACCGAGATGGCGCCGGTGCCCTGGTCGATCTTGAACGGGATTTGCGCGGTGCGCAGCAGGTCGGCCGCCTCGGCGTTGCCCTTTTCGTCCAGGCCGGTGTACAGCGACTGATAGCCCGGCTGCTGCGACCAGAAGAACACCGCCAGGCCGGCACCTACCGCCAGGGCGATCATCGCCATCATGGTCAGCTTGCGGGTGATCTGCAGGCTACGGACACGGTCGAACCACTGGCCCGCCTTTTCGGCGTTCTGGTTCATGTTTTCTCTGCTGATTGCGAGTGCCATGGGTGTTCGACCTTTACAGCGGCATGTTCATGACGTCCTGATAAGCCTGGACGAGACGGTTGCGGACTTCGACAGTGGCGCGGAAGGCCACCTGGGATTGCTGGGAGGCGACCATGACCCGTGCCAGATCGGCACTGGGGTCGCCCATTTCGAATGCTTTGGCCAGTGCGCCGGACTTCTGCTGGGCCTCGTTGACGCCGCCGATGGCGCCGCGCAAGGTCTCGCTGAAGCTGGGCGCCTGGGTTGCCGGCGTTCCCTGTGCGCCAGCCAATCCCTGGATCTGATTGCCGCGCGCCGCATCGCCCACCGCACCCATCGGGCCTTGGCCCATCTGAGTCTGGTAGCTGCGGATCTGCGAAAGAATCGAGGTAACGGAGTCGCTCATGGGTGCGGTCAGCCAGGGAGGCATCCACACCAATGCAAGCGGCGTGCCGAAATCGCGTCGGGATTCCGGCACGGGGGAATTCCTGTCGCGCCCGTCGGCGGGAACGTTGCAGCGAGATCGCCCCCATCCGCCCTTCGGGCACCTTCCCCCGCAAGCGAGGGAAGGGAGCCGGTGAGCGACCAGTTGCAGTGCAACCGATCAGTCGCGTGCAGCCAGGCTTTCCCTTCTCCCGCTAGCGGGAGAAGGTGGCGCGCAGCGCCGGATGAGGGCACCACCGTCAATTCACACACAGCCACGCATCCCTTTCACCGCAAGCGGGAGAACGCTGAAGCAGCGTCCCCGCGCTAGTCCGGCAACCAGGCGGCTCGCCAGGTGTCCAGATGGCTGCCGCTCAACATCCAGTCGCGGCGCACTGCCTCGCGCAACGCTGCGCCTTTCGCTGCTGAAGCGTCCGGGTCGGCCAGATGCTCGCGGATCGCACCGATCCAGTCGCGGTAGCGGTTTTTCACCAGCGTCACCGGCAGATTGCCCTGGTAGCAACGCACGTCGCTGGCGATCACCGGATAACCGCAGGCGCCGTACTCCAAGAGTCGCAGATTACTTTTGCATTCGTTGAACAGGTTTTGCTCCACCGGTGCCAGCGCCAGATCGAGATCCAGCGCGGCCAGCGCGGCCGGGTAGTGATCGATCGGCACGCCCGGCTGGAACTGGTGCAAGTGCTGGCGCAGCGCGAACGGGTACATCCCCATGAACACCCATTCGACCTCGTCGGCTAGCTCGCGCACCACGTCGGCGATCAGTTCCAGGTCGCCGGTATGGCTGGCGCCGCCGGCCCAACCGATCCGCGGCTTGCCGCCGTGGCGGACGTTGCGCTCCGGCAACGCCGCCCACCAATGCGGCGGCAGGCGGTTCTCGGCCACGCGGATATCGCTGTGCAGCCCGGCAAACGCTTCGGCCAGCGCAGGTGTGGACACCACAAAGCGGTCCACCAGGCCCAGCCCGCGCCGCACGGTCTTGAGAATGTCCTTGGGCATCTGCGCGCGATGGGTGTTTTTCAGCGGCAGGTTGGGCAGGTAATCGTCCAGCTCATAGACCTTGAACGCACGCGACAAGGCCTTCATACGCCGCATCGCCTCCAGCCGCGCTTCGCCCACCTGGCGTTGCAGGATCACCACGTCGGGATCCTGACGTGCCAGCTCGCTGATCTCCAGATAGCCGTTGAACAACACGCCCTCGGCCAGCCCGGCCTCGCGCAGGGCGCGCAGCGGCTGGATCACCCGGTAGTGTCCGCAGCCTTCGATATCGGCCGGCAGTGCGATCACGCTCGGTAGCGGCCGCCACGACTGCAACGGCCGCCAGCTGGCGCGCGGGTCGGCCAGCGCAAAGCCGGCGCCCGGGTCCAGCGAAAACCCCGGGTTGTAGGCCGGATCGTTGGCCATCACCGGCAGCCAGCGCGCGTACATCGCTTCTTCGTCAAGCGCAGTGGCAGGCGCCTGCTCGGGTGGGTCGATCAACAGCTGCGCGCGCGCGGCAAACACATTCAAGTATCCGGCCTGGTGCAGGCGCAGGCACAGGTCGACATCGCTCCATTGCGCCAGTGCCGGCTCCAGCGCAAAGCCGCCTGCGTCGATAAATAGCTGACGCGGCAGCATCAGGCACTCGCCGCTCAAGGCGGTGTAGTTCTGATCCAGCTGCAGGCGCTGCAGATAGCCGGATTCGTCGAAGGCACTGCCTTCAAACGCGCGCGCCACCGGTGCCCCCAGGCCCAGCAGCAGGCCGGCGTGATGCACGGTGCCGTCGCCGCGCAACAGCTTGCCGGCCACCGCACCCACTTCCGGACGGAGTGCGTGGTTGAGCAGTTGCTCCAGCCAATCGGCCTTCATCACCGCAGCGCCGGCCGACAGCCACAGCAGCACGTCCCCACGTGCATGCTCGGCGGCCGCGTTGCAGACCGCTTCACGCGTAGTCTCGGCGGCAAAGCGCAGCACGCGGATCTGCTGCATGCCCAGCGCTTCGATGCCGGCCAGCCAATCGCGCAGGTCCGGAGCGTTGCTATCGCGATCCAGTAGCAGCACTTCGTAATGCGGGTAGGTCGTGTTGGTCAGGATGCTTTCCAGACAGCGCTGCACCTGCGGCAAACGGCCATCGACCAGCACCAGGATGCTGACCAGCGGCTGCTGGGCATGTTGGTAATCCACCGCATGCCGACCAGGGCCGGCACTGTGCACGCGCGCGTCTGCATACCCGCGCGCGGCCAGATGGCGGGCAATGGCATGTTGCGCGTCCGCATCGGTGTGCCGGGTCTGGGCCGCGGCCACCAACAAGGGCTCGGCGATGTGCTGCACGCAGGCCAGGCCGTAACGCTCGACCAGGCCAAGCTGATAGCCGAGTTCGAAGGCCTGCCCAAGGTCTGCCGGAAAACCGCCGTCGGCCACCAGACTGCTGCGGCGGAACAGCCAGTGCCGCGACAGCGTGGACGGCGCACTCAACAGCGCATCCAGATACAGCGCCGGCCGCAACGCCAGCCCAAGCTGCGCGGTGTCCAGCGCGACCACTTCGTCCGCATAGACCGCCTGACACTGCTCCGGCAGCCCGATCATGCCCAGCGCCAGCATCGTCAGGCCGCTGGTCGTAAAGACACTGCCGGCATCCACCAGCACCACCCAATCGACATCCTGTTGCCTTGCAATGGCCTGGTTGAGTGCGGCCACCAGACCCGCGTCGTCAATCAGTACCGCACGCTCGCCGTGCTCGGCCAGCTGGTGCGGTGCGCTGCTGACCACCCAGGTCTGCTGATGTCGATAGCAGGCCACCGCGTCGATGCTGGCCTGGGTTGCGGCCACTGCGGCAGCATCGCCATCGCGGTCGATCAGCATCACCGCAATGCGTGGCCCGCCGGCATGCGCTTGCAGGCGGGCATCGATCAATGCGCGCTGCACATCGCTGGGATGGCGCACGCCCAGCCAGGTGGCCGGCGACACCCGCTCGGCCATGCCGGCGCTTTGCATCAGCGCATTGACCAGGTCTACCGACTTGAACACCCGCGCCTTGTGCGGGCTGAGCGGCGCAACCCGCACCAGCCGGTTGTCGCCGGTCTCGCGCCGCCAACCCAGCTGGCGGATGCCCTGGCGCAGATCCTCGTGGCCTTGGTCGCCGATGCCGGGCTGGTTACGACCGGCCTGGCTGAACTGCGCGTTGGACACCCGAAAGTGCGTGAGCGGCCTGGACAGCAGCGCCAGGTTGCCGTGGCGCAGCAGCTTGACGTAGATCGCCAGGTCGCCGACCCAATGAATCGGCTTACCGTTCAACGACATCAAGTCGGCGCCTATGGCCAGCAGATCGGCGCGCCGACACAGCACGCAACTCGGCTCGCCGATGAAGTTGATGGTGTGATCGGCCAGGAACGACACCAGCTCCGGCCCGTCGATCAACGCATCTTCGGCAAACGGAAAGCAGGTCGCCAGGATGTCCGGCAAAGGCGCACCATCGTCGTCGATGCGCACCCGACGCGACGATGCCATCGCCGTGCCCGGATTGCGCTCGATCGCCGCCACCAACTGCTCAATGCAGTCCGGCTCAAGCACATCGTCGTCATGCAGGAACTTGACGTACTCGCCTTGCGCCAGGCCGATGCCCTTGACCGTGCTGCCGAGCTCGCCAAGCCGTGATGTGTTGCGGTGGTAGCGAATGGGGTAGGGCGCATCCGCCAGCCTGGATGCCAGCACCGTCTCAATAGCGCCATCGGCGTTGTCGTCGCAGATCACCAGCTCCAACGCTGCGTAGGTCTGCGCCAGCACGCTCTCCAGCGCCTGCTCAAAGTAGCGCGGCTTGTAGGTCGGCATGACGATGCTGACTAGAGTGGTAGAAGTCATGCAGAGCGGACCATGTTCGAGGATTGGAGGACTGGTACTCATCGCATTGTCGGGGATTCGGTAACTATGCGTATACAGGCAGCGGCGCAAGCACGGTTCGTTGATTGAAATATTCGTACTTGATCAACGTGCGTGAGGTGCTGAGTTCAGCCCAGTCCAGCCTGCAATGCGCATAGGCACGGATGGCTGTGCCGAGGCGGATCTTCAATTGAGGGCTGGTTCTCAATAATCGATTGATGCTGATGGTAAATTTGGAAAATAATAATATGCCTTAAACCTTTTAAAGTTAAATTTAATATCCAGAAGAAGGGGGGTGTTAATATGAAAAAATCCTGAGCTTTAATTAAAATAACAATGGAAAAGATTTTTAATACCATTTAATTTTGAATATAAATTCAAGGAGCTAACATCATGGTCGATGCAATGCTAGGTGCCAATATTTATGTGAAACGCGGAACGCGTGCGCAATTTGATGCTGCTGCGACAGCTGGTGAACTTGCTGCCAGCGAGCCGTATTTCATCAGTGATGAAGGTCGGTTCGCGATGGGTACCAGCGCGAATAGCTACGCCACTTATGCCATTGCCTTGACGCAGGATTTGTCTTTTTACGTCTCAAACACAGGCAGTGATTCCAATGATGGGCTAAGCGCTGCGACGGCATTCCAGACCATTCAGCGTGCTGTGAATGTGGTTCGAACGCGCTATTCATTGTGTGGCTATACGGCAATTATCAATGTTGCAGACGGAACTTACGTGGAAAATGTTGTGATGGGCGGCGTCGCAGGTGGCATTGTGCGGTTTGTAGGTAGTATATCTGCTATTTGGCGTAACACCACTGGATGGCTTCTTACTGTGGATGGCACTAGTACGGTTCAGGTTTCTGGTTTCACTATAGGTGGTGGGGGTACAGTAAACGGTGTTATTGCAATTAGTAGGGGGTCTTGTAACTTCCAGGGTGGCCATGTGTTTGCAGCGATGACCGGCTTTCATATGAACGTCGTTCGCAATAGCGTTGGTATTGTTTCAGGTAACTACAGTATCACTGGAGGAGGCTACGCCCATTATGCGGCATTTGATGGCGGTCAACTTACTATTTCTACCATCACCGTCACCCTTACAGGTGCGCCGGCTTTCGCTGCTTCCTTCGCTAACGTAGGTCGTGCGGGCAGCATAAATGGCGGTGACTATGTTTTTACGTTCTCCGGAGCGGCCACGGGCCCCCGGTATGGAATAAATGCAAATGGGGTGATTTGGGTCAATGGTAAAGGCGCAAATGTCTTCCCAGGAAACGTGGCCGGGTACATTCTTACCGGCGGGAGTTATTCTTGATGTTAGACCTTATGAAGGCTGTCGTTTTCTGAGATCCGGCACTCCTCATTCAGTCAAGCGATTGATTAATCTAACGCGCTGCCAGCACAGCTCGCGTACGCGCTATCGGAAATCGATATATTCCTAATAGCCAATGCTTGGCTGGTTGCTGGTAGCGAAATGGGACAGACGCTACCAGCAACCTGGACGCCAACACTGCCTTAATGCGGCCATGGGCATTGGCGTTACAGATCACTTAGCTGCAACGCTGCATAGGTCTGCGCCGGCACGCCACCTAGCGCCCGCGCGCACTAGCGCGGCTTGTAGGTAGGCATGACGATGCCGACCAGATTCGGTTTCAATTAGCTTGTCGTAAATCGGCTGAGATAATCCAGATACTCTCTGCGCGTCAGCCCTGGATAGCGCCGTCTTAGTAGTTGGAATCTATTTACCAACCGTCGAGACATCTCTCCGCCATGCTCTCTGCGGACAACGACTTCGCGGTCCAGATTCTCTACGAGTTCGGTGTAGGCCTCATGTAGCTCAGCTGCAACTGAGGGGCTAGTACTTTTCTTCAGATCCGGAAATTCAAAGCTGGGTCTGTCATGAGATACAGTGCAAGGAACAAGGCCGACTGCGTCGAGAAAATCAAGAAATTCCTTGTGCAGAGCCGGGTAAGCTTTGTTCATTTCCGAGAGGTCGAGGTTCTCGAAAACTTCACGGATGTTGCTTCGGCTGTGAATGGTAGGGTCATAAGGGATGCGGAGATATTCGCAAGTTTCCCTGGCCCTGGAATCCGGATTGGTCACAATGGCGGGGACGCCGCTATTAATCGAGAGAATTCCGGAGTGAAGCCGGGTTCCAATCGTGAGGCAATGGTCGTTGCTTTTGAAGAACGTGGCCCACTGGTTGTAATCTGAGAAAAACTCCAGTCGTCCAGCCATGGCTTTTGCCAGTAGTTGGAAGGACGTAGGTATTTCGTCGAGGTTGAAAGGTTGCGCTGTGATGTTGCGGGTCGATGGCAGTGCTTTCTCAAGGTAGAGCAAGTTGATGAAATACAGTTCATCCTGCAGCAGATGGGATGTCCGCGGCAGCCCAGAATTGAAGAATGTGGCCGTGGTGATGACTTTGTCCGCATCCCATGGCTTTTTTTGCAGAGTCCGGGTGGGTCCGTTCTCAAAGTAGCTCGGGCAGCCAATCACTCTGACGTTCTTTATGCCAAGGCTATTCAAGATTTCGGCGGAATAATTTCCGCGAACACCAATCAACTTGGACTTTTCAGAGAGAAGGGAGAAATTTCGCTTCTGATTGGGACTGAGGCGCTCGGCCAGGCCCGGGTCGTAGCCGTTGAATGAGTTCGCGCAGAGGCTCACCGGCACGATCGGGATCATGATTTTTTCAAGAAAGTGCGTAATTCGCTCAACAGGAAGGCCCGAGAAGTCCTCCCGGATGTCATCCTTCATCGTCCAGACAAGATGCGAATATTTTCCATTGATCTCTTCTGCGAGTTGATCTGAGAGCTTTGCCTCCAGTGCGTTAGAAATGTGGTCAAGCTTCACCGGGCGTCCAAATAGCGCTTTCAAAAAACCATAGGCGATGTAGCCGTTTCCGATGTTCTGGCCTCTGACATTGTCTTGGGACGGCCCCATGCCTTTCAGGAAATCCGACATTTCCAGGGATTCAGGAAGGGCCGAGTTGAAAAGGAAAATCTTGCTTGGGTCAGTCATCGATCCGCTCATTTTTGGCAGAGCGTCAATAAAAATACAGGCAGGTATCCCAGCGATCCGGGGTGTGATGGCGCAGGCCGATCTTGTAATCCGGGTTCAGAGATAGGGCGAAATCGCTTAGATCCAGCAGGTCGGTAGCTCTGTGATAGGCGGAGATCGCCATTTTTGGCTTGCACTGAACAATCGCACTTTGCGCGCCTTTCAGTGCCGAAAGTTCCGACCCCTCTATGTCCATTTTGATGAAGGTGGGTGCATCGTCGATGAGATCGTCTATGGAGCATACGTCGATCATGTCTGCCGGTTCGCAAGCCTCACTCGCAGGCTTGACGAAGCCGCCGTGGCCGCCCTCGTGGTTGAATGGAACCCTGCCTCGTGTCTCGCCTACGCCGCAGCCATGCAGACTGATTCTGGACGCCAGAGGTGTGCCGTCGTAGCGGCGTAACACGTTCTTGAGTGTGCCGATGTTGATCCGATCGGGTTCAATCATCCACGAACGCGAGAATTGACCTTTCGTGGCGTCAATGAGGCCTGCGAGCGACTCGCCGATTGAGGCTCCGCAATCAACCATCTTTTCCGCGCTGCCGAATTGCAGCAGGCCGGAGCGGAAGTACAAAGTGGTGTAGGGTCGCTCGATTTCGTGGTAATACTCGGGATTACAGGTCAGGTGGAAGTTGAGGACAGAGAACAGGGTTTGTGCCGAGTAGGCATCGGAAAAGCGTTTTGCCAAGCGCTGAAACCTGGGAACATTGCGCGCGATTTCCCGTCCCCAGTCGTCCACCCGGAAATCTACGCGCCCCTGCAGGCCGAAAGCGCGAACGGCCTGTTCAAAGTTGATATGAGCAATCCCGTGCTGCCTACAGACCTGGTCAAAAAATCGCTTGGGTCCATCATATCGGCAGGTGTTGAGGGCGATGATGTCACCAGACTTTGCAAGTTCGATGAACTTGTCCGTAGAGATGATCGGAGTGCCGTAATACAGCGCACCGGAGTGATAGCGGAAGTCATCCACCGAGGCGACTACATTGCAGTGCCGGTCCTGCTTCAGGTTCAGTAAGTGCGCGCCGAATCCCCCAGTTCCTAAAACGATCACCTTGACTTCGTCACCAAATTTGGCAATGAGGTGGCGAACATCCTCGGGAATACCGAACATCGGATCACCAGTCAGGCCTTCGGCGGCGATCTGAAACGTTTCTTCCATTGCCTGCGGGTCGATGTTTAGTTTGAGTTGGATAGCGGGTTGCATGATTGGTCCCTGGCTTAGCTTTCATAAACATGGATTGGAGTGTCGTAGCGGGCGTCGAAATAGGTCTTAGCAGGCACGTCCTCGCAGTAGACACGCGGCCAGCCAAGTTCGCAGCTTCGGCCCACTTTGACTCCGGCGCGCACGATGGCACCAGTACGCAGAATGCTGTTGCCACCGATTTCGACGCCCGTGCCTATTTGAACTCCATTTTCTATCCAGCATGAGGATTTGATGCGGCATGTCGGCCCGAGGTGCGTGCCGGCATGGATGACGGTGTTGTATTCGATCCTGCACCCGTGCCCAATGACGGCGTTGGCACCTACGAACGCGTTGAGCCCGATGACTGTGTCAGCGCCGATGGCGGCGCTAGGATGAATGAAGGGCTCCAGCTTGAAGCCACGTTCCATCGCTGCCTGCATCAATTCCATGCGCTTGAAGTTGCCGAAGCGTTCGTCGAAAGCCACGAACATTGCCCCGTCGGCTACATTCAGTTCATCCAGCATGCTCAGATCGAACTCGTGGTCAGAGTCCTGTGGAACTTCAATTCTGATGACGGTCTCATCCGGACGAGCATGCTTCCAGGCGTGGAAGGCTATGTCGAGGTAGTCGCTGCCGCCGATGACCCACCTAGATTTCATGTTCGGTCTCCATCAGCGTCGCGTACCAGCGTTCGACCAGGCGATTCATGGATTCATAGGCGCCTTGGGTAGGCAGTGGAGCGTCTGCATGCAATGCGGACTGCACCCGCTCCATGATTTCCACGTCCTCGCCCACCACCGCTTTGCTGCCGTGCATCTGCGCCAGCAACACCTGCCCGGAGGAGCGGTAAGACTGCTTCTTGCGTGCGCTGAACCAGTAGATTTCCAGGTCTGTCCTGTCCGGTGCAATGGGGATGTGGTGTTCCAGCGTGAAGGAATAGCCGCCGTTGGTACTGGCGATATGCAAGTTAGGGAAGGCCAGCCAGTTGAAGTAGGCGTCCTGATTGCCCCAGCGTTCCACTTTCTCGTACCAGCCAAAGTGTTTAGCGGCCGGGATGGACGCTTCCGCGCCTCCGAAGCTGAAGCGGCGCATTTCACGCCTCAAGGCAGCGGGTGATGTGCCCTGCAAAGCTTCCGCGGACTCCTCGGCTTGCTCATCGTTAACCTGGGGGACGAAGCTGACATTCTTGGCCAAGGTTTTGGAGTGGACAAAGCGCGGGTGATTGGCATCCCGAAGGTTTTCGTAAGCCAGCTTCCAGTTGTACCGGCCAGGCCATGTGGTCACCATGACTTCTGTGTCGTAGGCGCTCGAACTACTTTCCAGCAAGGCGATAAAGTCTGGCGAAAACTGCTCTTCGATCGGCATCGGGTCGGGATCGAGATTGACAAACAGCAGGTTGCCAATCGCGCGCAGTGAGAATTCGCGCAGTTTCAGTTCGTTCTTTTCACCATCGTCGATGCGATAGATTGCGTCGCAGTCCGGGATCTTCTTCACCCGCCCTTGTTCGTCATAACTCCATGCATGGTAAGGACACACCAACGGCCGGCAACCGACAGCATCTTTCTGGATCAGCGCACTGCGGTGGAGGCACACGTTCTCGAATGCACGGATTTCGCCGTGGAAGTTCTGGATAACAAGGGGGATGCCCGCTAGCTTGCGTGTGATGAAGCAATTGTGATCCCGCAGCAGTGTCTTGAGGCCCGCAAACAGCCAGACCCTGCGAAAGATCTTGCGCTGCTCGCGATCAAAGATTTCCTGCGACAAGTAATAACGAGGGTGCATCCTGGAGCGCATGGATCAGTCTATCTGTATGTTTTTGTGGAAAACGATCTTGGCTGGATTGCCAAACACCGTGGCGCCCGCTGGCACATCCTTCAGCACCACCGCACCGGTACCGATGACGGCGTGATCACCCACCTTGATGCCTGGCACAAGAGTGGCGCGCGGGTGCACGACTGCGAAGTCGCCTATCTGCACGCCGCCGCCGATGAAAACCTGTGCGCCTACATGTGCATAATTTCCAATGCAAACGTCATGCCCAATCACCGCCCAGGTGAGCAGGTTTGCAAAATCCCCGATCCGCACATCGGGTCCCACGTGAACCTGATTGCCGAGAAAGCAGCCCGTGCCTAGGTGCACACGGCGACTCAGGTGCGCCTCGGTGCAGATCGGGATGAAAGTGGCCCCTTTTGTAAGTAGCGGTTGAACGTATTTACGACGTTCTAGCGGATCGCCTTGCGCGCAGACAAAAGCTTCCTTGTCGCGCGGTACGTAAGTCAAGGGGTCGCCGACGATGGGCACGCCGGTATCGAACCCATCCAGAATGTGCGCACGACTGTCCAGGAACCCGGTGACCTCCCATTCCTTCCGGTGCGCGACATCGCCCTGCATTTGCTCCAGTACCTCGCGACCCCAGCCGCCCGCGCCGACGATGAGCACGGGATAGGTCACAGCACCGCTCCACCGTCCATCACTAGGCTGGTCCCCGTCACCCAGCGGCTAGCATCAGACAAAAGATAGATCGCAGCGTTCGCCACGTCGTCTGGGGTACCTAATCCGAGTGGATGGCGCTTTCTCTGCGCTTCCAGATGGGTTGTGTCCCAGATGGGCGTTGCGACTGCCGAGGGCGAAATGCCGTTGACCCGGATCTTGCGTTTGGCTTGCTCCATGGATAAGCAGCGGATGATGCCGAGTAGGGCTGACTTCATAGCTGAATATGGTCCTACTCCGGGCGTGCCGATATGGGCTGCAGTGGAAAGCATGAAAATGATGGAACTTCGAGGTGCAAGCGCGTTGGCCTGCAACAGCCGCTGAGTGAGCATGACCGGTGCCAGGAAATTAACCGCATAGACGTCGGTCATCAGCTTTTCTGTCAGTTGCCGGATGGGGCTCAGCCGTTGCCTGCCAGCACAGTGCACCAGTCCATTCACGCTGGAAAGGCCCTGCACCAGTCGTTCACGGCCGTCGGCTTCGGTCAAGTCGGCCAGCACCTGGACATGTCCATGGCCTTTCAACAGGTCGAAGGTTTCCTGCAGGCGCTCTGCATCCCGACCGGTGACGACAACGCGCGCCCCGCGACGCGCGCAGGCAACCGCGATTTGCCTGCCGATGCCCGATGAGGCACCCGTCACCAGAATTGTCTTGTCAGTCAGTGAAAAGGCTTGTTGCGCCGCACTGCTCATGCGTAGATGTCCATAGGCGCAGAAAATCCGCCATCGAGAATGAAGTAGTTGCGCGTGATCCAGCGGCTGGCATCGGAAAGATAGAACACGGCTGCGTAAGCCACGTCTTCTGGCTCGCCCATGCCAAGTGGCGTCAATTCAAACAGGCTGTCCATGTTGCCGCCGCTTCCCTGCAAGCCTTCCAACAAGGGCGTGCGCACATAACCTGGTGCGATGCAGTTCGCACGTATGCCCTGCTTGGCCACTTCCATGCCCAGCGAGCGCATCATGCCCAGCAGGGCGCTCTTGCTCGCAGCGTATGCGCTGCTGGCCAGCGGTCCGATGTGGGAGGCAATCGAGGCAATGAATAGCAGTGAGCCGCCCGGCGCGATCTGTTTTTTTGCCAGCAGGCCCCGAGTCAACAGCATGGGGGAGTAGGTGTTGCCTGCAAATGTCTCGTCCAGGTGCGCGCGGTTCATCATGCGAAAGGGAGTTAGCTTGGACATGCCGGCTGCGTGCGCCAAACCGTCGATGACGCCGCTCGCCCCCACCACGCGGTCAATTCCTTCCTGTACAGCCAGGTCTGCCACGATTTGTATGTGGCCTTCGCCTTCCAGTTCATCGAATGTGGCCTGTAAACGCTCCATGTTGCGTCCGGTGATCACGATCTGCGCGCCCATTTGCGAGCAAGTGATGGCAATTTGCCGGCCAATTCCCGATGAAGCGCCGGTCACGAGGACGCGCTTGCCTTCCAGAGAAAATGGATCGCGCTGCGCGTTCATGCTTCGATCAGTGCCGGAAAGACGGCGTTCTCGACGTCCACGATAGCCGTGCCCCAAGACAGGCCAATACCGAAGCCTGCAAGGAGCAAGCGGTGCCTGGCCTCTCCCAGGACATCGTTGAGGCGTGCTGTCAAGGTGACGGGCAGGGAAGCGCCACTGGTGTTGCCGAAGTCGCGCAGGGTTGAGGGCACTTTTTCTGTCGGCAGCCCCAACTTCTTGCGGATGGTTTCGTTGATCATTTTGTTTGCCTGATGGAAAACGAAGAAATCAACGCTGTCTTTGGTGACGCCCGAATACTCAAGCAAATTCTCCACAGCTGGCGGCACACGCTGGGTCGAGAAACTCAGCACGGCAGGGCCATCCAGAATCAACTCTCCTGGCCAGTGGAGTGCACCGTTTTCATCACGGGTTGGAGAGATATGCTGGGGGCCGTAGGGCTCACGATGGCCTCCCACGGGCAACATGATGGCGCGGTAGCCGCTACCGTCGCTATTCAAGTCGAAATGCATGGGTGGCGCATTCTTGTCGAACTCCAGCGCCGTGGCCGTGCCTGCGTCAGAGAACAACGGATCCAGAAGTGTGGCGGAGCGGTCGCCGACCAGCAGAAGGGCCTTCTTGATGGTGCCCGCCGCAATCATGCTGCCCAAAAGGTGGAGGCCGAACGGATAGCCGGAGCAGCCAAGATTTACATCGAAGGCGATGGTGGTCTGCGGCAGTTGGAGCCGGTGTTGCATGATGATGGCTGTGGCCGGGATGGGATAGTCGGGCGATTGCGTGACGACTATCAGTGCATCGATTTCTCCCTTCTCCCATTGCAGGTCGGCCAGCAGCTTTTCCGTGGAGATGAGCGCCAGATCGGAAAACGTCTGCCAGCTGGGGCAAATGCGGCGGAACTCGATACCGATGTTGCGTACCAGACGCTCGCGTTCCGAGCGCATCTTGGGCGGGCAATCGGTCAGGTTGGAAATGATCCGCTTAGGTACGCAACTCGCCATGCCCGCGAAACGGACATTGCTAAGAGTGGACAGTCCCATGGTCTTATCCCAGCAGTTTGTGGAGATCGTTCACGGTGGCGCATTTCTTGAGGTCGTCGCCGGTAATGACCTTGCCGTAATCCACGTCGAACATGACGATGACGCCCAAAGCTGAGAGCGAATCCCATTCAGGCAAGTCAGCCAGGGCGGTGTCCATGGTGACCTCCACCGGTTCCTGGAAGTCGGTGGCGGAGAGGAAGTTCTCGATAAATGTTGCCTGGGTCATGCGATCTCGCCTGGTTGCCTGTTGAGAGATGGAAGTCTGAAATGCAGGTGCAGCGTGTTGCGATCATGTTGCCTGTGCGCCGGCGATCAGGTCGGCGATGGTGTCGACCTGATCGCTGTGCAAGCCGGGGAAGATCGGCAGGCACAACACCTGCGCGGCCACCGAGCGCGCCACCGGCAACCACGCCGGCGCCGACGAGGGCAGGGCGCGATACATCGGGAAGTCGCTGATCAACGGATAGAAGTAACGCCGTACCAGGATGCCGTGTTCGCGCATCAACTGATACAACGCATCGCGCGACAGCGGGTAGTCGTCCTGCACCAGGATCGGAAAATACGCGTGATTGGCGCTGGAATGCTGCGGCGATGCCACGCAGCGGATGCCGCGCACTGCGCTCAGCCGCTGCCGGTACTGCGCGTCGATCGCGCCGCGTTGCGCAATGGCCTCATCGATGTGTTTGAGCTGCAACAGGCCGAACGCGGCGCTGATCTCATTCATCTTGCCGTTGATGCCGGGTGCGACCACCGTGGTTTCGTCGACGAAGCCGAAGTTCTTCAGATGCCCGATGCGTTGATAGGTTCTCTCATCAGGGCACACGATGGCGCCGCCTTCGAAAGTGTTGAACACCTTGGTGGCATGAAAGCTCAACACGCTCAGGTCGCCGTGACGCAGGATCGAGCCGCCGTCATCGCGCACGCCGAACGCATGCGCCGCGTCGTAGATCACCTTGAGGTTGTAGATGTCGGCGATGCGCGTGATCGCAGTGGTATCGCACGCGGTGCCATAGCAGTGCACCGGCATGATCGCGGTGGTCTGCGGGGTGATGGCCGCTTCGATCTTGGACGGGTCCATGTTGAGCGTCACCGGGTCGATATCCACGAATACCGGGGTGATGCTCTTCCACAGCAACGAGTGGGCCGTGGCCACGAAGGAGTAGGGCGTGGTGATGACTTCGCCGGTGATGCGCAGCGCCTGCAAGGCGGTGATCAACGCGGTGGTGCCGTTGGTCAACAGGGCCAGATGCGGCACGCCCAGGTAGTCGCACAGCGCCTGCTCGAGCGCACGGTGCATCTCACCGCCGTTGCTGAGGATGCGACTGGTCCAGATCCTTTCCAGATACGGCAGAAAGTCTTCCAGCGGCGGCAGCAGCGGACTGGTGACGGGGATGGGCATCAATGCCTCGCTGGGACGGGTGAATGTCGGGATTCCGCCGCAACCGGTGGCTGCGGACGGAGTGATCCTGTTGAAGCAAGCGCTATGCCAGCGGGCGCTGGCGAAGCAGTGGCCCGCTCAGTTCGCCAGCTCGGTCTGCTCGCGGTCGATGCCGTACTTGCGCAGCTTCTCCACCAGCGTGGTGCGGCGCAGGCCGAGCAGCTGGGCCGCATGCGCAACCACGCCCTGGGTGCGTTCCAGGGCCTCGTTGATCAAGGCCAACTCAATGGTGGCCATGTGGCCACGCAGGTCGATGCCGTCGTCGGGCAGGCTGGCGGCAGCGGCCGGTTCGGCATCGGCCGTCTTGGGCTGCAGCGTCACCACGTTGCTCGGCAGTGCGCCAGCGTCGGTGGGCGCCGCCACAAAGGCTGGTTCCGGCGGCAGCTCGACCGGAATGGACGATGCGAAATCGCCGCGATAGCGCGCCGGCAGGTCCTGCACGCGCACCAGCCCACCGGGATGCAGCACCGCCAGGCGCTCCACCAGGTTGGTCAGTTCGCGCACATTGCCCGGCCAGTCGTAGCTGCGCAGCGCCTGCAAGGCTTCATCGGCAAAGCGCACTTCGCCGCGCCCGGTACGCGCCAGCTGGCCGGCAATCGTCTGCACCAGGATGGCCAGATCGTCGACGCGCTCGCGCAACGCCGGCATTTCGATCGGGAACACGTTGAGGCGATAGAACAGATCCTCACGGAACTGCCCGTCGCTGATGCGCGTTTCCAGGTTGCGGTGGGTGGCGGCGATCACGCGCACGTTGCAGCGGATGGTCTGGCCACCGCCAACGCGCTCGAAACTGCGCTCCTGCAGCACGCGCAACAACTTCACCTGCATCGGCAAGCTCATGTCGCCGATTTCGTCCAGCAGCAGGGTGCCGCCTTCAGCCATTTCGAAGCGACCCTTGCGTGTGGTCAGCGCGCCGGTAAAGGCGCCTTTTTCGTGACCGAAGAGTTCGCTTTCGAGCAGATCCGGCGGGATCGCGCCGCAATTGATTGCGACAAACGGCCCGTCGCGGCGCGGCGAATGTTGATGGATGGCGCGGGCGACCACTTCCTTGCCGGTACCGGATTCGCCCAGCACCAGCACGGTGGTGTCGAACGCGGCCACCTGGTCGATCAAGCGACGCAGGCGGGTGACTGCCTCGCTGTTGCCGGTTGGACCGGTGTCCTGCTGCACGCCGGCCTGATGCTCGGCATCCAGACGCTTGAGGCTTGCGCGGCGCAGCAGGGCTTCCAGCTGTGCGTGACGCAGGGGGGTGTCCAATGCCCAGACATTGGCTTCGTGCAGGCCGTGCGTCTGCGCAAACGTGATCGGGCTGCCTTCCATCAACAGCACCGGCGGCGGCAGCTTGGCATCGGCCAGCCAGTCGAAGAATTTGTCGGCCTGCGCGGCGTCCTGCGCCGAGCCCACCATCACCGCCATCCACTCATCGTGGCGGTGACGGCCAGGATTGATGTCGGCGCCGTCGGTGACCCAGCGGGGATTGAAGTCCATGAACTCGAGCAGCGACACGGTGCGCTCGGCGCGCACGGCGTCACTGTCGATCAACAGAATGCGGGACTCACTCATTCCTGGCTCCTTCCGTCAGGCCCTCCAGGATTGGCATGACTTCCTGGATATAGGACAGCTTGCTGACAAAATTGTCAGCACCCGCGCGAAGAGCGTGTTCACGATGCTCGGCATCGTCGAAGTGGCTCGCGATGACAATATACGGCGGATCGTCCTGCGTCTTGATCAGACGCGTTGCCTGCAGTCCGCCCATCTCGGGCATGGCCAGATCCATCAGCACGACATTGGGGCGCAGCGACTCAGAGCGCTCTATCGCTTCCAGTCCATTGGCGGCACTGCCCACGATGTTGAGCCACTCCACTTTGCGAAAATGACGCATCGCAGCGTTGATGAAGCCCTCGTGGTCGTCGACCAGCAGCACGGTGAGTTTGCTCATAGTAGTCCTTATCCCGCTCGCGCAAGCAGCGGTTTGTTATTACGGCGGCGCTCGCGGGCCGGGGCGATCTCGAGTTGTTCGCGGTATTTGGCCACGGTCCTTCGCGCAATATTAACGCCCTGGCGCGACAACAGGCCGGCGATGGCTTCGTCGGCCAGCGGGCGACCCACCGGCTCGCTCTCGATCAAACGACGCACCATCGCCTTGACCGCTTGGCCGGAGACGCTGGCGCCTTCCAACCGCACGGCGAAGAAATGTTTGAGTTCGAAGGTGCCACGCGGGGTTTGCAGGTATTTGCCGGTGGTAATGCGCGAAATCGTCGATTCGTGCATGCCGATCTCGTCGGCGATTTCCTTCAACGTCAGCGGTGCCATCGCTTCTTCGCCGCGCGCCAGGAAGGCGGCCTGGCGTTCGACGATCGCACGCGTGGCGCGCAGCAGGGTTTCGTAGCGCATCGACAGCCCGCGGGTCAGCCAGCGCGCTTCCTGCAGCATGTCGCGCAGCGGCTGCGCGGCATCGCCGGCCTCGGCCAATGCGCGTTCGTGTACCGGGTTGATGCTGACGCGGTGCGTGGTGGCCGGATTCAACGCCACGCGCCAGCTGCCATCGGCATGCCAGGCGAGCACATCCGGAATCACGCTGGCGTTGCTTTCCTGCAGCAGGTCGTCGCCCGGGCGCGGCTGCAGCGACAGGATCAGCCGCACCGCTTCGCGCGCATCGTCCACTTCGGCATCGTGCGCACGCGCCAGCAGCGCGTAGTCGTGGCTGGCCAGCAGATCCAGATCGCCGGACAGGATGCGCGCAGCCAGATGACGGGCCGGGACGCGGCCGGGCAGGGCGTTCAACTGGGCTTGCAGGCACTCGCGCAGGTCGCAGGCGGCCAGTCCGGCGGGGTCGCCGTGCAGCAGGCGCTGACGGATCGCTTCCACTGCCTCAACGGTCATACCCAGGCGGGTAGCGCCAAGCTGCTGCAGCGTCGACAGCGCCTCGGTCAGATACCCCGCGTCATCGGTCTGCTCCAACCAGAACGCGGCGGCCCCCAAAGCGGCCTCGTCCAGGTCCAGCGCCAGTTCGCGCAGGATGCGCACATGCGGGTCGGTGGACTCGCCGGCGGCCACGCGCTGCATGCGGTCGTCGTCGCCATCGTTCCAACTGCTGCTCTGCACGTCCCACATCGTGCTTTCCGGCAGCTCATCGAACGCAGCGATATCGCCGGCGCCATCGTCGTTGGTGGTGGCCTCATCCCCGTTATCGGCCAGCTCTTCCAACTCCAGCAACGGATTGGTTTCCAGGGCACGACGGATTTCCAGTTCCAACTGCATGCCGTCCAATTGCAACAGACGGATCGACTGCAACAACTGCGGGGTGAGGTGCAGTTGCTGGCCAAGCTGGGCGGAAATGGTCGTCTTCATGGAAGCGCTTCCGAAGGGCGCTGCATGCAGCAGCGATGGAACGCATCTTGCAGGACAAAGTGACGGGTTTCTAATCAGGGAGTCAGGTGAGGTGACTCATGATTTTCCTGACAGTCTGTCAGGAACTCCCTGACATGAAGGGCGAGCTCAAGCGTGCCCGCCGGAATTCCGTCACTGTTTTCGTCGCGGCGGCCCTGTGCGGGCCGCGCCGGGTGTTTCGAATGACCAATACGGCGATTGCGGCTGCAATCGCTCAGACCAGTTCGTTGTGATGCTTGGCGGCGAGCAGGACCAGATCGTTGGCGCGGCGGCAGCCCAGCGATTCCATCATGCGCGCGCGATGGGTTTCGACGGTCTTGACGCTGATGCCCAGGTCGGCGGCAATTTCCTTGTTGCTCTGTCCGCGGCCGATCTCACGCAGGATTTCGCGCTGACGCGGTGACAGCGCGGCAATACCGACCGGTTTTTCGCGGCCCAGCATCGGCGCGATCATCTTGGACGAGATCTGCGGGCTCAAGAACACCTGGCCGGCAGCGGCGGCACGTAGCGCCAGCTCCAGCTCCAGCGGCGCGGCGTCCTTGACCACGAAACCGACCGCGCCGCGATCGAGCGCATCGCGCACGTGCACCGGGTCGTCGTGCATCGACATCATCACCACATGCGTGCGCGGCGCAGCGCGCAGCACGTCGGTCATGGCATCAAGACCGCTACGGCCGGGCAGGGACAGGTCCATCAGCACCAGATCCGGGCGATGCAGGGATGTCATATCCAGGGCTTGTTGCGCGTTGCTGGCCTCGGCGACGACATCGATGCCGGCGAAGGTTTGCAGCAGCCTGGACAGGCCTGCACGGACAAGGGTGTGATCGTCGACGATGATGACTCGCACGGCGCAGATGAGACCTTTTTTCGGTATGGGGCACCTTAGCCGACCCGGCGCCTGGCGCCAACTAGCGGGATCAGCGCTGGCGGCGGGCGTCGGCGATCTGACGGCGATGTAAACGAAACAAATGACGTTCCAGGGCGTCCTGCAAACCCGGCGACAGGGGCGTGAACCGTAGCCACAGCCACTGATCGTGACCATCGCTGACGCTTGCCAGCACCTCGGCAGGAAGCTGTACCAATTCAGGAAGCCAGTCGGATGGCTGCAGGCAGACACTGCCCGTGGTGCCCGGTACGTGGCTGGTTGCGCAATTCAAGCGGATGCCGCGGACCGACCAATGCACCACATTCTGGATCAGGCCACTGTCGCCCTGGCGGACCAGGCGGCCGATCAGTGCCAGCATCAGGTCGAGCTTGGCATCCATGCGTTGTACCAGCAGCGGCAGTTCGCCACGGTCTTCGCTGGTTTCTTCGCTACGCAGGTCTTCGACCTGGCCGAGGCTGCGCAGCAGGGTTTCTGCGGCGCTGTGCGAGCCGGCGTCGGCACCGGCGTGGAAACCGGCCGGCAGACGCAATTCGCAACTAAGCGTGTCGGCAAACAGCTCGGCATCGGCGGATGGCGCGAGTGTGCCGAGCGCGGTCATCAGATCCGTCCGACCCGGGCGTAAGCGAGGCTGGCCGAGGACGAGGTGCGCTGCGCGCGGATCAGGTCCAGCAGCTTGCGGCGACGGTCGAGCATCATCCGCATCAAGTCCTGCTGCATCGTCTGCAAGGTCTGCAGCGCGTCGCGGTCCTGGCTTAGATCCACGTGCTGCGCATACTCGCGCAGGTGCAGGTCATGGCTGTCGAGCAGGAACGGCATCGCCTCGAAGTCCTCTTGCGCCATGGCGAGGCGGAGATCGGCGATTTCGGCTTGAAGGCTTTGCGCGTTATGCATGGCTGGACTCAGGAAACCGCAGCGAGGCCGCGTTGTTCGAGGGGGATGGAGTTCCACGCCGAGTCGATTTCGCTGAGCAACTCCAGCGCTTCGGTCAACGCAGTCTCGTCGTTGTGCAGGTTGGCGGCAGTCAGGCGCTGCATGACGTAGTCGTACAGGGCCGACAGGTTACCAGCGATCTCGCCGCCGGCTTCGTGATCGAGCGAGCCGTTCAAATGACCGACGATTGCGCAGGCTTCGCCAATGGCCTTGCCCTTGCGCGCCTGGTCGCCCTGCGCCAGGCAGGCCTGGGCCAGACGGATGCGCTGGCAGGCGCCAGCGAACAGCAGCGACACCAGCTTGTGCGGGTCGGCTTCGGTCACGCTGGTGGACACACCGACCTTGCGGTATTGCTCGGCATATTGACGATTGGAACCGTACATGGATGACTCCTCAATGGGCTGACCTTCGCTGGTCCCGGAGCGCTGTGCTCCTGCGACGACGCTCCTGCCAGAAGGCAAGGCCGAAATCACGATAGGCCCTTCTTGTATCGGCAAGACCCTTGCGGGACTTGAGGATCGGCATCACGGAAATCAGCTGTTCAACAGACTGCTGAGCGAACTGGCACTGCTTTGCAGCTTGCTGATCATGGTTTCCATCGCGGTGAACTGCGCGGTGTAACGATCGGTCAGCTTGGTCATGCGTGCGTCCAGGTCGTCCAGGTCGGCCTCATAGCCCTTGATGGTCTTGTTCAAGCTGTCCGAGCGCAGGGTCAAGGTGCCGTTGTTGGCGTTGACGTTGCTGTCCAGCAGCTTGGTCATGCCGGAGCCGAACTTGCTGTCCTTGCCGAGTACCTCGGCGGCAGCGCCGCCGTCGGAGGCGATGGCGGTGTCGAACTTGGCACCGTCGAAGCTCATCACCCCATCCTTGTCGATGGTCAGGCCCAGCGCCTTGAGCTCGTTGACGTTGCCGCTGACCTGGCCGCGCAACTGCTGCTGCAGGCCACGCACCAGCGAGTCGCCGGTCAGTGCCGAGGCAGTCTTGGTGGTGGCGTCGTAGGCGCTGCTCTTGGCTAGCAAGGTGTTGGCAGTGTTGTAGGCGGCGGCGTACGCAGTCAGATTGGCCTTGAGGCCGCTGGTGTCGGCAGCGACGCCCAGGTTGAACTTGGTGCCTTCGGCGGCCTTGGTCAGGTTGAGCACCACACCCGGCACGATGTCGCTGATGGTGTTGGAGCTGGAGGTGCGCTCGAAGCCGTCCACGCGCACCAGCGCATCGGCGGCAGCCACCTGCTGTGTCAGGCCGCCGGTGACGCCGGCGCCGAAGGTGAGGCTATTCAAGCTCGGGTCGCTGGCACTGACGGTCAGCGCCCCCTTGGTGCCGGAGTCGACCGCGTTGAAGACCAGGTGCTGGCCATCGTTGGCGGTCACCACACTGGCGGTGACGCCCTTGCCGCCGGCGGCCTTGTTGATGGCTGCAGCAATGTCGGTGAGCTTGTCGGTGCCGCTGATGTCGACGGTAACGCTCTGGTCGCCGTAGCCGATCGTCAGCGTGCCGCTGCCGACCGTGGCATCGGCGGTGAATGCGCCGGAGGCCAGTTTCTGCGACGCGGCCAGCGAGACCACTTCCACCGAATAGTTACCGGGCGCGGCCGAGCTGGTGGTGGTGGCGGTGAAGCCGGCATCGGTCGGGACCGTCGCCTTGTAGGCGTTGGTATCGGCACTGCTGACCACCTTGTCCAGCGCAGACTTGAGCGTGGTCATGCTGCTCTTGATCTGACTGATGGCCGACAGCTGCGTGGTCGCTGCGGTGCCGGCCTTGTTAATGCGCGCCTGCTCCGGATCCTTCTGACGGGATACCAGGGTGGACACCACGGTGGGGATATCCAGCCCGGAGCCGGACGTACTAATCACCGATGCCATGTTGCATTCCTCGTCTGGGCATCCGGACAGCGGATGCATGGGATTACGAGACGGGTATCGGCCGCATCCGGGAGGACTTTAGCGGCGCCGACGCGTCTTGTTGACCACCAAGCGGATGCAACTTCCGTGCCGGCCGCGCCACACGACCGGCGTCAAAAAACCCGCACCCACAAAAAAGCCCCTCCGAAGAGGGGCCTTTGATTTGCTGCGAAGCGCTTCTGAACGACTACGGCAAGTTACTGCAGCAGGCTCAGCACGTTCTGCGGAACCGACTTGGCCTGGGCCAGCATCGCGGTACCGGCCTGCTGCAGGATCTGCGTGCGGGTCAGCTCGGCGGTTTCCTTGGCGTAGTCGGTGTCGCGGATACGGCTACGCGAGGCCGACAGGTTTTCCGAGGTTGCGCTCAGGTTGGCGATGGTGGAGGTGAAGCGGTTCTGCACCGCACCCATGTCGGCGCGCGAGGAGTTGACCGCGGTCAGCGCCTTGTCGACGATTTCCAGGGCCTTCTGCGAGCCGGAGAACGTGGAGATATCCAGGCTGCTCAGGGTCGAAGCGGTGGAGCCGGAAGCGGCCGAGGCGGTGGTGATGCCGGCGCCGACGGTGATGCCGGTGGCGCTGGAGGTGCCAGCGGACAGCGAGGTGAAGTCCTGGCCGGCCTTCAGCGATTCGATCTGCACCGAGCCGTCGCTCTTGATCGAGGCATACATGCCGGTCTGGTCCAGCTTGTCGTTGATGGCCGCAGCGACCTTCTTGTTCACGTCGGCTGCGGTGTCGCCGGCGCCGACCTTGACGTCAGCGATGGAGACGCTCTTGGCCGAACCGCTGGCGTCCTTGAACGACAGGCTGATGCCGGTGACCGAACCCGACGCGGTGGCGGTGCCGGTCACGCCAGCGCCGGAGACGGCGGCAGCGAAGTTGGCCTTGCCCAGCGAATCGACATTGGCGTCGACGATGCTGTTGATGCCGATGGTCTGGCCGGCGTCGGCGCCGACCTGGAACAGCGCGCCGGAGAAGTCGCCGTTCAACAGCTTGGTGCCGTTGAAGTTGGTCTGGTTGGCAACGCGGTCGATTTCAGCGGTGAGCTGCTTGACTTCGGAGTTCAGCGCGTCGCGGTCGGTGGACGAGTTGGTGGCGTTGGACGACTGCACCGACAGCTCGCGGATACGCTGCAAGTTGCTGCCGATTTCGACCATCGCGCCTTCAGCGGTCTGAGCCAGCGAGATACCGTCGTTGGCGTTGCGCGAGGCAACGTCCAGGCCGCGGATCTGCGTGGTGAAACGCTCGGAGATCGCCAGACCGGCGGCGTCGTCCTTGGCGCTGTTGATGCGCAGGCCCGACGACAGACGCTGGATGCTCGTCGACATGCTGGCGCTGCTGGTGTTGAGGTTACGCTGAGCGTTCAGCGACATTACGTTGGTGTTGATTACCTGTGCCATTTTGATTTCTCCTAAGCGATTTTTCCGGCAAGGGGGACTTGCCCGGAGCCTCCGCAGGGGGGCCATCAAGTTGGCCGTTGCCGCTGCTGAGATGAATAACGGCGTTGCGTCGGGAACCTTTAGCGAAATTCAGTATTTTTTTACTGTTTTTCTGCTGCGGGACGAAATGCGTAAGCGTTGTGTATCAAGGGGTTTGGTTTATTCGGCAGCACCCCTTAAATCTTTAGCGTTGGTATAACCGTTCGAAAAATAAACTCCGTCCGCCTGCGCAAGTGCTCACGCGCAGGAGCGAAGAAAACGCAGGTTTTCTGCTGCAAATCAGCGGATCATGTTGAACAAGGACGACGACTGCATCTGCTGAAAAATGGTCTGAGCGGCCTGCAAGGAGGCCTTCTCGAGTTCGTACTGCCCGATCGCCGAGGCGTAGTCCAGATCGCGGATCGACGACAGGGTGGTCTTGAGCGTGACTTCGTTGGATTCGAGCAAGGAGTTGGCATTGTCGATGGCCGACAACTGCGCGCCGCCAGAGGCGCGCGCGTCGATCATCTTCGACGAGGCCTGCGCGATGTCGCGCATGGACGTCTGCAGCGTATTGATCATCGCTGCCTTCTGCGGCTTGGTCAGCGTGTCGGAATTGAGCGCGCCAACCAGATCGTCAATGGTGGAGAACACGTCCTTGGTGGTGGAGGCCCCGATCTGGAAACTGTCGCCGACCGCCGGTGCGCCGCTGATGCGCATGCGCACGCCGGCCGCGGTGATGTCGTCGCCATCCTTATAAGTACCAGTGCTGACCACTGCATTGGTGCTGTCGCGCACCTCGTAGGTGTCGGCAGCGGTGAACTGCACGCTGTAGCTGCCGCCGTTCCAGCTGCCGGTACTGGCATCGCGGCTGAAATCCAGCAATAGCCCGGTGCCGGTATTGGCGTTGGAAGGGTGCGCGTCCACGGTGCCGTCGCCGGTGCGGATGCGCATGAAGATTTCGCTGCCGGGCAGGGTGTCGCTGACAAAGGTGTCCGGCGCCACTTCGACCTGTTTCTGGGTCTGGTCGCCGTTATAGACGACGCCGCCATTGCTCTTGATAAACGGTGCGCTGCCATCGGCGCTGCCGCCGAACAGATAGCGCCCGGTGCCGTCGGTGCTGTTGGCCAGGCTCACCATGCTGTCGCGCAACGCGGTCAGTTCCGATGCGATCGCCTTGCGATCGTCGGGGCTGAGCGAGGAGTTGTTGGCCTGCACCGCCAATTCGGTGACGCGCGCCATTTTGTCGCCGGCTTGCGAGAGCGCGTTTTCCTGCAGGCCCAGGCGGTTCTGCACGTTGTTGGCGTTTTCGCCGAAGCGGGTAATCGCGGCCAGCGCGCGATCCAGACCCACGGCAGTGCCGGCAGCGACCGGGTCGTCCTTGGCGGTCACCAGGCGCTGCCCGCTGGACAGCTGCGATTCGAGCTGGTTCAGCCGCGTCTGCTTGGCGCCCATCGAGGCGATCGACTGGCTGTACATCATGCTGGTGGAGATACGGTCGGTCATCAGCGTACGGCGCCCAGGATGGCTTGGAAGATGGTGTCGGCGGTGGAGATCATCTGTGCGGCCGCCTGATAGGCCTGCTGCAGCTTGAGCATGTTGGCGGCTTCCTCATCGAGGTTGACGCCGGAAATCGAATCGCGACTGGCCTGCGCCTGGTCGTTGATGACCTTCTGCGCGTCGGCGGCGTAATCGGCCGCACGCGCGGCCGAGCCCACCGAGGTGGTCAGGCCCGACAGCGCGCCGTTGAGCGTGACGGTGCCGCCGCTGAGCGCTTTGGCATCGTCGATCTTGGCCAGCAACTTGGCATTGCCGTTGTCGCTGGAGCCGGCGCCCGTCGGACCGACGCCAAACGTGTCGCCAGCCTTGGGCGCGCCATCCAGCGCGAAGCTCCAGCCGTTGGCGCTGATGGTCTGGCCGGGGGTGTAGGCGAACGGGCCGGCGCCGTCGATGGTGTATTGGTTGGCATCGATGAACTCCACCGACGACGGGGTCAGCAGCGCCGGGTTCTGCGCATTGGTGATCTTGACGTCGCTGATCTTGCCGGAGCCCAGGTTGGCGACGGTGGCGGTGGCCTTGACCGGCGTTGCTGCGGCAATGCGCGACGGGTCGGTGATGGCCACCGACACGGTGCCGGCCAGCCCGGAAGTGGGCTGCAGCAGGAATTTGTCGCCGCTGGCCGGCGTGCCGCCGACCACCATGCTGACGCCATTGAGCACCAGCGGGTTGGCAGCGGTGCCGGTGCCGGTCATCGGCACGGCCGCGCCGGTGCTGGCGCTGGTGGCTTTCCACGCGGTGCCATCGAAGCTGAGCGTGACGTTCTGCCCGTCCACGGCCGACATATTGCTGAAACTGGCGGTCAGCGAAGCGGTGCCGGTATTGCTAGGGTTGGCCGCAGTGGTGGGCGAGCCGATGTTGAAGAAGTTGCCGCCCATCGCGCCATACAGGTCCATACCCTGGGCGTGACCGGCGTTGAAGGTGCTGGCCATGCCCACCGCAAGGCGGCCCAGTTCGGCCTGGGTCGGCTCCAGCACGCTGCTGCGGAATTCCAACAGGCCGCCGATCTGGCCGCCCAACGAATTGGCGCTGAGGCTGACGTTCTGCCCCTGGGTCTGCATCGCCACCTGCAGCTTGGTCGGCTGGTACGGATCGGCAACGGTGGTGAGCTTGGACGAGGTCGTCCCCACCACCAGCGCTTGGCCGCCGGCGGTGAAGACATTCATGAAGCCGCCATCCTGGATCACCGCGGTGCCGCCGGTGTAGCCCACCAGTTTGCTCACCAGCGCATCGCGCTGATCGAGCATGTCCGGCGCAGCGTTGGCCGCGCTATTGCCGATGGTGCCGTTGAGCTTGGCGATCTGCTGCGTCAAACGGTTGACTTCGTCCACCGATGACGTCAATCCGCTGTTGACTTCATTGCTCAGGCTGTCCATCTGCCCGTTGAGCTGCTTGAAACGCGTCGCCAGCGAGTTGCCGCTGTCGAGCATGCTCTGGCGCTCGGCGGTGGAGGAGGCATTGGACGACACCGCGCTGGTGGAATCGAAGAAGTTCGACCACAGCCCTGCCACGTTGGTGGCGGTGTTGGAATACAGCGCGTCCACGCGGTTGGACAGCGACGACAGCTGCTGCAGGCGCGAGAGTTCGCCGCCGCTGTCGAGCAGGCGCGAGATGGCCAGCTGGTCCGCCACCCGGCCCACATCGGTGATCTTGGCGCCATTGCCCACGAACGCGTAGCCCATGTCGGTGGGCGTGCGCGTTGCAAATTCCACGCGTTGGCGGCTGTAGCCTTCGGTATTGATGTTGGCGACGTTATGGCTAACGGTCGACAACGCCCGTTGGAAGGCGATCAGCGCGCTGGTCCCGGTGGACATGATGGACATGGGCGTTTACCTCAACGACGGATGGTGCCAAGCCCGGCAGGCTCGGCGGTGCTGGCGTAACGGTTGGACAGATCTGCCGCTGCGTTGCCGATGGCGGCGACCGCACGGTCGATGGTCGGGCCGTTGGCGATCGCCGCGATCTTGGCTGCGTAGCCCGGATCGGTGGCGTAACCAGCCTGTTGCAAGCCGCGTGCAAAACCCTTGATATCGGTGCCGGCCTGCAACGCGGATTGGTAGCGGCTGTTGTTTTTCAGCAGGCGCACGTAGTCGGCAAAGCTCTCTTCGGCCGAACCATAGGCGCGGAAGTCGGCGGTTTCGGTGGTTTTGACGCCGTTGACGTATTCGTGGGTGCCGGTGGTGACCTTGTTGCCGCTCCAGCCGGTCGCCTTGATGCCGAACAGGTTGTTGGAATCGCCACCGTTGCCGATGCCGCGCCGCCCCCAGCCGGTTTCCAGCGCGGCCTGTGCGACCAGCGCACGCGGGTCCACACCGAGTTCGCGCGCGGCCTTCTGTGCGTGCGTCCAGATCTTGGCGACAAAGCCTTCCGGCGTGCGCTCGCCCAGGCTGGCAGCAGCACTGCTGGCCGCGCTTGCGTTGACGGCGGTATTGGCATCCACGGCGTCGCTGGCGGCTACATCGGACCAGCGATCGTTGGCCGACGGCCAGCTCAGCGCGGCCGCCTCGTCGCTGCCGGCATCGCTGCCGCCGCTGCGCCCGGCGATCAGATCCAGCACCTGGCTCATGCCGATACCGGTCAGGCCGCCTGCGCCGATGCCTGCAGCGGCGCCGACAGCTGCGCCGAGGCTCGCACCGACGCTGGTTGCCGCGCCGTCGCGGGCAGGCAGCGGCAACGAGGCATCGCGCTTGCCGGCAACCAGGGCATAGGCCTTGGCCGCTTCGGCGGTGCTCAGCGAGGTGTTCAACGCCGGGCCGCCAGTGTCGCCACTCAACTGCTTGGAGATCATCGCCGACAGGCCCAGTCCCTTGCCTTCGGTCAGCGCCTTGGCCATCTGCTGGTCGTACATCTCGCGGAACATCTGGTTTTCGCCAGGAAACATCGGGTCGCCGGAGCTGGCATCGCGCATGCTCTTGACCAGCATCTGCGCGAACTGGCCTTCGAGCTGACGTGAGACCTTGTCGATCTTTGCGGGATCGGCCTTGGTGCTCGGGTTGAGATCAATGGGCGAGGCTGCGATACGCATGTCAGATGACCTCTAGCTCCGCCGTCAGCGCGCCAGCCTGCTTCAGGGCTTCGAGAATGGCGACCAGGTCGCCGGGAGCCGCGCCCACTTCGTTGACCGCGCGAACGATCTGATCGAGCGTGGTGCCGCCTTCGAACTTGAACATGCGGCTGCCTTCGGAGGTCGCCGTGATCGTGGACTGCGGTGTCACCGCCGTGCGGCCGCCACTGAAGGCACCCGGCTGGCTGACGTTGGTGTTTTCGCTGATGGTGACGGTGAGCGAGCCATGCGCGATGGCGGCCGGCATCACCCGCACCAGCTGGCCGATGACCACGGTGCCGGTGCGTGCATTGACCACGACCTTGGCCGGTGCATCGCCCGGCGAGAGTTCGACATTTTCCAGCCGCGCCAGCAGGCCGATACGCGCGCCCGGGTCGGTGGGCGAGCGCACCGCCACGGTCACGCCATCCACCGCACGCGCGGTGCCGGCGCCGAAGCTGCTGTCGATCGCTGCGACCATGCGCGAGACGGTGGTGAAGTCGTTCTGGTGCAGGTTGAGGGTGATCTCGCCGCTACCGGCGAACACGTCCGGCAGGGCGCGCTCAACGGTGGCGCCATTGGGAATGCGGCCGACGCTGGGAATGTTGACCGACACCCGCGAGCCATCCTTGCCCTGCGCACCGAAACCGCCAACCACCAGGTTGCCCTGGGCCATCGCATAGACCTGGCCATCGGCGCCTTTCAGCGGTGCCATCAGCAAGGAACCGCCACGCAGCGACACCGCGTTGGCGATCGAGGACACGGTGATGTCGATCGGCTGGCCCGGCTTGGCGAACGGCGGCAGCTCGGCGTGGATCGCCACGGCCGCGACGTTTTTCAGCTGCGGGTTGACGTTCGCCGGAACATTGACGCCCAGCTCGCCGAGCAGGTTTTTCAGGCTCTGTACGGTGAAGGGCGCCTGGCTGGTGCGGTCGCCGCTGCCGTCCAGGCCGACCACCAGGCCGTAGCCGACCAGCGCGTTGCCGCGCACGCCGCCGACCTGGGCGAGATCCTTGATGCGTTCGGCCGATGCCGGCGCGGCAATCGCGCACAGCGCGACGGCGGCGGCGAGCAAACGGAAGGGCAGGGATGACAGATTCATGGTCGCAGGCTCAGTAGGGCGACAGACGGGAATTGAAGAAGCGGCTCAACCAGCCCATCGCGTTGGACTGCGCGATCGCGCCGCGGCCGCCGTAGGCGATGCGGGCATCGGCCACCTTGCTCGACGGCACGGTGTTGTCCGGGGAGATGTCGGCGGCGCGCACGATGCCTTGCACCTGCACCAGCTCGTCGCCCTGGGTCAGGCGCAGATTCTTCTGCCCCTGGATCACCAGATTGCCGTTGGGCAGGCGCTGCATCACGGTGACGGTCACGCTGCCCTGCATGCGGTTGCTCTGCGCGGTGTTGCCCTTTCCGGCAAAGCTGCGGTCGCCGTTGGTGGAGTTGCGCAGCACGTCGGTGCCGTTGACGGTGAGCGGCACGCCAAGCAGCGTGGGCGTGCTCATGTCGACGGTGTCGGCCTTGCTGATGCTGGTGTTGGCGGTGGACGAGGCGGTGGTGCTTTCCACCAGATTCACCGTCAGCAGATCGCCGACGTCGCGGGCGCGGCGGTCGCCATACAGGTTCAGCCCCGGGCCGGCGGCATAGATCGCACCGGCGCTGGGCTGCACCACCGGCGCGACCACCGGCACGATCGGCGCCAGTTCGGCGAACGGCCGCACATCGCCGGCTGCCACGCAGCCACCCAGCAGCGCGCTGCAGGCAATGGCAAGAGACAGCGAAGAGAGAGAGGGCAGGCGTGACATGGCGTGGATTCCTGAGAGGGCAGCGACCGGCAAACCGATCAGACGTTGTTGTTCAAGTAACCGAGCATCGAGTCGGTGGTGGAGATCGCCTTGGCATTCATTTCGTAGGCGCGCTGCGTCTCGATCATGCTCACCAGCTCTTCCACCGTATTGACGTTGCTGCCTTCCAGCGCGCCCTGCACAGTGGTGCCCAGGCCATTGAGGCCGGGGGTGCCGTTCTGCGCGGGACCGGAGGCGGTGGTTTCGACGAACAGGTTCTCGCCCTTGGACTGCAGGCCCGAGGGGTTGATGAAGTCGGTCAGCGTCAACGCACCGATTTCCTGCGCTGCGGCCTGGCCGGCCAGGGTCACGCTGATGGTGCCGTCGTTGCCGATGGTCAGCGACTGCGCGCCTTCGGGCACCTGGATGCCGGGCTGCAGCGGGTAGCCGCTGTTGGTGACGACTTCGCCCTGCGCATTGATCTGGAAGGTACCGTCGCGGGTGTAGGCGGAGGTGCCGTCGGGCATCTGCACTTCGAAGAAGCCGCGGCCGTTGACCATCACGTCGAGCGCGCGGCCGGTCTGCTGCTGGCTGCCCTGGTCGAAGCCCTTGAAGGTAGAAACCACCCGCACACCGGTACCCAACTGAAGGCCGGTCGGCAGCTGCGTCTGCGCGGAGGTGGAACCACCCGGCGCACGCACTTGTTGATAGAGCAGGTCTTCGAACGCGGCACGGTCGCGCTTGAAGCCGGTGGTATTGGTATTGGCCAGGTTGTTGGAAATGACCGACATGCGCGTCTGCTGCGCATCCAGTCCGGTTTTGGCGACCCACAAAGCCTGATTCATGACCCGATTCCTCGTTAGACCCGGGGATGTGTTCCGGGTACGGCTGGGTATATGCACGTGCTGTGCCAAACCCGCGTCGGAATCTTGCCGGCTGTGCGGTGGATCACGCGGCGCAAGGCCGAGACGCGGCGGCCGGGAGACGATGCATCGGTGCGTCGGAGACCGCGGACGCCTGCGGGATGTGTCGGCGTACAGACGGCAAGGCAGTGAACGTTGATGCCTTCCGCTATTGCCTGCCGATCAGCAGTGGCTAACCGTGGAAGCGCGGCGTCGTTTCCGGGGGCGGGACCGTGTAGCGGCATGGATGCCGCTACCGAGCCTCCACGGACGGATTCACGGCGTGTCCCGCTTCCGGAGACGGCGCCGCGCATCGACCAACCCTGTCCGGTCACGAGGGCTCCACTTCATACTGACCTCCTCCAATTTACGGCGGGCGGCGGTCTGCTGAGGGCGCTTGCACGCGTGTAGGCGTGGGACACGCCGTGAATCCATCCCTGGAGGCTCTTATGCGGCATCCATGCCGCATAAGGTCCCACGCCTACACGCGCGCAAGCACCGCCGGTTTTGGTCGGCGACTGAGATAAGCGCGGTGTTGATAGACGCGGGGTTTAAATCAGGTGCCGTGCGTTGACTGATGTCTTCGCTGGCGAATGGGTTCAACGGCTTGGAGCGACGCCATGCGCACTGCGCGTTTGGACCGCTTGCAGGCCGGCCGCTTTCAGGCCTGACGCCGAAGACGGCAGGTACGATCAACGCGCCGCGATAACGCGGTCGTCGTGCTTCAAGCAGCCGAAACACCGCCATAGGCACCCGCCTGACGGTGCAATCGCTTCGGCGATCACGTTTGGAACATCTGACGGTTTTAGAACATCTGACGGTGGCTGGATGGCCAGCAGACAAGCGCATCCGGTGCCCGGAATCGGCAGGTATCGCTGCGTACTCGGGTCCTCCGCGCGGGACGCACCCGCCTGGCCAACGCTCGCCAGGCGTTGTTAGCCGCTGACCCGCAGCAACGAATTGGCCGACTGCGCGTTGTCGTCGCCGTTCTTGATGATCTTGACCTGCATTTCGAACTGGCGCTGCAGCTGGATCATCTCCACCAGCGCGCCGGCGGCATCCACGTTGCTGCCTTCCAGCATGCCGCTGTTGACGGTCTTGCCGGTGGCCACCGCAAACGCCTGCGCCGGGTCGGTGCTGGTATTGCGCATCAACCCGTCCGGGCGCCGCGTCAAACGGTCGGCGGGCGCATCGACCACCTTCATCTTGCCGACGATATCCATCGCCTGCGGGCCTTCGCCCTGCGGGATGATGGAAATGCTGCCGTCGCTGCCGATTTCCATCGCCTGGTGCGGCGGGATGGTCATCGGGTTGCCGCCTTCATCCAGCACCGCATGTCCGTTGGCGGTGACCAACTGGCCATTGGCGGTGAGCGCCAATTCGCCGTTGCGGGTGTAGGCCTCGCTGCCATCCGGCGATTGCACAGCCAGCCAGCGGTCCTGTTGCAGCGACACGTCCAGCGGGTTGCCGGTGACTTTCTGATGGCCCTGGCTGCGATCGAAGCCCTGATCCACGTGCAGCGCATCGATCCGCGACGGATACCCCTTGCCCTGGATCTTGAAGGCCTCGGTATTGGCCAATGCGGCCTTGAACCCCACCGTATCGACGTTGGCAAGGTTGTGCGACACGGTGCTCTGCGCCTGCAGGGAGGCGCGGGCACCGGTCATTGCGACGTAGAGGGCTTTGTCCATTTGACACCGGGAATCGAGAGTGGGGAATCGGGAATCGTATAAGCGGGATTGCTGGAGACTGGGAGAGGGGAGGTAAGGCCGTTGTCCGCTAGACGTGACGCCGGCTCTTACGATTCCCTATTCCCGATTCCTCATTCCCAGCCCTTAACGAATATTGATGATCGTCTGGGTGACCTGATCCTGGGTCGAGATCATCTGCGAGTTGGCCTGGAAGTTGCGCTGGGCCACGATCATGTTCACCAGCTGCTCGGTCAGGTCCACCGTGGAAGCTTCCAGCGAGCCGGATTCGATCTGGCCCAGGTCCGAGGTGTCCGGTGCGCCAATGCGGGCGGCGCCGGAGGTGTAGCTTTCGGCCCACATGTTGTTGCCCTGCGACTGCAGGCCCTGCGGATTGACGAAGCTGCCCAGCGCGACTTGGCCCAGCGGCTTGTCGGCGCCGTTGGAGTAGCGCGCGAACACCACGCCGCTGGTGTCGAAGCTGATCTCGTTGAGCTTGCCGCTGGCGTAGCCGTCCTGGCGGGTGTCGCGCAGCGCGAAGGCTTCGCCGTACTGGGTCGAGCCGCTGACATTGAGCTGCATGTTCAGCACACCGGCACCGGTGCTGGGGGTGAACGGGTCCATCGCGATGATGCCGTTGGCCGGGGTCGTCAGCGCGCCGGTGTCGGAGAACTGCAGTGTGGTCGGCGCACCGACTGCCGTGCCGTCCACATAGTTGTGCACCTGCCACTCGTTCGGATTGGCGGTCTTGACGAAGTAGGAGGTCTGCACGTGGCTGACACCCAGCGAGTCATAGACATTGATGCCGCCGGTGGAGTGGCTGTAGGTCTTGTCGTCGGCCGGGCTGAACGGGGTCACCGTCGGTGCGGTGGCGTTGCCGGGCAGGGTGAAGGCCAGGTTGACCGTGGAGGTCGACTTGGGCGGGCTGTCGGTGGTCAGCAGCTGCAGGTCCGACAGGCGGCCCACGTCGAAGCCATTGCCACTGGGGTTCGGCGCAAACACCTGCAGGCGCGCGCCCTGCGGATTGACCACATACCCGTTGGCATCGGTCTGGAAGTTGCCGGCGCGGGTGTACATCTTGGCGCCGTTGGAGGACACGGCGAAGAAGCCTTCGCCGGAGATCGCCAGATCCAGGCTGCGCCCGGTCGGGTCGATATTGCCCTGCGAGAACTGCTGCGCCACGTTGCTGACCCGCACGCCCGAACCGACCGCATTGCGCGACAGGCCGTAGCTGGTGCTCTGGAACATGTCGGCAAACTCGGCGCGCGATTCCTTGAACCCGGTCGTGTTGACGTTGGCGATGTTGTTGGAAGTAACGTTCAGATCGGCATTGGCTGCGTTGATGCCGGACAACGAGGTATTGAAAGCCATGGATGAGTTCCTTTAAGTGTCGGTTGCCGGCTCAGCTGACGCGGAGCACGTTGGCGAGCGGGGAAGTGCCTAGCCCGGTCAGGTTGAGATACAGGCCGTCCGAGCCGATCGTGACGCTGTCCACCGGTGCGTCGACATAGGTGGACAACTTGCTCTTGGCACCGGCGGTGTCGGTTTGGGTTGCGGTAATGCCGTATTTGCCGGCGGCCATGCGGTTGCCGTTGGCGTCGGTGCCGTCCCAGGCAAACGAGACCTCACCGGCGGCGCTGGCCGGCACGCTGATTTGTTTGACGAAGGCGCCGTTGGCATCGGTGATTTCAAAATTGACGAAGCCAGCCGAGGTTGCGGCGACCACGCCCTTGGCCGAGCCGGTGGCATCGATGGCGACCTGCGCCGAGGGCACCAACACGTTGTGGCCCACCAGCGCGGCGCCCTTGAGCACCTGGTCGGCGTTCATCGAATCGGAGAAATTGCCGACCTTGGTATTGAGGTCGCCAATGCCCTGCACGGTGGAGAACTGCGCCAACTGGCCGAGAAACGCGCTGTTTTCCATCGGTTTGAGCGGGTCCTGGTGCTGCAGCTGTTCGGTCATCAACTTGAGGAAGTCGGCCTGGCCGAGTGCTTCCTCTTTCTTCTTCGTCGATGTGGCGCTGCTGGAGGTCAGCCCGAGGCTGGTGTAGAGGTCGCTACCGATCGTGCTCATTGGAAAGGGTCCGTAGGAAAAAGGTCAGCAAGGAGGGTCAGCGACCCATGGTCAGGGTCGCGAGCGCCAGTTCCTTGGCGGTATTGAGCATTTCCACGCCTGCCTGGTAATTGCGCGAGGCGGAAATCATGTTGACCATCTGCGAGACCGGGTCCACGTCGGGCGAGAACACGTAGCCGTCGGCATCGGCCAGCGGGTGGCCGGGCTCGTAGCGACGGATCGGCGGCGCGTTGGTGGTGGTGATCTCCTTGACGTTCACCGAGGTCAGGCTGGGGTCCTGACGGCTCTGCTGGGCCTGGAAGATCGGCTCGATCGGCTTGTAGGTGGCTTCTGCAGAACCGGCCACCGAATCGGCGTTGGCCAGGTTGGAGGCGATGGTGCTCAGGCGGACCGACTGCGCATGCAGCGCCGAGCCGGCCACATCGAAAATGGGAAGGTTGCTCATGACTTATTGGCCCGTGATCGCGGTGAGCATCGAGCGCACCTTGGATTCGAGGAAGCTCAGCGACGCGCGGTATTCCAGCGCGGCGCGGCCGTAGGCGGCGCGTTCTGCATCGGGATCGACGGTGTTGCCGTCCAGGCTAGGCTGATCGGATTCGCGGGTGATCTGGAACGGGTTGAGCCCGGCGCCGCCGCCCACTTCGTAATGCTTGGCGTCGGTGGCCTGCATCAGGCCGCCATCCTGCACGCCCTGGGCCGACTTCAGGGCCGCTTCGAAGTTGAGATCCTTGGCCTTGTACCCAGGGGTGTCCACATTGCTCAGATTGCTGGCAATGAGCTTCATGCGCTGCTCGCGCAGCGACAATGCGTCGCCGTGGACGCCGAGGAAGGACGAGAAGGGATTGGACACGGTGCTCTCCCGCGAAGTGTTGCCAGAGAAGAAGCAATGTTTGTGCCAAATCAGGGGTGCTGCTGAACCCGTCGATCGGGTAGGGCGGCTGGAGCGCCCTGGCGTGGCCTTGATCGGCCAAGGCCGCGGTTTCAGCCAGGAAGGCGAACCTGGACGACCGGTTCGGGGCCCTTAAGCGCTACCGGACTAGTTGATGCAAGTCTTGTGCGAGGCGCTGCTTGGCTAGCGGCTGCGGCCGGCAACGGTCGGGATCATCGTGAAGGGTCAGGTGACACAGGCAACAGCTCGCAGCCCTAGAAAGGCGCTGCGCCCAAGGTGGGCGTCTTGCCTGACGAGATTAGGTGGGGAGTGTTGCGAACTCCTATTGACGGTAATTCACGCCAACAGGCTGCCAATCCATTCCATTCAATGCGCGTCGCCAATCTACTCAAGGCGCGTCGCCAAGGCAGCTTGGGTGTCGCCGGAGTTCTACGCCGGGAATGCCTGCAAGGCATTCCTTACTCATCGCTATCGGCACCTGCACGCGGCCGGCGCTGCGAACGTTCCGCCGCCGGCGAACCGGTCAGTCGATCTCTTGCTCAGGCCGCTTCGGCAACCACTTTCAAGCGTGCCAACACGTAGTCGGCCAGCTCGTGCGCGCTGTACTTGGCCACGAAGGCATTGGCGCCCACCTGCTCGACCATGGCGTTGTTGAACACGCCCGACAAGGAGGTGTGCAGCAGCACGTACAGGCCTTGCAGGCCCGGCGTGCGCCGGATTTCCGTCGTCAGCGTGTAGCCGTCCATTGCCGGCATTTCGATATCGGAGATCACCATCGCATAGCGGTCGGCCGGGTTTTCGCCCGACGCCGCCACCTGCAGCAGATGGTCCAGCGCCTGGCGGCCGTCGGACAACAAGGTTGCCGACACCCCCAGCTGGTCGAGCACGCTGCGGATCTGCTGACGCGCCACCCGCGAGTCGTCCACCACCAACACCTGGAACTGACGGTCGTAGGCCACCAACTGCAGCGATGGGTCCAGCTGCACGTCCTTGCTGACCTTGGCGATGTCGGCCAACACGCTTTCTACGTCGATCACCTGGATCAGCTCGCCCTGGAACCGCGTCACTGCCGTCAAATAAGTGGCTTCGGCGCCTAGTTCCGGCGGCGGGTGGATATCTTCCACCGCAATATTGACGATGCGCTCCACGCCGCTGACCAGAAATCCCTGGACCGAGCGGTTGAACTCGGCCACCACCAGGTAGCCGGGCCCATTTTCGGAGTGCGCGTCGCGTTCCGGGTGGCCGATGGCCAGGCCCAGATCCAGTACCGGGACCGAGCGCCCGCGCACGTCGGCAACGCCGGCGAATTCGGTCGGCAGGCCAGGCACCTGGAACAATTCCGGGCGGCGCAGCACTTCCTGCACCTTGAAGACGTTGACGCCAAAAAGCTGGCGCCCGCCTAGCCTAAACAGCAGCAGCGCCAGTCGATTGTGGCCAGCCAGTCGGGTGCGCTGGTCGATGCGGTTGAGCAGATCGTGGGTCATGGGGCAGATATCGACAGCGCCGCCTGGAAACTTGAGGGCTTTGTGGTTGGTCGGGGGGGCTGTCGGGATTCGCTTAGAGGCAGGGATTGGTGATTGGGGGATTCGGGATTGGTTTTGGAGCGGGATCAAGCTCCAAAGCCAAAGCCAAAGCTGGAGCAGGGATCTGGCGGTTGAGCCGCGACGGGCTGCCGGAAGATGTCCTGGGTCTGGGTACCGCCACTCACTTGAGTTAGGCCTACGCAGATCCAGCTGCAGTCACCCCAACCCTGCAAGATGCGCAACAGCCCGCTCCAACCAATCCCAAATCCCAAATCTCCAATCCCGGCAAAAACAGGCACACCGCTTGCATGAGCTTCCGCGTCTTCCTACGGATCTGGTCCCATGCGCCTGCTCCTGCTTGTCATTTTGTTGGTCGCCGCCCCGGCCTGGGCCGATGGGTACCAGTCGGTCGATTCCATTCGCGCAGCGGCGCTGGCCACGGTTGGCCCCGATGCCGAAGCCGAGGCTACGCTCGATCCGGGTCTGCGCATGCCGGCCTGTCCCATCGCCCTGCAAGCCCAGCCCACCGGCACCAACACCGTCGAAGTGGCCTGCCCGCAGCCGGCTGGCTGGCGTTTGTTCGTGCCATTGAAGGTGCGCCGCAACCAGGATGTCCTGGTGTTGCGTCGGGGCATCAGCGCTGGAGAAACCATCTCGTTAGCCGATATCAGTATCGAGAAGCGTGACGCCGCCCGCATCGTCGGTGCGGTACTGGCCGACCCGGTGGCCGCAGTGGGCAAGTCCGCCCGCCGTGTCCTGCCGGCCGGCTCGCTGCTCTCGGCCAATGATCTGGTGACGCAGCGGCTGGTCCGGCGCGGCGATACCGTCCCGCTGGTGTCGCGCAACGGCGGTCTAGAAGTGCGTATGAGCGGTCGCGCGCTCTCCGATGCCGGCGAAAACGAGCGGGTTTCGGTCGAGAACTCCTCGTCCCGCCGTGTGGTGCAGGGGATTGTTGAAGCGAGCGGAACCGTTGTGGTCTCCAGGTAAAAATTTTCTATAAAGTTTTTTTTCTGGGTGCCGTTATCCCCTACGACCTGTAGAGGAGTTCCTGACATGACCCAGAAAATTGAAGGCAATCTACCGACCGCTGCCACCCTTCGCACCGCGGCCACGAGCAGCAAGATCGTTCCGGCCGGTGAAGATCGCGCGTCCCCGATTGCAGCCTTACCGCCCACCGACAGCGTCAAGCTGACCGGCGAAGCCACCAATCTGCAGAACCTGCAGCGCGAGCTGTCGCAGTCCTCGGCGATCGACACCGGTCGCGTCCAGGCTGTGAAAGACGCCTTGCAGAACGGCAGCTACTCCATCAACCCGGATGCCATCGCCAGCCGCATGATGGATCTGAATCAGCAACTGGCGGGTTGATCCCCGACTAAAAGGATGAACGTGAACGAGTTCCTGCAACGTCTCAGCGATGCGCTGGCCGGCGAACGCCAGGCATTACTCGAGAACGACATCGACGGGTTGATGCGGCACACGCAGGACAAGCTGTCGGCGCTGCGCGCGCTTGAAGCGCGAATGCCCGAAGGCGAAGAAGAACGTCTGCGTGAGCTGGCCGAAGCCAACCGCGCCAATGGTGCGCTGCTGGCACGCCGCCGCCGCGAAGTGAACTGGGCGCTGCGTCATCTCGGGCGAACCGAAAGCGCGCCCTCGTACGACGCCAAGGGCCAATCCAACGTACTGCGCGGCGGACGTTCGCTGGCAGTCGCCTGAGGTAGCCGTCACTGCCGCGGGCGCACGCACCCAGGTGCTGCGCGCACGCAGGCCACGCAGGTTTGCTACGGTCGACACTGCCGGCTGGCAGACACCGTGCGCAATCGACCGACGGAAAGGGACGGCGTGGAATCAACGCTGTTCCAATACACGCACGCACGCCATGCCGATCAGCGGTCGCGCCTGGCAGTTGCCAATAGAGCAGCTTTAAGACTGCTCCAAGAACGGCTAACAAAACGTAGCGAGCAGCTGTTTGGTGTGTGTCCACGGCGCGCAGGAACCGGAGTGTACGAACGGTAGATGCCGCACCGAGCACCGGCCGCGCCCGCCTGGTGGCTGCACAGTCCTGTTGCTAGCTGCTCTAAGACCAAGTGGCGATATGGCCGCCCTATGGTTCGGCGTATATTGAAGCGTCCCTGCTGCCGCCGTGTCCCGTGACCGCCAAGTTTTTTCTCAATCAAGCATTGTTGCCGTCTTCGACCATCCTGCGCGCATTCGGCGACCAGATGCTTGAAGGCGTCTTGCTGTTCCGTGCCGATGGACAGCTGATTCTGGCCAACGCGGTTGCGCGTCAGAGCCTGTGCAAGGAAGACCCCGCCGACGATCGCAATCTGGGCGAGCGGATTTCGCAGGTGCTGCCCTCGGATGCGCTGAATCAGGCGCGCAGCAAGGGCAGCTGGACCGGCAGCCTGCCGGTAGCCGACCGCGTGGTCATCGCGCACTTGTATTACAACGAAGAGCAGGGCGTCGGGCATTTTCTGGCGTTGTTCCACAACATCGAAGGCCAGCAGGATTACGAGCGCGAGCTGCAACAGCGCCATGCCGAACTGCGCCAGGCCTACATGCGCTTGAACGGTGCGCAGGACAAACTGCTGCAGTCGGAAAAAATGGCCTCCATCGGCCAGTTGGCGGCCGGCGTGGCGCATGAGATCAATAATCCGATCGGCTACGTGCACTCCAATCTCGGCAGCCTGCAGGAGTACCTGCGCAGCCTGTTCACCCTGATCGAAGCCTACGAGCGCGCGCTGCAGGCGCCGGACCCGAAGGCCTTGATTCCGGAGATCGACGAAATCCGCAACCGTGCCGATATCGACTTCATCAGCCGCGATCTGCCGCAGTTGATGGCCGAATCGCGCGAAGGCATCGAGCGGGTCACCCGCATCGTGCGCGACCTCAAGGACTTCTCGTACTCGGACCGTTCCGAGTCGTGGAAGATGGTGGACCTGCATGCCGGCCTCGAATCCACGATCAACATCATCTGGAACGAGCTCAAGTACAAGGTGACGCTGGAGCGTAATTATGCCGAGCTGCCGTTGGTGGAATGCCTGCCATCCGAGCTCAACCAGGTCTACATGAACATGCTGCTCAACGCCGGCCAGGCGATTGTCGAGCGCGGCACGATCACCGTCACCAGCGGACGCGATGAAGCCGAAAACGTCTGGATCCAGTTCCAGGACAGCGGCGCCGGCATCGCCCCGGACCTGCTACAGCGCATTTTCGACCCGTTTTTCACCACCAAACCGGTCGGCAGCGGCACCGGCCTGGGGCTATCGATCTCCTACGGCATCATCAACAAGCACCACGGTCGTATCGACGTCGAAAGCGTGCCAGGGCAGGGCGCCAGCTTCCGCATCGTGTTGCCGATCCGGCAGCCGAAGTAGCGCTGACGCGCTGGGAATGGGGAATGGGGAATCGGGAGTAGGGAATCGGGAGAGCGGCATGCGCTGGTGCTTTGATTTTGAGGCACGATTTGGCACGCGGAGAATCAAGCGGTAGATATCTGCTCTACCAATTCTCCATTCCCGATTCCCTATTCCCGGCCGTTGCGTAGCTCGTCGTGGGTGCGGAAGGCCTGGCGAATATGCTCGCGCAGTTCGTCGTCGTTCCACGGCTTGGTCAGGAAGCGGTAGATCGCGCCACGGTTGATCGCCTCGGTCACCGTGGCCAGGTCGGTGTAGCCGGACAGCACCAGACGCACGGTATCGGGGTAGAGCATTTTGACGCGGCCCAGGAACTCGGTGCCGCTCATATCCGACATGCGCTGGTCCGACAGAATCACCTGCACATCGTTGGTGGCCAACAGGTCAAACGCATCGCGCACGTTGCCGGCCGCCAGGATGCGGTAGCCGTCGCGGCGGAACAGGCGTACCAGCGAGCGCAGCACGTTTTCTTCGTCGTCCAGCAGCAACAAGGTGCGGTCCGGGCGGCTTTCGGCGAACGATTCCGGACGCAGATAGCGCCGACGCAGTGCCATGCCGGCGGACTCGGCCGACATCGGTTCTCCGAACAGATAGCCCTGGAAGATGTCGCAATCGTTGCGTCGCAGAAAGCCCAGTTGCGCTTGCGATTCCACACCATTGGCGATCACCGTCATGCCCAGCTGGTGGCCCATCGCGATGATGGCGCGCGCAATCGCTGCCTCACGGCTGCCGGCCGGCGCGCTCTTGATGAAGCTGCGGTCGATCTTGAGCCGGTCGACCGGGTAGCGCACCAATGCGCTCAGACTGGAATCGCCGGTGCCGAAGTTGTCCAGACTCAGGCTGATGCCCTCGTTGCGCAGGTTGGCCATCGTCTCGTGGACGAAGTTGACGTTGTTGGTCAACGCGCTTTCGTTGATTTCCAGGGTCACGAACTGCGCCGGCACGCCCGCCGTTTGCAGCATGGCCATCACTTCGTTGAAGAAGCCCGGCCGCAGCAACTGCAGCGTGGAGACATTGACCGCAATGCTGAAATCGTCGAAGCCCTGGTCGCGCCACAGCCGCGCCTGACGCACTGCGTTCTGCAGCACCCATTCGCCGATCTGCACGATCACGCCCAGCCGCTCTGCGGTGCGCATGAAGCGCTCCGGCACCAGCATGCCCAGCGTGGGTGATTGCCAACGCAGCAGCGCTTCCATGCCGACGATGCGGCCGTCACGTGCGCTGACCAGCGGTTGGTAGCGCAGGCGCAGTTCGCCATGCGGGATCGCATCGACGATCTGCCGCGCAATGATGCTCTCGCTATGCGCGTTGGTCGCCGAATTGCGCGTGTACAGGCGCACCGTGTTGCCGCCTTCGCGCGCGGCCTGATAGCTGGCTTCTTCGGCGTAGTCGAGCAGGATGGAGAGCGAGGTCGAGTGTTCGGGACACAGGCTGATACCGACCTTGCCGGTCATGAACAACGTATACGGCAGCACCGATAACGGCAGTTCCAGCTGCTGGCGAATCTCTTCGGCAAAATCTTCCGGCAGCGGCGTGTCGTCGCGGCGCACCGCCACGATGATCATTTCGTCGCTGCCGTGGCGCCACAACTTGCCGCGCGTGCCTAAAAATTCCTGCAGACGGCGTGCGGCCAGCGTCAGTGCCTGATCGCCGACCTCACCACTCATGTTCTCGTTGATCGAGGCAAAGTGATCGATGTCGACATGGAAGATCATCAACGGCTGGCCGCCGGATGCGGCCGCGTCGACCAGATGCAGTAATTCGGGGTTGCCTGCGCCCAGGCGTGTCGGTTTGACGATTTCCAATCCGGGCGGGATTACGGGGCTCCACATGACTCAACGTCCACCATCTTCGTGGACGGACTCGCCGGCCGGGTGATAGGGCAGGCGCAACGTCACGCGCGTGCCTGCTCCGGGTGCTGAGTCTATCGCGAGCACGCCACCGACGGTTTGCGCACGCTCACGCATCACGATCAGTCCAAGTCCGCGCGGGCCTTCCGGCTCGAAGCCATCGCCGTCATCGCTGACTTCCAGACGGAACGTCTCGCTATCGATCGATTGCAGACTCATGCGCACTTCGCCGGCGCATGCGTGTCGCAATGCATTGGTCAGGCTTTCCTGCGCAATCCGGAAGCAGGCCTGTTCGATTTCGTTGCCGGGGCGCACATCGAGCGCCTGGATGTCCAGCTCCAACCGGACCTGCGAGGCGCGGAACAGCATCGAGGCCTGCCAACGCAACGCTGCTTCCAGACCCAGCGCATCGAGTTGCGGCGGACGCAACAGCATCGACAGATTGCGCAGCTTGTTCACGGTGGAATCGGCCAGCGACACCACTTCCAGCAGATCTTCGCGGCGCGCGACCGGGTCGAGTTCGTCCAGCGCCGCATGCGCAGACAACTTCATCGCAGTGATCGCCTGGCCGATGTCGTCGTGCAGATCGCGCGAGATCGCGCGACGTTCGTCTTCCTGCAACGAGAACAGCCGCTTGGCCATCGCCTGCAACTCGGCATTGCTCTCGGCCAGGGCATCGCGCATGCGCTCGGGCTCGCTCAGGTCGCGTACCACCAGCAGCTTGCAGCTGCGCCCGCCGTAACGGATATCGCCCGCCGACAGGCCTGCATAGAACGTGCTGCCATCGCGACGGCGCATCGCCCGTGCACTGGACACCGGCTCATTGCGATCGCTGCCGGCACGCAGATACTCGCGCACCACCGATAGGTCAGAATCGCCGACCAGCGTCTGCAGTGGCTCGCCCAGAATGGTTTCGCCCTGAAAACCGAACTGGGCGGAGCCTGCCGCATTGGCGTACATCACGTGCTCGTCGGCGAGGATCAGCACGCCATCCGGCAGCACCCGCACCAGCTCGCGGAACTGTTCTTCGCGCTCGCGCAGCAGACGCCGCGACTGTTCGCGTTCGCTGACATCCTGCAAGGTGCCATGCACATGGCTTGCGCCGCTGGGCAGGGTCACGCTCTCTGCCCGCAGATGCACGGTGCGCGGTTGCGAATCGCCACCGGTGAGCGGTAGCAGCACATCGATCTGTACCTCGCCGCCGGTGCACATGTCTTCGATCATGCGTTCGATACGCGCCTGGGTGGCGGTATCGGATGCGGTCAGCAGCTCTTCCAGACGATGTTCGCGCCGATGCATCGGCACGCTGCGCCCCAGGATGCGATACACCGCCGCCGAGTAGCGGCCGAGGCCGCTGGCGCGATCCAGTTGCCACGAACCCAGTCGCGCGATGCCCTGCGCTTCTTCCAGGCGTTCCAGCGCTTCGTCGCGCAGATGCTGCGCCTGGCGTTCTTCGCTGCGGTCCACCGTCACCACCAGACGGGCAGGGCCGCTGGCCAGATGCAGCTGATTGCTACGCACCTCGACGTGCCGCAGTCCACTGCGGGTCAGCAGATCTTCGTTCAACACGCAGGTGGTGTCGCCCTTGCCGCGGATCTCCGTGATGATGTCTTCCAGCCGCGCGCCATCGGCGTTGGGCCAGACCGCCTGCAGCGTCTGCTGCAGGAATTCGTCGCGCTCCCAGCCGAAGAATTCCAGCGCCGCCGGATTGGCGTCGAGAATGCGCATGGTCGCCAGGTCGTAGATGAAGGCCGGGCTGGGCAGGGCCAGGAACTTGGCCTGCAGCAAGGCTTCGGACTGCGCCAGTTGCGCATGTTCTTCCACGATCAGCGTCATGAAGCGCCGCAGCACCAGATGGATCACGATGCTCGACACCACTAGAAAGCTGGCATCGGACCAGCGTTCCGGCACTGCCGCGCCAGCCAGATTGAGCAATCGGTTGCCCAGCAGCAGCCACACCACACCGATCAGCAGGTACAGACCGGTCAGCGTCCACAGGCCTTGCTGCAGGCGTTCGGCCAGGCGAAGTCGGGACACGGGAGGGGACGAGAACGCGGGCGCGGCGACAGGTTGGTGCATGGGTCCGCGGACGACCTTTGGAGCGGGCGATGCGGCCATCTTAGCCGTAAGTCGGCCCGGTTCGGTTGCGCTCGAAACACTCGCCTCAACTAATCCGCTGGACGGCCGTTATCCATTGCGACCCCGAGGCAGGGGTCGATCCTTCGGAGTGTTCCAGAGTGGACTCAGGCGTCATTGCAAGCATGCTGCAGCACCCGCTGACCTCAGCGGTGGTGTTGTTGGATGCGCATGGCCAGCCCCTGGCGGCCAATAGCGTTGCGCAGTCCCTCGGGCTGCCGGCAACCCTTGGTGCGTATGCCGAAGTGCTGGAGAGCAGTCGCGCCCAGGTGGCCGACAGCGGCGGCATGGCGGCCTGCGTGTTGCCGGGAACGGGCGGCGGACGGCTGGAAGGCTGGCTGCGCGCGGTCTGCGACGAGCACGGCAAGGTCATGGCCTTCACCCTGAGCATTCCCGAGCCGATGGGCGCCGATGGCACCAGCCGCTGGGAAATGGGCCTGGACAGCGCCGATCACGGGTTGTGGGATTGGGATATCCCCGCCGACGTGGTGTACCGCTCCGAGCGCTGGACCCGCATGCTCGGCTATTCCGAGCAACCGCTACCGAACAATCTCACCGCGTTGTCCGGGTTGATTCATCCCGACGACCACGCGCAGGTCAGCGCCGCCGTCCAGGCGCATCTGGATGGTCGCACCGACACCTACGTAGCCGAATTCCGGCTGCGCCAGCACGACGGCCAATGGCGCTGGATCCTCGATCGCGGTCGCGTGGTCTCGCGCACCGCCGATGGCCGCCCGCTGCGCATGGTCGGCACCCATACCGACGTGCATCACCACAAATTGCTCGAGCAGCAGCTGCGCGAGCAGCAGGCCCAGCTCGAAGAAGCCCAGCGCATTGCCAGCATGGGCAGCTGGAGCTGGGATTCGCTGAAGGACCAACTGTGGATATCGCAGGACTTCCTGCAGCAGCTCGGCATGACCCAGCTGCGCCTGCACGGCGTTCGCGACCTGCTGCGTCTGCTCGCACGGCCTTCGGTGGCGCAACTGCGCGGGGCCTGGCGCAAGATCAAGCACGAAGGCCTGCCGGTGCATTTCGAGCTGGAGGTCAACGGCCTGCTCGGCGTCAATCCGCATCATCTGCGGGTCTGGGCGCAACCGGTGTTCGATGGCGATGGCAGCATGGTGCGTGTGCTCGGCCAGTTGCAGAACGTCACCGAGCAGCGGCAGACCGATGCCCTGATCCGTTGGCGTACCGAACTGCTCAATCGCGTGTCCGCGTTGGGCAAGATCGGCGGTTGCGAAATCGAGGTCGATACCCGACGCATGCAGTGGACCGAGGAGTGCTACCGCATCCACGGCTTGCGCAAGGAAAACATCACCCTGGAGCAGGCGCTTGCGCTGTACACCCAGGATTCGCGCGACGCTTTCGAAGCGGCGCTGCTGCGCATTTCCGATGGCGGTCTGCCCGAGCAGCTGGAGCTGTGCTTCTATCGCAACTCCGGTCAACGCATCTGGGTGCAGGTGCTGATCGAGCTGGATCGTCGTGAAGGGCTGCCGCCGCGGTTTGTCGCGTTGTTCCGCGATGTCACCCGCGAGCGCGAAGCCAACGAACGCATCGAGCTGCTGGCGCACTACGACCGGTTGACCGGCCTGCCGAACCGTTTTCTGCTGCGCGAGCAGGCAGAAAACGCGATCCGCGAAGCGCACGAGCGCGGCCAGGTGCTGGCCATGCTGCTGATCGATCTGGATGGCTTCAAGAGCATCAACGATTCGTTCGGCCATGCCACCGGCGACAACCTGCTCAAGCTCGCCTCGGCGCGCCTGCATCAGCATCTGCGCAACAGCGATCTGTTCGGCCGCTTCAGCGACGACGAATTCATCGTGCTGCTGCGCGATCTCTCCGAGCCGGAAGATGCCGGCCACGTGGCGCGCAAGTTGATCAGCGCGCTGGGCGAACCGCTACGCAAGGACCATGTCACCCTCAAGCTCGGTGCCAGCATCGGCATTGCGCTGCAGGGAGAGGGTCTTTCGGACTTCGACAGTCTGCTGCGCGCCGCCGATGCGGCGATGTACGCGGCTAAGGAATCCGGTCGCAACACCTTCCATTACTACAGCCAGGACGTGCTGCTGCGTGCGCAGCGCCGGCTGGAGCTCGAGCATGCACTGCAAGGTGCGCTCGAGCGCGAAGAGTTCACGCTGGTCTACCAGCCGCTGGTCAACACCGTGGGCGACGCATCGCCGGCGATCGAAGCGCTGATGCGCTGGAATCGCCCTGGCCATGGCCCGTGCAGCCCGGTCGAATTCATTCCGATCGCGGAAGAATGCGGCGAAATCGTGCGTCTGGGCGAATGGGTGATCGGTGAAGCCTGCCGCCAGGCGGTGGTCTGGGATCGCGCCGGGCTGCATTTCAGCCGCATCGCGGTCAATGTCTCGGCCGTGCAATTGCGCGAACGCGGCTTTGCCGAGCGCGTGCTGGAAATCTGCCGCGACAACGGCTGGCCGCCATCGCGGCTGGAACTGGAATTGACCGAGTCGGCGCTGATTCGCGATTCGGATTCGCTGCGCCGTTGCTTCGAGTTGTTCGAGCAAAACGGTGTGCTGCTGGCGGTGGACGACTTCGGCACCGGCTTCTCGAACCTGCATTACCTCAACCGCTTCCCGGTGCAGCGCCTCAAGATCGACCGCAGCTTCGTACAGGGCATGCTCGACGACGCCAACACCGCCGAGGTCACCCAGGCCATCGTGCATCTGGGCCACGCGCTGGGCATGCAGGTCGTCGCCGAAGGCGTGGAGACCGTGCAGGAAGATGCCTTGCTGCGCCAGCAAGGCTGCGACGAGATCCAGGGCTATTTCTACTCGCGCCCGTTGTCGCCGCGCGACATGGCGCAGTGGCTGCGCGAAGCCGAAGCCGGCATGCGACTGGGTGCGCGCTTGGTGATCGCCAGCTGAGGCGCTGGTCTGGCTGGCACCGTCAGCCTTGATGCTGCGCTACGGCGCACAGGGGCGTGTAGCGGTTTGATACGCCGATGCGGTGTGCCGTCATACAAAAGGTTTGCAGCTCGCGTAATGCAAGCGACTGCGTGGAGCCACAAGAATCTTCCATGCCATTTTCCCAACGCAGCGGCAGACGCGCGTTCCGCTCAACGTCACATACGCCCAGATGCGCGCCTCGCGATGTATGACGCTGCTATCCGGCGACACGTCACGGATTCCCGTGCGGAGCGTCATGGACATCTGCGACATCTTCCCAATACATCATCAGTGCGGATCTGGCTGCGACGCCGCGCCAACCGCCAGGGCTGATGTCCGGCACATTCAGTGATCACATCTGCATGCAGCCCCGTCGTCAGTGGTGCACGTGAGTTCCGCAAGCCAGCACGCTTAACCTATCTGGTGCCGTGTTCATTCCGGCGCAAATGAAAGCTCGCGCCGCCAGACCAACGGCGTGTTTTCTCTTTGTTTGTCAGGGAAGAAAAGCGATAAATAGCTTGCCGCGATGGCGCGGTCGCGGAGTTTCAGACCGACGCCTTCCGCGGTCACTACGGATACGTCGGTCACCGTGCCTTGCGCATCGACCGTCATGTCCCACACAAGGCGGCCGCGCCACTGGTCCGGGGGAATCGATGCGTCATAGTTCGGTCGGCCAACGACATAAGGCGTTCCAGGGTCGGTGGACAGTGGCGAATCTTCAAGTTTGGCATTGACCTGGATGGTGCTTTCGCCAGTGCGCCCATCGCCTGTTTGGGCTTGAAAAGTCCATAAGCCAGGCGCTCCGCTGTGGCCCAGGTCGGCGCCGTAACACTGCTTTGCACCACGATACTCAGGGTATTGATGGCTCGATACTTCCCGCCCGGATGCGTCGAAGGCCTTCAACATCAACCCGCCCACATCGGTATCGGCAAAGTTGGTTGCGACACAGACTTGGTGATGGTGCTGACCATCGGTCAGAAATTGGATGGTTTGCTGGCGTGTAATCGAATGGGGCGGCCGCGCCTCCCAGAGGAATTCGAGATACACACTCTCGTTCGCCGATGCTGCGACAGCTGCCGCGGGCTGGAGCGCTGCTGCAGCCAATAAAACCAAGCGACTTCCGTTCATGGATATGCAGCACGTTCAACCTAAGGACGAACGCAATCTTCCCATACTGATCGGCAATGGGCCGGCACTCCGGGAGTGATGAAAACGGCGTCGTCCCTGTGGCTGACAACCCCTGGGGCGTGTTGGCGTATTGGCCAGGGCGGGGGAGTTGTGTGCGCGCGGTCCGCGTAGTGCCCTGTGGCCCAGGGTAACTGACAGCCGGCGAGCCTGAGGCGGTTGGCTGGAAAGCCTGAGATCGGGCAGTTCAAAACAACCGGCGGGGCGCCTGCCGAGGCGCGCCCCGCCGTTGCAGGGATCAGCGTGTCGACGCGCCGACGGCGGCGCCGTCCAGGCCAAGGTCCCACGCCACGGTCGCGAACAGCAGGTCGGTTTCGCTGCAATCGCGGCGCGGGTTGATCAACGCCTTGATTTCCGCGCGGGCGGCAAGCTCCAGCCGTTCCAGTGCGGCCGGCAACCGTACCCGCCGCAGCGCCGGCCTGGCCGCTTCGCTTTGCGCGATGCGCTCGGCATGGGCGGTGGCCAAGGCTGCTGCCTGCAATGCGGCAGTGGGGTCGGTATCGATGGTGGGGGCAAGGAGCGTCATGAGCGGAACACCGGGTCGTTACGGAACGACAAATCCCCGGAAAGCCGGGGAATGTCGGGATCAGAAGCTGCGGGCAGACATCGGTCTTAGAACAACTCGACCGTGCCGGCACCCATGCCCTGCTGTGCGACCGGCTTGTGCGGCGGGCGTTCCCACTCCACACGCATGTCGCGCAGACGGCTGGACACCTTGGCCAGCGACGCAACCAGGTCGCTGTCGTACACGCCGCCATTGCGATGCAGCAGTTCCTGCAGCGCCACCGCCTCACGGTTGATCGCGGTGAGGCGATCGAGGTGGGTGTGGATGCCGCTCAACGTCTGCGTGGCGATGTCCTCGAACTGCAGGGCGCGGACGGCTTCGGCCACGCTGCCATCAATGGAACGAGCGCACTCGGAGATTTCGCGCATGCCATCGCCCAACGAGGCGTTGATCTGAGCGACGTTCTCCAGCATGGCGGCCGATTCATGGCGCGCCTCGCGGGAGCGGTCCATGTGACGCGATGCCAGCTGCGAGACCGTTTCACGCACCTTGGCGATCGATTCCTTGGAGCTGTGTGCCAGCTTGCGGATCTGTTCGTTGAAGGTGGTGGAACGTTCGGACAGGTTACGCACCTCGTCGGCGACCACCGCGAAGCCACGACCGGCTTCACCGGCACGTGCTGCTTCGATGGCGGCGTTCAACGCCAGCAGGTTGGTCTGGTCGGCGATCGACTTGACGTCTTCCAGCAACGCGAAGATGCCATCCAGATGCTGTGCCATCTCATCGATGTGATGGACGGTGTTGGTGCTCTGGCCGCTCACCTGTTCCAGCGCTTCCACCAATTGCTCCATGCGGGAGCTGGCGTGCTGGGCGAAGCGGGCGACGTCGACGCCGGCACTGCCATCGTCGCCTGCGCGGTCGACGATGCGGGCCAGTGCCTGGCTTTGCTGGCGCGACTTGCGGTTCATCGATTCGAAGCTGCCACCAAGACCGGACACGGCCTGGCGGATCAGTTCGCGGGCACGCTCGACTTCCGAGCGCGAACCATCGACTTCGTTGCTGACGAACGTACGCAGTTCGTTGAGCAGTTGGTCCTGCTCGCGCAGGATGCGGGTCTGGTCCGGGTTGCGCCGGAACTGGGAATACGTCACCCAGGCAGCGAAAACCAACCAACTAAGGGTCATGGTCGCCAGGATCGCCCAGCGCACCGAGGCGGGCCAGTCGAATCCGACAGCGAAGGGAAACAGCAAGGTCAGAGCCAAAGGAGCGGCTAGACGGATGAGTGGACGTGAATACATGGGCGTTCTCGGCAGAGTCACGGTTGCTGTATCGGCAATACCCCCGTTGTCTTTAGCGACGATCGCCATATCGTCTTGCCCATGCGCTTGCGGCCGGCGCACGCTAGCGCCCGTTATAGGCGCCTGAAACCGCTTTATTTGCGCTACTCAGCGCAGCACGCGGTCCACCGCTTCGCTCATCGCGCGTTTGGCGAACAGGAAGTCCCACAAGCTGCCCCCCATCTGCCGCCACAGGACCGCCGAGCGCACTGCCGCCAGCAACAATGCGCGGATTTCCGCGACCACGCCTGCCTGGCCAAGGTAATGCGGGTTGCCCTGCACCATGACTTTGGGGCGCAGGTGGCTGATGGTCTGCGCGTACAGCCCGCCCAGCGAACTGAGAACATCCGGATGAGCGCTGTCGTTCAGGTTCTGCGCCTGGCGTGCGGCTGCCTCGATGCCGTTGGACACCGTCGACACGGTGGTGGTGTCGCGCACGAAACGGCGCTCCAGTTGCAGCACCGCCAGCGCCAGGCGCGGCAGCACATCGTCCTGAGCCTGGTTGCGGAAGTAGTTGTGCAACAGGCGCAGACCGGGCGCCACCGCCTCAGCCGAGCCGTAAACGGCCTCTGGCGAGGCCGCGTCCACCCGGAACACGCTGTCCATGGCGGTGCGCACCGTCGCCGCTTCCGAATGCCCGGTTTCGGCGATCCGCCGCACCTGCTGCAACGCCTGGGCGACGCCGGCAAGCGCCAGCACGCGGTATTCCATGGAAACACTCATCAAGCCACACCCTCAGAGGAAAAAGAAGATCCCGCCAACTGGCGTTCCAGCGGCGCATCGGTGGCGGCAATGACCGCACCGCCCAGGCATTCCTCGCCGTCGTACAGCACCAGTGACTGCCCGGGCGTTACCGCCCGCTGCGGCCGCTCGAACCACACCTGCACGCTGCCATCGTCCTGCACGTCCACCGTGCACGGCTCGTCCGGCTGCCGGTAGCGTGTCTGCGCAGTGCAACTGAAGCGGCGCGCAGGCGGTGCGCCGGTCACCCAGTGGGCTTGCTCGGACTGCAGCCAGCGCGATTGCAGCAAGGGGCTGTCGCGGTCCTGATCCACATACAGCACGTTGCTGGCCACATCCTTGCCCACCACATACCAGGGCGCTGCTGCCCGGCCACGCACGCCGCCGATCTTCAGGCCTTCGCGCTGACCCAGGGTGAAATAGAACACCCCCGGATGGTCGGCAATGCGCTGCCCCTGCGGGTCGCGGATCTCACCGGTGCGGGCGGGCAGGTAGCGCCCCAGAAATTCGCGGAAGTCGCGCTCGCCGATGAAGCAGATCCCGGTGGAATCCTTTTTGGCGTGGGTCGGTAGACCGGCGTCCTGGGCGATACGGCGCAGCGTGCTCTTTTCCAGATCGCCGATCGGGAACAGGGTCGCGGCCAGTTGGGTCTGCCCCAGTTGGTGCAGGAAATAGCTCTGGTCCTTGCCACGGTCCGCCCCACGCAGCAGCCGCCAGCGTCCGCCGCTGTGGGCTACCTGCGCGTAATGGCCGGTGGCGATGCGCTCGGCGCCCAGCGCCTGGGCAGCGTCCAGGAAATGCTTGAACTTGACCTCGCGGTTGCACAGCACATCCGGGTTGGGCGTGCGTCCGGCGGCATATTCGGCCAGAAAGTGCTCGAACACGCCGCTCCAGTATTCGCCCGAAAAATCGCGAAAGTGGAACGGGATACCCAGCACGCCGCACACCGCGACCGCATCGCGACGGTCGTCTTCGGCGCGGCAATCGCCACTGCCGTCGTCGGCCCAGTTCTGCATGAACAGCCCGGCGATCGGCTCGCCTTGCTGCGCCAGTTTCCATGCCGCCACCGACGAATCCACGCCACCCGACACGCCCACCACGATACGCGGCGTACTCATGCGACGTGCTGTACCAACGCCAGCGGGTGACGCTGCCCGGCCAGAAAGTCGGCCACCACCTGCCACACCAATGGGCTACGCAGCCGCTCGGTCGCGTCGCGCAATTCATCCGGTGTCATCCATAGCGCGCGCACCACACCGGTATCCAGGCGGCGCTCCGGGTGATGGGTCACCGCCTCGCCGACGAAGGCGAAGCGCAGGAAGCACTGGCCGCTCGGCGCCACCCACTGGTAGGTGCCGATGAAGTGGGTCAGCCGCACGTCCCAGCCGGTCTCTTCCAGGGTTTCGCGCACGGCTGCGTCCAGCAGGCTTTCGTTCGGCTCCAGATGGCCTGCGGGCTGGTTCAACAACAGCCGGCCCGCGATGGTTTCTTCCACCTGCAGAAATCGGCCGTCGCGCACCACCACCGTGGCCACGGTGACATCCGGGTGCCAGCGCTGTTCGGGCGTGCTCATCGGTCGAGCGCCTGGGCGGGCGACAGGCCGGCCATTGCATCGGTCACCGCATCGGTGCACGGGCGAGCGGCCCAACACCGCAGGGCAGGCAGGGGCGCGCGGGCATGCAGGGATGCAGCAGCAGACGGCGCCTGTCGCAGCGCGGTCGGGGTATCGGTCATCAAGGGCCAGCCGGGGAATCGGAGACAAATTGTGCGGGCCGCGGCGCAAATCGTCCAATGCGCGCGGCGATGAACCGTATAATGGCCGGATGCCCCGGAAGACATCTCACGAACACGATCATGGCCTCACGGTCGAAGCCAGCAAGCCTGAAGTGGCGCCACCGCCGCGGTACCAGGTGCTGCTGCTGAACGACGACTACACCCCGATGGACTTCGTGGTGACCGTCCTGCAGCAGTTTTTCAACCTCGATCTGGAGCGGGCCACCCAGGTCATGCTGCACGTTCATACCCGTGGACGCGGCGTTTGCGGGGTCTACAGCCGCGAAGTGGCCGAGTCCAAGGTGGCGCAGGTCAACGAATTTTCGCGCATGAACCAGCATCCGCTGCTGTGCACGATGGAACAGACCTGAGCTGGTAGCGGGATCATTCCAGCAGCGCAACAGTGTGGCTGCAATCACGTGCTAACGCCGTCTGAACATGCCTATCCGATAGGGTTGTGGAAAATCCCAACAAAAGCCGCATATTGTTGGCAACAGCCGTTCGGAGTTACCAATGTTCAGCAAAGACCTAGAGCAAACCATCGGCCAGTGCTACAAGCGAGCACGCGAGGCGCGTCATGAGTTCATGACCGTCGAGCACCTGCTGCTCTCGCTGCTGGACAACCCTTCCGCGCAAGCCGTGCTCAAGGCCTGCGGCGCGGATCAGCTGCGGCTGCACAACGACCTGGAACAGGCGATCGAGGCCTCGGTCTCGCGTCTGGCCGAAGACGATGGCCGCGACACTCAGCCGACCCTGGGCTTCCAGCGTGTGCTGCAGCGCGCGGTCTACCACGTGCAGTCCTCGGGCAAGAAAGAGGTCACCGGCGCGAACGTGCTGGTCGCCATCTTCGGCGAAAAGGATTCCCACGCGGTGTATTTCCTGAATCAGCAGGACATCACCCGTCTGGATATCGTCAATTACCTGTCCCACGGCATCGCCAAGCTGGGTGAAGACGGCGAGCAGCCGTCTGCGTCCGACGGCGAGCCCAAGAGCGAGGGCGGGGAGGGCGAGGCCAAGGGCGATGCGCTGGCCGAGTACGCCACCAACCTCAACGAGCAGGCGCGCAACGGCAAGATCGACCCGCTGGTCGGCCGCGCCGATGAGATCGAGCGCACCATCCAGGTCCTGTGCCGCCGCCGCAAGAACAACCCGCTGTACGTGGGTGAGGCGGGTGTGGGCAAGACCGCGATCGCCGAGGGCCTGGCCAAGCGCATCGTCGACAACGACGTGCCGGAAGTACTCGCCGACGCGGTGATCTTCTCGCTGGACCTGGGCGCGCTGGTCGCCGGTACCAAGTACCGCGGCGACTTCGAAAAGCGCCTGAAGGGCGTGCTGACCGCGTTGAAGAAGGTGCCCAATGCGGTGCTGTTCATCGACGAGATCCACACCATCATCGGCGCCGGGTCGGCCTCGGGCGGCACCATGGACGCCTCCAACCTGATCAAGCCGGCGCTGGCATCGGGCGAGCTGCGCTGCATCGGCTCGACCACGTTCCAGGAATACCGCGGCATCTTCGAAAAAGACCGGGCGTTGGCGCGGCGCTTCCAGAAGATCGACATCGTCGAGCCGACCGTCGGTGAAACCTTCGAGATCCTGCAGGGCCTCAAGCCCAGGTACGAGGCGCACCACGGCGTCACCTACGCCGACGATGCATTGCAGGCGGCGGTGGACCTGTCGGTCAAGCACATTGGCGACCGTCTGTTGCCGGACAAGGCCATCGATGTGATGGACGAGGCCGGCGCGCGTCAGCGACTGCTGCCCGAGGGCGTGCGCAAGGAGTTGATCGACATCGAGGAGATCGAAACCATCGTCGCCAAGATGGCGCGCATTCCGGCCAAGCAGGTCAGCGCCACCGACAAGGACGTGCTGCAGCATCTGGAGCGCAACCTCAAGATGGTGATCTTCGGGCAGAACCCGGCGATCGAGACGCTGGCCGGCTCGATCAAGCTGGCACGCTCTGGTCTGGCCAACCCGGAAAAGCCGATCGGCAATTTCCTGTTCGCCGGCCCCACCGGTGTGGGCAAGACCGAGGTGACCAAGCAGTTGGCATTGCAGTTGGGCATCGAGCTGGTGCGTTTCGACATGTCCGAGTACATGGAAGCGCATTCGATCAGCCGTCTGATCGGTGCGCCTCCGGGCTATGTCGGCTTCGATCAGGGTGGTTTGCTGACCGAGAAAATCGTCAAGACGCCGCACTGTGTGCTGCTGCTGGACGAGGTGGAGAAGGCGCATCCGGACATCTTCAACATCCTGTTGCAGGTCATGGACCGCGGCATCCTCACCGATACCAATGGGCGCGAAGCCAACTTCAAGAACGTGATCCTGGTGATGACGACCAACGCCGGTGCCACGCAGGCATCGCGTCGCTCAATTGGTTTTACCAAGCAGGATCATTCCACCGACGCGATGGAGTCGATCCGCCGCGGGTTCACGCCGGAGTTCCGCAACCGTCTGGATGCCATCGTGCAGTTCCAGGCGCTGGGCTTCGACCACATCCTGCGCGTGGTGGACAAGTTCATCATCGAGCTGGAAATGTTGCTGCAGGAAAAGCACGTCTCGCTGTCGGCCACCCCGACCGCGCGCGACTGGCTGGCCCAGCACGGCTTTGATCCGCTGATGGGCGCACGCCCGATGTCGCGCGTGATCCAGGAGAAGATCAAGCGTCCGCTGGCCGACGAGCTGCTGTTCGGCAAGTTGGTAGAGGGCGGGCGGGTCAATATCGACGTCAAGGATGGCGAGCTGGTTGTGGAGGCGCATCCGGAGCCGGAGCGCTTGCTGCCGGCAACCGTCGACTGATCGACGCAGGTGATTCATGCGTTCTGAAACAAAAAAGCCGCTCGAATGAGCGGCTTTTTTATGTCCGGGACGGGGGTTGCTCGATGCTGTCTGTACGAGCAGCCAGTTAGCTCCCAACGCCCCATAATCCGTCGAGCGCCTCGCATCTGCTGAACCCCGCAATGCGCTATGGCGAGCAAGAAAACGGCAAGGGTGGTGCCGTATCGGCGCATGCCCGAGTTTGACGTGCGAATGCCAGCGCGCGCGTGGTCGATGCGGGCTCGTGGATATGCCCGTCAGCGGATTGCAGCCCGCGCCACATCGTGATGAGTCACGGCACTGCCACCAGCAACGTGCCAAATCACAGGCACGACAAAAAGCGGCCATTGGCCGCCTTGCGTCTCAGCACCAGAACCGCTTACTTCATGCGGTAGGTAATACGGCCTTTGGTCAGGTCGTACGGAGTCATCTCAACCTTGACCCGATCGCCGGTCAGGATGCGGATGTAGTTCTTGCGCATACGGCCGGAGATGTGGGCGATGATTTCATGCCCGTTTTCCAGCTTGACCCGGAACGTGGTGTTGGGAAGCGTCTCGCTGACGCTGCCTTCGAATTCAATGGAGTCGTCTTTCGACATGTAATCCTGGCAATCAAAGCTGGCCCGGAGGGGCCGTAAGGGACGGCATTTTACGCTCCATCTCCCCGTGGTGCAAATTTTATGTTAAGCGGGCTTCACCCAGTGCCGTGGCGGGCCGCTCGCCGTAGCGTTCGGACCAGCTGCCGGCCGGTTCTACCAGGGCAACCTGACGCTGCACGTGTTGCACAAACTCCGGGCGTGGCATGTGCTGCGCGCCCAGGCTGAGCAGGTGCGGGTTTTCCACCTGCGCATCGAGCAGCGGCCAGCCGCGCGCATGCAGGTCGGCGGCCAGGGCGGCTAACGCTACTTTCGAGCCGCCGCTGACTGCGCTGAACATGCTTTCCCCGAAGAACATCCTGCCGACTGCCACGCCGTAGATGCCGCCGACCAGACGCGCGCCATCGAACACTTCCAGCGAGTGTGCGTGGCCGCGATGGTGTAACTCCAGATATGCCGCCTGCATCTGCGCGGTGATCCAGGTGCCGTCCTGTCCGGGACGCGGGCTGGACGCGCAGGCGGCAATGACCTCTGCAAATGCGGTATCGGCACGCAGGGTCCAATTGCAGTTGCGCAGCTGCCGTTTGAAGCGCGACGACAGGCGCACGCTATCGGTGCGGAACACCATGCGCGGGTCTGGGCTCCACCACAGGATCGGCTGCCCTTCCGAAAACCAAGGAAAGATGCCCTGCGCGTACGCGTTGAGCAGGCGTTGCGGGTGCAGGTCGCCGCCAAGGGCGAGTAGTCCGTCGGGGTCGCGTAAAGCGTGTTCGACCGGAGGAAACGGACTGGCGGGGTCCGGTAACAGCAAGTGGGGCAGGGCGCGCGACATGGGGTGAGTCTAGCGGTGCGGCATGCGGGTGGCGCGCATTGGGTCAGTCGCGAAACGGGCTGTGGTCTGCCAGTTCGAGCGCGTGCCGCGCGACGGCCTCGCGCTCGTCGGCGCACCATTGCGCCAATGGTTCGCGGAACCCGGGGTCGGCGATCCAGTGACGGCTGCGCACCACGGTCGGCAGAAAGCCGCGCGCAATCTTGTGCTCGCCCTGCGCGCCTGGCTCGAAGCGGCTCAGGCCTTCGCGCAGGCAGTATTCGATGCCTTGGTAGTAGCAGGTTTCGAAGTGCAGCCCGGGCAGGGCTTCGCCGCCCCAGTAGCGGCCGTAGAGCGTGTCGTGGCCGCGCAGGCACAACGCACCGGCAATCGGGTGCCCGTCGAGGTCGGCCAAGAACATCACTAGCTGGCGCGGCAGGTGCTGCGCCAGGTGGCGCAGAAATTCGGGAGTCAGTGCTGGCGAATTGCCGTACTCGTTGAAGGTCTTGAGATAGAACCCGTACATGGCGTCCAGGTCCGCCTCGCTGGCCTCATCGCCATGCACCACGCGCAGCTGTATGCCAGCGCGCTGCACCTTGGCGCGTTCCTGGCGGATGTTCTTGCGGCGCTTGTGGTCCATCGCGGCCAGAAACGTTTCGAAGTCGCTCCAGCCGCTGGTGTTGTGCCAGTGGTACTGCAGATCGTGACGCTGCAGCCACTCGGCATCGAACGCGGTGTCTTCGTCGGCCAGATGAAAATTCACATGCGCCGAGGACAAGCTGCTGCGCTCCACCAGCTCGCGCATCGCGGCCAGCAAATGCCCACGCCACTTGGGCGCACCGAGCAGTCGCGGGCCGGTGACGGGCGAGTAGGGCACGCCGCACAGCCACTTCGGGAAATACTCCTGCCCGTAGCGCGCATACGCATGCGCCCAGGCATGGTCGAACACGAACTCGCCGTGCGAATTGTTTTTCAGGTAACCCGGCGCGGCGGCGACCAGCGTGTCGCCGGTCCACAAGGTCAGGTGCAGCGGATTCCAGCCCCAATCCGGGCGCAGGCAGCCTTCGCGTTCCAGGCCTTGCAGAAAGGCATCGCTGACGAAGGGATGGCTGCCGTCGTGCAGCGCATCCCAGGCACCGGCAGGAAGCTCGTCCAGCCGGCGGCACCAGCGGGCCGTCACGCTCATGCGCGCGGCCCGTTGGTGCTGCTGTCCGCGCGGCGCGGCCGGCGGTCAGCAGCCATCTCAGGCGCTCTTGTCGAGGTAACGCTCGGCATCCAGCGCGGCCATGCAGCCGAAACCGGCCGAGGTGATGGCCTGGCGGTAGTGCTGGTCGGCCACGTCGCCGGCGGCGAACACGCCGGCCACCGAGGTCTCGGTCGCTGCGCCGTTCAGGCCGGAGCGGATTTCCAGGTAGCCGTTGTTCATGGCCAGCTGGCCGTCGAACAGCTGCGTATTGGGGTGGTGGCCGATGGCAACGAAGAAGCCGTGCGCGTCGATATCGCGGGTGCTGCCGTCGAGGGTGGACTTGACCCGCACGCCAGTCACACCGGCATCGTTGCCCAGCACTTCGTCGATGGCGTGGTGCCAGACGGTTTCGATCTTGCCGGCGGCGACCTTGGCGAACAGCTTGTCCTGCATGATCTTTTCCGCGCGCAGGGTGTCGCGGCGGTGCACCAGGTACACCTTGCGCGCGATGTTGGACAGGTACAGCGCTTCTTCGACCGCGGTGTTGCCGCCGCCGACCACCACCACGTCCTGGTCCTTGTAGAAGAACCCGTCGCAGGTGGCGCAGGCGGAGACGCCGCGGCCCTTGAAGGCCTCTTCGCTGGGGATGCCCAGGTACTTGGCGGTGGCGCCGGTGGCGATGATCAGCCCGTCGCAGGTGTACTCGGCGCTATCGCCGATCAGCCGGAACGGCCGCTGCGACAGATCGGCAGTGTGGATGTGGTCGAAGATGACCTCGGTCTCGAAGCGCTCGGCATGCGCCTGCATGCGGTTCATCAAGTCCGGGCCCATCAAGCCGTGGGGGTCGCCCGGCCAGTTGTCCACCTCGGTGGTGGTCATCAGCTGGCCGCCCTGCTGCAGGCCGGTGATCACCACCGGCTTGAGATTGGCGCGGGCGGCGTAGACCGCGGCGGTCCAGCCGGCCGGGCCGGAGCCCAGGATCAGCAGGCGGGAATGCTTGGCGGGACTGGCAGATGAGGCGCTCATGTATACTCGCGGTCTAGGAATTGGTAGGGACGGCGCTGATGAATTGCGCCCCCGTGGCGGCATAGAGTGGCGGTCCCCACCCGGTGAATCAAGGCGGCGCGATGGAACTGCTTGAACCGCAGATGGCATGGTCCGCCCTGATTACATGTTCGACGCCGCCTCGTGCGGCGTTTTTCGTTGGCGGCCGGGCGCCCCGGCAGCCGGTGCTCATCCAACTGCTGAAACCGTGGCCTCAGTCGTTTATTATCAACCACTAACAGCATTTTTCTAAGGTCTGGCTACAGGTGGCAAAGCAGGTTCCCGAACGCAGCAAGCCCGCAGAGGGCAAATCGTCGTCGCGCAAGACGGCGGTGGCGGACAATCCGCGTCGGCAAAAGCTCTGGCGCGATCTGGCATTGATCGCGGTGGCGCCGTTGTTGCTGTATCTGCTGGCCAGCCTGTTCACCTATTCGGCAACCGATCCTGGCTGGTCGCGCACCGGCAATCTGGTCGCGCCGATCCACAACATGGGCGGCAGATTCGGCGCGATGGCGGCGGATGTGTTGCTGCAGCTGTTCGGTTATGTGGCCTTCCTGCTGCCGGTGATCCTGGGCGCGGTGGCCTGGATCGCGCTGATCGGCGAACGCGAGGAGCAGAGTCAGAGCGATCTGGGGCCGGCGCTGCGGCTGGTTGGCATGGTGGGCTTTCTGATTTCTTCGACCGGCTTTTTGCATCTGCGCCTGTTCCAGGGCGAGGTCGCCGAGGCCGGCGGCATTCTCGGCAAGCTGGTCAGCGGCTCGCTCAGTTCGGGCTTCGGTGCTCTGGGCGCCAATCTGTTCGTGATAGTGCTGCTGCTGGTATCGGTCACATTGGCGACCGGGTTGTCGTGGTTTGTGGTGATGGAGCGCATCGGTCAGTGGGTGCTGGCGCTGGGCCCGTTGATGCAGCGCAAGACCCATCAGGCGACCGAGTGGCAGCAAACCCGCGTGATGCGCGAAGAGCGCGAGGAAGTGCGCAAGGTCGATGCGGTCAAGCAGGCCAAGCGCGAGCCGGTCAAGATCGAGCCGCCGCCGGCACCGGTGGTGGAAAAGAGCGAGCGCGCCAAGCGCGACACCCAGATCCCGATGTTCCAGGGCGTGAGCACCGACGGCTCGGATCTGCCGCCGCTGGCATTGCTGGACGACCCCAAGCCGCAGGCCAAGGGCTATTCGGAAGAGACGCTGGAAACGCTGTCGCGGCAGATCGAATTCAAGCTCAAGGATTTCCGCATCGAGGCGCAGGTGGTCGGGGCCTATCCCGGTCCGGTGATCACCCGCTTCGAGATCGAGCCGGCGCCGGGCATCAAGGTCAGCCAGATCAGCTCGCTGGACAAGGACATCGCGCGCGGCCTGTCGGTCAAGTCGGTGCGTGTGGTGGACGTGATTCCGGGCAAGTCGGTGGTGGGTCTGGAGATCCCCAACGTCACCCGCGAGATGATCTTCCTGTCCGAGCTGCTGCGTTCCAAGGAATACGACAAGTCGGCCAGTCCACTGACGCTTGCGCTGGGCAAGGACATTGCCGGGCGCCCGACCGTGGCCGATCTGGCGCGCATGCCGCACTTGCTGGTGGCCGGTACAACCGGCTCGGGCAAGTCGGTGGCGGTCAATGCGATGGTGCTGAGCCTGCTGTTCAAGGCCTCGCACAAGGAACTGCGGATGTTGATGATCGACCCGAAGATGCTCGAATTGAGCGTCTATCAGGGCATCCCGCATCTGTTGGCGCCGGTGGTCACCGACATGAAGGAGGCCGCCAACGGCCTGCGCTGGTGCGTGGCGGAGATGGAACGCCGTTACAAGCTGATGAGCGCGGTGGGCGTGCGCAACCTGGCCGGCTTCAACAAGAAGATCAAGGACGCCATCGACGCCGGCCAGCCGATGATGGACCCGCTGTTCAAGCCGAATCCGGAGCTGGGCGAAGCGCCGCGGCCGCTGGAGACGCTGCCGTTCATCGTTATCTTCATCGACGAATTCGCCGACATGATGATGATCGTCGGCAAGAAGGTCGAAGAGCTCATCGCACGCCTGGCGCAGAAGGCGCGTGCGGCCGGTATCCACTTGATTCTGGCCACGCAGCGGCCGTCGGTGGACGTGATCACTGGTCTGATCAAGGCCAATATCCCGACCCGCGTCGCCTTCCAGGTCAGTTCAAAAATCGACTCGCGCACCATCCTGGACCAGTCCGGCGCCGAGGCGCTGCTGGGCAATGGCGACATGCTGTATCTGCCGCCGGGCACCGCGCTGCCGGACCGTGTGCACGGCGCCTTCGTCAGCGACGAAGAAGTGCATCGGGTGGTCGAGCATCTGAAAGCCAGCGGGCCGGTGTCCTATGTCGAAGGCGTGCTCGACGAAGTGCAGACCATGGGCGATGGCACCGTGGTGGGCGCAACCGGCTTGCCGGAGAGCAGTGGCGGCGGCGGGGATGAGTCCGACCCGTTGTACGACGAGGCACTGCGCATCGTCACCGAAACCCGGCGCGCATCGATCTCCGGTGTGCAGCGTCGCCTGAAGATCGGCTACAACCGCGCTGCGCGCTTGATCGAGGCGATGGAAGCGGCGGGCGTGGTCAGCCAGCCTGAGCACAACGGCGATCGCACCGTGCTGGCGCCGCCGCCGCCCAAGTAAGCGCGGCGGCTCTCGTCGCTGCGCAGTGCGGTGCGGTGGCACGCGGCTGCGGCAGTCGCTGCGCGGTACGGTGGCTGGAGGCGCAGCGAGAGGGCGAAGGGCCATTGCCTGGATCCGACGTGTGCGGGATGCGTTTCGATTCCCGTCTAGTTGCGCCCACGCGCCGGCGCAAGACCCCGTATTGCGCGTCTGCGTGGACTGCGGTGTGTGAGTGGCCTCAACGAGCGCTGCCGCACGCATCAATGCGGCATTGTTGGAAGTCGATACCTGTCATTGCCGGGCACACCGGCTACCCTATCGGACAGCGGCCGCTCCGGCCCGTCGTGATCGAGACCCATGCTGCGTCGTCCTGTGTTGTTGCTCGTATTGTTGATCTGCGCCCCGCTGCTCGCCCAGGCGCAACAGCGCCCCGCGCCTGCCGCGGCGGCGACGCGGACCCAGGCCGATACCAACTACAGCTTTGTGCGCTACCGCGCCGACTACGAAGTGCGCGCCGATGCCAGCAGTGTGGAAACCGACGAGTACGAAATCCTGCTCAAGACCAAGTCGGCGGTGGAGCAGTTCAGCCAGGTGCGGTTGAGCTATAGCGAAAAGATGGAGACGCTCGAAGTGCTGGAGGCGTACACCGTCACCGCCGAAGGGCTGCGCCAGGACGTGGCGGCCGACAAGATCTACACCCAGGAAAGCTATTCCAGCGCTTCGGCGGCGATGTACGCCGACCGCAAGGTCAAGGTAGTGGTGTTCCCGAACCTGGCGCCGGGTGCGCGCATCGTCTATCGCGTGCGACGCGCGCAGAACACGCCTTACTTCCCAGGTTATTTCAGTCTGTGGGAAACCTTCAGCGTGTTCGCGCAGTACGACGATGCAGTGGTCACCTTGGTTGCGCCCAAGTCGCTGCCGATGCATCTGTCCGCACGTGGTCTGCAGGGCAGCACCAAGCCGGTGGTGCGTGGCGATCAGGCGCGCTGGGAATGGCGCTACCAGCGCGCCACGCCGATGAAGAACCAGAACTGGAGCGCGGCGACCTGGGAATTCAGCCCCACGCTGATGGCCAGCACCTTCGACAGTTGGTCGCAGATGGGCCTGGCGTATCACGTCAAGGGTGGGCGCGCCGCTACGGTCACACCCGCGATCCAGGTATTGGCCGACCAGGTGACCAAGGGAATCGATGAGCCGCGTGCGCAGGCGGCGGCGTTGTATGCCTGGGTCGCGCGCAATATCCGCTACGTGGCGGTGTATCTGGGCAATGGCGGCCTGGAGCCCAACAGTGCCGACAGCATCCTGGCCAATCACTATGGCGACTGCAAGGATCACACCGTGATTCTGGAAGCGCTGCTGGCGGCCAAGGGCATCGCCAGCACACCGGTGCTGATCGGCGCGGAGGGCGGGCCGACATTGCCGGCAATCCCGGTGCTCGGGCGCTTCAATCACGCCATCACCTACATCCCGGCCTTCGATCTTTACGTCGATTCGACCAACCCCTACGCGCGCTTCGGCCAGCTGCCGGCCGGCGATCTTGGCGCGCCGGTGGTGCATACGCGCGACGGCAAGGTCACCCAGACCCCGCCGAACGATCGCAAGGTCAACCGCTACGTCGCCCGGACCGAGTACCGCTTCACGCCGCAGGGCGGATTGCAGGGCCTGACGACCCTGGACAGCGGGCAGACCGGCGAAGTGGGCTTGCGCGCGATGTTCGTACAACTCAATGCGCAGAACCGTAACCGTATCGAGGAGTCGATCATTGCCCAGTCCGGTTTCGTCGGGACCGGCGATCTGCTGATTCAGGGCGATCCACTGGATCTGGAAACGCCGTTCAACTATCGCTACAGCTTCCAGGCCAACGATGCGGTGGATTTTTCGGTGGTCGGCGGCATGACCTTGCCGGACATGCCAGGGGCCGAATCGACGCGCGGGATCTACGCCACTACCTCGGCCGAAGACAATCTGACTCCGTTCTACTGCAACGACAGCGTGCGTGAGGAAACCTACGTGGTGACCTTCCCCGAGACGGTGCCGATCATTGCCATCCCGCGTAGCAGCAAGTTTCGCAATGCGGCTGGCGAATACGTGGTGGACTGGTCGCGCCAGGGACAGACGGTCACTGCGGTCCATCGCCTGCAACGTGCGGCGGTGCACGGGCCGCAGGCCTTATGCCAGCCGCAGGATTACCGCGCGTTTCGCGAGTTGTATCAGCAGGTGCGACGCGGCTTTCGTGGGCAGATCGTTTACGGCGATCTGTCCAAGGTGCAGACCAATGATTGAGGCAACCCGCTGCCGCTGCATGAACGCGTCCGTGCAATAGCGCTCGCCCATTCATCTATGAAGCTTCAGAATTGGCGTACTCCTTTCTGGAAGACCGCGATGCATCGCCAGCTCCGTTATGCCGTCCTCGCCACCGCTCTGTTTGCCGGCACCGCGTTTGCCGGTGCGCGCCAGGAGCTGGACACGTTCACCCGCGGCCTGAAGGGCCTGGATGGGCAGTTCGATCAGCAGGTCGCCGATGCCAACGGCCGGGTCAAGGAGCGTTCGAGCGGGCGGGTGGCATTGTCGGCGCCGCGTCTGTTCCGTTGGGAATACGCCAAGCCTTACAAGCAATTGATCGTGGCCGACGGCAAGAAGGTGTGGGTGTTTGACCCCGACCTGGAGCAGGTCACCGTGCGCGCGCAGGGCAACGAAGAGCAGAACAGCCCGCTGGTGGCGTTGATCGACCCCGCGCGTCTGGACAAGCAATACGACGTCAGCGAAGAAGCCGCGCCGCGTGACGGCCTGCAGTGGCTGTCGTTGACGCCCAAGGTCGATACCGAAGCCAGCTTCCAGATGGCCTCGCTCGGCTTCAGCAAGGACGGCCTGGCCAAGATGGAAGTGGTCGATGCGGTGGGTCAGCGCACCGCGATCAGCTTCAGCGGCTGGAAGCGCAACCCCGCGTTTGCGGCCGACACCTTCCGCTACACCCCGGCCAAGGGGGTGGATGTGGTGGGCGACGCGCAGTAAGGTCATGCCCGATTGACGGCGACCGATTCACTCGGGATGCAAGGCTGCACGTTGCAGCTTGCCAGCAGATGCGTTGAGGCAATATTGCAGACGCCTTCCTACGGGGAGGCGTCTTGCGTTGTGCCTTCTGTGATCCAGATGCGCTCGCCAACCAGCATCGTCGCTGCGGTCGCCTTCCGAAACGTGAGAGATCTGCCGCTTTCGCGCGGCAGCTCACCGCTGCAATGCGCTAACGCCCCGGCGCGATAGAATGGGGCGTGGCACGAACCAGATCCACCATCGATAGCACCGCCGATCTGCTTAGCGTGGACGCAGACCATCTGCGCCCGCTTGCAGAGCGCATGCGTCCGCGGACGCTGGACGAAATGGTCGGCCAAAAACGCTTGTTGACGCCCGACAGCGCACTGCGCCGCGCGGTGGAATCGGGTCGCGTGCATTCGATGATCCTGTGGGGCCCACCAGGATGCGGCAAGACCACGCTTGCCTTGCTGCTGGCGCACTACGCGGATGCCGAGTTCAAGGCGATTTCCGCCGTGTTGTCGGGGCTGCCCGAAGTCCGCCAAGTGCTGGCCGAGGCCGCGCAACGGTTTGCCAGCGGCCGACGCACGGTGTTGTTCGTCGATGAGGTGCATCGCTTCAACAAGGCGCAGCAGGATGCATTTTTGCCGCACATCGAGCGCGGCACCATCCTGTTCGTCGGCGCGACCACGGAAAATCCGTCGTTCGAATTGAACTCCGCGTTGCTGTCGCGTTGCCGCGTGCATGTGCTCGAATCGGTGTCGCCGCAGGACATTGTCGAAGCGCTGCAACGCGCATTGCACGATTCCGAGCGCGGGCTGGGACAGGAGACGATCCAGGTCAGCGATGCGTCGCTCCTGGAAATCGCCAGCGCCGCCGATGGCGATGTGCGGCGTGCGTTGACCCTGCTGGAAATTGCCGCCGAGCTGGCAGGCGGCGAGGGCGGGGAGATCACGCCGCAGACGCTGCTGCAGGTGCTGGCCGACCGCACCCGCCGTTTCGACAAGAACGGCGAACAGTTCTACGACCAGATCTCGGCACTGCATAAATCGGTGCGCAGCTCCAATCCGGATGCGGCGTTGTACTGGCTCACCCGCATGCTCGACGGCGGCTGCGACCCGGCCTATCTGGCGCGGCGGCTGACCCGCATGGCGATCGAGGATATCGGTCTGGCCGACCCGCGCGCGCAAAGCATGGCGCTGGAAGCCTGGGATATTTACGAGCGCCTGGGCAGCCCGGAAGGCGAGCTGGCGTTCGCACAGTTGGTGCTGTACCTGGCCAGCACCGCTAAATCCAACGCAGGCTACGCGGCCTTCAATCAAGCCAAGGCCGAGGTGCGCGCCACCGGCACGCAAGAGGTGCCGCTGCATCTGCGTAATGCGCCGACCAAGCTGATGAAGACGCTCGGTTACGGCCAGGACTATCAATACGACCACGATGCCGAGGGCGGCATCGCGCTCGACCAGACCGGCTTTCCGGACGCGATGGGCGAGCAGGTGTATTACAAGCCGGTGCCGCGTGGACTGGAAATCAAGCTCAAGGAAAAGCTCGACCGGCTGCGCGAAGCGCGTGCGCAGGCGCGGGCTGACAAGGCTGGAAAGCCCACGGCATAATCGGCGATACGGGAGATGGCATTCCTCCTTGAACCGCTCGCAGTCTGCGCGCTGATGATGCCTGTCCACCCCCGCCGGGGCGGCAGGCCCGTGCCCCGGCATCGCTTCTCGACTCAGGATTGATGATGCCGAACGCGCATACGTTTTTTTCGAAGACCCCACTGGGCGGTTGCGGAGTACGTCCATGAACGCACCGGTGTGGTGGCAGCAATTATTGTTGGCGATGACCGGCGGCGCATTGGGCTCCGGGCTGCGTTTTACGATCGGTGCAGCGCTGCTGCAGCGCTTTGGCGCCGGCTTTCCGTGGGGAACGTTGACGGTGAATCTGCTCGGCTCGTTCGTCGCCGGCGTGCTGCTGGTCTGGCTGGACGCGCGCGGTCCGTCGAGTTGGCCGCTGCGGGCGCTGCTGATCGTCGGCGTGATGGGCGGGCTGACCACCTTTTCGTCGCTGATGATGGAATGCCTGGTATTCGCACGCACCGATCGCTCCACCATGATTGGCGTGTATCTGGCGGTGACGCTGGTGGCCGGGCTGGCGCTGATGTTTGCCGGTGCGCGTGCAGGCCAGTGGCTGGTGGCACGCTAGACCGCCACGTTGTCCGCAAGATTTTTATAGCGATTGAACTGCGCGGGCGTTGGTTTCTGCCAGCGGCGCTGCGCATTGCGCGCGGCGATCCTGTCGGGATGTGCGGCCTGGTTTGTGCGGTAGTTCCCACGATCGCGCCAACAGCGGCTGCTCAACGTGCGCACGGGCGCGTAAGCGCTGCGTTCACCGGGTGCATCGACTGGGGCAAGCGAATCCGCATGCGATGCAAATCCGGCCGACGGCGGTTTTCAGCCGCCCAGAAAGAAAGCGTGCTCACGCACGCCTTCAGTCGGCTCTTCATCGCGTTCGCGAGATCGGCGCGGTGGCCGATCCCGAATGAAAACGACTTACAGCGCTTCGATAATGCCCGCCGCACCCATGCCGGTGCCGATGCACATGGTGACCATGCCGTACTTTTGCTGACGACGACGCAGGCCGTGCACCAGCGTGGCCGCACGGATCGCGCCGGTCGCACCGAGCGGATGACCGAGTGCGATCGCGCCACCCAGCGGATTGACCTTGGACGGGTCCAGCCCGCTGTCGCGGATCACCGCCAACGCCTGTGCGGCGAAGGCTTCGTTGAGTTCGATCCAGTCGATCTGGTCCTTGGTCAGGCCGGCCTGCTTGAGTGCCTTGGGAATTGCCGCGATCGGGCCGATGCCCATCACTTCCGGGCGCACGCCTGCCACCGAGAAGCTGACAAACCGCGCAAGCGGGGTCAGCCCGTAATCCTTGATCGCCTGCTCGGAGGCCAGTAGCACCGCGCCGGCGCCGTCGCTCATCTGCGAGGAGTTGCCCGCCGTGACGCTACCGCCGAATTGCCCGTTACGGAACACCGGGCGCAGCTTGGCCAGACCTTCCAGCGAACTGTCCGGACGCGGGCCTTCATCGGTGTCGACCAGGCGCTTGCGCAGCGCGATGACGTTGCCGGCCAGGTCGGGCTGGTGCGAGAGGATTTCGTACGTGGTGATTTCATCGCGGAACTCGCCTGCGGCAATGGCCGCAATCGCCTTCTGATGCGAGGCCAGCGCGAACGCGTCCTGATCTTCGCGCGAGACCTTCCATTCTTCGGCGACTTTCTCAGCGGTGATGCCCATGCCATAGGCAATGGCCACGTGGTCGTCGGCGAAGACGTTCGGCGACATCGCCACCTTGTTGCCCATCATCGGCACCATCGACATCGACTCGGTGCCGCCGGCCAGCATCAGGTCGGCATTGCCCAGGCGGATCTGGTCGGCCGCCATCGCCACGGCCTGGATGCCGGACGAACAGAAGCGGTTGATGGTCTGACCAGCCACGGTATTGGGCAGGCCGGCCAGCAGCACGCCGATGCGCGCCACGTTCATGCCTTGCTCGCCCTCGGGCATCGCGCAGCCGATGATGGCGTCGTCGATCCGCGACAGATCGATGCCCGGCGCCTGCGCCACCACCGCACGCAGCACGTGCGCCAGCATGTCGTCAGGACGGGTGTTGCGGAACACGCCCTTCGGCGCCTTGCCGACCGGCGTACGAGTGGCGGCAACGATGTAGGCTTCTTGAATCTGCTTGCTCATGGCTATCTCCGATAGCCGGGATTGGGGATTCGATATTCGGGATTTGTCAAAGCGAATCCCGATGACCGAATGTGTCCTGCCCGGCGGATGAATTTGGTGGAAGCGAGAATGTTGGAGGGCAGGGGAGCCGCTGTTACGAATCCCCAATCCCGAATCACGAATCTCAGTTCCTCAACGGCTTGCCCGTCTTGAGCATGTGGCCGATGCGCGCCTGGGTTTTTTCCTGCTGGGCCAGTTCGACGAAGTGCTTGCGCTCCAGCTTGAGGAGCCATTCTTCGTCCACCAGCGCGCCGCGATCGACTTCGCCGCCGCACATCACCGTGGCGATGCGGGTGGCAATTTCATAGTCGTATTCACTGATGAAACGGCCTTCCAGCATGTTGACCAGCAGCATCTTGAAGGTGGCGATACCGACGTCGCCGGCGACCTGGATGCGACGTGCCGGCAGCGGGGCGCGGTAGCCGCCTTCTGCCAGTGCACGTGCTTCGGCCTTGGCGATGTGCAGCGCCTCGAAGCTGTTGAACACGATCTTGTCGGTAGCGCGCAACAGGCCCAGTTCCTGGGCGTTGACCGCCGAGTTGGAGACCTTGGCCATCGCGATGGTTTCGAAGGTCTTCTTCAGTTCGGCGAACACGTCGCCGCCCGGACCTGCGGCGATCGAGGCGCGCACCGCGATCTCCTTCAACCCGCCGCCGGCCGGCAGCAGGCCGACGCCGGCTTCGACCAGGCCGATATAGCTTTCCAGCGATGCAACGGTCTTGGCGCTGTGCATCTGGAACTCGCAACCACCGCCCAGTGCCAGGCCGCGCACGGCCGAAATCACCGGCACCTGCGCATACTTGATGCGCTGGCTGGTTGCCTGGAAGTTGGCGACCAGCGCTTCGAACGCGTCCACCTTGCCGGCCTGCAACAGGCCCAGCGCGCCGGCCAGATCGGCACCGGCGGAGAAGGGCTCCTTCTGCTGCCAGATCACCAGACCGGCGAAGTCCTTCTCGGCGCGGCCAACCACGTCCTGCAAGCCGTTGAGCACATGGTCGGACACGGTGTTCATCTTGGTCTTGAAGCTCACCACCGCGATGTCGTCGCCGTCATGCCACATGCGCACGCCGTCGTTTTCGAACACGGTCTCGCCCGGCGAGAATTGTTCGCCCAACAGCGGATCGGGGAAGCGCTGGCGCTTGTAGACCGGCAAGGCGGAGCGCGGCAGCTTGGCGTCGTGCGCCGGGCTGTACGAGCCTTCGGCACCATGCACGCCGTCGCGGCCATCGAACACCCAATTCGGCAACGGCGCGCTGCTCATGCTCTTGCCGTTGGAAATGTCTTCGGCAATCCACTGCGCCACCTGCTTCCAGCCAGCGGCCTGCCAGGTTTCGAACGGCCCCAGCGACCAGCCGTAGCCCCAGCGGATCGCCAGATCCACATCGCGCGCGGTCTCGGCGATGTCGGCCAGGTGATAGGCGCTGTAGTGGAACAGGTCGCGGAACGTCGCCCACAGGAACTGTGCCTGCGGGTGCTGGCTCTCACGCAACTTGGCGAACTTCTCGGCCGGGTTCTTGATCTTGAGGATCTCGACCACTTCCGGTGCGGCAGTGCGATCAGCGGCGCGGTAATCCTGCTTCTGCAGGTCCAGCACCACGATGTCCTTGCCGACCTTGCGGAAGATACCGGCGCCGACCTTCTGGCCCAGCGCGCCCTTGGCGATCAGTGCGTCCAGCCACTTCGGCGACTTGAAATACTGGTGCCACGGGTCGTCCGGCAGCGTGTCGCCCATGGTCTTGATCACATGCGCCATGGTGTCCAGGCCGACGACGTCCGAGGTGCGGTAGGTCGCCGACTTCGGGCGGCCGACCAGCGGGCCGGTCAGGCCGTCCACTTCATCGAAGCCCAGGCCGAACTCCTGCGTGTGATGGATGGTGGACAGGATCGAGAACACGCCAATGCGGTTGCCGATGAAGTTCGGGGTGTCCTTGGCGTACACCACACCCTTGCCGAGCGTGGTGACCAGGAACGCTTCCAGGCCTTCCAGCACGGCTTTGTCGGTGCACTTGGCCGGGATCAGCTCCGCCAGGTGCATATAGCGCGGCGGGTTGAAGAAATGCACGCCGCAGAAACGGTGGCGCAATTGCTCGGGCAGCACGTCGGAGAGCTTGTTGATGCCCAGGCCCGACGTATTGGAGGCAAGTACAGCGTGATCGGCCACATACGGGGCGATCTTCTTGTAAAGGTCCTGCTTCCAGTCCATCCGCTCGGCGATCGCTTCGATGATCAGGTCGCAATCGCGCAACTGTTCCAGGCCGCTCTCGTAGTTGGCCGGCGTGATCGCCTCGGCCAACGCCTTGCTGGCGAGCGGGGCAGGGCTGAGCTTGCCGAGATTGGCGATGGCCTTGAGCACGACGCCGTCGGCCGGACCTTCCTTGGCAGGCAGGTCGAACAGCACGGTGTCGACGCCGGCATTGGTGAGGTGCGCGGCGATCTGCGCGCCCATGACGCCGGCACCGAGCACGGCGGCGCGACGAACTAGCAACGGATTGGACATAGCAATTAGCCTCTTGGTGGAGCGTTTACGGTGTGGAATGAGCGCGGAAACCAGGTTCCGCGAAACGAATGAGTTCGCGCGCGGCACGCGCACGATGGTCGGCCTCGCTGACGCCGGCCGGGCGCTTGATCAGCCCGAAGTCGGCCATGGCATAGGTGAGCGCACCGGCTAGAAAATCCAGCCGCCAATACAGCTCTTCCTTGCTCAGGCCCGGCACGCAGCCGGCGATGGCCTTGCCGAATTCGCGCAGAACATGGCCGTAATGGTCGGACAGGAATTTGCGCAGGTTGTCGTTCTTTTCCGCGTAGGCGCGTGCGATCACCCGCACGAAGGCGCCGCCGTTCTGGCGGTCCTGTGCCATCGCCAGCGCCGGCTCGACGAAGGCGGCCAGCACCGCGGTGAGCTCGCCCGGCTGCGATTTCTTTGCTGCCTCCAGCTGTTGCAGGCGCGCAGCGGTCATTTCGTCCATGCGACGGCGGAACACCTCGTTGACCAGGTTTTCCTTGGAGCCGAAGTGGTAGTTGACCGCGGCGATGTTGACGTCGGCCTGGGTGGTCAGCTGCCGCAGCGAGGTGCCGGCAAACCCGTGCTGGGCGAACAGCTCCTCGGCGGCACCGAGGATGCGGTCCTTGGTGGAGAAGTGGGCGGGCTTGGGCATGCGCTGGGGTCGGACTCAATCAAACGATTGTTTGAGTCTACGGGTTTGGTTGCGGGCAGGTCATGCGGCAATGCAGCACGATTCAGGGGGCGGTGTGCAAACACGGTGGCGAAGAGATAGAATTGGCTATCGCAAAGAAGCCTAAGCCCGCGTTTTGACGCGGGTTTTTTTCATGATAACCTCGGGTCTTTAGTGGCCCGCCCAACGGAGAACTTCCCATGGCGCTGGAGCGCACCCTGTCCATCATCAAGCCCGACGCCGTCGCCAAGAACGTCATCGGTGAAATTTACAGCCGCTTCGAGAAGGCTGGCCTGAAGGTCGTGGCCGCCAAGTACAAGCAGCTGTCGCGTCGTGAAGCCGAAGGCTTCTACGCCGTGCACCGCGAGCGTCCGTTCTTCAACGCGCTGGTCGAGTTCATGATCTCCGGCCCGGTGATGATCCAGGCGCTGGAAGGCGAAAACGCCGTTGCCGCACACCGCGACCTGCTGGGCGCGACCAATCCCAAGGACGCTGCGCCGGGTACCATCCGCGCCGACTTCGCCGATTCGATCGATGCCAATGCCGCACACGGCTCGGATTCGGTCGAGAACGCCGCCAACGAAGTCGCGTATTTCTTTGCCGCCACCGAAGTGGTCTCGCGCTGAGGCCGAGAGAGTCGAATCGTGAATGAGGTTGTGATCCCATCCGTGTTGCAGGACGTTCCCGTCCGTTCCCCGGAACTGCGCAAGCAGAATTTGCTCGACCTCGATCGCGAGGGATTGGAGCGCTTCTTTGCCGACACGCTCGGCGAAGCGCGTTACCGCGCCCATCAGGTGATGAAGTGGATTCACCACCGCTACGTCACCGATTTCGACCAGATGACCGACCTCGGCAAGGCATTGCGTGCGAAGTTGCACCAGCATGCCGAGGTACTGGTTCCAAATGTCGTCTTCGACAAGCCGTCTACCGACGGAACCCACAAATGGCTGCTGGCCATGGGCACCGACGGCAAGAACGCCATCGAAACCGTCTACATCCCCGACAAGGGCCGCGGCACGCTGTGCGTGTCCTCCCAGGTCGGTTGCGGGTTGAATTGCACGTTTTGTTCGACCGCCACCCAGGGCTTCAATCGCAACCTCACCACTGCCGAGATCGTTGGGCAGGTCTGGGTGGCGGCGCGCCATCTGGGTAACGTGCCGCACCAGCAGCGCCGCCTCACCAACGTGGTGATGATGGGGATGGGCGAGCCGTTGATGAATTTCGATAACGTCGTGCGCGCGATGAGCGTGATGCGCGACGATCTGGGCTACGGCCTGGCCAGCAAGCGGGTGACCTTGTCGACCTCAGGCCTGGTCCCGATGATCGACCGGCTGTCCACCGAAAGCGATGTCTCGCTGGCGGTTTCGTTGCACGCCGCCAATGACACGCTGCGCGAGAGCCTGGTGCCGTTGAACAAGAAGTACCCGATCGCCGAGTTGATGGAGTCCTGCGCGCGCTACCTGCGTGGCAACAAGAAACGTGACTCGGTGACCTTCGAATACACCTTGATGAAGGGCATCAACGACCAGCCGGAGCATGCGCGCCAGTTGGCCAGGCTGATGCGTCAGTTCGACAATACGGTGCAGTCCAAGGACGCCGGCAAGGTCAATCTGATCCCGTTCAACCCGTTCCCCGGTACGCGCTACGAGCGCTCTGGCGAGACGGAAATTCGCGCATTCCAGAAGATTCTGCTCGACGCGCAGGTGCTGACGATGGTTCGCCGTACGCGTGGCGACGACATCGATGCGGCGTGCGGGCAGCTCAAGGGGCAGGTCATGGACCGCACCCGTCGCCAGGCGGAATTCCGCCGCACATTGGAAGGGCAGGCCGATCGAGATGCGGCAGCGTGAACTTGCGTTAATGGCGGCCGTGGCGATCGCGTTATGCGCGGTCGGCTGCGGTGGTCGCAATGCCAAGGCCGGTTCGGCCAAGCGCGTGGAAGAAGTCGCGCCGGTGTATTCGTTCCGCGACAACAAGGCCACCAAGGATCGTCTGGCGGTGCAGGAAAAGCTCGGCCTGGCCAGTAACCGGATGCAGACCGGCGACTATGCCGGCGCCGAAGAGCAGATCCGCGCCGCGTTGAAGAAAGATCCGCAATCGGTGGACGCCATCGGCATGTTGGCCCTGATCCAGGGTGGCCGCGGCGATGTCGCCGGTTCGGGCGCATCCTATCGCCGCGCCGCCGAACTGGCGCCGCAGCGCGGAGATGTGTTGAACAATTATGGCGCGTGGGTATGCGCCAATGGGTCGCCTGCTGAATCGCTGATCTGGTTCGATCGCGCATTGGCCGACCGCACCTACGCATCGCCTGCGTCCGCACTCGGCAATGCAGGTGGTTGCGCACTCAAGGCGGGGCAGCCCGAGCGCGCGGCAAGCGATTTACGCAAAGCGCTCGAACTGGATCCGAGTAATCCCTATGCGTTGGAGTCGATGGCGCGGCTGGAGGCCGGACGGCGCAATTATTTTGAAGCACGTGCTTTTATCGAACGGCGGCTTGCGGCTGCACCGGTAACGGCTTCCGTGTTACAACTCGCCATTCAGATTGAGCAAGGGCTAGGCGACAAGGTAGCTGCCAGCCGTTACCAACAGCGGTTGGTCAAGGAATTTCCTGACGCAGCGACCGCTAACCCCGGGGCCAATGCATTGTGATCAGTGATTCCAATCCGAACCCTTTCGAGCAGGAAAAGGGCTGCGGGCCGCAGTTACGCGACGCGCGCGAAGCGGCAGGCCTGAGCATCGACGATGTCGCCGGCAAGCTGCGCATGCCGGCGCATGTGGTGCGGTCGCTGGAGCAGGAAGACTGGCAGCGCCTGGGCGCTCCGGTTTTTGTGCGCGGTCAGTTGCGCAGTTATGCGCGGCTGCTGCATATCGATCTGGAGCCGTCGCTGCAGCAAGCCAGCATCGCACCGATCGAACCGGTGAAGCTGGTCAGCCATACCCACACGCCGCGTGCGCGCCGCATTTTCGAAAGTACCGCGCGCAAGGCGATGTATGTCGTCATCACCGGTGTGTTTGCGGTACCGGTCTGGTATGCGACACGCTCGCATCTGGACGGCAGGTCGCCGAGCACGGTGTCGCTGGACAGCATGCCGGTCGCAGCGAAGACAGGCACGGCCGGTAACACTTCAGCGCAACCGGCCGCAGCGCCGCGCGAGCAGCCGGCGCCGTACATTGCGTCGATGACCCCGGTGCCGCGCGCAACGCCCGAAGCCGAGGCATTACCGGCAGTGGCGGATGCTGGCAAAAGTCTGTCGTTGAGTTTCAGTGGCGACAGCTGGGTGCAGATCCTGGCGCCGGATGGCAGCGCAGTCGAAAAAACACTGATCCGTGCCGGTGAGCGTCGCAGCTATTCGCCGGGTCAGGTGGGCCGCATCGTGCTGGGCAATGCGTCGGCGGTAGAGGTTCAGCAAGGCGGCAGTATCGTCGATGTGAAACCGTTCCAGCGCGCTAACGTGGCCCGTTTTGCGGTATCCTCCGACGGCTCCGTGGTACCTGCTTCCGAGTGAAGCGGACTGCGGTTTTTCATTTTTCCCTTTTGATGTTCCGCGCCTCCGGGATGACGGAGCGAGAGTACGCATGGCGATCGACGATCTGCTGGACGAACACGAACAAGGCGAACGCGTTCGTTCCTGGTTGAGAAAGAATGGCGCGGGACTGGTGGGCGGCGTCCTGCTCGGACTGGCCCTGATCCTGGGCTGGCAGTGGTGGCAGAAGCACACCACCACCGAATTGGTTGAAGCCAACGCGCGTTACGAGGCGGTGGTGAAGTCGATCCAGGGCAAGGACCTGGACAAGGCGGCCAAGGACATCGTGGCGCTCGACGACGGCAAGGGCGGCATCTATGCCGAGCTGGCGGCGCTACGTCTGGCCAAGGCGCAGGTCGATGCCGGCAAGAATGCCGAAGCGATCAAGACGCTGCGCGACGTGCCTGCACAAGGCGAGCTCAAGCAAATCGTGCAGCAGCGTCTGGCACGCGTGCTGACCGAGAGCGGCAAGCCGGACGAGGCGATCAAGCTGTTGGCCGATGCGCAGGATCACACCAGCCTGGAGATCCGCGCCGACGCGCTGGTCGCGCAGGGCAAGGCCGATGAGGCGCGTGCGCTGTACGCCAAGGCATTGACCACGGTAGATGTGGCCTCGCCGCAGCGCCGGTTGCTGGAAACCAAGCTGATGGATGTGGGCGGCAAAGTGCCCGATCCGGCGGAGCAGATTTGATGAAGCAGGACACCATGTACAAGCGCATTGCGTTGATCGCCCTGATGGGTATGTCGTTGGCGGGTTGCAGCACGGTCAAGGGCTGGTTTGCCGGTAAGGATGCTGCTGCCAAGAAGGCGCAGGAGCCTGCCGAGCTGGTCAAGTTCGAACCGTCGGTCAAGGTCGACAAGATCTGGTCCACCGGCATCGGCAAGGGTGAAGGGCACATTGGTGTGCGTCAGCGCCCGGCCGTGGCCGATGGCAAGGTGTACGCCTCGGCGATCACCGGCGGCGTGCAGGCGCTGGACCTGCAGACCGGCAAGCGCGTGTGGGAATACAAGCCCAAGAAAGAAGAGCGTAACGATCGCAAGTTCAAGCAGCGCCTCTCCGGCGGTCCCGGTGTTGGCGAAGGCCTTGTGGTGATCGGGACGCTGTCTGGCGATGTGATTGCGTTGAACCAGGCCGACGGCACCGAAAAGTGGCGCGCCAAGGTACCCAACGAAGTGATCGCCGCGCCTGCCATTGCACAGAGTCTGGTACTGGTGCGTAGCAACGACGGTCGCGTCAGCGCCTTCGATGCGGCGACCGGCGAGCGTCGCTGGTTCCATGCCGAGGAAGGCCCGACCCTGTCAGTGCGCGGCAATGCGCCGATCGTGACCGGCCCGGGCGTGGTGTTCGTCGGCAACGATAGCGGCACCTTGAGTGCGCTGGCGCTGCAGGATGGCCGCCCGTTGTGGGAGCAGGCCATCGGCGTGCCGGAAGGTCGCACCGAGCTGGAGCGCATGTCCGACGTGGACGGCGCACCGGTGGTGGATGGCACCACGCTGTATGCCACCAGCTTCAAGAACGAAACGCTCGCGCTGGAAGGCCCGAGCGGCCGTCCGCTGTGGACGCGCGATCACGGCGGCGCCGGTGGCGTTGGTGTGTCGTCCGCCATGGTGGTGGTGTCCGACAACGCCGGTTCGGTGTGGGGCCTGGACAAGAGCAGCGGTGCGGCGATGTGGTCGCAGGCTGCCTTGGCGCGCCGCTCCCTGACCGGTGTGGCCATCCAGGGCGATTACGCCGTGGTTGGCGATTACAAGGGTTATCTGCACTGGCTGAAACTCAGTGATGGTGCACTGGCCGCGCGCGCTCGCGCTGGACGCGACACGCTGCTGGCGCAGCCGATAGTCGTCGATGGCATTCTGCTGGTACAAAACACCGACGGCGATCTCACCGCCTTCCGGTTGGCACAATAAGGACCTTGCGATGCTGCCCCTGGTCGCCCTGGTTGGACGGCCCAATGTCGGCAAGTCCACCATTTTCAATGCGCTGACGCGCACCCGTGACGCGCTGGTCCATGACCAGCCGGGCGTCACCCGCGACCGTAACTACGGCGTCTGCCGTCTCGACGAGGAGCGCCCCTTCATCGTTGTCGATACCGGTGGTATCGCCGGCGACGAGGAAGGCCTGGCCGGTGCGACTGCGCGTCAGGCACGCGCTGCCGCAGGCGAGGCGGATCTGGTGCTGTTCGTGGTCGATGGCCGCGAAGGCGCCTCATCGCTGGACGACGAAATCCTGGCCTGGTTGCGCAAGCTGGCGCGGCCGACCGTGTTGGTCATCAACAAGATCGATGGCACCGACGAAGAGACCGTGCGCTCGGAATTTGCGCGCTACGGCTTCTCCGATGTGGTCGCACTGTCTGCTGCGCATCGGCAGGGGATCGACGAACTGCTTGAGGAAGTCGGTGCCCGTCTGCCTGCGGAAGGTGCCGGCGAGTTGCTGGATACCGATCCGGCACGCGTGCGTATCGCCTTTGTCGGTCGCCCGAACGTGGGCAAGTCGACGCTGGTCAATCGCCTGCTTGGCGAAGAGCGCATGATCGCCTCGGAAGTGCCGGGCACCACGCGCGACTCGATCGCCGTGGATATGGATCGCGACGGTCGCCAATACCGTTTGATCGACACGGCAGGCCTGCGTCGCAGGGGCAAGGTCGAAGAGGCGGTGGAGAAATTCAGCGCGTTCAAGACGCTGCAGGCGATCGAACAATGCCAGGTCGCAGTGCTGATGCTCGATGCCGGCGAAGGCGTCACCGATCAGGACGCGACCATTCTTGGTGCAATCCTGGACGCTGGCCGTGCGCTGGTCGTAGCGATCAATAAGTGGGATGGACAGAGCGACTATCAGCGTGCGCAGGCCGAAGACCTGTTGTCGCGCAAGCTGGGCTTTGTCAGCTGGGCCGAAGCGGTGCGGATTTCCGCGTTGCATGGCTCGGGCATGCGCGAGCTGTTCCAGGCGATCCATCGTGCGCATGCATCGGCCACGCATGAGTTCAGCACCAGCGAAGTGAATCAGGCACTGGAAATTGCCTACGAAACCAATCCGCCGCCGAGCATTCGTGGCCACGTCTCGAAGTTGCGCTATGTGCATCCGGGTGGCGCAAATCCGCCGACGTTTATCGTGCACGGCACGCGATTGAAGGTGCTGCCGGAATCCTACAAGCGCTATCTGGAAAACTTCTTCCGCAAGCGCTTCAAGCTGGTGGGGACGCCGGTGCGTTTCATCTTCCGCGAAGGCTCCAATCCGTACGAGGGCAAGAAGAACACGCTTTCGGACCGTCAGGTTGCGCGCAAGCGGCGTTTGATGCGGCACGTCAAAGGCAAGTAAGTCTTTGCGGTATGCCATGGCGCCTAGGCGCCGTGGCATCGATGGATTGCAGCAGCATGTGTTGGCTAGCGAGCGGCGGGTAATGCGCCGGCACGCGGCAGACAGGCCTACGGGGTAGGCCCCGAGCAGTGATGGCACGCTGGTATCCTTGATGCCATGAACGACTATCCCACCCGTATTGCTTACGCGCAGGCGTTGCAGATTCTGCACGCCGTCGCCGGTGCCAATCGTCCGCCCGACGAAAACATTGCCACCGCGCGTGCCGATGGCCGCATCTGCGCTGCCGATCTGATCGCGCCACTGGCGTTGCCGCCATTCGCCAACAGTGCGATGGATGGCTTTGCATTGCGGCATGCCGATCTGGCTGGCGCGCAGACGCGCTTGCAGCTTGTCGGCGAGCAGTTTGCCGGCGAGCAGTGGGGCGGCACGCTGGCCGAAGGGCAATGCCTGCGCATCACCACCGGTGCTCCGCTTCCGGCAGGGGCCGACACCGTGGTACCCAAGGAAGACACCGAAGAACGCGACGGCGTGGTCACCATCCGGTCCACACCCAGCGCGGGTGCATCGGTGCGCTTGGCCGGCAGCGATGTGCGTGCAGGCGATCTGGTGATCCAGACCGGGCAGGTGCTGACTCCCGCGCGTATCGGGCTGGCTGCGGCGCTGGGCATGTCGCGACTGGCGGTGGCACCGCGGCCGACCATCGCGGTGCTGGCCACTGGCGATGAGTTGGTGGAGCCGGGCATGCCGCTCGGCCCCGGCCAGATCTACAACAGCAACCGCGACATGCTGATGGCGCAGCTGCGGGCGCTGGGCTATGCGCCGACCGCGTGGCCGACCTTGCCGGACGATCCGCAGCGCATCCGCACCATGCTGGAAGATGCGGCGGCCGCCTTCGATGTGGTGATTACCTGCGGCGGTGTGTCGGCTGGCGAAAAGGATTATCTGCCGGGACTGATCCAGGAATTGGGGCAGATCCATTTCTGGCGTGTGCGTATGCGTCCGGGCATGCCGGCGGTGTTGGGGCAGATCGGGCGCTGCCTGGTGTTGGGGCTGCCGGGTAATCCGGTGTCTGTCCTGGCAACGCTGATCGCCTACGGTGTGCCGTTGCTGGACGGGTTGCAGGGGCGCAGCGAGCCGCGCCCGGTGTGGCACGCCGCGCTGGCCAGTCCCTGGGAAAAACGTCACGAGCGTCTGGAATTCCTGCGCGGCCGATTGGAATGTGGCACCGACGGACGTCTGAGCGCGCAGCCGCATCGTGGCGACGCTTCGCATCTGCTGCGTGGCGCGGCCGACAGCAATGCCCTGATCGTCCTGCCGGAGCAGGCGCGTCGCTTCGAGGCGGGCGAGATCGTGCGGGTGATTCCGTACGCGCTGTAGGCATATGACCAAGAGCGGCTCACTCAACGTGGTGAGCAGTCGTCAAGTGGGTATGGACGGCGCGCTCAGAATCGGTGTGTACGAGTGATTCCGAGCACGGGCCGCCCTGCCTGGCGGCTGCAACGTCGTTTGACTAGCTGCTCTAAATGACTCGTCTGCGCGGCGACACTGCTGTCGCGAGGGCAAGGAGTAAGCGTTGCGGAGAACGTGTGCCGCTTGGCTTAGCCGCGCTGCGAAAGCAGCTGTGGTACGCAGGCGCCTGAGGTGGGTTCGCTCAACGCGTTAGCGCGTCAACCGACGTTGATTGGCCGCCAAGTCGCGCCGGCGGATCTGCGCCGCTAGCGCGATCAAAGCGCTGATCGGAGGTTGCAGAGCTGCAATGCCGCTTCGAAAGCTGCGCTCAGCCGACTGCGCTGCCGCAAAAGGACGCGTAGTCCGCATAGCCGGGAAATGCGACACCCGGCGCGCACACCGGGCAGTGCGGATCGGGCGGCAGGCGGATCTCGCGAAACCGCATCGACAGCGCGTCGAAGCTGAGCAGGCGGCCGCTCAGGCTGTCGCCGATGCCAAGCAGCAACTTGAGCGCTTCGGTGGCCTGCAATAGCCCGATCACGCCCGGCAGCACGCCGAGCACGCCGGCTTCCGCGCAGCTGGGCGCAAATTCCGGCGGCGGCGGCTCGGGGAACAGGCAGCGGTAGCACGGCGCCTGCCCGCGATGGCGGCCGGCATCGAACACGCTGACCTGGCCTTCGAACTGTTGCACCGCGCCGTAGACCAGTGGCTTGCCGATTTTGACGCAGGCATCATTGAGTAAATATCGCGCCGCAAAGTTGTCGGCGCCATCGACCACGACATCGACATCCTGCAACAACGCTTCCACGTTGTCGGCGGTCACGCGTGTCTGCACCGCCTCGACGTGCACGCGCGGATTGAGCGCGCCGATGCGCTGCGCCGCCGAGTCGACCTTGGCAGTGCCGACGCTGTCTTCGGTGTGCAGGATCTGGCGCTGCAGATTGCTGCGGTCGACGACATCGTCGTCGGCCAGGCGCAGGTGGCCGACGCCTGCGGCAGCGAGATAAAACGCAGCCGGCGAGCCCAGCCCGCCAGCGCCGATCAGCAGCACGCGCGCACGTGCCAGCCGCTGCTGGCCTTGCAGGCCGACCTGCGGCAAGCGCAGATGCCGCGAATAGCGCTCAAGAAAATCCTGTTCGTCAGCCGGCAGTGTCGGGCGCACCAACGGCAGGCCATCGCTCATCCATGCAGTGGTCCCGCCCAGTACCGATGCAACCTGGGTGTATCCCTGTGCACGCAAGACCTCTGCCGTGTGCGCGGAGCGTTTGCCACTCTGGCAGATCAACAGGATTTCGCCTGCTTGGTCGGGCAGATGCTGGGTGGGTGCGGTTTCAAGATCGTGTTGCGCAATCGCCAACGCACCTTCGGCCTGGCCGCTGGCGCGCTCATGCAGGTGCCGGATATCGATCAATAAGGCGCCTTGCAGGGCGCGTGCACGCGCATCGGCGGGGGAGAGGTCATGGCTGCTCATGGCGCCATTGTCGCGCAAACATCGGGGGTTTGATGTGCAGCGGCTGACGGTGGGAATCGAGCGTATTCAGGCCGATCCTCTGGCCTTCGAGCGCGGTGTCGAAGAACCCTTTACAACGCCATCTTGGCGATGACTGTACGAAGTCTTCTGCAGGTGTGGCCCGCACCTGGCGCAGAAATTCTGCGGCACGCTTCCGGCGATCAACTGCAGCAGATCGATCAGCATCGCGAAGTGGCTGGACCTTGCGTTCAATCACGAGCTCAACAACAACCCGACGCTGCTGGCCGGAGCGCGCAAGTGGCTGGGAACCACGACCAATCACTGCCTGGGTTGCCAGCGCGCAGATTTCCCACGCGAGATTGCAGCGCTGGCACGTGCGTAGCACTGCGGATTTTCGTTCCGCCGATGACGTTGCCTGCTGCATTGTCATCAGGCTCACCCAGGCGGCGGTAGCGTAGCGGAATGGTCTTGCGTTGGATGTTCGTCAGGCAGATGCGGACGGTCTCTGGAATTTGCGTGTTCGCGTCAACGCGCAAGTTATGCGCTGTCCGAATTCCCCTGAGCATTCTTCGCCACGTCTTATCAACCGCGTTTGGCTACAGAAGGAGATCTTGATGACACCCGATATCGATGCGCAGTTGAAACAGCTGGCAGAACACTTGCCTGAGATTCGCAGCCAGCATCCGGACGATTTTTGGGACGTGTTCCACGCACGTGCCGAAAAAATTACTGCTGGTGCCCAGTCGCAGGAAGAGGCCGCGCAGATTGTTAAACGGATCGATGAAATTCTGGCCGCCAATCAGCTGGGACCAGCAGATCCCGGGGCGTGAGATCGCCGCTGCTCGGTTGCCAATCGCGGGCGATAGCGCATGAGCTGGTGCGACCTATCGATCGATGTGCATGTCTTGCGTGATTGAAAGCGGCGCTGCGTCAGCACTGCCTCGGCGCTGGTTTCGTCTTCATCCCGCTGCATGTTCGTGATGCACGCATCCGATTTCAATTCGGTGAAACGCGGTGCGGTGCGTGGTGCGTGCGGGGGCATCGTATGGTTGTGTGTGCGACCGCATCGCCAAACGCCGGTCTTCCAGGCGTGGTAGCAGACCGGTAGAGGCGAAACTGGCACCTTCTCGCATGCCTGGCTTGATGCCTTGCCTGTCGTGGTTGGGCGCGTGCAGCGAGGCGTGTGCGCCTGCGCATGCCTGCGCGGCAGCTTCACCTCGCTTGGGCATCGCCTTCATGTGACCGCCGCCATGCTGCGAGTTCATCGAGCGCGCAACAAGCTGGCAATCCATGGCAAGCACCACACGCAAGATCGCCACCTTCAACGTCAACGGAATCGCCAGCCGGTTGCCGCACCTGCTGGAATGGCTCACACGCGAGCAGCCGGATATTGTGGGTCTGCAGGAGCTGAAAGCCACACAAGAGGCGTTTCCGGAGCAGGCGGTTCGCGATGCTGGCTACGGTGTGATCTGGCAGGGGCAGCGCGCCTGGAATGGCGTTGCCTTGTTGGCGCGCGGCGCCGACCCTGTCGAGATTCGCCGTGGCCTGCCCTGGGACCCGAGCGACACTCAGAGCCGCTATCTGGAAGCGGCGATTCATGGGGTGGTGGTGGCCTGTCTGTATCTGCCCAACGGCAACCCGCAGCCTGGTCCGAAATTCGATTACAAGCTCGCCTGGTTTCAGCGTCTTATCCGGCATGCAAAGACGTTGGTGGAGTTGCCGCATCCGGTGGCCTTGATCGGCGACTTCAACGTCGTTCCGACCGATGCGGACATCTACGACCCCAAGGGCTGGCGTAAGGATGCATTGCTGCAACCGGAGAGCCGGCAGGCGTACCAGGCGCTGCTGGAGCAGGGCTGGACCGATAGTCTGCTGGCGGTGCATGGCGATGCGTCGATCTATACGTTCTGGGATTATTTTCGCCAGCATTTTGCGCGTGATCGCGGGCTGCGTATCGATCATCTGCTGCTCAATCGCGCATTGGCGGCCGGCTTGCAGGATGCGGGCGTAGACAAATGGGTGCGAGCGCTGGAAAAGGCCAGCGATCACGCGCCTACCTGGATCAACGTGCGGGTACCGGACGCGATCGCCGAGACCATGGCGAGCGATGAAACCGCATCGACGACGCGCAAACGTGGGCCGACGAAAAAAACGCCAGTGCGCAGACCGGCAGCCAAGACGGCGGCGAAAAGCGGTTCAAAGCGCGCTGCGAAGCAGTCCGTTACGGTAGCGGTAGCGAAAAAGAAAAATGCAACGCGCACGCCGGCAGGCAGTTCGGCAAATGCTGGCAAAGCAGCAGCGAAGAAGGCTGTGCGCACGGTTGGCAAGACGTGACGGAAACGGCTACGCCATGCGTCCAGTTACCAGCTGGTTGCTGTGCCAAGCGAATCACGCCGTCGCGCTACAACGCCTGCGAATGAGCATGGGGTACGGAGATGCGGCTTCAGCATCTTTCTCTGGCACTGCGCTGTACTCCAGGTGGAACTGCACTGCAGATCACGCACTGCACGGGCGTTGATCCTTCAGTCGATGCCTGTTTGTGCAGTCGACACTCAGAGGCTCCGCCAGCCACTCCTCAGTCAATGCCATCCAGGCGACGATGTTTGATCCGCTGCGGCACATCGCCGGTGCTTACGGTCAGCAGGACCAGGGCATTGCTGAGGATAGACGCCCGATTGCCAACCAGCGCGCTCTAGGGGCAGATCGATCGCGACGCCCAGGTTGTGGCGCTACCAGAACGCCACTGCCCACGCTGTACCGGCCACGCTGCAGGCCGGTATCCTAGCCAGGTCATCCACCGGTCGGCATCGCATTGCTCATGATCAGCTACGCCGAAGCATTTGCCATCGTGCACCAGCAGGTCGCCACGCTAGCCAGCGAGTGGGTGGACAGCGCCGATGCCGAGGGCCGTGTACTTGCGCAGGCGTTGTCGAGCCCGGCCGAACTGCCACCATTCGATAACAGCGCCATGGATGGGTTTGCCATCGCCACACAGGGGCTTGGTGCTGCAGCAGGCAGCGAGCATGTGGTGGCGGGCACGGTCGCAGCAGGGACAGATGCCGGTGCGGCGGAGTTGGGTGCGGCGTGGGAGATCATGACCGGTGCTGGCGTACCTGCGCATGCCGATGCGGTGGTGCCGATCGAGCAGGTAGATGTTCTTGCCCACCACGACGCACGCCCCAGCCGCATCCGGCTTCGTGCGGATGTGTGTGCGGGGCAGCACATTCGCTGCCGTGGGGAAGATGTTCGCCTGGATGATGTCGTGATCGCTGCGGGTACCGTGCTGCGTGGTGCGCATTTGATGTTGCTGGCCGGTCTGGGATGCGCGCAAGTTCGGGTCGTGCGGCGACCACGGGTTGCGCTGATCGCGACCGGCCGCGAGTTGATCAGCGACCCCACGCAACCGCTGCAACCCGGACAGATCCGCGATGGCACCAGCAGCTATCTGCGCAGCCAGGTGCACGCAGCGGGCGCGCACCTGGTGTGGCAAGGGCAGGTGGGTGACGACGATGCGGCGTTCGACGCCGCACTTGCACAGGCGCGCAACGCTGGCGCCGACGTGATCTTGAGTACGGGTGCGGTGTCGCGCGGTCGCTATGACTTTGTGCCCGATGCACTGGCACGGCACGCAGCGTGCCTGCTGTTTCACAAGGTCGCCGTGCGACCGGGCAAACCGGTGTTGCTGGCACGGTTTACCGACGGCGTGTTGTACGTGGGCTTGCCGGGCAATCCAATGGCCAGCGCGGCCGGGCTCCGGTTTTTTGTCGAACCGGCCTTGCGCGGATTACTGGGCATGCCGGACGAGCGCGGCCTGCGCGTGGCATTGGAGACGCCGCTGCAAGCGCGGCCGATCTGGCGCCAGCATCTGCGTGCGCGTTTGTACTGCAACGCGCTGGGCGCGCTGTGCGTGCAGATCCTGCCGCAGCAGGAATCGTTCCGGGTGGCGCCCTTGCTGCAGGCCAATGTCTGGGCGGTGCTGGAGCCGCAGGACGACGCAGCGGCGCCACATACGACGGCGGAGGTGTTCGGGCTGGGCCATCTGCAGCCGGCAGCACCGGTGTTGATGGCATGAGCCGGCACGCGGACCGCACGACAGGCGCGTGCACGGCATGAGCGCCGCATCTCCATGGACTGGCGTGGTGCTGGCCGGTGGCCGCTCGTCGCGGATGGGGCAGGACAAGGCCATGCTGCTTTGGCGCGGGCGTCCATTGGTTGCGCAGATGCAGGCGCTGCTGCGCGATGCGGGTGCGCAGGATGTGCTGATCAGCGGCCAGCGCCCGGACTATGACGGCATCGCCGACACGCATCCGGATCTGGGGCCGCTCGGCGGGTTGGTCAGCGTGATCGATCAGGTCGCCGATCTGACCACGCTGGTGGTGGTGCCGGTGGATATGCCGCTGCTGTCCACGCAGTTGATCGCGCGGCTACTGACACCCGCGCAGCAGCGCTGTGTCACTTTCGATGAGCAGATGTTGCCGATGCGCCTATGCATCGACGCCTCCGTGCGTGAAGCGTTGTCGACGTTGATGCACGGTGCTGCAGCATCACGCTCGCTGCGTGCCCTGCAGCGTTCACTGCAGTGCCATCGCGTGGCTGTCACAGACAGCGAACGCGCCGCGTTCGTCAATTGCAATACGCCCGAGCAGTGGAGCCAGCTTATTCATGAAAATCCAGATTGAAGGTCAGCAGGTGCGGTTCCGTATCGACGAAGACGAACTGGCTGCTTTGCTTGCCGGTCGCAGTGTCGACAATCTCAGCCGCTTGCCAAGCGGGCAGGGCGCGCGGCTGGTGCGGCATAGCGTCAGCCTGACCGGCGGTCACGCTGCGTGCAATTGCGCCACCGATCACTGGCAATTGCTGTTGCCGCGCGACGCGTTGGAACAACACGCCCGCCAACTTCCGAGCCGCGAGGGATTGAGCTTCAGTTTCGATGCGGGCGCTGGGCATGCAGAACACATGGCGCTACACGTGACCTTCGATATCGATGTGCGCGACAGTGCGCGCAAGCGGTTTCCGAAGGAGTGAGTTGACGTCTTAAATGCGCCGTTGCTGCATGCGCGTGATGGGACGACACGGGGACAGAATGCGGTAGGCGCTCGTCCTGCGGTCTGCCCAGCACCGACACGGCCGCAGTCTGCTTGCGACTTGAATCGGCTTAAAACGTAGTGAGCAGTCGTCAGGCGGGTAAGGACGGCACACCGGAAGCTGATTGCATGAGCGATACATATGCACTCAGAGCACCGACCGCGCCGCTTGGGTGCTGCGTAGACGTTTCTGTTAGCCGCTCTTGGTCACGGCGTGAGCCGCTTGCACCGTTCGGTGCAAATGCCTGGTACGCGCTCGCAGGCCAGTCCGCGTTCCTGCAGTGCGGCTTCGATCGGGGCCGCTGCCATAGGGCAGTAGCCGGTACCGCTGCGCAGCGCGACCACATGCAGGCCTTCGCTTGCCAGTTCCAGCAGCAATGCGTGCTGTTCCTGGGGCTCGGGCGGCAGTGCGCGCCGCGAGGCGTCGCGGCGGGCCAGCTCGACTACCGCGTCGGGCACATCCGCGCCGACCAGCAGCACATCGGCCAGATTCATTGCACGCAACGCCTTCAAGGTCAGCAGCCCTGGATCGCCGGGGCCGGTGCCGACCAGCTGCACGCTGCCGCGCGCCGGGACGGTATCAGCGTCGTCCAATGCCGCGTTGAACGCAGCGTCGGCTGCGGCATCGTCGCCGGCCTGCAGCAGCAACGGCACCTGCCCATCGATCACGCGATCGAACCACCGCCTGCGCCGGTTCATATCGGGAAATTGGCTGCGGATACGCTCGCGATGGCGCGCAAACAAACCAGCGAAGCGGCCCACCGATGCATCCAGCTCGCGCTCGAGCCGCTCGCGCAGGCGGCGTGCCAGCATCGGCGCCGCACCGGCCGATGAAATGGCGATGACCAGCGGGTCGCGATCAACGATCGCCGGCACCTGGTACGTCGACAGCTCGGCATCGTCCACCACGTTGACCAGCCGCTGGCGTGCGCCCGCGGCCGCAGCAACGCGTTGATTCAAGTCGGTGTCGTCGGTGGCCGCGACCACCAGCCAGACCGTGTCTATCCAGGCCGGATCGAACTCCCCGCCCAGCTGCTCGAAGCGCCCGGCCTGCATCAACTCCGCAAGTTCGGGCGACAGCGCGTGCGCATACAGGCGGATCTGCGCGCCTGCCTTGAGCAGCGCGAGCACCTTGCGCGTGGCGACCTCGCCACCGCCGATCACCAGCACGGCACGCCCCTGCAGATTTGCGAACAACGGGAACAACGGCATCAGGCCCACTCCAAAATGATGACTCGCACCAACGGCATGTTGCATGGCACCATCGGGCCACGTCCACACGCCTCGCCGCCGCCAATGCGTGTTTTGCTGGTCAACGATACCGAAAAGCCCATTGGCGAACTGCGCCAGGCGTTGACGCGCGCCGGCTACACGGTGCTCGACGATGTGGCATCGGTCGGTGCATTGCTGCATGCGGTGCAGAGCCAGCAGCCGGATGTGGTGGTGATCGACGTGGATTCGCCGTCGCGCGACACGTTGGAGCAGTTGTCGATGCTGCACACCCACGCGCCGCGCCCGGTGGTGATGTTTTCCGGAGATGGCGACGACGCGCTGATCCACGCGGCGGTAGGCGCAGGTGTCACCGCGTATGTGGTGGATGGCCTGGCGCCGGCGCGGCTGGCGCCGATCGTGCAGGTGGCGCTGGCCCGGTTTGCGCACGAAAGCAGCATGCGCAAGCGCCTGGACGATGTGCAGCAGGCCTTGCAGGACCGCAAACAGATCGATCGCGCCAAGGGTCTGCTGATGGAAAAACGTGGCCTCAGCGAGGCCGATGCGTACGCAGCGCTGCGCCAGCAGGCGATGAAGCAGGGCGTCAAGCTGGCCGAAGTGGCGCGACGTATCGTGGCCATGGCCGAGTTGTTGGGATGAACAGATGAGCCAAGCCGATCTCCCCGTATTGCGCGTGGCCTACATGCCGCTGATCGACTGCGCGCCGTTGATTGCCGCACACCGGCTGGGCCTGGATCGCGTGCACGGCCTGCAGCTGGACCTGCACCGGCAGGCCTCCTGGGCCGGCGTGCGCGACCGTCTGCTGGCGGGCGAGGTGGACGCAGCGCATGCGCTGGCCAGCCTGGTGTATGCCATCGATTTGGGCGTTGCCGGGCCGCAGTGCCCGATGGCGTTGCTGATGACGCTCAACCACAACGGTCAGGCGATCACCATGGCGCCGGCATTGGCGCAGGCGCTTGTCGACGGCCAGGCGCTGCCGCAGGTACTGAACAACCTGGGACGACGCGCGGTGTTTGCGCAGACCTTTCCCACTGGCACGCACGCGTTGTGGCTGTATTACTGGCTGGCCGCGGGCGGCGTGGATCCAATGCGCGATGTCGATGTGCTCAGCATTCCACCGCCGCAGATGCCCGATGCCCTGGCCAGTGGATTGATCGACGGCTACTGCTCCGGGGAGCCCTGGGCAGCCGTGGCGCAGGCGCAGGGCAGCGGCGCGCGGGTGATCCGCAGCGGTCAACTGTGGCCCGGTCATCCCGAAAAGGTACTGGCCTGCCGGCGTGAGTTTGCCGCCTTGCAGCCGGAGCTGACCGAGCAATTGACCGCCTGCGTGCTGGAAGCGTGCCGCTGGCTGGATGCCTCCGCGGAGAACCGCGCGCACTGCGCGCAGTGGTTGGCGGAGCCGCAGCATATCGGCGTGTCGGCGGCGCATCTGGAAGCGTGCCTGGATGCCGATGTCGATGGTCTAGCGCGCGATGCCACTGCGCTGGCCTTCCATCGCCACGGCACGGTGAACATGCCTTGGCTATCGGATGGCGAGTGGTTCCTGCGCCAGTTCCAGCGCTGGGGATGGCATGACATCCAGGACGACGATATCGCGCGGCTGCGCGACATCCATCGCTTGGACAACTATCGCCGTGCTGCGGTGCGCGTGGGGGTGGCTGTGCCGGATGGCGATCATCGGCGCAATCGGTTGTTCGATACCCCCATAGGCGACTGACGCGGTTTTTTTGCAGGGCCTTGCCCGGCCACCATCGCGGGACACGCCGTGAATCCTTCCGGGGAGGCTCTTATGCGGCATAAGGTCCTGCGACGGTAGGCGGATAAGGACCAGTGAAGATGGTCGGCGTGTTGGGTTTTCAATAAAGCCGCCAGCAGACTGTCTGGCGCGGTGTCCTTGCCGCTCGCGGGACCGTGTGGCGGCATGGATGCCGCCACCGATCCTCCACGGACGGATGCACGGCGTGTCCCGCGAGCGGTGAGGGCACCGCGCTCTCGACGCAGTCAGCGGTTGCCTGTCTCTATAACGACGCGACTCAGCGACTTATCTTCTGCATCGCAATGCTTGGACAGCGCAGATGCATCCACTGCGGAGCCATAGATCCACGGCTTCGCTGCGGCACACGCGATGGGTGCAGCATGTGATCTTGCCTAGGTAGCAACCTGGATGACCGGCGCACGCTATTGGTGCGTAGCCGCACGAAAGACGGGAGTGGCGAGCTGCATCTGCCTACCAGAAAGCCGCGAAGCATTCGCGCGAAATTCAATGAAACATCTATTTTTCAATGGCTTGCAGAAATGTGACGTGTTGATGAAAAAGTTGGCACGCTGATTGCGTAGCAGTCACGTGCAGGTACAACGGCGTGCCTGCAACAACACGTACACGGTGCAGCGGCTCAACGGCGATCCGCACGCATCCAGGACAACGGCGTCCTTCCGGTTTACCGGAGGGACGCCGTTTTTTTTTGGCCATCGCATTCGAAGAGGTCTCTATGCAGCGCTCGTTCTGGCGATCCGGGCACACGCCCACCTTGTTCGCATCCTTCCTGTATTTCGACCTGAGCTTCATGGTGTGGTATCTGCTCGGGCCGTTGCAGGTGCCGATTGCGCAAGCGCTGGGATTGGATACGCAGCAGCGCGCCTTGATGGTGGCGGTGCCCATCCTGTGCGGCGCGGTGCTGCGCCTGGTGCTGGGCATGTTTGCCGATCGCGTCGGTGCAAAGCGTGCCGGCGTACTCGCGCAGCTTGCCGTCATCGCCGCGTTATTCGGCGCCTGGCAACTAGGCGTCAACAGCATGGGGCAGGTGTTGATATTGGGTGTGCTGCTCGGCATTGCCGGCGCCTCGTTTGCAGTGGCATTGCCGCTGGCATCGCGCTGGTATCCGCCCGAGCATCAGGGCACTGCGATGGGCATTGCCGGTGCAGGCAATTCCGGCACGGTGCTGGCCGCGTTGTTCGCGCCAATGCTGGCCGCCGCATTCGGCTATCAAAACGTATTTGGACTGGCGTGCATCCCCTTGGTGCTGACGCTGATCGTGTTTGCGTCGATTGCCAAGGAAGCGCCCACACCGGTCGCACGCAAGCAATGGGCCGACTACGGCCGCGTGCTGGTGGGTAACCGCGATGCATGGCGCTTCATGTTTTTCTACGCGATCACCTTTGGCGGGTTTTCCGGCTTTGCGAGCGCGTTGCCGGGCTACTTCCATGACCAGTTCGGCTTCGATGCGCGCACTGCCGGGTGGGCGACTGCGGCCTGCGTGCTAGCCGGTTCGGTGATGCGCCCGCTCGGCGGCGTCATTGCCGATCGCGTTGGCGGCACACGTGCCTTGCTGACGGTGTATCTGCTGGTGGCCGTGCTGGTGGGCATTGCCGGGTTCGGTGCGGGTGGGGCCACGCTCACGCTGGCGTTGTTCGTACTGACCTTGCTGTGCCTTGGTGCTGGCAATGGCGCTGTTTTTCAGCTGGTGCCGCAGCGATTTGGCCAGGACATCGGGGTGATGACCGGCTTGATCGGCATGGCCGGCGGCATCGGCGGGTTTGCGCTGGCCGCGAGCCTTGGCGTGCTCAAGCAACACACCGGCAGTTATGCATTGGGCATGTGGCTGTTCGCCGCGTTCGCGTTGGGTGGCTGGGCGCTGCTGGCCGGGGTCAAGACCCAGTGGCGCAGCGAGTGGTCCACCGCCGGCGCGGCGCGCGTCTGACATGTCGACAGGAATCCAGGCAATGAAGCAACCCAGACTCGTCGTCATCGGCAACGGCATGGCCGGCATCCGCACCGTGGAAGAACTGCTCAAGCTGATGCCGGGCATGTATCACATCACCGTGTTCGGGGCCGAGCCGCATCCCAACTACAACCGCATCCTGCTCTCGCCCGTGTTGGCCGGCGAGCAGGAGTTCGACGACATCGTGTTGAATCCGCTGCAGTGGTACCGCGACAACGGCATCCATCTGCACTTGAACAAGGAAGTGACGCGCATCGATCGCGTGCGCCGCCGCGTGATCGCCGCCGATGGCACCGAAGCCGAGTACGACCGGTTGTTGATCGCCACCGGCTCAGTGCCGTTCGTGCTGCCGATTCCCGGCAATACGTTGAAAGGCGTGATCGGGTATCGCGATATCCAGGACACCCGCACCATGATCGACACCGCGCGCAGCAGACAGCATGCGGTGGTGATCGGTGGCGGCCTGCTCGGTCTGGAAGCGGCCAACGGGTTGAAAGTACGTGGCATGGATGTGACCGTGGTGCACCTGGCTGGCTGGTTGCTGGAGCGCCAGCTCGACCCGGTGGCCGGCAACCTGTTGCAACAGGCACTGCGCGCACGCGGGCTGGAGTTTCGCCTCAATACCGCCACCAGCGCGCTGCTGGGCAATGCGCAGGGCGAAGTGATCGGGGTGAAGTTTGCCGACGGCAGCGAGATTCCCGCCGATCTGGTGGTGATGGCCGCCGGTATCCGCCCGAACACGCGGCTGGCCGAAGAAGCCGGCATCCATTGCTCACGCGGCATCGTGGTCAACGACAGCCTGCAGAGTTTCGACCCGCGCGTGTATGCGGTGGGCGAGTGCGCCAACCATCGTGGCATTGCGTATGGCCTGGTCGCGCCATTGTTCGAGCAGGCCAAGGTCTGCGCCAATCATCTGGCGCAGTTCGGTATCGGTATCTATCGCGGCTCGGTGGCATCGACCAAACTCAAGGTCACCGGCATCGACCTGTTCTCGGCCGGCGACTTCATGGGTGGCGATGGCTGCGAAGAAATCGTGCTGTCCGACCCGGCCGGCGGCGTCTATAAAAAGCTGGTGATCCGCGACGACGTGCTGGTGGGTGCGTGCCTGTATGGCGACACCAGCGATGGCGGCTGGTACTTCAAGTTGCTCAAGGACGGCACGCCGATCCAGGCGCAACGCGACCAACTGATCTTCGGCGAAAGCGCGTTGGGCGACTCGGGCACCGGCGGCCAGGACCGTGCCAGCGCGATGTCCGACAGCGATGAGGTCTGCGGTTGCAACGGCGTGTGCAAGGGCACGATTGTCAAAGCGATCAGTGAGCAAGGCCTGTTCACTGTGGACGAGGTGAAAAAGCACACCAAGGCGGCCAGTTCCTGCGGTTCGTGCACCGGTTTGGTCGAACAGATCCTGATGAACTGCCTGGGTTCCAACTTCCAGGAAACTCCGAAAACCAAGGCGGTTTGCGCGTGTACCGACTTGAGTCATGGCGAAGTGCGCCGTGCCATTCGTGAACACAAACTGCTGACCCACGCACAGGCCTATGCCTTCATGGAGTGGCGCACGCCCAATGGCTGCGCCACCTGCCGGCCGGCGATCAACTACTACATGCTCTCGACCTGGCCGCATGAAGCCATCGACGACCCGCAATCGCGTTTCATCAACGAGCGCGCGCACGCCAACATCCAGAAAGACGGCACCTTCTCGGTGATTCCGCAGATGAAAGGCGGGGTGACCAACGCCAGCGAGCTGCGCCGCATTGCCCATGTCGCCGACAAGTACGCGGTGCCGATGGTCAAGGTGACCGGCGGCCAGCGCATCGATCTGCTTGGCGTCAAGAAAGAAGATCTGGTGGATGTGTGGCGCGATCTGGGCATGCCGTCCGGCCATGCCTACGGCAAGTCGATCCGCACGGTGAAGACCTGCGTGGGCAGCGAGTTTTGTCGCTTCGGCACCCAGAACAGCACGCAGATGGGCATCGATCTGGAAACCATGTTGGCCAACATGTGGAGCCCGCACAAGGTGAAGCTGGCGGTGTCCGGTTGCCCGCGGAATTGCGCCGAATCCGGCATCAAGGATGTGGGCATCATCGCGGTGGACTCGGGCTGGGAGCTGCACGTTGGCGGCAATGGCGGCATCAAGACCGAGGTTGCGCGCTTCCTGGTCAAGGTGACCACGGCCGAGGAAGTACGCGAGTACACCGGTGCGTTTTTGCAGCTGTATCGCGAACAGGCCTATTACCTGGATCGCACCGTGCACTACATCGCACGCGTGGGGCTGGATTACATCCGTGCGCAGGTGGTGGACGACGCGGCCAACCGGCGTGCGCTGTACGAGCGGCTGTTGTATTCGCTCGAAGGCCTGGTCGACCCCTGGAAGGCGCGCATCGCCGGCGAGCGGCGCCAGGAATACCAACCGCTGCGCATCGCCGCGCCAGCCGCAACGGTGGAGGAATGAGCATGCAGAACGCCGCATGGGTGCGCGTGTGTGCATTGCAGGACCTGCCGGCGCTGGGCGCGCGCGTGCTGGAAGTCGATGGGCTGCCGCCGATCGCCATCTTCCGCACTGCCGGCGACCAGGTGTTTGCGCTGCGCGATCGTTGCCCGCACAAGGGCGGGCCGTTGTCGCAAGGGATCGTGGCCGGCGACACCGTGACCTGCCCGTTGCATGGCTGGGCGATCGGCTTGCAGAGCGGGCAGGCCTACGCACCGGACGTGGGCTGCGCGCCGCGCTACCCGATCAAGGTGGAAGCCGATGCCGTGTGGATCGTGTTGCAGCCGGTGTCGCAACCGGATGCCGTGACCGAGCCGGCGACATGAGCGAAGGCCTGCAGGCCGCGTCGCCTGCCACGGCAGCGCAGTCGCATATGGCAGCGCCGATGCATCGCATCACGCGTTCGACCTGTTGCTACTGCGGTGTGGGTTGCGGCGTGCTGATCCACAGCGAGCACGACGCCGATGGCGAGCACATCGTGGGCATCGAAGGCGACCCGCTGCATCCGGCCAATCACGGCCGTCTGTGCAGCAAGGGTCTGGCGTTGCCACAGACCGTTGCAAGCACGCAGGGGCGTGTGCTTGCGCCGGAGTTGCGCCGGCATCGGCAGGCACCGCGTGCGCCGGTGAGCTGGGATCAGGCCCTGCAGCATGTCAGCGGCAAGCTGGCTGCCATCGTCAAGGAACATGGCCCGGATTCGGTGGCGTTCTATCTGTCCGGGCAGCTGCTCACCGAGGACTACTACGTCTTCAACAAGCTGGCCAAGGGCCTGCTCGGCACCAACAACATCGATACCAATTCGCGCCTGTGCATGTCCAGCGCGGTCACCGGGTACAAGCTTGCGCTCGGTGCCGATGGCCCGCCGACCTGCTATGAAGATCTGGAGCTGGCGCACACGGTGCTGTTTGCCGGCAGCAACATGGCGTACGCGCATCCGGTGCTGTTTCGCCGGCTCGAAGACGCGCGCGCACGCAACCCGGACATTCGCTGGATCGTGATCGATCCGCGGCGCACCGATACCGCGGCCATGGCCGACCTGCACCTTGCAATCGAACCCGGCACCGACGTCGCCTTGTTCAACGGCATGCTGCATCACCTGATCTGGGAGGGTCTGGTGGATGCGCGTTTCGTTGCGGCGAGCACTCAGGAGTTCGATGCCCTCAAGCGGATGTTGCGCGAGTACACCCCGCGCATGAGCGCCGAGATCTGCGGAATCTCGCACGAGGACCTGGTGCAGGCGGCCGAGTGGTTCGGGCGCAGCCCGGCGGCGCTGTCGCTGTATTGCATGGGCTTGAATCAGTCGGCGCACGGCACCGACAAGAATCTTGCGTTGATCAATCTGCATCTGGCCACCGGTCAGATCGGCAAGCCGGGCGCGGGGCCGTTTTCGCTGACCGGCCAGCCCAATGCGATGGGCGGGCGCGAAGTGGGCGGCATGGCGACGATGCTGGCGGCGCACCGCGAGATCGGCAATGCGGAGCATCGTGCCGAAGTGGAGCAGCTCTGGGGCCTGCCGGCGGGGCGCATCTCGCCGAACCCCGGCACGCCGGCGGTGGAGTTGTTCGAGCGCCTGCGCACCGGCACCTTGAAGGCAGTGTGGATCGTCTGTACCAACCCCGTGCATTCGATGCCGGAAGTGGCCGGCATTCGCGCCGCGCTGGAACAGGCCGAACTGGTGATCGTGCAGGATGCCTTCTCCGGCACCGACACCGTGCCTTATGCCGACGTCTTGCTGCCGGCGGCCAGTTGGGGCGAGAAGGACGGCACGGTGACCAACTCCGAACGCCGCATCACCCGCGTGCGCAAGGCAGTGGAAGCGCCGGGGCAGGCGCGTGCCGATTGGTGGATTGCCAACGAAGTTGCGCGTCGACTGGAGGCGCTGCTGGCGCCCGCCACAGGCGCCGGCCTGTTTGCATTCGACAGCACCGCAGAGGTCTTTGACGAGCATCGTGCGCTGACGGTAGGGCGCGACCTGGATATCGGTGGCCTGGATTACGCAGTGCTGGACAATGGCCCGCAGCAATGGCCGTTTCCTGCAGGGGCCACGCAAGGGCAGGCACGGCGCTACACCGATGGAGTGTTCGCCACTGCCGACGGCCGTGCGCGGTTTCATGCAACGCCGTATCGCAAGGTGGCAGAAGCCACCTCGGCACGCTTTCCGATGCGCCTGCTCACCGGTCGCCTGCGCGACCAATGGCATGGCATGTCGCGCACCGGGCGCGTAGCCGCGGCCTATGCGCACAGCCCGGAACCGTCCTTGCGCATGCACCCGGACGATGCCGTACGCCGCGGGCTGGTGGCTGGCGAATTGGTACAGGTGGCCAGCAAGCGCGGTGCGCTGGTGCTGCCGCTGGAGTTGTCGGACGAACTGCGCTCCGGAACCGTCTTTGCCGCAATGCACTGGAGCGGGCAGACGCTGTCCAGCGGCGGCATCAACGAGGTCAGCACCTCGGCGGTGGATGCGCGCTCGCAACAGCCGGAGCTCAAACACGCGGCAGTCCGCGTGGAGAAGGCGGTGTTTGGCTGGCATCTGCTGGCGGCACGCCGCGGTGATGCGTTGGCGTTGCAGCAGGCACTGCAACCGCTGCTGCGCGAGTGCGGCTACGCGAGCTTGCGTCTGCATGCCGAACCCTTAGCCGATGCCGGTGGGCAGTGGGCGGTGCTGCATGCGGCCTGCGAGCGCGCGCCCGATCCTGCCTGGATCGATCGTCTGGTGGCTGCGCTGCAGTTGCCGGCCGGCGCCGACGTTCTGGAATACCGCGATCTGCGCCGCGGATTGATGCGCCGCGTTGGCTGGCGCACACAGGACGGGCAGAGCCATATCGATGGCCTGCTGCTGACCGCCGCATACCCCAGCGATGCCAATCAGTCGCTGCTGACGGTCGCCTTGGCCGGCAAGCCCTGGCGGGGTGCACGGCTGGCCGTGTTCGCACCGACGCCTTCCGCGCCCAGCGACCCGATCGTGTGCACCTGCATGCAGGTGTCGGCCGCCGCGATTCATGCGGCCATCGACGATGGCGCCGACGTGGCGCAGCTCAAGCAACGCCTGGGCTGCGGCACCGTCTGCGGTTCCTGCATTCCGCAACTGACCCGGTTGTGCCGCCAACCGCGGCTGGCCTGATGCACCTCATCCCTCCACACACTGCGAGATCTCTCATGTCAGTCACACCTTCCTGCGCGCGTGATGTGGTGTTGTTGTCGGCCGGTCCCGGCGATCTGGAGCTGCTCACCATCAAGGCGGTCAAGGCGCTGGCAGTGGCGCAGGTGCTGTTGCTCGACGACCTGGCCAACCCCGACATCGTCACGCTGGCACCGCAGGCGCGCGTGATCCGCGTGGGCAAGCGCGGTGGTTGCCGCTCCACGCCGCAGGAATTCATCTGCCGGCTGATGCGGCGTTATGCGTTGCAGGGCTTGCGCGTCGTGCGCGTCAAAGGCGGCGATGCGTTGTTGTTCGGCCGTGCGGGCGAAGAAATCGGTTTTCTGCGACGCGCCGGCGTGGGCGTGCAGGTGATCAATGGCGTCAGCGCCGCGTTTGCCGCCGCAGCGTCGCTGGAAGTGTCATTGACACATCGCAGCCATTGCCACGGCATCACGTTTGTTACCGCGCATACGCACGACCATGGTGAGCCGAACTGGGGCGCGCTGGCAGCCAGCGGCACAACGCTCGGCATCTACATGGGGTTGCGCCGTGCAGACGCGCTGGCGACGGCGTTGCTGGCGCATCTGCCGGCCAGCACGCCGGCCGCCATCGTGCAGGCGGCCACGCGGCCGGAGCAACAGCGCAGGCTGACCACACTGGGCGACCTGGGCAGTGCCGCGGCAGCGCTGTTGCCCGGTCTGCCAACCCTGCTGCTGGTGGGCGATGCGTTGTCCGAAGCGTCGGTGGCCTGCGACGATCGCTTTGGTGCGGCACTGCAGCAGGCAGTGGGGTAAGCGCTGCGCGGCGCGTCATGGCGCACTGCCTGATGCGCGTGCTGTCTAGCATGCGCACGTTCGAATCGCAGGACCATGCGAGCGATTTTGCTCGAGCAGCCTGATCCGCCGATGCTGGGTGTGTGTGGTTTTGAGCGCTGATCGCTGACCGCTGATCGGTCAGCCAGGTTGAAGGCACAACACCCAGCGGCCATCGGACGCGCTGAGGCGGTTTGGAGCGGCTGAAAACCTCAGCGAGCAATCGTCAGGTAGGTGTGGACGGCACGCTTAGAATCGGAAGGTGCGCGTGGTACATGCCGATTCCTCGCACCGGCCGCGCCCGCCGGGCGGCTGCACAATCGTTTTTTTGTCAGTTGCGCTTAGAGCCGGCATTGCGCACTTAAGCCGATCCTGCATGCCGGCTGCGCGCAACTGACGAGGGCTCGTTCTGTCAGTCCCTGCAGTGCGGGGTGAACCGACCATCCGACACGGCAGGATGTAGCGCAGACCACGCTGATCCGAATCGTGGCTCCCGTCGCGGACGCTCCTCCGTCGGTACGCGGATGCGCGCTGTCGCTGCGGCCGACCGGTCGTTAACGACATCTGTTTCGTCATTTTTGGTAGCGCTACCCATCCTGCAGTGCGATGCGGCGGCTCCAGGCGCGTGAGGTGTGCAAGATTTGCGCAGCGAGCGCAGCCGTTTTTTCCTGCATGTGCTCGTCTGCCCCCATTTGGCCTGTGTTTTTGGTTGGCACGAATGTTGCGTTAAGCCCCTCACCGAATGACGTACCCGATGCATCGAGAGGAGGCACAGTGGAAGACGGACAGAACAGTACTCGTAGCCGGCGTGGCTTTGCCGCATTGGACCCGGAGAAGCGTCGCGTGCTGGCCAGCAGCGGTGGCAAGGCTGCACACGCCAGCGGTAATGCGCACGAATTCACCAGCGACGAGGCACGCGAAGCCGGTCGTAAGGGTGGCCAGGCCGTGAGCCGCGATCGCGATCATATGTCGCGTATCGGCAGCAAGGGCGGGCGGTCCAAGCAGGCCAAGCCACAGGAAGAATCCGCGTAGTCAACGGTTGGGCATGCAATAGCGTGCCGTCATTGATTCAGGGGATGCAGGCCCTGCGCCGTCACGGCGCAGGGCCTGCTTTTTTAGGGCGCACGCCCACAAAGCGCACGCGCCGACAAACAATCGATTGCACGCAGATGACATCGGTACACGCCATCGCCGCAATGCCCGCGCTCCCAAGTCCATAACTGATTGATGCAAAACGCATTACAAGTGCCCAGGAAATTTTTGCAGACCTGCACGCGCTCGCCATCGATTGCAGTGCAAATTTTCCGCCTTTGGTGATCAAGCAGTCTGGCGTCGGCAGAATTTGCAGACCTTGCAGAATCTGCAACGTGATGAGGCGAGTGCTCAGAACGGTCTTGGCAACGAATCACAAGAGCGACAACGGGCCCGCACGCGTGCGATGCCTGGTCTAGAGCGCAGATGCGATAGCGCTATGCAATGGTTGCGCGAAGCGTGCGCAACGGAGCGGCAGGCCGGACCGCTGCGCAAGGGCCAGGCCGGGCGCATCGAGCAAAAGCGGCAACTCAAGACGCGCATCGAGCAGCATCTTGAGCAAACCCGGGGTCGGCAATGCCTGGTGGAATCGTGCATCGAACGCTTGGCGGCTCGCCATCGTCGGCGAAGGACGCCATGAGAAAGATCGCTGCGTTCAACCCAGCCATGGGGCGTGACGATCTTCGATGAGGTCATCGAAGACGCGCTGGCCAGCTAGTTGCTCGAGAACCTGGAGATCGCCGCGTCCACCGCGTTACCGAGTGCAGCCAAGACCATGCGCGAAGTCCAGGCACAGAGTGTCTGCTGGCAGACTCTGCCGCAGGATCAGGACCAGGACCAGGCTATTGCCGACTGGCTGCTTGCACTTCTCCCCGCGCTGATCGAAGAGTGCTTGGTTCGCGATGCCATCTCACACGTGACTGCCACACAGTGGCCTCCAGCGCTGATGCTCTAGGCATCTTAAAAAGTGCGGGCTTTTTCTTTCTGCGCGGCGAGCGCTTACCCTTGGACGCTCTTTGGCAACCCGGCTCGATCATGACAACGCATCTCGATTATCCGATCGGTACTCCTGGCCAGGCATGGGGCGATGGCGAACGCAGCGCATGGCGCGCGCAACAAGTGGTGCAACGCAGTTACGCCGCCGAGGTGGTGCAGGTCATCGATGCACTGGATGAGCGCTACCAACGCGTGCACTACGGCAGCATCGTGGCGGATTCCATGCAATACCCGTTGCTGGCATTGCGCAGTGCCGCGTGGGACAACACGCTGCCGTGCGCACTCGTCACCGGTGGCGTGCACGGCTACGAGACCAGTGGCGTGCAAGGCGCGCTGCTATTTTTGCAGCAACGCGCTCCAGAGTATGTGGGCAGAATCAATCTGCTGGTGGCGCCATGCGTCAATCCCTGGGGCTATGAGCGCATCCAGCGCTGGAACGCCGACGCGGTCGACCCGAATCGCTCATTCCGCGACAACATTCCGGCTGCAGAGTCGGCGGCCTTGATGCAACTGGTAGCCGCAACCGCTGGCACGATGCTGGTGCATATCGACCTGCACGAAACCACCGACAGCGATGAGAGCGAGTTCCGGCCTGCGCTGGCGGCACGCGATGGCGTACCGTTCGTGCCTGGCAGCATTCCGGACGGGTTCTACCTGGTGGGCGATAGCGAAGACCCGCAGCCCGCATTTCAGCAGGCGGTGATCGCGGCAGTGGAACAGGTCACGCATATCGCGCCAGCCGATGCGCAGGGTCAGATCATCGGTGCGCCGGTCGCGGGTCATGGGGTGATCAACTACCCGGTGCGACGCCTGGGCCTGTGTGCCGGCGTCACCGCTGCGCGCTATCGCACCACCACCGAGGTGTACCCGGACAGCCCCCGCGCCACGCCGCAGCAGTGCAACGCCGCACAGGTCGCGGCGATTTGTGCGGCACTGGATTATGCACTCTCGTAAAGGTGAAAACACCCAGGCAGCAGCCTGAGCGCGGGCTCGCGACGCGCTTTAGCTGCCTGCGTGCTGCAGACGAGCGAGCGGCGCCGACCGGCATGTGATCCAGCGCAACCACGCGGCTTTTGCTCAAGGCAGGCGTCGCTGCACCCTGGCGTCCTGCACATAGGCCGCCACCAGTTGCGCCTCCATCGGCCTGGACAGTAGATATCCCTGCGCCTCATCGCAGCCCCAGCTGCGCAGCAACGCAATCTCGTCGGCGTGTTCGATGCCTTCGGCAACGGTGCGATAGCCCAGCGCGCTGGCCAGTCGCACCACTGCTTCTGCGCGCATCTGCATGCCGGCCTTGTTGGCAATGCCGGTGACCAGGGAGCGGTCCAGCTTGAGCACGTTGACCGGCAACTCGGTGAGATACCCGAAATTGCTGTAGCCGGTACCGAAGTCGTCGATGGCCACGCTGACGCCGGCATCGCGCAGGGCGCGCAGGCGCGGGACGGCTTCCACGTTGCTGCGCAACCAGCGGCCTTCGGTGATTTCCAGCTCGACCCGCGTGGTCGGAATGGCCAGGTCCTTGCAGCGATTGATCACGTCAGCGGCCAGATTGATGTTGCCGAAATCGCGCGACGAAAGATTGATCGAGATGGAAAAATCCAGGCCTTGCGCTCGCCATTGCGCCAACTGCAGCAATGCGCTTTCGATCACCCAGTTGGTGACCGTGCACATCAGTGCGGTCTTTTCGAACAACGGAATGAACTCGTCCGGACCGATCGGCCCCAGGCTGGCATGCTGCCAGCGCAGCAGTGCCTCGAACCCGACGACCGACAGATCTTCCAGATCGATACGCGGCTGGAACACCAGCCGGAAATCGCCGGCTTGCAGCGCTTTTTCCGCATCCAGCGCCAACCGATACGAGCGCTGGATGGCATCGTCCTGCGAAGCGCTATACCAGCACACCACGGCATTGTTGCCGATGGCATCGCCTAGCGACACCAGCCCCTTGCGCATCACATCGTTGGTATCTGGTTGTTGCGGTGCAAAGCGCACCACGCCGGCATGGAAGGTCAGCGACATCGGCACCCCGGCGGCATCGAACGGTTTTTGCAGCATGTCGCGCAAATCCAGCAGCAGGTCTTCCATCTCGTCGGGCGCCGAGTTGAGCAGAAAAAACGCAAAACGCATCGACGCAACGTGATAGACGGTGGCCTTGCCGCGCAGGGCGCGGGTCAGCACATAGCTGGCGTGACGGATCAGCTCTTCCAGCGGCTGCATGCCCAGGGCCTGACGCGCCTCGTTGGCCGCCTGCGTGTCGTAGACCTCGATAAAGGCTGCAATGGTTGGCACGCTGTGGCTGCCGAAGGCGAGGGCATCCAGATCCGATTGCAGCTGACGCGTGTTGAGCAGGCCGCTGTGCGGCTCACGCCGGCCCGCGCCGAATTGCAGCTCCAGCTGCGCTGCCGTCACATTGGCAAACATCAGCAGCTGCTGATGTTCCTGGCTGGCGAGGCGGCGCTCGCGCGTGTCGATCACGCATAACGTGCCGGTGATGCCGGCCTGCGGCGCACCGACCGGCACGCACGCAATAAAGCGTGCTGGCAATCCGGGAAACGCCGCATCGCCCAATTGAATCGGCGCGAGTGCGGCGCCTTCGATCAACTCCGTCACACCATTGGCAGCGGCCGGTGCGCGTTGACACAGCGCGATGGCTTGTTCGACCTGGGTGGTGCTGATCCCGCGCGCCGCCAGCACCCGCATGCGGCCGGCTTCGGTAATGGTCAACGCCGCCGCTGGTGCGACCAGCGCATGGCACAGCAGGCGAGCGATCTGCTCGAGCGGCTCCATCCCGCCGAGATCGATTGGCACCCCGGACCAATCGAAGTGGCGTTCCTGTGTTTTGTCTGCCGAAGCAAGCGTCATGTCGTCAGGTTCCGTGTTGAAGATCACACACTGCAGGGCCACTAGAAACAATTCGAGGTCACCAATGGGTGATGAGCCGGGGGCGTGATGCCGCCATCACGCACGAATCCTGCGCGCAATAGCGCGCACTCCCGTAAGCAGGCACAACAAATAATCGATTAAGGCTGCTCGTCTCACTTTGGGCTGGCCTCTACAAATACCGCATTCCACCGACCGGCGTCGAGAGTGGATTGGTTATATCGATCCAACCGGACTCAGGCAGACCATTTGACAGTGATTCCGTTCTTTCGCAACACGACATATTCGCGGTCTCTTCTATTCATAAGGTTCGGCCCGCTGTCACGCAGTGTAATGCGTATTGGCTGATTAGGTGATTCGGACTCAACCAATGCATTGACATGGATCACCGTGAAACACGTCTTGATTTTAGCTGTTTCGCCCGTCTGGAAAGGCTATGACTGCATCAAGGGCGGCCGTTCAAGCGTTTGAAGCGGGCACAAGTAAACACGTCGACAGTTTATGCCCGTGTAACGCGCGGGTGCGTAGTTAGTGATACTCCGCACAGTTCAATTGAGGCGATTCGCCTATTAATTTGGCAACGTGTTTACCAGGGATTGGTATTAACCACTCTCATTCTTGAGCGAGCGGGTTGAAGCGAGTCACGCTTTAAATCCACCGAATCTTTAATCCACTTCCGTCTTTTGAAGGCGCGCATGTGTGCGCGCTGATCTATCGCGCGGCAAATCAGGGGAATCAAAATGAATCGTGCATTTGCGCTGGTCTGGAACGCAGCCATTGGCAATTGGGTCGTGACGCATGAACTGGTGCGGCGTCGACGTAAGCCCGGAGCGACGCGCCGTGCATTGCCCAGCCTGGTGGTTCTGGCGGTAGGGGCCGCCGCTCCCGCATTGGCCTGGGGTGCGTGCACACCCGCATTGCCGACTGCCGGCGCAACCGTCACCTGCACCGGTCTGCCGATCCTCAGCAATGCTTTTTCGAGTAACGCGAATAATCTGACCGTCAACGTTGCGGCGGGCACGCAGATGACGGCCGGTTTGCTGGGCGGTACCGCCATCGCGCTCGGTGGCACCAACGCAACGCTCAACAACAGCGGCACCATCGACCCGTCTGTGCTGGGTCTGCTGTCGGTGTTGAGTACCGGCGTCACCATGGGCAACGCAAGTTCGACATCGGTGATTGCCAACAATCTGTCCGGCGGCACCATCTACGGGACCGGCGGGTTGCTGGGCGCCAATCTGCTCAATCTCGATGGAATGGCGTTGGGCCTGACCTCCGCCAGCAATGGCGTCGTGCAGATCAACAATGCCGGCTTGATCAGCAGCCGGACGTTGCTCAATCTCTCGATACTAGGTGCCGATACGCCGGTGATTGCCGTCAGTGGCGGCGGCACCGTCAATGCGGTCAATACCGGCACCATCGATGGACGCGTCGGTTTTCAAAGCTCGGCTACCGGCAACAGCTTCGTCAATTCCGGCACCATCAACGGCAGCGTGTCGATGGGTGCCAACAGCACCAATACCTTCACCGCAGTGACGGGCGGAAGCATCAACAGCGCTGGCGGACTCGGACTGGAATTGCTTGGTCCAGGCGGTTTGCTGAGCTTTGCGCGTACCGGTGTGGTGGATGGCGGCGCGGGCGGAATCAATACGCTGATCCTGCAGAATTCCGCGACAGGAACCGGCAGCGGCATTACCGGTGTCGGCGCGGCAAGCACCGATCAGTACATCAATTTCGGCAGTCTGCGCGTCAACAGCGGGACCTGGACGCTGGGCGGTGCAAGCAACTTCGGCAGCAGCGCACTCAATGGCGGTGTCCTGCAATTTGCGATACCCGCACAGTTGGGCACGGCGATCACCGCCAACGGCGGCACGCTCGAAGCCACCGCTGCCGGCCTGACGCTGGCACCGGCCGGCGGTATTGCGATCGCGGCGGGCGGTTTGACGGTGCAGGGCACCAATGCGCTGACCATCGGCAGCACGCTGACAGGCACGGGGGCGCTGACCAAGGCCGGTACCGGCGGGTTGAATCTAACCGGCGCCAATACCTTCAGCGGTGGCGTCAACCTGAGCGGCGGCGCGCTGACCGCGGGCAATAGCGCTGCCTTGGGAACAGGCACCGTCACAGCGTCCGGCGGCAGCCTGCTGGCCGGTGCCGCACTCAACCTGGCCAACGCCTTTGTATTGAACAGTAACCTGGGCATTGGCGGGACCAATGCCGTGCGGCTCGGCGGTGTGGTCAGCGGAGCCGGTGCACTCAACAAGACCGGCTCCGGCACGCTCACGCTTGGCGGCGCCAATACCTATTCCGGCGGCACCACGCTGAGCGCGGGCAGCACGGTGCTGGAAACCTCCGGCGCGCTCGGCACCGGCACCGTCACTGCAGCAGGCGGTCTGCTGGACACCACTGCACCGTTGACCTTGAGCAATGCGTTTGCGCTCAACACCACCCTGGGCCTGGGTGCCAGCGGCAATGCACTCACCTTGACCGGTGCGCTTGCCGGCACCGGCGGTCTCAACAAGACCGGCACCGGCACGCTGGCGCTCAACGGCGCCAACACCTATAGCGGCGGCACAACGCTGGCAGCGGGCACCCTGCAATTGGGGACTGCGTCCGCACTGGGCACCGGCGCGTTGAATGTCACCGGCGCCTCCAGTCTCAGCACCAGCGCACCGTTGGCGGTAACCAATGCGGTCAATCTTTCCGGGCCATTGAGCTGGACCGGCGCGCAGGCGCTGACCCTTGGCGGCGCCATCAACGGCAGCGGTAGCCTGATCAAGAGCGGTGCCGGCGATCTCACGCTGACCAATATCAACGGCTATACCGGTGGCACCACGCTGAGCACCGGGCGCTTGGTGGTCGGCTCCAATGCTGCGCTGGGCACGGGAACCTTGAACGCTAGCGGCGGTGTGCTTGATGCAAGCACTGCAGCGACGTTGGGTAATGCGCTTGCGCTCACCGGCACGCTGGGCGTGGCCAGCAATGGCACCGCGCTGAATTTGAGTGGCGCGATCAGCGGCACCGGTGCGTTGAGCAAGCTCGGCACCGGCACGCTCACCTTGGGTGGTTTGAACACCTACAGCGGTGGCACCACGCTTGCCGGCGGCACCTTGCAGGTGACCAATAACGGTGCGCTCGGCACCGGTGCGCTGAGCTTGACCGGCAACGCCAATCTGCAGGGCACCACGCCCACCACGTTGACCAATGCAATCGCATTGAACACCAGTGCATTGACGCTCAATGGCACGCAGGCGCTGACGCTGGGTGGCGGCATCAGCGGTACCGGCAGCCTGGTCAAATCCGGGAGCGGCGATCTCACCCTCACTGGCAACAATCTTTACACCGGTGGCACATCGCTGAGCGCGGGCAGGCTTGTCGTCGGCAGCGATACGGCGCTGGGTGTGGGCGCATTGACCGCAGCAACCGGCACAACGCTGGATAACGTCGCGGTAAGCACGCTTGCCAACGCCATCGCGCTGACGGGTTTGGTCAGCATCGGCGGCAGCAACGCGCTGACGCTCAATGGCGGCATCAGCGGTGTCGGCAGCCTGGACAAACTCGGCCCCGCCAGCCTGACCCTGGCGGGAAATAACACCTACACCGGCGGCACGCTGCTAACTGCGGGCAGCCTGGTGCTGGGCAGCGATGCCGCGCTGGGCACAGGCAGCCTCACCGTTGCCGGCGGCCTGCTCGATAGCACCGCTGCACGCGTGCTCGCCAACAACGTCGTGCTGAATGCCGATCTGCAGCTTGGCGGCAGCCAGGACCTGGCGCTCAATGGCGGCGTCAGCGGTGCCGGCGGCCTGGTGAAGAACGGCGGCGCTGCGCTGACGCTGACCGGCGCCAACACCTTTGCCGGCGGCGTGGATCTCAATGCAGGCGCCTTGCTGATCGACAGCGGGGCGGCATTGGGAAGCGGCGTGTTGACCGCTGCCAACGGCACGCAGTTGCAGGCGACCACTGCAGCGACAGTGGGCAATGACGTCGTGTTGAACGGTGCGCTGTCGCTGACCGGCAACAACGCGCTCGACTTGACCGGCACGGTGAGCGGTGCGGGCAGCCTGATCAAACAAGGCACCGGCGCGTTGACGCTGACCGGCAACAATGGCTATGCCGGCGGCACGCTGTTGAATGCCGGTTCGCTGATCGTCGGCAGTGACACGGCGCTCGGGAGCGGCGCGCTCATCGCGGCCGATGGCACGCTGCTCAGCGCCGCTATCGCCGCGACCTTGCAAAATGCCGTCACGGTGAATGGCGCGCTCGGCATCGATGGCCAGGCGCTCACGCTCACTGGTGTGATCGATGGTGCGGGAAGCCTGATCAAAAGCGGCACGCAGACGCTCACGCTCACCGGCAACAACACCTGGAGTGGCGGGTTGCAGCTGCAATCCGGCGGGTTGGTAGTTGGCAGCAACACCGCCTTGGGTGCCGGCACGCTCACCGCCGCGGGCGGCACAACGCTCGATGCCACCACGGCGGTGACGCTGGCCAATGCACTTGCCTTGAATGGTGCATTGACGCTGCCCGGCACGCAGGACATCACGCTGGACGGCGTGATCAGCGGCGCCGGTAGTCTCGCTAAACAAGGCACGACAACATTGACCTTGGGCAACGCCAACACCTTCAGTGGCGGCGTCACGCTGGATGCCGGCCGCCTGGTGCTTGGCAACGCTGCAGCCTTGGGCGTGGGCGGCCTGGTGGTCAGTGGCGCCACCGAACTGGATGCCAATACTGCGCTGGCTGTCGGCAATAGCGTGCAATTGAACAGCCAGCTTTCGCTGATCGGCAGCAACGACCTAAGCTTGAACGGCACCATCAGCGGCACCGGGAGTCTGGTCAAGAACGGCACCACCACCGTGTCGCTCAATGGCAGCAACAGCTACAGCGGGGGCACCACGCTCAACGCCGGCACGATTGCGGTGGGGGCCGATAACGCACTCGGCACCGGCAGCTTGTCGGTCACTGGCGATTCGGTGCTGAGCAACGCCATCGCGGTGGCCTTGAGCAATGGCATCGATCTGGGTGCAGCGCTCACCGTCGACAACACGGCGGACATGCTGGCCAGCGGCACCATCAGCGGCGCGGGCGCGCTGACCAAGACCGGCCTCGGCACCTTGACACTGAGCGGCAGCAATACCTATACCGGCCCGCTGGCGATCCAGGCCGGCACCGTGGTGGCCAGTACGGCCGCATCGCTTGGCAACGCCAGTAACGTGGATGTGGCAGCCGGTGCGGTGTTGAACCTGACCAACGGTGGCCTGATCAATGCACTCACCGGTGCGGGGAACGTCGATACCGATGCCGGCGCCACCTTGCAGCTGGGCAGCGGCAATTTCGCCGGCAGCCTGGGCGGCGGCGGCAATCTGGACAAGGTCGGCCCGGGCACCGTGAACCTGCTCGGCACCAGCCTGATCGGCGGCACCACGCAGGTGAGCGGCGGCGTCCTGGACGTGGTGGGCAGCCTGGGTACGAGCGCGTTGAACGTGGCAACTGGCGGCACGCTCACTGGTACCGGCCCCAGCGGCAGCATCGGTAGCGATGTGACCATCGGCAATGGCGGCCGGCTGGCATTGAGCAGCGGTGCGTCGCTCAGCATGGGCGGGCTGACGTTGGCACCGGGCGCGGTGATGGACGTGTCGCTTGCGACGCCGAGCACTACGCGCCTGCTTGCGGTCAACGGCAATCTCACCCTGGACGGCACACTCAATGTCATCGACATTGGCGGCTTCGGTTCCGGTGTGTATCGGTTGATCGATTACACCGGTGTGCTGACCAACAACGGCTTGCTGTTCGGCAGCATTCCCGGTAGCGTCGATATCAGCCAATTGGCATTGCAGACCGCGATCGGCCAGCAGATCAATCTGGTGGTCGCGGCACCGGGCAGCATCGTGCAGTTCTGGGACGGCGTGCAGACCACCGCCAATGGCACGGTCGATGGCGGCTCTGGGGTATGGGGCACTGCCACCAACTGGACTGGCCAGGACGGCTCCGCCAACAGCACCTGGCAGGGCGATTTTGCAGTGTTCTCCGGCACTGCCGGCACGGTTGTCGTGCAGGGCACGCAAACCATCGGCGGCCTGCAGTTTGCGAGCGATGGCTACGTGCTGAACGATGCCGGTGCGAGCACGCTGGCGGTGACCAGCCCCCTCACCGCAATCCGCGTCGACCCCGGCGCCACCGCCACGATCGATGTAGACATCTCCGGCATCGGTGGCGTGCAGAAACTCGACACCGGCACCCTGGTGCTCGACGCATCCAACAGCTACACCGGCGGCACTTCGCTCAGTGGCGGCACGCTGGTGCTGGGCGATGCGCAAGCGCTTGGCACCGGCGCGTTGACCGCAGCAGCGGGCACCAGCCTCGATAGCAACCAGGCAGTGGCCGTGGGTAATGCGGTCGTCCTGGATGGCGCGCTGAATCTCATCGGCAGCAACGACCTGAGTTTGTCCGGACCGGTCAGCGGTGCGGGCGGCTTGATCAAGAACGGCACCACCACGCTCACGCTCGACGGCAACAACAGCTACGCGGGCGGCACGGTATTGAATGCCGGCACGCTGGCGGTGGGTAGCAACAGCGCTCTGGGTGTCGGCAGCTTGTCGGTGTTGGGTAACTCCACCTTGAGCAATGCGATTGCACTGGCGCTGGGCAACAGCGTCAACCTGGGTGCGGATCTGACCATCGCCAGTGCCGCGGATCTGGCACTGACCGGCACGCTCAGTGGTGCGGGTTCGCTTACCAAGACCGGGTTGGGCACCTTGACCTTGTCCGGCGCCAACAGCTTCAGCGGTCCGGTGGCGGTGCAGGCCGGTGTGCTGGCCACCGCTGCCACCGGCAACCTGGGCACCACCAGCGCGGTGGATATCGCCGCGGGTGCCGGGCTGTCGTTGGGCAGTAATGCAGCGCTGGGCGCGGTGACCGGGCTGGGTGCGGTCGACATCCTCGGCGGCAACACGCTGCAGCTGGGCGTCAACAACGTTGGCAGTACGTTTGCCGGCAGCTTGAGTGGCGCCGGCAACCTGGACAAGGTGGGCAGCGGCACGTTGCAGCTCACCGGCACCAGCGCGCTGGGCGGCACCACGCAGGTCCTCGGCGGCACGCTGGATGTGGATGGCACGCTGGCCAGCGCTGGTGGCCTGAGCGTTGGCGCGGGCGGCAGCTTGAGCGGCAGTGGCCTGGTCGATGCGGCGGTCACCGTCAACGATGGCGGCCGTCTGGTGGTGAGCAGTGGTGCATTGCTGACCACCGGCAGTTTGAGCATGGCGCCCAACGCCACGCTCGATGCATTCCTGGGCATCCCGAGTCTGACGGGGGTGCTGCAGGTCAACGGCGACCTCACGCTGGATGGCACGCTCAACATCACCGACATCGGCGGCTTCGGCACCGGTGTGTATCGCCTGATCGACTACAGCGGGGCGCTGACCGACAACGGCCTGGGTATCGGCACGCTGCCCGGCACCGTGGACCCGACCCAGCTGACACTGCAGACCGCACTGGCCCAGCAGGTCAATGTGGTGGTGTTGGCGCCAGGCAGCAACGTGCAGTTTTGGGATGGTGCGCAAACCGTCGCCAACGGCAGCATCGATGGCGGCACCGCTGCATGGACGGCCGCCGGCACCAACTGGACATCGATCGACGGCCTGGCCAACGACACCTGGCAGAACAGCTTCGCGGTATTTGCCGGCACTGCCGGGACCGTGGGCGTGCAGGGCACCCAGGGCATCACCGGCATGCAGTTCGTCACCGATGGCTATGTGCTGAGCGATGGCGGTGCCGGTGCGTTGAGCGCCAATGCCGCCAACACCATCATCCGCGTCGACCCCGGCGTGACCGGCACGATCGATGTCGCCATCGGCGGCGCAGGCGCACTGCAGAAACTCGACACCGGCACGTTGGTGCTCGACGCAGCCAACAGTTACACCGGCGGCACCTCGCTCGGTGGCGGCACGCTGGTGCTGGGCGATGCGCAAGCGCTCGGCACCGGCGCGTTGACCGCAGCAGCGGGCACCAGCCTCGATAGCAACCAGGCAGTGGCGGTAGGCAATGCAGTGATCCTGGATGGTGCGTTGAATCTCATCGGCAGCAACGACCTGAGCTTGTCCGGGCCGGTCAGCGGTGCGGGCGGCTTGATCAAGAACGGCACCACCACGCTCACGCTCGACGGCAACAACAGCTACGCGGGCGGCACCGTGTTGAACGCCGGCACGTTGGCGGTAGGCAGCAACACCGCCCTGGGTGTCGGCGCGCTGTCGGTGACCGGCGATTCGGTGCTCAGCAATGCGATTGCTGCCGCGTTGGGCAATGCCGTCAATCTGGGTGCCGTGCTCACCGTCGACAACCCGGCCGATCTGACCCTGGCCGGCGCCATCGGCGGCAGCGGCGCACTGATCAAGACCAACACCGGCACGCTGACGCTGGACGGCAGCAACAGTTACACCGGCGGTACCACGGTCGGTGCCGGCACGCTGGCAGGCGATAGCGCGAGCTTGCAGGGCGCGATTGTCGATAACGCCACCGTCGTCTTCAACCAAGCAGCCAACGGAGTGTTTAGCGGCTCGATCACCGGCACCGGCAACGTGATCAAGGACGGCGCCGGGGCACTGTTGCTCAACGGCGCAAATGGCTACAGCGGCGGCACCACCATTGCGGCCGGCAGCTTGATCGGCGACAGCACCAGCGTGCAGGGCGATATCGTCAACAACGCGGCACTGGTGTTCAACCAGACCACCGGCGGTGTGTATGCCGGCGTGGTCAGTGGGAGCGGCTCGCTGGAAAAGGCCGGCACCGGCGCACTGCAACTGACCGGTGCCAATAGCTACACCGGCGGCACGTTGGTGAGTGCCGGCAGCTTGATCGGTACGACCGCCAGCTTGCAGGGCGATGTAGTGGACAATGCCACGCTGGTCTTCGACCAGACCACCGACGGTACCTTTACAGGCGTCGTCAGCGGCACCGGTAACGTGGTGAAGCAAGGTGCCGGCGTGCTCACGCTGGCCGGTGCCAATACCTATAGCGGCGGCACGGCTATTACCGGCGGCACACTGCAAGGCACCACCACCAGCCTGCAAGGCAACATCCTCGACAACGCAGTGCTGGTGTTCGATCAGGCCGGCGACGGCACCTTTGCCGGCAACATCACCGGTAGCGGTGCGCTGATCAAGAACGGCAGCGGTGCGGTCACGCTGGATGGCGTCAACGCGTATCTCGGCGGCACCACGATCAATGCGGGCAGCTTGATCGGCGACACCGACAGCCTGCAGGGCAACATCGCAAACAACAGTGCGTTGGTGTTCCTGCAGAACGCCAACGGCACCTATGCAGGCACGCTGTCGGGCACCGGCAGCCTGCTCAAGGACGGCGTCGGCACCTTGTTGGTTACTGCGAACAGCAGCGGCTTTACCGGCCCGACCACCATCACCGCAGGCACCTTGAGCGTGGGCAACCCGGCCAACCCGGGCGCCGCCATCGGCGGTCCGGTGACGGTGGGGCCGGGCGGTACGCTGACCGGCAGCGGCAGCATTGGCAGCCTGACCACGACCGGCGGCACCTTGGCCATGGGCGGCACCACCGGCACGATCAGTGTGGGCGGCAACGCTACCATCGGCCCTGGCTCCACGGTGCAGGTCACGCCCGGCACGGGCGGTGCGGTGACGCCTTTGACGGTAGGCGGCGCGGCCACGCTAGCACCGGGCAGCACGTTGGTATTGGTGCGTGCGGTCGACCTGCCATTGTTCACCGAGATTCCGGTGATCAACGCGGCCGGCGGGCTCACCGGGCAATTCACCAACGTCGTGTCCGACTACGCGTTCATGGATCCCAACGTCAGCACCACTGCAACGGCGCTGTCGGTATCGCTGGGCCGCAATACCGTCGGTATGGTGGATGCAGTGACTACGCCCAACCAGCAGTCGACTGCTGGCGCAGTCGATGGCCTGCCAGTGACCAACCCGGTGTATCAGGCGGTGATACGTCTGCCGGACGACCCGGAGGCAATCGCCACCGCTTTCGCATCGCTGTCGGGCGAAAGCCATGCCAGTACCGCGACCGCCATGCTGGACAGCCGCTTTCTCAATAGCGGCATCGGCGGCCATCTGCGCGGCGATAGCCAGGACACCCGCATCGGCGACACCACGGTGTGGATTACCGGGCGTAGCCTGCCCAACCGCGTCGATGGCGATGCCAATGCGATTTCGGTGCGCCGCGAAGACAACGGCATCATGGCCGGTGCAGAACGTCGCATCGGCGAGCGCAGCGTGCTCGGTGTTGCGGTGGGCAGCCAGGACATCGAAAGCTGGTCGCGCGAGTGGGGCGACCGCTCCGACATCGATGGCACGCACGTCGGTGTGTATGGGCAGGCCGACTGGTCCGCGTTTTCGCTGCAGGGCGCAGTGGACTATGCGGACTACAGCGTGGACGGCTCGCGGCGGGTAATGCTGCCCGGCGTGCTCGAAGAACGGCTCACCAGCGAATACGACGCCACTGCGGTAACGGTGTCGGTGGAAGCGTCGTGGAATCTGCGCACCGGCAATGCGGTGTACAGCCCGTTCATTGCCGCCGACTACACCCATCTGAAGACCGATGGATTCGACGAGCGCGGCGGGATCGCCGGGCTGACCGTCGACAGTGCCACGGACACGTTCACCACCAGCATGCTGGGTGTGCGCGGGCGTTGGGAGCTTGGTCGGCAAGCCGCGCTGTATGCCTCGGTGGGTTGGCGGCATGCGTTCGGCGATCGCGCCGTGCAGCGTTCGGCGGGCTTCATCGGGACTGGCTCGGAGTTCGCAGTGCAAAGCGTCACGCTGGCCAAGAATGCCGCCATCGGTGAGTTGGGGGTCAGCCTGATCACCTCGCCCAACAGCCGCCTGTCGCTGTCGTTGCAAGGACTCAACGGCGATGGACAGACCGCGTATGGCGGGCAGGTGACCTGGGGCTGGAGTTTCTGATCGGCTCCACACAGTGAACGACAAAGCCCCGGCATGCCGGGGCTTTTTTTGTGTGTCGATCCACTTGGCCGGGTGCGTATCGACGCGTCGTCGTCGATGAGGTGACCGATCGTTGCCGGTTTGCTCGTGGCTCGCGCTCTGTGTCGACCAGCGCAAGCGCGTCGACAACCATGTGCGGAGCGGTCGATCAGCATGGGCGGGGATCGACTGCACATCACGTCGGTGGCGTGCATTGCCGCAGTCCCGCATCGGTCGAAAGCAGCGCTTTTCAAGCGTTTTCTGCAGGCCGTGGCATCGCCTGGAGTGCCTCCGTAGCGTGCAAGCCCACGGCCACGCGTGCTATGGCAGTCGCGCTGCCACACGCACAGACGCACGAAGGCCCCGGCATGCCGGGGCCTTCGTTGTCGCTGGCGTTACGCGGCCAGCGCATGGTGTCGCGTTACCACCACCATCGCCGGATCAGAACTGCCAGCGCAGACCGACATTGGCGTTGATGCTGTTGGAATCGGAACGACCACGCTCGGCGCCCACATTGCCATACAGCGAGAACGCGTCGTTGACCTGGTAACGCACGCCGACCGAGGCGCGCACGGCCTGCTTCGATACCGGCGTCCCGGCCACATTGAAGCGCGCTTCCGGCAAGCCGGTGAACCAGGCGGTGAAGTCGGCATTGGGGTTGCCCAGCAACGAGCGATACGCGACCAGACCATCGAAGCCCCATTTGCCGCGCGCCAGATGACCGCGGACGCCCACTTCGCCGTAGCCCGCGCGCAGGGTGTCGCTGCCGGCGCTCAGGCCCAGACCGGTCACCGACGCTTCGCTGAAGGCATCCTGGGTCTGGCTGACCACACCCGCAGCAACGAAGGGCGACAGCCCGGCATGCGGCAGCAGGCCCACTTCCGCGCGCAGCGACCAGTTGGTGTCGTGGCGACGGTCCTGCAGACGCTCGCCGATGCTGCCGGCTTGCACGTTGCGCTCGGTGTCTACATTGCTCATGCCATACGAACCAATGCCCGACACGTACGCCTGGCCGATGGGCTGATACAGATACGCGGTCATCGCATAACGGTCCGAGCGCAGGCGGCTGGCCGACGCATCGATGTGCGCGCGGTCCTGGCCCGAGGTCACTGCCGCACCCACCACCGTGCCGGCACTGCCCAGCGGCAGATCCACACCAAAGGTGGTGGCCTGCTGGGTGTAGTCGGCCGAGGCGAACCCGCTGCGGCTCAGATCGCCATCCAGGTAGCTGCCCTGCATCCAGGTGGTCAGCGTGGTGGTGTCGGCCAGATAGGGCAGGCGATCGGCAGCAACGCGCGCATCGTTGAGTGCCGACTGGAAGCCCAGCGTGCGCTCGATACCGTGCACCTGGCCGGCCAGGGTCGGCAGCGATGCGGCAACCTGCGCATTGGATGCCGCCAGCAGCGAGCCGGTGGCGCTGATCAGGCCACCCAGGTTTGCGGTGTCGCCGGAGGCCACGCGGGTGTCCAGCACCTTGACCAGCGCATCGGCCTGGGCGGCACCGTTGACCACCGCCTGCGGCGCACCGGCGGCCTGCGCGCTGGCAGCCGACGCATTACGGGTCAGGGTTGCGGTGACGGTGGTCGGGTCGTAGGCAAGCGATGCGGTCCAGAAGAAATTGTTGGCGTACTGCACGCGGTCGAACGTGCCTTGCAGGACCCCGGCCTTGACGATCTTCTCGCTGCTGCCGACGGTGTAGCCCGCCGCTTCCGGCAGCAATAGCAGATTGCCTTTCAGGCTGGCCAAACCGGTGACGGTCAGGCCCTTGCCCAATTCGATGGCGGTCGTGCCGGTGTTGTTGACCAGGCTGTAGCCGCCGTTGATCACGCCGCCGCGCGACTCGAAGGTGGCCGAGTTGGCCACCAGAAGATCCGAGCGCAGGCTGCCGGACAGCGCGAGCACGCCATCGAGAATGGTGGTGCCGCCGGTATAGGTGTTGTTGCCGCTCAGGGTGAGTTTGCCGGTCCCGCCCTTGGTAAAGCTGCCAGTGCCGGAAATGTCGTTGCTAAAGGTGCTGTCGTAGCCCGCACCTACGCTGATCCCCCAGTTGCTGGCGAACTGGCCCGGGCCCTTGATCGCCTTGGCCGCGTTGACCAGGCCCCAGCCATACAGCGCATCCACGCCCGGGTCGCCCAGATCGGTAGCGGTGGTCAGCAGGGTCTGCTGCAGGTTGGACGCGCTCATCCACGGATACACGCCCAGGACCTGCGCCGCGACGCCGCTGACCGCAGCGGTGGAGAACGAGGTGCCGGCGATCTGGCCCTGTAATTCGGTGCCGGCCAGCGCCGGCGCGGTGAAGCTGCCCGGTGCCACCAGGCACCACTGCGCCGCGGCGCCGCAATGATTGGAATAGCTGGTCAGACCGGCCGCATTGCCGGCATTGTCAACATTGATCGCGCCCACCGCCAACCAGTTGTTGCGCACGCTGGCTTCCTGCACCGGCGTCGCTGCCGGATACGAGGCTTCGGCAGCGCCTTCGTTGCCTGTCGAGGCGACGATCAGTGCGTCTGCCTGCACCAGAGGCGTCAACGCAAACCGCCAGGCGGCTGCCGCGTTCGCGCTGCCGGCGGCGTCGGCATACGAAGCGCCCAGCGACAGGTTGGCGATGCGCACACCCGAGGCGGCCAGATCCACCGCAGCGCGGCGGGCCTGCTGGGTGCCGCAGGAATTCTCGGCGCAGATACGTGCATAGAACAGGTCTGCATCCGGAGCCACGCCACCGGCAAAGCCGTCCTGCGCCGAGCCCAGCACCAGCGCCGAGACGATCGTGCCATGGCCGCGCAGCGCATTGGACGACGACTCGGGCGTGCCCGGGCTGGCGGTGTAATCGCTGAAGCCATCGACCTTGCCGGCAATCGGCGCGTAACTCGGCACCAGGTTGTCGTCCAGCACCGCCAGCTTCACGCCCTGGCCCCGGGCACCGGCTTGCTGCGCCAGATCGGCATTGATCGGCACCAGCAGATTGCTGCCGACGCCTTGATAGCGGGCAGGCGCAGGCGTCGGAACCGGCGTGGTCTTGGGCAGCGGATCGGACGTGGTGCCCGGGGTGGTGGGCGTGGTCGGCGTGGGTGCCGGCGCAATCACGGTGCTCTGCGGCGGATCATTGCGGACGTTGCCGCCACCGCCACCACCGCCACATGCGGTCAGGACGAGACAGGAGGCGATGGTGGTGGCGAGTAGCGAGCGATTCATAAGAGTGGTCGATTCCGTTGTAGGCGCGCCGCTACTGCTGATTCTGAAATTTGGCGCAGAAGGTCCCAGCGCTGGTGGTCACCAACGAAGGCATTTAATTTCACGTTTTATTCACTTAAAACCGCAGCGGTCCGTCCCCTCGGAGTTGCGCTGACGGAGCATGCGGCGAATACGCTGATGTACTCGCCGTGTGCTTGCGGTTTGTTTAACGGCGCTATCCATAAACTCTAAAGTCTGAATGGACAGTTGCTATTCAGAGAAAAGAATCGAGCGATAGGCATCGCCGATTTAATCCATAGCTAAATCGGATTAGAAACCGACTAGCAGGCCAAAATGCAGAAAAACGTCGGACCGAACTCAACAATTATGCGTCACATTTCGCAGAGGGCGGTAAGCCTAAATGCGATAGAGCGCGCGAGTAATCAGGGAATCATGTCAAAGATGTCGGTGAATCCCTCACCCTTGGTAGTGGATTCAACCGCAAGTTAGTCACTCTAACGGACTCTGCCGTATGTGGGAAAATTTTGAATAATGTTGTTTAAGGTGACGGTTAAAGCTGTCTAAACGATCGTTATCACTTGCCTTTTTTGCGATAAAAACGCCCCCGGGAAATGCCGACCGGCCTCTTCCGATTGTGCAAAATTCGACGTTTGAAGGCGCCGATTTCGCAATCGGTTGCATTCAAAATGAACGGTTTGAATAATTCGGTTTATTTTTGGGGTGTATTCTTAATTCCTGCTTTCCCGGCGAATCGAGTGTGTGCTGACAGTTATTTAATTATCCATTCTCGAAATCCCGGTTGGTTTCCGGCGCGAATTGGAGAGTGGCGACCGTGGAGGGCAAGCTTTCGACATCTTCGGCATTCGAGGGCTGGAAAGGTTCAGCTCGCTGGGTGCGGAGGACAGTGACCTCTGCTCCCGCCTGACCGCGAAAGCCGGTGGCGTCGCGGCTGTGACTGTTTGAGGGATCTGCTCAGGCAAGGCCGTGCAGTCTTCATAGACGGCACAGACTGCAGACCGACTCTGTGCCCTGGCTATCTTCACAGGCTGCCGTGGGCAATCACGTCTGCAACCGACTAGTACCGTCACCAGCTACTCCAGAGGCCACCGCTGAACATCCGCAAGATCGACCCACCACCCGCATGGGTTCGGAAGGTATGGCGCGGTCAGATGCACATGGAAGTCCGCAGTGGCACCCGAATGGCGCGTGGAGTGCCTTGAGCGCTGCGCGGGCAGGTGACGCGTCAGCGATAGGTGGCGCATCGGCGCTAAACGACGCGTTTGCAGCGCAAGACACGCAGCGTCGAGATCAACGGGTCAAGGTGCGCGCTAGCCGGGCGCGGTGGTCGTCGCTCTTTCCGGGTCAATGCGCACCGCATCGGGCAATCAGCGGATGGGGATGGCGATGGACGGCGCCGACAGGGGCGGCGGCACCTCGCTGCTTGCCTCCCAACACGCCGATCTGCGGGCTGTGTTGAGGATGCCGCTGATGAGCGGGCACCCGACCACTGGCGCGCACCTGCGGTCGGGTGGTTGCAGAGCGCGGTGTAGGTCGGCAGCAATCTGTCCTGGCAGCACAATCAGCCCATGCATCAGGATACAGACACGCAGGCGCCAGGAGCCGCGCCACCTGCGGCCAGGTCGCTGCCGGCCACGTGGCGGCACATTGGGCGAATCTTTACGCTGCGGCTGCGGCTGCGTCGGCCAGCGGCTGCATCAGTTGGTCAGTACCCTCACTGCGTCTTGGCCAGGGCGGCCTTGGCGCGGGTGCCGGCCGCGGCACCGACCCGTTTATCCAGCACCTGCGCGAGCGCATTGAGCTGCGCGCTGCTCACACCGATGTTCATGCTGATCTTCAGATGCGACTGCAATTGCGAATCCACGCCCTCCAGCGCTGCGAGCATGCTCACCGTTGCCAGTTCGCGGCTCACCCAATCGAGGTTGTCGCGCGCAAAAATGTCGCCGAACAGGTGCGTCTTCAAGTACGCATCGATGGCCGGTGCGAAGTCGAACAGCGGTCCCGACACCGCAGCCCCCACCAATTGCGTCTGATTGGCGGTACCCAACGCAAGCAGTTCCGGCCCGGTCGGCACCGGGCCCGGCAGCGCGCCCTGCGCGTCGGTCACACCGCGCTGCTGTCGCGCCTGGACCACCTGCATCAACGCCGCAAGTGCATTGAGGCTGCGCGGGAAGCCGGCATAGGCGTAGACCTGCACCAACACTTCCTTGCATTCGTTGATGGTCAGCCCGGCATCCAGACCTGCCTCCAACGCACTCTTCAAACGGTCGATATCGCCGGTTGCCGCAAACGCGGCAATCGGGGCGATGGCTTGCTGCTGAGGCGACAGACTTTCTGAGATGGGCATACCGATGGACTCCGGGGAACGTGCTGCCGCGGGGGAGGGGGCAACGACACAAACAGCGGCCGCGCCAAGGGCGCAGACCACTACACGAGCGATCAATGGGCGCCAACGAGGCGCATTGATCGGTCTCTCAGATCCAGATCTAGGGATCGATACGGTGAAATCCAAGCGTTAACCTCCTGTTGCGCGGCAAACAACAACGTTACGCACGGCTGCCAGGCGGGTGTGGGGCGGTGCACAGAGACCGGAATGTACGAGCGGTACATGCCGATTCCGAGCACCCGCAGCCCCGTTGGGTAGTCGCCCAGTCGTGTTGTTGGTCGCTCTTGGTGAATCGATACCTGCAGGCCAGACGCACTGCGCGACCGCGACATGCACGCACCGTTGCAGGGCTCGACAGGGCAGGGCGCCAGCATGCCGTATCCGCGTGGCTGTTCCATCCATGTGCGCCGCATGCAGTTATGAGATGCACTCATCAGCGAGTGTCCGCACCACCTTGTTGCGATGAAGTCCCTGACAGAGCGAGCGCCCGCTGCATACAGACACTCGACGCATACCAATGCCATGACGATGCAATGCGGTCTTTCCGCATCGCCGAGCGCAACAGCCTGGCGCGTGCAACAGTGCGTTCGTGGCATGTAGAGGTGCGATGCGCTGAATATCGCCTTTCTCATCACACGCCAGCTGGCAGCATCGGTGCACGTTTCGCCATCGCCCCAATGAGTTCGCCATGAATGCAGCCGCCGTTTCGCCCCGTCGCTGGGCCATCCACCCGTTCCATGCAGCCGTGCTCGGCGGTGTATGGCCCTTGTTCCTTGGCGCGCTATTGAGCGACTACGCCTACTGGAGCAGCTACCAGATTCAATGGAGCAACTTCGCATCCTGGCTGTTGGTCGGGGCAATGGTGGTGACCACCATCGCGCTCGTGGCCGCCATCGTCGCGCTGGTGCGCGGCAGCCGCAACATCATCTATGTGATCGCATTGGTGGCAACCTGGATCGTGGGATTTTTCGACGCGCTGCATCACGCGCGCGATGCGTGGGCCATCATGCCGGCGGCATTGACGCTGTCGGCAATCGCCACCCTATTCGCAGTGGTCGCTACCTGGTCGGGGCTGTCGGGTCTGCGCGTGGGAGGTGCACGATGAGCCGCTATCCGCGTGTACTTGCCATTTCTGTTCTTGCTGCTGCGCTGGCCGCCTGCGGCAAGGCACCCGAGCTCGATCAGCATGGCGCCACGCCAGAGCTGCCGTCCCCGGATCGCGGGGTGCTGCCCGACATGACGATCGCCGAACCAAGTGCATGGGGCGACCGCAAGCCGACCGTCCCGGCGGGCTATCGCATTACCGCTATTGCCACCGACCTCGGCATTCCACGCCAGACGCTGGTGTTGCCGAATGGCGACATCTTGGTGGCCGAAGGACGCGGCGGTTCTGCTCCAAATCTCAAGCCCAAGGACATCATCGCCGGCCCGATCAAGGCCAAGGGCACGTCCAAGGCCAAGAGCGGCAATCGGCTGACGTTGTTGCGCGATGCCGACGGCGATGGCACCTATGAATTGAAGACGGTCTTTGCCGACAAGCTCAACGCGCCTTACGGGCTTGCGCTGATCGGCAATGCGCTCTACGTCGCCAACCAGGATGCGCTGGTACGTTTCGACTATCGCGACGGCCAGACCAAGGCCAGTGGCGCGCCGAGCAAACTGACCGATCTACCGTCGGTCATCAATCACCATTGGACCAAGGCGCTCACTGCCAGCGCAGACGGCCGTTATCTGTATGTGGCGATCGGCTCCAACAGCAACATCACCGAACGCGGCATGGCTGCAGAAGTCGATCGCGCGCAGGTCTGGCAAGTGGACGCGGCAACCGGCGCGCATAAGCCATATGCCACCGGTCTGCGCAATCCCACCGCACTGGCGATCCAGCCCGGTACCGGCGCGCTATGGGCAGTCGTCAACGAGCGCGATGAAATCGGCCCGAACCTGGTGCCCGACTATCTGACTTCGGTACGCGAAGGCGGCTTCTATGGCTGGCCCTACAGTTATTGGGGCAAAAATGTGGACGCACGTGTGATGCCGCAGGACCCGCAGAAAGTGGCCTCTGCCATCGCACCCGACTACGCGCTGGGGTCGCATGTTGCCGCCCTGGGTGTGGCGTTCTCGTCTCCGGTGCTGGGCGCGAAGTTTGCCGACGGCGTGTTTGTCGGCGAACACGGCAGCTGGAACCGCGACCCGCCAGTGGGCTACAAGGTGGTGTTCGTGCCGTTCCGCGATGGGCGCCCGGCAGGTCAGCCGATCGACTTCGTGTCCGGCTTCCATGGCGATGACGGCAAGACGCGTGGCCGCCCGGTGGGAGTCACCGTGGACCCGCGCGGTGCGTTGATCGTGGCCGACGACCTGGCCAACATCATCTGGCGCGTGACGCCAGAGGCCGCTGCAGCCGCGCCCGCAGCGGCGACTCCAGCCGCGCCACAGTAAGCAGCAACGCGAGAGCCCGCCCGGTTGCATGATGCGCCGGGCGGGCTTTCTTTTTCCGTTCTGATCACATGAGACGGCTAGTCAGCCAGATGCTTGGCAGTGCGCCCAAGTAGCGCAGGGCGGGTGCGCAGCAACGCAATGCATGCGGAAGACTGCGCACTGTGACAGCGTCGCGTCGCGACGGGTTGTGTGCATCCCAGTGCGTCGTCTACTTCAAAGGTCGTCGTGCGCAACTTGCAAAAGATAGCCATCCCCTTCGCATTCGCATACATTGCCGGCCCTGCGTCGGCACTGCCGCGCGGACGTCGGGCGTCAGGACAGCGCCGGGCAAGGCCATCCGGCCAATAGCAGCCAACCAAATGACTGGGCAGCCGCCAGGCGGGCGTGACCGGTGCTCGGTGCGGCATGTACCACGCGTACACGCTGGTTCTGAGCGCGCCGTCCACACCCGCCTGACGACTGCTCGCTACGTTTTGTTAGCCGCTTTAAGAATGCACACACGGGAAGAACGCAGGGACGACTTCTACCGATTGCCAAGGGACGTTGTTGTCGATGTTGTTCAGATGGTTGTTGGGTGTTGTGGGTGTCGCGCTCGTTTTGCCTGCCGGCGCAGCAGAGCTTGTCGGTCGGGCCGCCGTCACCGATGGCGATACCATCACCGTGGCGCACAAGCGCATCCGGTTATGGGGAATCGACGCGCCGGAAAGCGCGCAGCAGTGCAATGATCCGGACGGCCGTGCGTGGCCCTGTGGCCGGCGCTCTGCAGCGGCGCTGGATGGTTATCTGATCGACAAGACCGTGCGATGTCAGCAAAAGGATACCGACCGTTACGGACGCGTCGTTGCCGATTGTTTTGTTCAAGGGCAATCGGTCAACGGCTGGATGGTGCGCAACGGCTGGGCGGTAGCGTATCGCCAGTACGCAACTGCGTTCGTTGCCGATGAGCGCATCGCGCAGCAGCAAAAACGCAATCTCTGGCAGGGAACCTTCCAGCAGCCTGCCGAGTACCGGCGCAACAAACGCCATCACGTTACATTGCGTGCAGCAGCAACTGCACCGGCAGCTGTGCCGGGCAAGTGCGCCATCAAGGGCAATATTTCGGGCAAGGGCAGCAAGATCTTCCACATGCCTGGTCAACGCGATTATGCGCGTACCAGCATCTCGACCGAGAAGGGCGAGCGCTATTTTTGCTCGGCCCAGGAGGCGCTGAATGCCGGTTGGCGGCGCGCCGCACGTTAAGCGGAGAGGGGACTCAGTCGGCCAGGCACGGGAGGCAAGCACCTGCAGTCCGCGTACTGGCCGCGTCTGCTTTGCGCTCTTACAGCCCTGCGCCTGAGGCGCCATGCCGCGCCGATCAAAACGCGTGGTTTGCTAGCATCGTTCGCTCCACGACAACGCAGCGAGCCGATGCCGATGCTCTACATCCCCGAGCCCGATCTGTTCGTGCCTGGCCAAGGCGAGCCCTCCCTGCGCTGGGGCGTGCTCGGTCCCGGCGGAATCGCATCCGCATTCGTGCGTGCGTTGCGCAGCAATACCCATCAACGCCCGGTGGCAGTTGCCTCGCGTAGCAGCGAGCGTGCGAACGCGTTTGCGAAGACCTGGGCGATCGAACGTGCGTACGACAGCTATCAGGCGTTGGTCGATGACCCGAACGTCGACATCGTCTACATCGCCACGCCGCATAGCGAGCATCTGGAGCATGGGCTGCTGGCGCTACGCGCCGGTAAACACGTGCTGATCGAAAAGCCCATCACCACCTGCGCCGACGATGCGCACCTGCTCGTGCAGGAAGCGCGTGCACGCGGCCTGTTTTTGATGGAAGCGATGTGGAGCCGCTATCTGCCGCAGACCTCGGTGATCCGCAAACTGCTTGCTGATGGTGCGCTGGGCGATGTGCGCCAGGTGTTTGCCGACCTGAGCCAGCGTGGACCCAGCGACCCTGCACATCGGCAACGCAGTCCCGAACTTGGCGGTGGTGCGCTGCTGGATCTGGGCGTCTACGCCGTGCAGTTTTCCTCGATGATCCTCTCTGCGCCCACCGCAATCACCGCCGTCGGTGAGCTCACTGACACCGGCGTCGATGCCTTTTCCACCATCGTGCTGTCGCATCGCGCGCATGCGCAGTCCACCTTGATCAGCTCCATCGTCGCGCGCAGCAGTTCGATGGCCTACGTCACCGGCACCGAAGGCCGCATCGACCTGGTCGGCGATTTCCACAATCCCACCACGCTGCGGATTGGCAGTAACGATGACGCCAGCACGTCGGTCGAATGGACCGACCCGACCGGCATCAAGGGCTATGAAGGGCTGTCATGGCAGGCAAACGCCGCCGCACGCTATATCGGGGAAGGTCGCCGCGAGTCGCCGCTGCATCCGCTCGACGAAGTGGTGCAGATCATGGCAACGCTGGACGTGGCGCGCGCACAGCTGCACGCGGCTGCTGCAACGGCTGGCTGATACCGCTTGACGCGCCTCACCGTTGTCAGGGGAGCCGCTACATCACGGATCGCAAGCACCTCATGCCCGCGCCGCACCACAACCACACCAACACACCCGCATCGCGTCAGTCGCACTGCCTGCACGCCCAGCAACCACAGCCAGCGCGGCGGCATCGATCAATCGCCCTCGCGTCGCACCCGTGTACGGTAGGCAGACACATTGTCGCCATCGATCTGCGTTTGGAGCGTGCCGATGATGGTATCGACCTTGACGTCGGTACCGGTCACCGGCTGTGCATCGACCTTGGTTTCGCGCTCGAACGCATGCGATTGATCGGTGTTGCGGTAGTACCGATACAGCATCCAGTACAGCGCCGAGCCACCGGCCGGGCCCGCCAACAGCAGAAAAAGAACGCCATCATCGCTCATCAAACACCTGCCAGAAAAAACAGAACCGCCGCTTCGATCGCGGTGCCGGCAGTCAGCGCAGCCAGCAGCAGTTTCCATTGCTGGACCGGCACGCTGCCCATGGTTTCGCCGGTGCGGCCATTGACTGCGATGTAGTGCAGCATGCCGCCGTCGCGACCGGGCTGATGGTACGAATACAACCACACCGGCAGATACATCGACACCCAGCGCGTGCCGTGCACGTCCAACCGCTCCGATTCCCAGCGCACCCCGCGACCATAACGCCTGACCGACGGCTCGACCTGCGCACGTGCGATCGACAGCAGCTGGTCTTCCAGCCGGGGGCGTAGCTGCGCGATGTCGCGGTCGCGCTTTTCCGAGCTGAAACCGGCCAGATACGACGCATTCCAGCGCACGGCGTTCTTGGTATCGAACGGCAGGATCGCGTTGATGATGTTGTTGGTGTTGACCCGGCTATCCAGATTGCCGCGCGCCGCGGACGACTCCAGCGGCAGATCATCCACCGTGAATTCGATCTGCCGACGCACCTGGTACACGTCGGCGTCGTAGTAGGTCTGTTTGTTCTTTTCGGTGCCGCGCGTGTACTGCCGTAGCTTGATCTCGCCCATTCCCGACACGCTGGCGCTTACATTGCCGTCGACGATCATGTAAGGCAGATACACACCCACCACGTTCTCGGGCGTGAACTGCTGCTTGAACGCCTTCAATGCAAACAACCGGCGCTTGCCCACGAACTGACGGATGCGCGCTACCGCATCCTGCTTGTCGATATGGAAGGGCAGCACCGCGTCGGGAACCGCCCCGTTGGCCACCTGTTCGTTGACGCCGAACACATGCCGGCACCAATGGCAGCGCGCCGTCATGGCGCTTTGGGTGTTGATGGTGACCTCGGCCCCGCAACCGGCGCATTTGAAGCTCATCAGGCTGGCCGCCTCCGCAGCGATGTCTTGCGCACCGGAGGCGACGACCGTGCCGCGCAACGCGTCGAGGCCTTGCCCGAAGCCGAATGCCTCTTCGACCCGTACCCCTGGCCACTCGGTGCGGCAGTACTGACAGACCAGCAGGTCGGTGCCGAGCTTGGGGCGGATATCGCTGGAGCCGCAGGCCGGGCAGCGGCTGAGGCCATCCTTGAGCTCGGCAGCGGCGGTGTCGATCGCCAGCGGATCGGGAGCCAGTACTTCCTCGCGGATCTGGCCGGGCAGAGTGGCCGGGTCGAGCGACAGGCTACCCGGCAACGGCGGCACGTCCTGGGGTGAGCCTGGACCGGTAGGCGGTGCCGCATGCAATGGCGGCAGCGGAGGCGGCTGCAGTGGCGGCAGCGGCGGCGGAAAGCGGGGGTCGGACATGACGGCGAGCGCGCTTACAGACCCAACGCCCTGGCCTTTGCGGCGTCGTAATCGGCCTGCGTGATCAGGCCCAGATCCAGCATGTCCTTGGCCTTTTTCAACTTGGCCACCGGATCGTCCGCCGCAGGCGTTGCTGCTGCGACAGGCTGCTGCAACGCACCCACACCGCCTGCCAAGCCCGTGGCCATGCCCACGCCCACCAGACCTGCCGCTCCGCCGTGTTCGCCTGCCGATTGCAGACCCTGCGCAACGCTGGCCTGCAAGTTGGAGTTACCGCGCGCCCCGGCCAGCGCATCGGCGCGCTGCACGGTCTTGAGCAATTCGCGCGTGTTGGCGTCGTACTCGATCGACACGATGGTGGTCTTGACGATTGCCAGACCACGATCGGATTTCCACTGATACGCCTGCTCCACTGCATCGGACAGGCTGCGCGCAAACCCCAGCGAATCCTGCTGCAGTTTGGTGATGCGATTGCCCTTGGCCGGGTCGTTCGTATACAGGCTGAAAGCGGGCGCGAGCGAGCCGACCACTTCGTTGAACAGCTGACTGGCCGCGGCGTTATCCAGATCGGTGAAGTCGAAGATCGCGCCCGGTTGCAGATAGCGCGCCGGCACAAAATTCTTCACGAACAGGATGGGGTCGACGATCTTCAAGGTGTACGCGCCGCGCGTGATCGCGCCCACCTGCGTGCCCAGAAAGCCGTCGTCCCAATAGATTTCGGACTGTGTGCCGAAGCGGTTATCCGGCAATTCCTTCAGCGAGACAAAAAACGCTGCCTGCTGAGATCCGGGCTGACCCCCGAACTTGAAGCGCTCCCAACTCTGCCGGATCAACGGCGCCACCAGCCCGTCGCCCGCAAACAGCGATTGCGCATTGACATCGTCCGAGCGCCATTCGTAACCGCCCGGTTCGGCCACAAACCCGGTGATGGCGCCATCCTGCAACAGCAGCAATCCATAGCCTTCGGGAACCACGATCTTCGAGCCATTGCTGATGATGTTGGACGACGCGCTGGTGTTGGCGCCACGCCCGGCGTTGCTGCCGTGCGAAACCGCAGCGAACAGCGCTGCCGTCGCCGGTAGATCCGCCGGCACGGTGTAGAAATCCTTCCACTGATCGGCCAACACGCCGCTGACCGCACCTGCCACTGCCTGGATCAGACCCATGACAACATCCTGTAATTGGTAGACCCGCAGCGTACCCGCCTTGCGCACGCAACTCTATGCCGTGCGTCGGGTGCGGCGCGCCGCCGATGGCGCCTGCAGAGCGGTCTTACCCTCCATCGAAGACAGCGGGTTGCACCGCACGACTGTCTGACATGCAAAACCCCGCATCCGCGGGGCTTTGCATTCGTGCATGGCGGCGGCGTAGGGCAGTGCGCTACGCCAGCGCGGCCATCACGGCAGATCGCACTTGATCTTGCCGTCTACGTAATAGGGTTTGGGGACGTTGGGATTGGTGCTGGTTTTTTCGAACACCACCTCGAACGAGGCCATGTCCACCTTGCCCTGTCGCGACGTGCAGGCGTCCTGAAGTTTCTTCTTCACCGCGGCAATGCCGGCTTCGCGGTTGGCGCCATCGGCGCTATTGGTCAGGTTGGCCACTTCGGCCCAAGCCTGGGTGCTCAGGCCGAGCAGGCATCCGGCGAGCAGCATGCTGTGCAGCTTCTTCATACGATCTCCTTTGCAATGTCCATTGTGCAATGTCCCTGGATGCGCGGCAGATGGGTTGCAGCGCGCCGACAGCATAGGCGTGCCACGTTAAGAACCCGTGCGCGGCCACCTGCGCCACTGGCGCGCTGTGTCATGCGCGCTGCAGGTCGTGCAGGCTCCACGTCCCGGCATTACCGGGCAAGTGCCAGCGTTGCCCATGCAAGTACGCCGTAGCGCGTGACCTTGGCGATCGTCACCAATGGCAGGAAGACGCGCAACGGTTCGCGCATGACCCCGGCCGCCAGCGTCAGTGGGTCGCCAATGATCGGCATCCAACTCAGCAGCAGCGACCATTTGCCGTATCTGCCATACCAGGCCTGCGCACGCGCCAAGGCGTTTGGGGTTACAGGAAACCAGCGCCGCCCCTGGAAGCGCAGCACCTCGCGCCCGATCCACCAATTGATCAGCGAGCCCAGCACGTTGCCGACGCTCGCAGCCGCCACAAGCCCCACCACCGAACCGCCATCCAGCAACAACGCAACCAATGCCGCCTCCGACTGCGCGGGAAGCAGGGTAGCGGCAATCAACGACAGTGCGAACAGCGAGAGATAGGTCAAGGGCAGCCTGTGGTTTGATCGTCACGTTTTGAATTTCAGCGGAAGTTGGAGACCTTTGACTCACGCATGCGCTGGTGAGCGAGCGGCAGCGACATCCGCAAAACGTCGCCTCATAAACTCAGTGTGCAGCGATCAATCCGTCGCCATCCAGTGGAGGTTGCGATGCTTGTACCGCTCAATTGTGCAGCGCCCAGCATGCCTCACAGCAGGGCCAGCTGCCCCACCGCATTGCGCACGCTCTTCTTGGTCATACGCACCACGGAACGATGGATCGTCATGCCTTCGATCAGGGCATCGATCGCACTGGCAGCGGGTTTGGAAAAATGCAGTTCCAGCGCCGCGCGGCTGCGTGCCATCCATTGCTCCATGATCGCGGTCATCTCCGGGTGGCGCCGGGCAAACGCGTACAGCTCGTAGCTCAGCAGCAAGATCCGCGGCGAGGCGGTGCTGTCGGCAAAGATGATGTTCACCACAGCATCGCAGGCTTGGTCACGGTTCTTCGCAGCGCGGATCTCGGCGGCGAAGTTCTTCGAGACCTCCTGCGAGAAGCGGGTGAATGCAGCGATCAGCAGCTCATGCATGGAGCCGAAGTAGTACGTGGTCGCGCTCAACGGCACCTGTGCGTGTTCTGCAACCTTGCGGAAGGTTGTCCCCGCCACGCCATGCTCGACGACCACCTGCAAGGTGGCCTGCTCGATATGTTCTTTTCGATGTGGATCTTGCCGCCAGGTCCTGCCGCTCATCTGTCTTCATGCACGTATCGACCAGGTCGATGGTAATCCAGAGTTGACGTGCCAATTGGTACGGATGTACAAATTGACGCCACTGGCTTTACGCTGCCCGCAGAAAGGCACCGGAGAGCATTGCTTTTTCGTCACGAGGACTAGGTATGACGGGTTCGGAAAAACACCAGGTCGATGTGGGCCGCAGGGCGACGCTGGGCGGTTTGGCCGCTGGCGGCGTGGTCATCGCAACCGGTGCAGGTGCAGCGCCATCCAGCCATTGGCAGCACGGCAAATGGCTGAACGAACCCAAATCGCACCGCATCCTGAGCGGCGATGTGCTGGAGGTCGTCACCGACAAGGGCACTGACTTTTGGCGCGAAACCCATTACGGGTTCACCCGCGATAGCGGGCATTTTCTTGGCATCGCGGCGCCGGCAGCGTTTACCTGCCAGCTGCGCGTCCGCGCAAAGTTCGAGCAGCTCTACGACCAGGCCGGGCTCATGATCCGCGTCAACGAGCGGCAGTGGGTCAAGGCGGGCATCGAGCTCAGCGACGGTCGCGCGATGCTCAGCAGCGTGCTGACCGATGGTAAATCGGATTGGGCCACAGGGCCGTACGAAGCTGACCCGTCCGACTTCTGGATCCGCGCCACCGTCGACAAGGGCGTGCTGCGTCTGCAAGTCTCCAAGGACGGCACGTATTGGCCGCTGGTGCGGCTGTGCCCATTCCCGGTGGCCAGCACCTATCTGGTTGGTCCGATGACCTGCACGCCAGAGCGCGAAGGCTTGAAGGTGCACTTCTCCGACTGGAAGCTCGGCCCGGTGCTCGGCAAGGATCTGCACGATCTGTCCTGAGGGTTTAGCGCAGCCAACAAAACGGCTGCGTTCAGCGCCAGGCGGACGTGGCCTGTGTTCGGTGCTTGGTGCGGCACATGCCACGCATGCACTCCTGTTTTGAGTGCGCCGTCTAAACCGAACTGACGATTGTTCGCTCTGCTTTCCTAGATCGGCTAAAAAAGACTGCGTTTACCGCCAGGCGGTGGCGACCAGTGCTCGGAGCGGCATGTGCCACGTGTACATCCCGGTTCTGAGCGTGCCGTCCGCATCCATCTGACGACTGATCGCTGCGTTTTGTTAGCTGCTCTTAGTGACTCTTCATGCCGTCTATCGCCTGGCAGCCGGTGTCTTCGCAGTTGGATGACTGATGACGTCTCATGCTTCACACCGTGCGCAGCAGCACGCATCGGGTTGGGATGCGCCAACATCGCACCGGCGTTGTTTTCGATGGCCGGACAACAGCGCGCCATGCCCGAGGGCATGGCGATCACCGCAATGACGACACTCTGCTACGCTGGCGTCCTGGCCGGCCCCGCCTTGATCGGCTTCGCCGCCCACGGCTGGGGACTGACCGCCGCGCTGATGCTCGTGGCTGCCGCCATGTGTGCGGTCGCCATGTCTGCCCGCTGGTTGCGATTGGGTAACGCTGAGTAGGGCGGGGGAGGGCTAGGCCAACGCCTTGGTCATCAGCATCCCATGGTCACGGCAGCGATCAGCATCAATCGATTGGCTTGCATGTTGCGGTCTCCGGTTCTTGGGACATGTTGACCTCGATACGGATTTCAATGGCCGTCGCCCCTCGAGGCGGCGGCCATCGCTCAGTCGCGCCGCACCACCAAACGTCTGCGCAACCAGCAGATCGATCCCCTACACCGCGCCGCCCAGCAGCGCGGGCCAACCAGCGTTGCCTAGTCACGTCAGGTACGTTCTCACAGTGGCCGCTCAGGTGGAAGCCGGCATTGGTGCGAAGGTGGAGCATCCGCTCCGCGTGAGCAAACGTAGATTCGTTCATCAGTGCTTATGCGTGTGCTTTCCGTGTACTGATGAGTGCTCGCAGCATTCTGCTAGCCGCGATAATCCATCGACCACACATGCGGCCGGCGCGCTGCAACGTCTGCCGCACAAGGCGCGGTGCTGTCAGCATGCAGGCATTAACTGGTCAGGAGCGCTTTGCGCTCATGTACTGATGCGTCGATCAACGCAACGGTGCTTCGGTCGCATTGGCGTCTACGTTCGCAATGAATGCTCAGCAATCAGCAATCAGCAATCAGCGAGCTAAGCGGAGTCGCGGGCGATCCAGCACCAGCTACCACATGAACTTCATCTCACAGCCAAGGTAATTGCTGTCGTGACCGCCGGCGGTACGCACGGTGTCGCCGGCCTGGTAATGGACTGCTTCGATCGCGGTTTGCAGATGTGTGTTGAGCTTCCAGTCACCGCGCAGCTGCAGATAGCGGCCGGTCCAGTGACTGCCGGTGCCGGCAGTGCCGGCCAGCGGAATGTCCGGCTGCACATACACGGCGTCGGCGGTGCTTTGCCGCCATAACAGGCCGAGCGAGGCGGTAACGCTCAGCTGCGTGGTGGGCCGCAGGGTGAGCATCGGTTTGATCTGCAGCAAGTTGCTGTAGCCGGTGTAGCCGGCCAGGTTGATGTATGCGCCGTTCGGGAACAGCGGGTTGAAGGTTTCAAGCTGTCCATCGTCCGGATGTCGGTCGCCGGAGGCGGTATCGACCTGCAAACCCAGGCGCGGCGTCAACGCGCTGTCCTGCCAGGTGTAGCCGGCCTTGAGGCCGAGCGCCCAGGCTCGCGCGCGGCTGTTGCCAACCTTTCCGCGTTGCCCCATCGCCTCAAGATCCCAGTCCAATGCAGTGTGCACACCTGCAAAACGGGCATCGACAATGTCGCGTCGCTCATTGCCGGCCGCATCCAGAAAGCTAGCGTCATCCTGCCGATAGCGTGCGTAGTACAGCGACAGTTCGTCGCTGCCCAGGACGTGGCGTTCGACGCGCACGGTATCAAGGCGCAGATGTCGATTGGAGAAGTCATCGAAGCTGCGCACATCGGCGTACTGCACCGGCTGGCTGACAAACGCAATCCAGCGCCATGGGCCGATCTCGTAGTTGACCCACACCGCGTCGAAAGATTGGCGCACGTTCGGGCCATCACGCAGCGAGACGAATCGCTGCAGGTCGAAGGCAAACTCCTGCCGGCCCACGCGCAGTTTTATATCGCCATCGGCCAGTGGCGCGGTGTATGCGACGAACGCCATGCGCAGGTCGGCACGATTGGCATCGGCCGGGCCGATGCGGCGTTTATCCACTGCGCGTACGTCTTCCAGTTGGGTAAAGAGCTGCAAGTGCTCGCCAACCCGCACGTCCAGATGCGCCTGCAGGCGGTGCAACAGATAGCTGTCGCTCTCGCGGCCGATACCCAGCGCAGGCGTGTGATTGCTTTCGAAGCGTTCGCGCAGGTTGATGCCGAACGATGCGTAGCCCGCGTCGCCAAGCGGCACATATTTCAGGCGATCGAACGGGTGCGTGCGCAGCGCGGGGTCAGCAAGCGGCGACCAGTCTTCCTGCCAACGGTTCGACTTGATGGCAGGGCGTACCGGTGTGGCGGCGGTTGCATCGACCGAAGACTGCGCCCATGCATCGGCGCATGGGCACAGGACCAACATCAAGGGCAGTGTGAGGCGTAACGACATGTGCGATCAGGAGTGGAGTTCGGCGTGCAGCTCGGCGACATAGCCACCGGGGAATTCCACCATCGCCGACTGTCGACCCGACGCGGCCACCGCAGGCACCAACACTTTTGCGCCGGACGCGGTGGCGCGCGCGAGTGTTGCCGCAAGGTCGTCCACTGCGTATCCGGTAAGCTCGTGCCCGTACGGATAGGGCAGGTGGCCGTCAGTCACCAACACCTGCAGCGAACCGAAGCCGGAGCTGATGACGATACTGCGGTAAGTGACGCCAGGCCGGCCGATCAGCGTTGCGTCCGCACGGCGGTCATCGTGCAGCACCTTGCCATGCGAGAACTTCAGCCAGGCTTTAACGAACGCGTCGGCGCGGTCGGGCGAGACGTAGACGCGGTTCTCCGGAATCGTCGCCAGTGGTGCGTAATGCGGTGCGGTGTCGTGCCAGTACAGCTGCATGCTGACGCCGCCCGGCCAGGCGATCACGGCATCCATGCCGATAGGATCCTTGAACGGCGCAACCAACACCTCCGCTCCGGCAGCGCGTGCGGCGCTGATTGCCTGCTGCATGTCGGTCACCAGATAGCCGGTGCGTTCGCTGCCGAACGGGTGGGGCACCGGTGTACGAAATCCGAACAACGACACGGTGCCTGCCGGCGTCTGCACCAGTTGCGAACTGGTACTGCTAGGCGTTGGCGTGACCGTGGCGATCACCTGGCGCGTGCTTTGTCCGCCGAAGGTCGCGGCGAAACTGCGCGCAAACGCATCCACATCGGCAGGTGCCACGTAGACGTGTGTGGTGTCGTACTGCGGGCCGACCGACACCGGTGCCGTAGCATCGGCAAGGACCGGGAGGACCGCGCTCAGCATCAGCGCGGCAGACAGGCTCAGGGAAAGTAGCGGACGCATGGAAGTTCCTTCGGGAAAGAGGGCGGCGGCGGCATCTCCGGCCATGGGCTGTCGATGCCTTTGCGGTAAGAGTTGGATGCACTTGAAGCGTTCTTGCGCGCCGGTTGGACTAGACGCCGCCCGGATCGCGCTGTGTTTGTTGCAAAGTTGCTTGATCACTAGCGCGACCTGTTTTGCAGCTACGCGCATCGCCACAGAGAACAACCGATTGATCGATGCGCCGTCTTTGCAGGATTCTCGCCGGCGACGTACTCGGACTTACGCATGTGAGATGCACCAGCAGATCGCGTGGACGAGCGCGCTCACGCATCGCCTTTGTCGGTTCGCGCAGGTGGCGGTGATGGCGTAGCCGACGGTGCGCGTTTGCCTTCTGGCAGATGCCCGAACATATGTGGCTTGACCTGATGCCCGATCCACGAGGCCTCGGTCTGGCTACGCGTTGTCAGCTGGCGTACAAGTGGCGGCAGTTGCTCACCGACCAGGATGCCAAGCAAGCCGACCAATGCAATGACCGGCGGCGCTGGCGAGCGCACGTTGAGCAAGCTGTAGATCACACCGACCAGCAGACCGGCGCCAAGCGAGAGCAAATAGGGCTTCATCGTGCGACTGCCTGGTGTGGCGCACGGTCCGCGCAGGTCGGCAGTGCATGGCGTCTACGTGCCACCGCCAGCCAACGTGCCTGGCCGCACGGCGAGGGGAGTGCACTGCCGGCGAGCGCGTGGCGCTGGCCCGACACATCAGACATCGTCATGGACGCGATCTCTCTGGAGGGGGAATCGCTGGGTCATGGCGTCGAGGGACGCCAGCGATGTGGTCCATGCTGGACGCCTCGGGCCGAATCCAGAACACCGCGTCGGGGCAGGGTCCGATGACTCGTTCGGGGGATGCGTGCACACGGCACACGGCGCGCCTCCGCCATGCGTTCTGTACAGCAGGCTGGTTCAGGCGACATCAACCAGCACGGCAGATCAACATCGACGCATGGCAGGAAGTGACGCAACAGCGGCATTGTTGCTGCGAGCGAGTGGGCAAAGAATGCACGCATACCACCCACCTACGGCAGCACCATGGCACCTGGCATCTGCCCTGGATTGCTTCGGCACGCCGCGTTGGCTGCATGCGTCTTGCTGGCCGGATGTGCAGCGCCGCCATCGAAGACGACGCCACTTGCAGTAGCGACATCGAGTGCCACATCCACCGAGGAGGCGTTGATCCCCGCCTATCGCGCTCGCTTCAACCGCTCGCGTGCGGTTAGCGGTGGTCGGGGAGAACACAGGCGTGGAGATCAGCGACTTCCTGTTGCCTTTCGCGATCCGCTGCTGGCGTTCCTGACCTAACGCGGACTGCTCGCAGCATTGGGCGCTGCAGATCCGTGAGTCGTGATCGAAGCAGCCAATCACATCGCACTCGGCGATCTGGCACAAGCCAGTCATGTTGTCACCGGTCGGATGCAATGCGTAGAGACAGTCGGCCAGCGACAGTTGGGTGTGTGTGCGAAAGGCAGCGATCGCCGCCTCATACTCACTAGATAAAACGATGGGGCGTGGCCGCCTCGGACCGGTAGGTAACTCCGCAACCGCGGTCTGCTTCTTCCATTCCGCCACGGTTTTTTTGGTTGATTCCTTAACGCTTGTAGAGCGCTCTCAGGCTTTCTTGACGATGTTGTATCGCTCGACGGATTGCCTCTGTCGTGGTGGCGTTCCCGTGCAGTATCGTGCTTGCTTCCAGTCGTGGGTAAAGAGTGCACCCTCAATGTCTGGGACCAAACACCTAGTCACTCGCCGGCGGATCAAACCGTAATCCACCGCGGCTTTGCAGCGCGATGTTTTCGACCTCGACATGGCTCTTTTCCACCAGCATGTCGCCGGTCAGGCGCAGGTAGTCCTTGAAGTGCGGTGTCTGGCGATGCGAGGCATAGGCTTCGGCGTCGGCGTAGATCTCGAAGAAGATCCATTGATCCGGCCGCCCCTTGCGGGTCGCGGCATACATCGCCAGCACGCCGGGCTCGACCTGCATGGATTTGCGCATCTCCTTCGTGACGATGCGATGGAATTGGGCGAGGTCTTCGCGCTTCACCGTCACCTCGACGATGCGCGCTTCCGGCGCCTTGCCGCGCTGCAGGATCGATAGCGCAGCCGGCTGCTCCGCAAGGAACATTGGATCGATCTCGACTAGGCGCTTGTCTGTGACCAGCGACCGCGTCGATTCGAGGAAGCGCCGATAATGGGTAGTCTCGATGTGGCGCCGATAGGCTGCCTCGTCGGCATATAGTTCGAGCACGTAGGCCAGGCCGGGTGTGCTCAGGCTGGCGACCGCATGCATCGCCAGCACACCGGGCTCGTCGCGGAGCGAGGCCTGCATGTTGTCCCGGCCCGCAGCATCGAACACTTGCGCCCGCGCAGGATCGGTCTGCAACTCGAAGATGCGCACCACCGGCTGCGCGGCGGCGATCGGGGCGACCAGCATCGTTGCCATGGTCAATAGAATTCTCCAGCAGTTCACGTGAGTCCACCTTGGTTCGACGGGTGCTTACAGATTGAAACGTTCATGATGCGCCCCGTCGACGGTGGTACTGATCGTCGTTCGGGCCGTCCTGTATTCCCGTGCCGGCGATGCGGGCGTTGCCGGGGCGGCGCACGTCTGGCCAGTGCGTAATGCCAGACGCGCACCGGACCATGTCGCCTGCCGACGTCCGCATCATTCCGGTGTCTGGCCCATGCCTGCGGTCATCACCAAGCGTAGGCCGTTGACGCGGGTTTGCCTGGCGCAGCGTACGCCGACGAGGCGTTAGCGTCGTGTTCGACATGACCGACTCACAGCCCCAGCAATCGCGCCGCGTTGCCGTGGGCGATGAGCGCCTTTTCCGCATCGCTGACGGGCAGGTGGTCGATAAAGGCGCGCGCGCCATCCAGGCTCTGGTAGGGATAGTCGATGGAATACAGGATGCGTTGCGCGCCCATCAGCGCGTACACGAACTGGAAATGCGGCAGGGTGAGCATGCCGCTGGGGGAGACGTACACGTGTTCGCGATAGGTCTGCACGATAGAACGTTCCAGACCCGAGGCTTCCTGCGGAATGGAATCCTCCAGCCGCTGCAGGAAGAACGGCACCATCTCGCCCCAGTGGCCACTGATGACCTGCAGGTTGCGATGGCGGTCGAATACCCCGGCCAGCAGCATGCGCACGACCTGGATGCCGGCTTCGTTGTGCCAGCCCCAGGCGAACATGGACAAGCGTGCGCTCAGCTCGGGATCCAAGCCGCCGTAGTAGGGCGCCTGCACAGCGGGCAGCGGCAGGCCGGGGTGGACGTACAGCGGCACCTTCAGCGTGTCCAACGCAGCGAGGATCGGCGCGTAGCGCGTATCGTCCAGAAATGTATCGCCAGGGCGGCCGTTGATCAGCGCGCCCTTGAGGCCCAGTTCCTTCACTGCACGCTCCAGCTCGCGCGCAGCGGCGGCTGGCGCCTGCCAGGGCAGGGTGGCTAAACCGGCATAGCGGGTGGGGTGGGCCTGCACTGCCTCCGCCAGCCTGTCGTTGGCTGCACAATTGAGCGCGATGGCGTCGGCCGCCGGTAACAGTTGCGGGAATCCGCCGAAGGACAGCACCTGCATGTCGATGCCGGCTGCGTCCATGTTCGCCAGTCGCGACGCGCCCATCTCCATCGCCTTGCGCGCGGACTCGGCAGGCGCGATCACATGCGGGCGACTGCGATCGGTCACCTGCCGGCCATCGATCACGCGGTGGCCCCAATCGGCGAGGTAGGGCGCCTCGGCGCGTACGCGCGCCTGCGCGGCCTGTCCGATCGCCGGATCGAGCACGTGTTCTTCGACGCAGATCAGTTTCATGATGCTCCCGTTGAAAGGGGGATCGGACGCAGGCAGCCATGGTCATCGGCAGCAACGCGAGCAGTCCGCGCCGAGCGTGAACGCCTGCCGCCATATCCGCATGCGATCAGGCCAGCAGCGCGTCCCGCAGTGCCACGCCCAGGCTCGCCGCAGACTGCGGGTTCTGGCCAGTGATGAGCCGGCCGTCGACGATCACGTTGTCGGCCCAATTGGACGCGTTCTGATGATGCGCACCGCGTGCGTTGAGCGTGGACGCCAGCAGAAAGGGCACGACGTGCGTCGATTGCACTTCCTCTTCCTCGTCGTCTGTGAAGGCGGCGATCTGCTTGCCGGCGATCAGCAGGCTGCCGTCGGCGCGTGTCGCGTTCACCAGGGCCGCCGGGCCGTGGCACACCGCCGAGACGATTCCGCCCGCCGCATCGATCTCGCGGATCGCGTTCTGCGCAGCGGCGCTGTCGGGGAAGTCCCACATCGTGCCGTGGCCGCCGGCGAAGAAGATCGCCGAGTAGCGCGCGGGATTCACCTCGTCCAGGCGCACCGTGTTGGCGATCGCATGGCGGAATTCCGCATCGGCCCAGTAGTGCGCGATGACTGAATCGTGCAGGTCTTCCATCCCGTCCAGCGGCGCGTCGCCGCCCTGGATCGAGGCGAATTCCACCTTGATGCCGGCCTTGTGCAGTTTTTCCAGCGGATGGGTGACTTCGGCAAGGTTGTAGCCGGTGGGAATACCTGTGTCGCCCTTCACCGCGCAGCTGGTGACGACGAAGAGGACCGGCAGGAGGTCTGAGGCGTGCTTGGGCATGGTCTTGGAATTCCTGTGTTCGAGCGAGCTCTGGTCTATGGTCAAGCGACTGCATCTGTGCGAGGTGCTTGTCGAAAAATGCGCGAGCGTCGCAACCGGCGGGTCGATGTCGTGCGGCAGCTCGGACAGTGCGATGTGGGTGGTGCCTGCGATCACCAACAGCGACCTGGCTCCTTGGTGAGCGCATCGGCCTGGCCGCTGTAGTCCTCCCTTGATAACGCTCTGCTGCCGGCAACCAGCAGTGGCGGCGACGTCAGCGGCTCCGGCAAGGTGTTGAAGATCGACACCGCCGGCAGGGCGAATGCCGACCAGCACCGGAAAATTGCTGTCCTCGCTGGAATTGCCGGGCAGTTGCAGGCGGGCGACGATCTGCACGGCCCGGTTCTGAAAGCGGGACGGCTGGACCATCGGTCTTCATCAGGACTCAGGCGTTGCCGGATGCGAAGAGCATTTGCCAGTTCGTGAACGGGCCGAGCGGGATTACCTCCCATCCGATCAGTCCGGCCTTGGCCAGCGGAAACGCGCTCAGTGCTTTTTGCGCCGTTTCGACCGAGTCGGCTTCGGCAATGATCGCAACGCCAGGGCGATCCTGGCGGAAATAAATGTCGCGGACGAAGCCGCTTTTGTAGTCCTGCCAGCAATGGCGGGCTTCGTCCAGCATGTGCGGCTGGTACTTCTCAAGGCTGGCGCCGGGCTGAGGCGTGTCGAGGCAGAGGAATTTCATTGTGGATCCTTGTGGGAAATCGATGGAAGTACGTCAGGCGGGTTCAACGCGGGCGGATGCAGGTCCGACGGAAGCAAGCCGGCGCACCGTCTCGGCCACGCGCTGTCCAAGGTAGGCGGCCGTTTCCAGATCGCTTGCGATGGGGGTGTCGTCCGGGCCTTGGTCGCCGTTGGATTGCGCCATGGCGCCCAGCCAGCTTCCGAGTCTGTTGAGGTCGTGCACGCTGCCTCGGCTGCTGTCATTGCCGGGTTTCAGGTCCAACCCCACCCACACCATGCCGTGCTGCGCGGCGAACAGCGCCATCTGGATCAGCGAATGCAGCTTGTCGCCGTTTTGCGCACCGGAATTGGTGAAGCCGGCGGCGATCTTGTCGCGCCACTTCATCGCGTTCCACGCGACCGCGGTGGAGTCCTCGCAGAACTGTTTGAAGCGAGCGCTGGGCGCGCCGTTGTAGGTGGGTGCACCGAAAACGATGGCATCGCTGGCTGCGAGGGCCGGCCAGGGAATCGGTCCGTCGGAGATCGCGATCAACCGCGCTTCGGTTCCAGACACGCGGCGAATGCCTTCGGCGACGGCCTCGGCCTGCTTGCGTGTATGGCCGTAGCCGCTGTCGTAGACGACGCAGATGCTCGGCGGGGGAGTGCTTATCGATGACATGCCGGCATCATGCGCGGCGTATCTCTAAACCAGAAGTCGTCAATTGGTTGATCGTCTATCAACCTGCAGTTGATAATCATCTTTCCGGCATGCCGCCGCCCATCTGAGCACAGCATGGATTCGCCACACCGCGTCCGCGCCATTCTTTCCTTCGTGCACGCAGCGGACGGCGGCAGCTTTGCGGCGGCTGGGCGCACGCTTGGCGTGACCTCCGCTGCGGTCAGCAAGAACGTCGCCACTCTGGAAAAGGTGCTGGGCGTGCGCCTGATGAACCGCACGACGCGCACGCTCAAGCTCACCGACGAGGGCGTTGCGTTCCTGCGGCGGGCACGGCTGGCGCTGGAAGCATTGGACGCGGCCGTCGATGCCGTTGCCATACAGCGCGAGCAGCTCAGTGGGCGTGTCCACATCACCACCAGCGTCTCGTTCGGACAGGAACATCTGATGCCCGTGCTACCGGGCCTGCTGTCGCGGCATCCCGGCTTGTCGGTGGAGGTGGACTTCGACGACCGCGTCGTCGATTTCGTGCGCGGCGGTTACGACCTCGCCCTACGCGGGGGAAATATCCGCGATTCCGCGCTGGTATCGCGCCCGGTCTGTCGCCTGAACACCATCCTCGTCGCTTCGCCCGATTACCTGGCGCGCCACGGCGTACCGCGCAATTCCAGCGAGTTGCGCCAGCACAGGCTGATCGCGCGGCGCTTTCTGGGCGGTGCGGTGGCAACATGGAGTTTCCGCTCGACAGACGGCGGTATCGTCACCCTCGATCCGTCCGACACCGCGCTGCTGACGTTGTCGGCACCGGCAAGCCTGGTCGCGGCCGCATGCGACGGCATCGGCATTGCACAGGTTGGGGTGCATCTGGCATGGGAGGAACTGGTCTCGGGCAGATTGAAGATCGTGCTGCACCGCCAGTACCACCCTGGCAGCTACGAGATGGTCATCCAGTATCCCCACCGCGCCCTGATCGCTCCGCGTGTGCGGGTCACGGTGGACTACCTGCTGGAGGCGTTTTCCGCAGATAAGACCTTGCACGTGCCATTGAAGATGCTGGAAGCCTATGCGGTAAGTGCGGCTTGACGCATGGTGCTGTCGAAGCGTGCCACTGGTGCTGAAGGCGCCAATGAAATGCTATGGACTCAACTCCAGGAATTTCTGGATGCGGCGCATGCCGAGCGAGACACTTTGAACCAACACATGCGCGCCACTGAAGACCGGGCATATGCGGAGATCATTTCGTGCGCTTCAGGAGTCCAATGCACTTGAGGCACAACTGGCCAAATTGAACGATCCGCCGGCAGCACTTGAGGCGGCGTGGCATCAACATCGCGGACGGAGTCAGCCCAAGCACCCCAAACACGCGCGCGCTACGAGATGGTGCGGCAAAGCGGCTGCTACCTGATGCCAAGCAAGCGACCGTGTCGCAATGAATGGCGAGTACAGCAGCAAGGCCTTACTGAGGATCGTGCCCCTTAGAACTTGTTCAAAGTCTTCTAAGCATCAACGCGCGCAAAGCCAAAACGGCGGGCATTGCTGCCCGCCGCCAATCGCTGCGTATTACATCTGCGGCAGTCGTTACTGCACGCAGGTCGCCACGGTGTTCTGTACCGAGGTACGGAACGCAGCGACGCCATCGAGGTAGGCAAAGCCGGCTGGTAATGCCGGACGCGTGGTGGTGTTGTAGAAGATACCGAACAGATCCTTCACTGCCTGCACGTGCGCGGCGCTGCCATTGCCGCTGGTATAGCCGGCAACGTAGGTGATGGCCGCGATCGGATACGCATTGGTGATCGATGCGGCCGGATTGACCAGGCGGACGCAATTCTTGACGGCCTGCGTTCCGGTACCCGGCGCTGCGTTGACGGTGGCACCGTCCAGCACGCGACCACTCAGCAGGGCTGCCGCTGCCAGCGACACCGGGGTTCCGTTCTGGCCAAACAGCGCCGGATCGAATCCGTTGACCTTGGCGTACTTGGCAGACTGCAGCAGCACTTCGCCAATGTCGGCATACCCCAGCGCATTGGTGTTGGCCGTTGCGCGCACCGCGGTGACCACACCGTTGTTGCCACTGGCGCCGATACCGCGCGAGCCGTACACCGTGCTCACACCGCCCGGTAGTGCCGAGTTGAAGGTCTGGTTGGGGGTGAAGACAAAGCCCGACGGCACATTGGCCGTGCCATTGCAGGTACGCGCCAGATAGCTGGTGAAGGCGAAGCTGGTGCCGCTGCCATCGGTACGGTAGACGATCTTGATCGGGCCGGTTGCGCCGCTGCCGGAGACCAGCGACCAGTCACTGACCTGGCCGGAATATATCTGGCAGACCTGTGCGGAAGTCAACGCCAGCGCGGTGGTGGCGGTGCTCTGCGACAACGCGATGGCACCGGCGATGGTCGGGATCTGCACCACGCCGACGCGTGCTGCGGCATTGCTGCCGCTCAGAAATGCCTGGTAGTCGGCGGTGCTGTACGGTGCATCTGTGCCGATGAAATCCGGCGTGGCGGTGGCTGCGCTCAGGCCAGCGGGGGCGACGCTGAAATCGTTACACGCTTGGTTGGCAGCGACGGTACCTGCAAGCGTGTTCTTGCCCGTGCCGCTGCCGGTCTGGCAGTACGACACCTTGTTGCTGTTGGCGCCCGCGCTGAACGTGGCGAAGATCGAGCCTGCGCTGATCCCGGCAACGGTGCTGCTGCCGCCGGCGGTGTTGCCGGCATTGGTGGACAGACGCGCATCGGGGTTCGGCGTCAGGTAGGCATTGCCCACATAAGGCTGCGCCGGGAAGGTCGCGCCGCCACCGTACAGATTTTCGGCAGCCATGGCGGGGGTCGCCAGGACAACAAGAGCGGCCGCGACGGCGGTGGCGAGCGAGACGGGGGACATAATGGAAGTGCGCACTGCTTTTCTCCTTCATTGGAAAACAGCGGATCGGATGGGTTTATCCGTGCGAATTGAATGCGATTAACTATCGCAAACCCAGGCTGCGCTTCTTGCATTATGGTTGCGCGACAAAATTAAATTTCTTTTGTGACTTCGGTTAATTGCGACACGTTGCAACATTCATGTTTCGACCGCCTACGGATTTATGCGGGAATGTCAGATTTACTGCATTCGCACGGGGCAATATCTCCATTCGATGACGAGCGCAAGCGCTGACAGCATCACGGGGTTTTCCGGCAATTCGCATCGTTTTCGGGGCAGTCACCGAATCCCACCACCTGGACGGTGATGATCGATGGCGTGTCGGTGACAGTTGCCGGACGCTTGGCGACCTCGCTGGCGGCGTCAGCCACTGCAGAGGCTGCATTGGATGCACTGCTGAGCGCACTGGTATTGACGCTGCGCGTACTACCAACCCCGACCGCATCGCCCTGGACCTGGATATTGTCGGCATTGGCAACGAACTGCGAGGCCACCACCAGATTGCCGGCGGCGCGAATACCTGCATCACCCGCATCGACGGTGCCGCGCGGCGCAACCAGCACGGCGTTTCCACGCGGATCGCCGGGATTGAGTTGCAGCGTGGCGATGCCGGCACCGCTCACCTGTCCACTGGCGTCCAGCATGCAGAACTGGTCCTGGTCGCACAGATAGCGGGCGCGAGCGCGCTCGGCACTGGTCTTGCTTCCCTTGCCGGCGTTGATGTCGCCGTTGGAGCTCCACACGGTCAGGTTGCCGCCGCGCTGGGTGAAGATTCGGCTCTGCGCGAGCAGCACGTTGGCATCGGTAAACAGGCCGATCTCCCCCTGGCCGACGGCCAGAATGCCTTGTTGCGCCGGGCCGATCAGCACGTTGCCCTGTCCATCGACCACGCTCGGCGGGGCCAGCACGCTACCGATCTGCAGATCGCCGCCGGGGCCGAGCACACGGATGTCGCCGCCACGTTCGGTCTGCAAGGTCGAACCACGCATGTCCAACGCGCCGGTGCGCACGCGCTCACTGGCACCGTTGGCGCCGCCTTCCAGGTTGTTGCGCGTGTAGCCCAGGCTGGCCGGGAACAGCAGATCGATCGCGGCATAGCCGCGTGCGTACTTCTGGAAATCGGCACTGGCGGGATTGGCGTAGCCTTCGCCCACCTGTTTAAGCACGTCCAGAAAAACGCGCTCGGTCAGCAGCCTGCGGGTGCTGGCCGGCAACCGGTTGAAGGTCTGCCAGGCATCTGTTGCGGTCGCGGCCGTGTCGGTGTTGGCCTGCAACGCGGGGGATGGCTCGGTTCCGACACTTTCGGCCGAATGCAGGCGACTGAACGCGAGTAACCATTGCTGATACGTGGCGTTGCTGTGTGCGCTGGACGGGTCCAGGTATTGCGCGGCGAAGGCATCGGCTTGTTCGCCATTGGCAATGCCGTAGCGCACCACCAGGTCCGCGCCTTCGCTGGGCAATCCGGTGTTGCTGCGGTTGCCGGTGGTACGGATGCCGCCGGCATTGCGGTCGTTGAGCAATGCCGCGCTCAGCGCCTCGTTGGCCGAGGTGAGCGGACCAAGATTGCGCCCGGCCTGGACCTCGAAGGTGCCCGGGCCTGCCAATTCCATCCAGCCCCAGCGCACCGCCTCGGTACTGGTGCTTTGATTGGCACCGCCCTGCACCGGGGTGTAGTAAATATCGCGGCCCGCTTGCACGCGGGTTATATCGCTCAGCCGGTAATTTTGCGCACGCAGATCCAGATTGACGATATCGCCGCCGGCACGCAGATCGGCGGGTTTGGGCAGCTTGATGGTCAGCGGATTGACCATGAAGCCATCCACCGCGTAGCCGCCGACCAGATCGCCATCGCGGCTGTACAGGCGCACCGGCTGGGTGTCTTGGCGATGCAGGTTGAGTTTGTCGGTTGCCGCTGCAGCGCTGTCGTCGCCGGCATAGGCGCCGGTTTCATCCAGTATCGCCAGTTCGAATTTGCGTCTGCCGCCGCTCAAGGTGTCGTCGAACAAGCGGATATCGTCCTGGGCCAGGATCTCCAGTTGCCCCTGCGCGGACGGATACAGCCGGCCGCTGGTTTCGATCTGGATGGCGCCACCATGCGCGCTTGCATACAGCTGTGCGGGCAGAACGCTGTCGAATACGCTGTCGGTGAGGATGGCGCTGTCGGTGCCGCGACTCGGGTCGCGTTGCCCGTTGAAGAACAGCACGCCTGGCAATTTGAGCGTTCCCAATCGCACATCGCCATTGAGTGCATCGATCCCGACCGAGGAGGTCTGGCCGTAGTCGGTGGTCGCACGCGCGCTAGCGCCCAACAGCGGACCGATGCTGCCGGTGGCAGTGAGATAGGCGGGATTGACGATGGCGCCAAGCGCGACATCGCCACCGGCGTGCACGGCCCATTGGCCGTCCTGCACCGCCAGCACCGGGTCGACCGCGCTGCTCACGGTACGTGACGTGCCATTGATATCGAAGCCTTGCGCGCTCAGAGCAAATGCGCTGCCCAGACTGCCGCCGGCGCTCAGGTTGCCTTGTCCACGCGCGACGAAATAATCGCCGCCCAGCACATCGCGCCCGGCTTGGACATCGAGATCACCGCCGCCGTACGTCTGCCGGCCATCGGCCACCAGCTGGTAACTGGTCGGCAGGGAGACCGACAGTTCGCGGATATCGCGACCGGCCTGCACCGCCACGTCGCCACCGCTGGCCAGCACCCCCTGAGCGAAGCCGCCATAGTTGATGAGTCCGGCGCGTGGGGTGGTGCCATCGGTGTCCAACGGATTACCCACTTGCAACCAGGGCCACCAATACTGACCGACATAATTGCCGGTCACTCCGGTTCTGCTGCCGTCGCGATCGTAGATTTGGCGGTTGCCCAGAATGTCGCGCCCGGCCTGCAGCTGGATGTTGCCAGCAGCGTCGGCGTTGGCCTGCGCGCTGACGATCTGATCGGCCGCGCTGCCGTCATTGCGCACAACCCGGACATCGGTGCCGATCTCGCCATCGCCAGCGGGCCGGCCGGCGGTGTAGATGCTGGCCGGTGCATCGGCATCGGCAAAACGCAGATCGCGTGCGGCGGCGATCTGGATGCTGCCGGTTCCGGTACGCACTACGGTGGGAAGCAGCAGATCTTTCAGGCCGTCTTCCTGGTAGCGCTGGTGACCATCCAGCACCACGTCCGCAGTGCTGTCGGCACGCAGCGCATCGGGACGAATGCCGGAAAAATCTGCGCCGGCGATGAGGCGGTAACTGCTGCTGTCGCCACCGATCAGGCTGGTAGTCGCCATCGGCAGCGGATTGTTGGCGTTGGCCTGCAGGGACGGCGTGTTCTGGGTGGCCGCCGGAAGCAGCGCTCCCAGCACTGGCAGCGCTGGTGCGGTGAAAGTGGGCAATGCGAACTCACCTAGCGCGTTGTAGAACGCAGCCAGATCCAGCACGTAGCGCTCGTAATTGCTGAGGTATTGCGGGTAATCGGCGGGCGAGCTCGGCGCCGGTGGCGCCACCGGCTGACCGGGATAGTCCTGCACCGGGTAGCCCAGTTCGGGCGCGTAGTTGGCGATGAAACCGCCCAGCAACGTGTCGTAGGGCGGGAAGGTGCCTGCCCATTCCGGCTGCGATTTCTGCAGCATGGCAAGTAACTGCATGTACTGGCCGTAGTACTGCAGGGCCTGTTCCTGGTCGCCACCCAGGCTGGACGGCGGCGCGGGAACCAGGCCGTCCAGGGTGGCGAACAGCTGGTCCTGCCCGAACGCGAGCACCGCCTGATAGCCGGAGTTCGCCGTGGGATAGCTGGCCTGCGGCCCGCCACCGCCAAAGGGGTTGCTGAGTTGATAGAACCCGTCGGTGAGGCTGGCCTTGACGATCACGGCCGATTCGGCGCGCAGGCTGACCGTGGGTGCGTTGCCGTTGTAGCGGAAATCCAGTTGATTGCGGTTGGCGCCGGCGCCCAGGTTCCAGTTGCTCAGCACGCGGATTTCGCCGCCGTTGAGGGTAGGGTCGGGGTTACGCAGTTCGATGCCCGGGCGGGCGTGCAGATTCGGCACATTCGCCAGACGCTGCTCGAACGTAAAGCCGGGGCGCTGCACAAATCCCATCAAGGTGCCGGGTGTGCGCGCCGCATCGTCGGCATAGCCATAGAACTGCCGATGCGCGAGATTGGCGTTGTCGGGGGTAAAAAGATAACGGCTCAGGTAATCGGCGATCTGTTCCGGCTTGCTCGGCGCCACCGCGATCGGCGTGCCGGTCATGTCCGACCAACTGCCTGCCACCAAGCTGCCTTGTGCGTCGTACCAGCCGGCCGGGTCGACGATGCCATCGAAATGCTTGGCTGCATCGGTGCTGGCGTCGGTGGTGCTCCACACCGCATACGCTTCAAGATCCACGCTACGCGCGCCGCGGATGCTGGCGCCATCGGCGACGGTGACGTTGACCTCGCCATCGTTCAACAGCGGCGTGCGGATCTGCACATCGCCACCGGACAGGCCACCGGCACTGCCGCCGGAGACATCCAGCACGGCAGCGGCACCGATGGCGATGGTGCCCGCCGCTGCGGCCTGCACGTTCTGGTAGCCGAACTCTGGATTCAACGAGCCATCGGCCACGCCGCTGCTGCCGAGCTGGATGCTGCCGCCGCGTTTGTCGGCGGCGCTGCCACGCGCCAACAGCTGGCCGTCGATGGCAATGCCGTGGCGTCCCCACAAAGCGATGCTGCCGCCTTGCGTCCCGGAGGCATCGATGCGGCCGTCGATGCGCACATTGCCATTGTCCGCATCGCGGCCGGCGACGGACGCGCCGCCGTCGGCGGTGAGGCTGACGCTGTCCGCACGCAGGCTGCGACCGGCCGACAGCCACAGGTTGCCGCTGCGCGCATGTACGTCGATGGCGCCATCGAACCCGCCTGCGGCCAGTTGCGCTGCCAACGGATCCAGCGCGACCGGGCTGCCCGAATCCAGCACGAAACGCCCGCCGCGCCCCTGTGCGGCGGTGCCGTCGATGCGGCCGGGCAGGGTGACGCTGCCTTGCGCCGCTATCAGCGTCAGCGTGCCGGCGTCGGCCTGTGCTGGGGCGCTCACGTCGAGCCGGGTGGAAGCATCGGCAGACACATCGCCATGCGTGGCAGCGAGCGTGATGCTGCCGCCGGGCGTGGCGTGTACGAGGTCGAAGAACGTGTCCACAACGCCGGCCGCGTCCAGGGATGCGCCATCGTGCAGGCGCACTGCGCCCTGGCTGCTGCGCAGCTGGATCGCCCCGGAGTTGGCGCGGATCAGCGCGGTGCTGTCGACACTGCCGCCTTGCAAGGTGATCCGGCCGCCCAACGGGCGGGCGGTGTCGCTGCCGCCTTCACTGCGCGCGAGCCGTAGTGCGCCTGTGGTGATCAAGGCATGGTCGGCACCGGCGTCGGCCAGCAGCAACGATGCGCGCAGGTCGACATCCACGGCGCCGAAATCGAATTCGCCACGGTCGCGCACCACCACCTGCTGGGTAGCCTCGACCGCGACCGCCGCAAAACCGGCCAGTTGCTTGTCGCCGCCTGCAAACGCCACCTCGCGCCCTTGCAGTCGCAGCAGACCGCTGCCTGCGACCACGCCGGCAGGATCGGCTGCAGCGCCCAGGTTGGACAGGGTCAGCCGATCGGCCTGCAGGCTGACCGAGCGACCATCGCCGATGAAGCGACCGGCGCTGAGGGTGAGGGCGTTGTCCACGCGCAGGTCCAGGCCACCGGCAAACGTCATGTCGCCATAGCTGTGCAGGCTGATCTGCCTGGCCTGCCCGAACTGGGCCAGGCTGGCCAGACCGAACACCAGCCCATCGGCATCGCTGCTGACCGCTTGCGTATCCAGGCGCACCCGGCCGGCGCTGGCATCGATCTGCTCGCCGCGCAGCACGGCGCCCGCGGCAATGGCGCTGGCGCCGGTGGAATCCAGCGTGAGCGCCGCACCACCCTCCAGGCGCGCTCCATCGCCGATCTGCAGCAGCGCCTTCGACTGCGCGGCATCGGGCACATTGGCGCGCTGCAGCGCAACGGGACCCACGCCGGACAGGCGCAGCAGCGCACCGTCCCCGCTCTCTCCAGACGCCTCGCCCAGCAACAGCGGTGTGGCGACGCGCGCGTCACTGCCGGCCTGCGCCTGCAGCACGCTACCGGCATCGATATAGACGCCGCTGCCGCCGCTGCCGCTGCTGTCGCCGCCAGCGGCCAGCAACAGCTCCGGTGCGCGCAGCGCGGTATCGGCAGTGTTGCTGACCCGCACGCGTTGCGATGTCACATGCACGCGCGTGCCCGCCGTGGTCTGCTCGCGCACGCCGCCCAGCAACAGGCTGCCGGCGTTCAGCGCATTGAGCGCGCCGGCGTCGATCCCGACGTAGCCATCGCTGGCAACCTGCCCGCTACCAAGCACCTGCAGCGCACGTGCGGCAATGTCCACCTGCGCGGCGCTGCCGCCGCTGGCGGCTGCGGTGGAGAGCGTGGCGCCCAGGCCGAGCCGCTGCGTGGCTGCCAGGATCAGCTGCCCACCATCGCGTGGCAATTGAGCTGCCGCTTGCTGGCTGAGGCTGGCCTGCGCATCGAAGAAGGCGCTGGCACGGGTGCTGGTGTATTCCGAATACTGGCCCCAGGTCGCTGCCGACTGCACCTCGAACAAGTGCGCGCGCGCATTGCGCGTGCCGCTCAAGGTGTCGACCAAATGACCGGCCACCACGGCGGTGCCATCGGGTGCCAGCAGGTTCTGCGCCGCCGTGGCATCGCTGCTGTCGGGCCGCATCACTACCCGGAAGGCGCCGGGCAGGGTGGCGTACCGGGCCGGCAGCAGGGTATAGGTGCCGCTGGCCAGGCCAGGCACACCGTCCAGGTACACCGCACTGCCGGGTGCGGGCGCGCCCTCCAGGCGTTCGAACGGCGCATCGCTGGCGGCCAGCAGCGATTGCGGGCCGGGCACGATGGCATACACGCGGCGTCCATCGGGGTACAGCGGCACCTGCGTGGCCGCGCCGCTGGCATAGCTGGTGTTGCTGGAGGCCAGCAGATCGCGACTGCCGCCGGTACCCGGCACCCACTCGCTGGCCAGCAGATCGCCGCCGCCAGACAGGTCCACGCGCGCGCCGGGGGCCAAGGCCACCGAGTCGCCCGCAAGACGGATCTGTTTCTGTGGCGGGGCGGTCAGAGCAGCCGAGGTGCCTTGCACGGTGCCGTCGTAGCGCCACTGGCTGCCATCCACGGTGGTGCCATACGGCAACACCGCGCCTTCCAACGACACCGAGGTCAGGCTGCCGGGCTCCAGGCGAACCTCGCGCGTGGGCGTGGTGGCGCGGTTGCCGAAGACGGCATCGGCCGCGCCGTCTTCGGCGGCCTGGACGCCGAGTATCAGCCGGCCGTTGGGTGCGCGCAGGCGGCCCTCCTGCACGATGGTGGTGGCGTCCATGGCCAGCGTACCGCCGGCCGACAACGGCAGCGCCGGCACATCGCCGACCGCTTGCAGATGGATCTGGGTGTCGGCGCGGGTGCCGCTGGCATCCGTCGCGCCCAGGGCACGCACCAGGAAGGTTTCGCCGCTACCCGGATACACCTGCGCGGCGCGCAAGGTCAGATTGCCGGAGGTCAGCAGGTCGCCGGCACGCGGGGTGGCACCGCCGGTGGCGTTCTGCGCATAGGCGTAGGCCACCGGGGTATGGAAGCGTAGTGCGCCGCTGCTGGACAGCAGCGTATTGCCAATTCCGTCGAGCGTGAACTGGCCGCCCACATCGATCTGCTGCGCCTGCACCGCCAGGGTGGTATCGCTGCCGGCTCGCGGCTGCGCCAGCGTGATTTCGCCGGCGCGCTGCAGGCGGTAGCCAGACAGGCCCACGTAGGCAGCGCCAAGATCGACCCGGCTGCTGTCGGCCAGTGACGAGAAGTCGGTTGCATCGCTGCGCAACAGCGCATAGGACGGCGCGTTGAAAAGCAGCGCCCGCGACAGCTGCAACGACACATCGCCGGCAAACCCGACCGGCACCAGCGGCCGCGCTTCGGTAGGCGCCAGGTCGCCAACCTGCAAGGTATCGATGCCGGCGCCGGTAAGACGGTCGGCGGCGAAGTACAGCGGGCCCGGCGTGGCGGTTGCCAATGGCAGCGGCGCACCGGGTTGTGCGCCTTGCGGCAGGCGGCTGTCGTGCTGGGTGAAGATCACCCCGCTGGGTCCGGGCAGCAGCAGCCCGTTACCGGATTGCAGCTGCAGCGGCAGCAGCGACAAGCTGCCGTCGCGCTGTTGCGGCGTGCCGCCGGCAGCCTGGATGCGTCCGTCGAAGAACAGGCCGGTGGCGGCGGCCAATGCCAACTGGCCGCCCGCACTGCCCACCGTCTGCGCCTGCAGCGGGTCGCCTGCGCCAATCAGCGGGCTGCCGCTGGGTAGGTCCAGCGTGGCGGCGGCGCCGCGCAGATCCAGTTGGGCGCCCGCAGCGACGACAACCGCGCCGCTGTCGTTGCTGAGCGTGATGCTGCCACCATCGAGCACGCGGCCGCTGCGTGGCTGCACCAGCCCGCGTGCGCCAGGCCGCCATGCCGCCTGCGGGTCGAGCACCGCGACGCCGGACACATCCAGACGGCTGCTTTCGCCAAGCCAGACCGATTTGCCCGGCAGTGCGTAGGCCTGGCCTTCGTCGATATCCGGCGGAGCGGACAGGCCCGAACTGGCCGAGGTGTCGCCGGAGAGCAGGATGTTGCCGCCCTGGGTCTGGATGCCGCCGAGCACCGTGACCTGGCCGCGCCCACCCAGCCGAACCGTCGCGCCCGGGTCCAGCAGTAGCTGTGCGTCGCGCTCCATCCGCACCTGCCCGGTGCCGTTGTCCAGCGTCGGATTGCCAGCCACCCGGCCCAGATAATCGCCACCACGCAACGCGAAATCGGTGCCGGGACGATAGAACGGATCCAGCTGGCCCAGCGAGACGTAGCCATTGCCGCCGGCCTGCGCGGCACCGGCGAACACCGCGCTATCGCTGGGCGCCGTGGGCAGTGTCTGCAGGTTCGCCAGCAGGCTGCGCTGGCTCACCCGCACCTGGCTGCCGGCGGCGATGCTGGCATCGTGCTCGGCGGCCAGATCGTAGCGACCAAAGCTGCCCTGCTCGAAGAATCCCGCATCCAGGTGCAGCACTCGCGGATCGGACGGCGCCTGGCCACCGATCTGCACACCGAACGCACGCAGGCTCAGGGTGCCGCCACCGGCAAAACTGTCTGCGCGGAGGCTGGCCGGATCGAACTGCAGCCGGCCGGCATTGTCGGCGCGCTGCAGGTCGGCGGTGTAGGTGGGCGAACCTGCGTTCTCGCCGGCCGGGCGTTGATAGGTTCGCAACGCGATGTCGCCGCCGTGTCCAAGCGGGCGGCCATCGCTGAGCGGCAGGCTGCCATCCGGTGCGACATAGCCGCCGCCGGATGCATCCACCACCGCGCCGGGTGCGATCAGCAGCGAGGCACTGACGTCGCGTCCGGTCGCCGAACCCGCATCGCCGATGGCCTGCTGCAGCGCGTCTAGCGTGATGCTGCCGGCATCGATAAATGCGCGGCCCTGCGGTTCCAGCGTGAGCCGGCGATCGTCGTTGACCCAACGTCCGCTCACGTCCAGGCGCGCGCCAGCGCCCAGCAGCAGGTCGCCGCGCTCCTGCGCGTCCACTGCATCCGGCCGCCAGTCCTGCGGCTTGACCAGCCCGCCACTGCTTTGCAGCGCAATGGTGCCGGCTCGCGCAATCAGCGCACCATCCACTTCGACGCGCTGCGCCTGCAATGCAATGCGTCCGCCATCGCTTACCTGCAACTGCGCATCCGCATCCACTGCAATCACCGGCGCATTGCCGATCGCCACGCCGTGCAGGCCGCTGTCCTTGAGCATGCTGCTGGACAGCTGCGACCAGAACAGCGGGTTGTCGCGTTGCTGGGCATTGCCCTGGCTGCCGGGCAACGTCGAGGTTTGCGTGCCGATCTGCAGACCCTGCGGCATCTGCACGGCGGCGTCGACGATCTGCCAGCTGCGTGGGTCGCGCGGCGCATCGCCAGACTGCCCCAGCGTGGTGTTGTACAAGGCCGCGTCGCTGTTGATACCGAGCGTGCCGCCCTGCGGCATTGCACCGCTGGCGCGTTGATACCGCCCAGACACCGCATGCGCCGAGATCTCGCCGGCCAGCACCGCCACGCCAGAGGTGCCCAGTGGCCGCCCGAGCGCGATATTCAACGCACCGCCATTGCCGCCCTGCAGATACTCGCTTTCGTAAAAACGGCGCGTCCCCAGCAGCGGATTGCCGAACTGTTCGCTCACGCCCCAGCGGGTGTGTTCGACCGTTTGCGATCCGGCGATGCCCAGATACTGCCGTGTGGGATCGGCGCTGGCCAGATCGTATAGGCGTCCATCGGCACCGAGCAGGCGCGCTGTTTCCACCATGCCGCCTTCGGTACGCAGATAACCGCCATCCAGCTGCATCTGCGCACGCGGGGCGATCACCAGATCGCGTGCCACGATGTTGACGGTGCCGCCATCGAGCAGGAGTTCATCGATGCTGCGCGGCACCTGGTCCACATACCCTTGTGCATTGAGCAGCGGGCTACCGACCCACGCCTGGCCGTCGCTGCGAACACCGGTTGCACGCCGATCGAACTGCAGCGACTGGCGGAACAGCACGCCGTCGCGTTGCAGCGGCGCATCGGCCAATTCGTTCAAGCCCACGCGCGGGATGCGCACCAGATTGTCCTGCATGGCCTGCTGCACGTTGGCGATACCGGAGACATCGACCCGCGCACCGCTGTCGATCAGCAGGCGGTTGGTGAGGGCAGTGCGGCCACGCAGTTGCGCATCGCTGCTCTCGGCGGCCAGGCTGACCATGTCCACGGTGCCACCGGGCGCGAACGTCAGCGATTGCGGCTGCAGATGCATCTGCGCGCCGGCCAGCACCATGCGCGGGCCGACAAACGCCAGGTCCGAAGCAGCGCTGGAGGTGGTGGTTTCGCCATCGTGTTCGGGCAGTGTCGCGGTGACCGAACCGGGCGCCAGCACCAGCGAGCCGCCCTTGTAACCGGCCAGGCTGTCGCCGAGTTGATTGTCCTGACTGAGCGCCAGCAGCATCACGCTGCCGGGGCGGCTGATGCTGGTGGTGGCCTGCACCAGGCCGCGTTGCTGCAACGAGTAACCGACCAGAGTGGCATTCCCGCGCGTCGCCGACACGATGCCGCTGTTGTCCAACTGGCCAATGCCCGAAAGGTCGTTGCCGATCGGCGACAGAAAATTGCCAAAGCCCAGCGGCGCGCTCGTCCCGCTGCTGCCGAGCAGTTGTTGCAACTCCTGCGATTGCCGCAGGCCCAGCACCGCAGCCAGCAGCGCCTGGCCGTCCTGCACGGTGACGCTACCGGCATTGCTGACATTGGGCGCGGCGATCACGGTGTAGCCCTGGCTGCCAGTGGCCAGACGGGCACCGGCTTCGATGCGGATATCGCCCGGCATGCGGTCGGCGGCGGCCTCGCTGCCGGTCAACACGACTCCGGTCTGGCCGGTGGGACCAAACAGGCCGCGATTAATGAACGTCTGGTCGCTGAGGGCACGGTTGGGGTCGAACAGATCCAGCGACGACACCAGCAACGAATGCGCATTGACCTGGCTGCCGGCACCGAACAACACGCCGTTGCGGTTGAGCAGATACACCTGACCCTGCGCCTGGATGCTGCCAAGGATGTTGCTCGGCGCTGTGCCCGGATCGTTGACTCGATTCAGAGCGATCCATTGCGCGGCTTCGCTGCCACCGGCCGACTGGTCGAAGCGCAACTGCGTGCGGCTGCCGACATTGAAGGTTTCCCAATTGAGGATGGCCTTCTTCTGGGTTTGGGTCACGGTCACCTGGGTAGTGCCATCGCTGACCTGTTGCGTCGGTGCCCTGGCGCCCAGCCAAACGTTGCGCTGGCCCAGCCGTGGGTCGCTCGCCAGCACCGTGCCGGGATCGATCTGCACGTTGTCCGGCACCTGCAAGCCACCGCGTACCAGACCGTCGGGAACCGCTGCCTGCGCTGCAGCTGCCGCAGTACGCGCCGCGGTCTGCGTGGCGTCCAGCGCCTGGCGCGCTTGCGCGGCGCGTTGAAACGCCTGCAACGATTTCTGTGCCAGCGTCCCCGCTGCGGCGGCCTGTACGCCCTGCTGTTGCGCCGCCTGCGCGGCCTGCACGGACGGGTCGGCGCCACGTCGCACGAACGGGCTGGATTGCGCATGCGCCTGATCGAACAGCGCCGTCGAGATCGCCGCGCTCAACAGGAACACGCGCAGGGGACGGGAGCGACGTTTGCGGGTCATGACGAATCCTTGAAAGCGCGCGTGTCAGCGCACTGGCGCGAAGAGAGTGGGATAGCGTGGTGGTGCAGGGCGCTGCGGCTGCGCGGACCTGCCGTAGGCCTGCCCGAGCCGCTGACGCAGTGCAGCCGGAGTGGGCTGGCCGAGGTGAATCGGCGACCCTGTCGCCGGGGTGACCGCTGCCTGGGGCGCACCGGTCGCACGCGCCGTCGTCTCACGCAGCAGCTGATTCAGGCACGACAGACGGCCGGTGCTGGTCTGCCCGATCTGCACTTCCACACAAGGCGCTGCCTGCGAATCGGGGTCTGGCGTGACGGCTGCCTGCGATGCAGCGGCAGCCGGAGCGGCTGCGATCACCGTCATCAACACAACGCTGATCCACAAGGAAGGCGTCATGGCGCAGCGGTCGTTGGCGCCGTTGGCAGGGCACCACCATCCAGGCAGGTGCGCAGCTGCGCGTGGCGCGCATCGATCGTGGATTGCAGGGCATGCACCCGGTTTTCACGCGCCACCCGCGACATACCAAACAGCTCGCGCCCGCGTCCCCGCACAAACCGCACGAACGCCGGGTCGCGATACAGCACCGCCAGTTCCTGCGCACTGGCGTAGAACGCATCGCCCTCTGCGTTGCAGCGGCTTAGCCGCTCGCGCGTCTGCGTGCGTTCGGCCAGCAATGCTTGTTGCTGCTGGTGTTGCTGTTGCGCCAGCGCCTGCTGCTGTGCGGCACTGGTCTGTGCACGCTGCGCGCGTTCGGCGGCCAGCGCCTGCCGTTGCTGTTCCAGCTCACGTTGCAGCGCCGCCAGGCGCACGCCGTTTTCCGCCGGCGCTGCCGCCGCAGGGGTAGGCCGCTGCGCGGCGTCGCGCTCACGCTGTGCAGCGGCGGTGGCCAATTGCTGCTGCGCCAGATCGGCTTCCACCTGGCGCAGCCTGGCGCTGGTTTGACGCAAGGCATCGCGCAGACGCGTTTCGGTCTGTGCCTGCGCCCACGCAGGCAGCGCTCCAACCCACAGCACCGTACCAACCAGCAGAAGCAGCCATGCGCGCATACTCAAAACTCCGCGCTCAGGTCCAGCTGCAACACATCCACCGCATACGGTGGGCCGGAGATTTCATTGGCACTGAGCCAGCGCAACGACAGCCAGGTATTGCGGGCCAGGCCATAGGCGCCGCCCAGGATCATGCCGCGCGCATTGGTGCCGCCCATGTGGAAGTCCGAGTCGGCGAATGCATCGGGCACCGCATCCGATTCGAGATAGCGATAACCGATCGACGCATTCCATTGCCCGGCCTCGGTCACGCGTGGCTGGCCGACCAGCAGATTGAGCAGATAACCGTGGTCGCCGCCGTCGAAGGCGCCACCATTGCCAAGGTTGTTGACCGGGCCCAGCGAGCGCACGCGCTCTGCGTGGTAGCGGGTGTTCTTGACCAGGTCCGCTTCGATCAGCAGCTTGACCGGATCAAATTGCGCTAGTTCAAGCTGCGCGTGCAGATTGGCAATGCCGAACTTGCTGGCGTAACCGTAGTACTGCAGCTGCGGGCCGGCCGGATTGGCGGGGTCGGCGACGATGTTGCGAATGGGCACCAGCGTATTGCCGAACTGCTGAAACTGCGGGCGCGAGCCGTCCGTATCGCAGTTGTCATTGGCGGTGGGTGCAAGGCAGGCACCGGAGCGCTTGCCCTCGAACTGGTCGTACTGGAAATAGCTGAAGGCCATGCGCAGTGCGATGTCGTCGTGCATGCGCCACTGCGCGCCCAGTTCGGCGCCATAGAGCCACTTGTCGCGGCTGCGGGTCTTGAGCGTGTTGGTCGAGCCGAAATCCAGGTCGGTGTTGTACACCGGGAACACACCTGCACTGACATACGGTGCGAAGTCATTTTGTGGCGCAAACGCATAGCGGCCGGCGATGCCATCGAAGTTGATGTCTTCGTCGAACACCAGCTCGCTGCTCCAGAACGGATTGGCAAAGCGCCCGAACGACAGGTCGAGATCGCGCATGGGCTGCAGAACCAGCGCGGCACGGTCCAGCCAGATCGGCTCCTTGGCCAGGTTGCCGCCGCCGCCCAGGGTCTGGTTGGTCGACACCGGGCCGCGATCGGCACCGGTGACCAGGCGGATATCGCCGGTGATCCAGTCGGCGATCTGCGCCTGCACGCCGAGCCGCGCACGGATGCGCATGCGGCTGCGATTGCGCGAGGTATTGAGAAACGGCGCGTTGCCGGTGCCGACTACATCGAAGCCGTTACCCGCATTGATCTCGGTGAAGTCGGGGAAGAACCCGTAGTTGTCGTCGGGATAAAAAATGCCTTCACCGCGCAGACGCAGATCGCCATACAGGCGCAGGCGCTGAGTCCATTCCGGCAATGCGCCCGGTGTGGCCCAGCCTTCGCGCTTGGCCTGCGCAGTCACTTCGCTGCGCAGCTCGTCCTTGATCTGCGCGCGCACCGGTTCGGGCACATACGGCACCACGATCGCGCCCGGCTGGGTCTGGTACGGCAAGCCGGCCGGCGGCGGCGTGACATCGGCCGTCATCGAGGTGGCCGCCTCCTGGATCAACGCATCAGCCTGGTCGCGTGTCATCACGCCCTTGGCCACCAGCAGATCGATCAGGCGCAGCGTCACCTGCGGGCTGATGCGCGCAGGATCTACCACGCTGGCGCCTTGCGCCATGCACACGCCGGGAACGGCGATCGCTAGCAGACACAACGCAAGGCGGGTAACGCGACGTGGCGGGAACGGGGCAGTCATGCACGAGCTTCCTGAAAGAGGGGAACGTCAACCGGGTGCGAGCGCGCCAATCCGCAACTGGATGGGCTGCGGGAGATCGGCGGGTGGGGGCTGGGGCAGGGGCTTGTTCTGCAACGCCTGGGCGATGGCCGCGTCCAGTTCGGGCGTGCCTGCAGATGCGATCACGCGGGTGCGCGCAATGCTGCCGTCGCTGTTGAGCCACACCGCCACGGTGGCGCGGTAGCGGCCCTTGCGCGTCTTCTCGTCGCGCTGCAACAGCATCTGCACGGCGCGCTGCACCGATGCCGCATATGCCGCAAACGGGCTACCACTGCCGCCCCCGCCACCGCCAATCCGGGTGCCGCCGCCATTGCCGGCCTGCAGGCCGAACGGGTTGTCGCCTGGTCCGGCGGCGGCGGTCAGCGGATCGCCGGGGGGCGCTTCCGCCGGCTTGGGCGGTGACGGATCCGGCGCGGCCATCGGCTTGTCCAGCATGCGCGGCTGCGGCTTGGGTGGATCCAACTCGGGTTTGGGTGGCGGCGGTGGCGGAGGAGGGGGCGGCAGCGTCACATGGGTGATGCGCGGCGGTGCCGCGCGCGGCGGTGGCGCGGTAGAAGGGCGCAGTGCCAGCGAGACCAGCCACCCCAACAGCGCAAGCACCGCCAGCACGATGGCCAGCTTGCGCCAGCGCCCGACGCCGGTGGTTTCCTGCAACGGCTGTGTGGGGTCCAAGGCATCCATCGCCGCGTGCTCAGCCCGCAGGCTGGCGTTGCGACGCCAGACCGATCGAGCCGATGCCCAGCTTGCTGCACAGATCCAGCACCGCCATGATTTTTTCGTACTGCACGGTGCGGTCGCCGCGCAGCATCACCGGCAGCTCGGCATCGTTGGCCACCGCGTTGCGTAGCTGCTGCTCCAGCTCGTCCATGCTGACCGGCACCGCGTCCAGGCTGACCTGGCCGTTGCTGTCGATCGCAATCACCTTGGTCTTCGGTTCGGACAAGGGCTTGGCCGCGCTGGCCTTCGGCAGGTCCACCTTGATGCCTTGCACCGCGGCGGTCGTCATGATGATGAAGATCACCAACAGCACGTAGGCCAGATCGAGCATCGGCGTGATGTTGATGTCGTCGTACGGCTTACGCCCCTGGACCTTCATCGCGCTCAGCCTCCCTGCACGCGTGCGGGTGCATCGCCGGCGTAATCTTCGGCAATGCGTTTTTCGAGTTCGTCGACGAACACCTGCATGTCCGCCGCGACCGCATCGGCCTGGCTGAGCAGGTAGTTGTAGCCAAACAGGGCAGGGATGGCCACGGCCAACCCTGCCACCGTGGCCAGCAATGCCGCCGCGATACCGGGCGCGATGGCATTGATGTTGACGTCGCCAGCGGCAGCCACCGCAGCAAAGGTAATCATCACCCCCACCACGGTGCCCAGCAGACCGAGAAACGGGCCGCCGGAAATGGCGATGGTCAGCAACACCATGCCTTTGTGGATGCGTTGTCCTTCGCGCACCACTGCGGCATCCAGTGCCGAGCGAATGGCCGCAATCGACTGTGTGCGCACCACCGAGGTACCGCTGGCGGCAAGACGCCCGCGCAGCTCTTCCAATCCGATATTCAATAGCCGCGCCAGATTGGATCGAGCGCCATTCAACGGGCCGCTTGCATGTAGCTGTTGCCAGCTAGGCGCATGCAACGGATGCTGCGCCACCTGCTGCCGGAACGCGCCTAAAAAGCGTGCATTCGCAGAGGCAGTGGCATTGAGGTACAGCCCCTTGCGCACCATCACCCACCAGCTGATCAACGCCATGACACCCAGAATGCAGATCACCGCCCAGGCATCGGGTGTCAGCGCATTGAGCAGGATGCCGAAGTAGCCATGTCCGCCTTCACCGGCGCGCTGCTCCACCGGCTCGAACGTCAACAGACGCGCATCCACGCCCTGGCTGCGTGCTGCCGCCTCGATTGCGCCGACAGGGCGCGCAACCTTGCTCAGTTCGACCTCGTCCAGCAAACCGATGAAGTTGGGCCGCGTCGTGCCCGGCTCTCCTCCGAGCATCAGCCCGGCGGTCGCCGCCGGAACCGTCGCCGCGGTTTCGCCCACGTTCTTCCCATTGAGGTACAGCGCCAGTTGCTTGCCATCGGCACGCACCGCCAGATGCGACCATGCATCGCCCACCAACGGCGCGGCGCTTGCCAGCCGTGCGCCGCTGCGCGACTCCACCACCACGGTGCCTTTTTCCAGCAGCACGTTCAGTGCACCCGGCAGCGCCAGCAGCACCCCGGACGCGTCAGGCGTGGCCGGCTTGATCCAGGCAGAGAACGTGAATGCAGCGTTGGCAGGCAACGTCAGCGATGCGGAGGCCGGCGCCGACACCGGAGCGGTGCCATCCAGGCGCAGGCCAGAGCCGATGAGCGCCGTGTCGGCCAGTGCCAACGGTGCAGCAATGTTGTTGGCATAAGCGGTGGTGTCCTGGCCGGCGCCTTGCGCATCGGCAAAGTGGTACACCGCCAGGGTGTCGGCGTCGTAAGACTTCTTTGCATCCGCGCCGGTACTCGCCTCTGGATTGCCGAAATACACAAACAGCGGCGTCATCGCATTGGCGGGCAGGGCAGGCAGGTCCACCCATGCCAGCGCAACCTGATCGACCAGGCCATCGTATTTCTCGAAGTGGTATTTCAGTGGCGTGCGGTCATCGCCTGCAATAAACCGGATATCGCTGCCGTCCGGCTTGGCATCGGTGAAATTGAAATTTCCCGAATGCAGCCGTACCAGCACCTGCACGCGTCCAGGTGCCTGCTCGACCGCCGCGCCGGTCGATGTGGTGTTGAGCGAAACCTTGGCGCGGTAACTCCATTTCGCGTCCCACCACGTTTCCGACATGGCAGGCAGTGCCGCCAACATCAAACCGACGAATACATACAGCCGTAATCTGCTCACGCGTTACCCCACTGAAAAGTTGATTGCGTCCGGCTTAAAACTCGCCCCAGAGCCGAAACAGCACATTGAGATCGTCCGGCTTGCGTCCATCCGGGCGCGACAGCGGCGCGGCGAGATCCACCGCGCCGTTGAGATGCGACACGGCCTTGAAGGTGAATCCCAAACCAGCGCTGATCAGGGTTTCGCTAACCCGTTGCTCAGGCAGCGGATCGCGGATGCGTGCGTAGCCCCCATCGACGAACGCATACACGCGTGCCTCCTGCACTAGCTTTGCTGCAGCCGATGCGAACGAGGGGCTGCGCAGCTCCAACTGGCCGATTGCGCCAAAGTCGCCCAAGGCCTGGCTCTCGTCGTAGCCGCGCACGCTGTCAAGGCCGCCCAGGCTGAATTGCTCGTTGCTGATCAATGGTTCTGCCGCGAGCTGCGTCTGCACATGCGCGTAGAGCTGAATGTCTTCGCCCAGCGTCCGGGTCTGCGACCCATCTGCCCGCAGGTGCATGAAGTTTGGGCGTGCGCGGTAGCGCTTGGCATCGAACTGGCGGGCATCGTCGCCCACCCCGCGGAGATTGGCGGTGGCGGTGAAGGTCAGCGCACTGGTGCTGCGCGCGTTCACCCAGCTCGCGTTGTAGGCTGCGCTCAACGGCGCATACCGGATCGGTGCCGAGCTACGGTCGCTGCCGAACACCGTGTCTTCCTTGAAGTCCTTGTAGTCCACTCCCAGGCTCAACGAATGGAAGAATCCAGTGCCATTGGGGAGCGCGCGGATCAGGCGTAACCCGGACAGCGACCCGTTGCCGATCACGTTGTAGCTGTTGATCGCGGCCACCTCACTATCGCTGCGTACGCTGTAGCCCAGCAACGAGAACGGCGAGTCTGAAAAGCGCGCCAGATAAGAGGCGGAATACACCCGCGCATCGTCAGGATTCTGGGGCGCGGTCTGCGCAGAAACATTCAGGCTATGACCGCGCTGCCACAAATTATCGTAGTGCACTGCCGCACTGAGCCGCAGTTCAGAGGTGTTGGCACTCTTGCGGTTATTGAGTTCAAGCGAACCGTGCAGCGGCAATGCGTCGTCGACAGCCAGATCCACATCAACCGTATTCGGCTGCGCACCCGCCTGGACCTGTGGCGTCACACGCCGGTCGGGCAACTGATTCAACGCGACGATATCGCGCTGCACGTCCTTGAAGTTGGGCACGCTGCCTTCGGCCAGCGATGGCGCACCACGGATGACGTCGTCCGGCGAATAGTAGTCCGCGCCCACTACACGCACCCGCCCGACGCGTTGCTCGGTGACCTGCAACGTGACCAAACCGCTGGCCGCATCCTGCTCGGGAACGCTGACCGCCACCGTTGCCAGTCCTGCGGCCTCATAAACGCCTTGGAGTGCAACACGCGCCTGTTCGACGTCGGCGGCGGTGCGCTGTGGACCCAAAAACGGATAGACCGCACGCTCGACTTGCACGTTCTGTAACTGAGTATTGCCTACAACCTGGTAAGCCAGGATGTCGAAATGCGCATCTTCCACCGGCTCCATGGCAGTAGCGTCCGGTGCGCTGACAGCCAGCACACTGAGCATCGCCATACCTCGCAAGTCCATATGAAAGGCGCCCCCAAGATGCGGCGAGGACCTCGCCGCTGGTGCGACCTTAAGCGCGGCAAATGACGATTTTGAAATGCTTTTATGACGGCGCTGTATTGCTGCGTTGACGCTGGCAACGAATCAAGCAAGCGCTAGCAATGCTCTCTGTAAGCAGCGTCTACTCGTCAACCGGCGTGTGGACGCTTGAGCGACAGACTGCTCTTGCCCGAAAGTTGGGGCGCGTGACATAGAGGTTTTTGTACGGATGGAGCGCGAGGATGATGAGGATTGAAACGAACAGCTACTGATCTAGTCGCTTCGCTTAGTGCTTCGTTTGACAGAGTGAAGCGCGAGCATGCAAATGGTAGGGCAGGGCAGCAAGAAGTAGATTATGGATTGCCATAGGTTTCACTGAATTTGGCTTTCATGGCGCTGCCAAATCGACATGTATGGACATACCGACACGTCAACTACAGTTGTCATCATAGTCGTGCCTTTTGCATTTCAAAGATCAAAGTTGGTTGTTCTAGACTGCTAACTTGCAAACACCAAGCTAGAGAATAAAGATATCGCAGAAGTAAAAAATCAAGCCATATCGGCGGCCAGCGCAGGCCAACCAGGTATGACCGATTGACTTCGTGTTCGATCGCACTGCCGAGGGTCGGGTGATCAAGTGTCTGGGGATCGTGGACGACGCGACACACGAAACAGTGGTCATCGAGGTGGAGCACGCAATTTCGGGCCGTGGCGTGACGCGTGCGCTGAACCGGCTGGCGCACGGTCGTGGTCATTCGTACCGACAACGGCAAGGAGTTTTGCGGCAAGGCCATGGTCGTCTGGGCGCATGCCTGTGGCGTGCAGTTGCGACTGATCCAGCCAGACAAACCGAACCAGAACGCCTACGTCGAATCCTTCAAACGCCGGCTACGCGACGAATGCCTCAACGAACAACCGTTCCCAACACTGCTGCATGCGCGCACCGAGATCAAACGCTGGCGATGCGAATACAACGAGCAACGACCCAAGAAGGCAATCGGCGGCATGACGCCGGCCGCTATGCCCAACATTTAGCAAACACCGATATCATCAACTCCAGACTCTAAACCCGACCACTACTCAGGGCGAGGCACGTCGTCGGTGGGTCACTGGAGGTCGCTGAACAATTGTGTTTCAGCGACACACCCAACTTCATCAGGTTGTTCCAGCGCGAGGTGGGCCGTACACCTGCAACGTTCCGTCAACGTCAGGCGCATGCGCGGGTTGCGTAGAGGCTGCAGAGGCGTCACTGCAGTGCTCGCATGCTCGCTACTGCTAGGCGCCTGCCTTCCACAGGCGCCCCGGCACACCTCAGACTACGTTGCAGCGCCCGGCCAGTCCGGAGAGCGCGATACCGCTGATCACCGCGGTCGGCGCAGCGCAGCCCGCGCCGATGATCGTGACGTCAAAGCCCGCTGCGTCCGGCGACAGTGCCGTATGCGTGATGCAGTGCTGGGTCATCATCCCTACCAGTCGAATGGCCGAGACATCCCGGGCCGCGAGTGTTGCGCCCAGCGTAGTGCCAAGGAAGCTGTCGGCTTGATGCTTTTCGATCACCGGGCAGCCCTCCAGCGCCTCCGCAATGGCGGGATGCAGCTCGGCACCTTGGGTGTCTCTCGCCATGAATGGACTATCGCTAGGCGCGATGTGCTGGATCCCCACGACTACGTCACCAGCCTGTTTGGCCTTCGCGACTGCGTCTAGCGCTGCGATCAGGGCCTGTTCGCTGTTTTCCAGCGTGAAGCGGCCGCCCGCGAAGTAGTCGTTCTGGATATCGACAACGATCAGTGCAATGTTCATGTTGTACTCGTTCAAAAGTTGAGGGTTTCGCCATCTTCAGGGATCAGCACGCTGTCCTGGATGGCTTTCTCACTTACGTAGCGGCGCAGGTCTGCGCGGGAGACGGTCATGTGATTCACCGCATCCATATGGACGGCGACGATCTTCGCCTTCGGCGCCAGCGCATGGACACGCGAGGTGTCAGCCACGCCCATGATGATGCCGGCATCAAAGCCCTTGATCCGCGCATCGCCCGTGTTGAGCACGATGACATCCGGGGTATAGCGCTTGATCGCGTCCTGTACGTCGTCGGTCCACACGGTATCGCCGGCGAGGTAGATGGTCGGCTCACCGGCCTTCTCGAACACAAAGCCGGTCACGCTGCCGAGCAGCTTTGCTAGCGGCTCCACCTGGAACATGGCTGCCGTGCCGTGTTGGTCGGCGATGCGCGAAATTTTTACCCCGCCAAAGGTGGCGTGCGCAGGGAGGATACGGACATCAGCGAACCCTTTGCCGCGCAGCAGGGCGGCGTCCGCCTCATGCTGGACGAACATCGGCATCTGCCGTGGGATCAGCGTTTCGGCGGCGGGGTCCCAGTGATCAAGATGGGTGTGGGTCAGCAGGACGGCATCCACATCTTTGAGCACCTGGCCCACATCGAAGGGGAGGTCGACGGTTGGATTGCGCAGTTCGCTGCGATAAGTGTCCGGGAAGCCGGGATAGGCGCCCTTGGCCGCCAGCATCGGGTCCACCAGCAGCACGGTGTCGCCATAGGTGATCTTGGCCGTGGCATTGCGGATCTGCTGGATCGAGGTGGTAGGGGATGCCGGGACTGCCGCGTTTGCGCTGGTCTGGATACCCAGAGCCAACACCGTGGCAAGTGCAAGGGACGGGAGTTTCATGTGGTTCTCTCAAGGTGAGCGGATGGCGCCCAGATTGAGGCGGACGCGAAGCTGTGTATAGTGGCCCGAAAGACCAACATAGATGATATCGGGCCATGGCCAGCCACTGTTCATCCCAGCAACGTAGCGGGCCCATCCGCGTCGTCGTGGTAGCGCCCGAAGGCGTCAGCACCTTCCAACTGTCGGTCCCGCTGACGATCTTCGACGTGCATGCAGATGACCCGCCGCTGTTCCAGCTGCGGATTGCCGCGGAGCGGAGAGGGGTCACGTTATCGGGTGGGCAGGTGGCGGTGATACCTCACGGCGGACTGGAACTGCTTGACCAGGCCGAGGTGGTGATCATCCCCGGCTGGGCCGATCTGGATCACGCACCGAGTGCCGCGCTGAGCGCCAAGCTGATCGCGGCCCACCAGCGTGGCACCCACGTCGTTGGCCTGTGTTATGGCGCCTATGCGCTTGCTTACGCAGGCTTGCTTGACGGACATGCCGCGTCAACGCACTGGCTCGCCGAAGCGGATTTCCACGCGCGCTTTCCGGCAGTCACGCTCGACATGAATGCCCTGTACGTCGACGAAGACCGTATTGTGACGTCGGCAGGCAGCGGGGCGGCATTGGATTGCTGCATGTATCTGGTCAGGAAGCTCTGCGGTGCGCGCGAGGCAAACCGTATCGCCCGCATGATGGTCCTGCCGCCGCACCGCGAAGGCGGCCAATCCCAATACATCGACCAGCCGATACCAGCCTCGCCGCAGGATGCACTGCTCAGCCGATTGTTGGACTACATGCGCGAAAACCTGCAGCGCGATCATTCGCTGGATGAACTCGCCGAACGTGTCGCCATGAGCCGGAGATCGTTTACCCGTCGCTTCCTCAAGACGACCGGCATGACGGTCGGCAGCTGGCTGGATGCCGAACGCCTGCGCAGGGCGAAGGATCTGCTCGAGTCCACCTCGCTGTCCATCGATCAGGTGGCGGAACGATCGGGGTACCGCACGGCCGTATCGTTCCGCCAAAGCTTCAACCGGGCATTCCAGGTGAGCCCGCGCGACTGGCGGCGCGCGTTCTCGCTGGACGGGTAGCGAGCGGGGGAGGCGAACCGTCAACTAGTAGACCTGAGCTGAAATGTCACGCTCAAGCCACTAAGGGGCTCGCATGTCTATGCGCGAAGACCTCACCGTACTGCTGCAGACGCTGGTGTCGAACGGATCAAGCGCTTCAGTCGTCTCGAGGCATAGGGGGCAGTAATGCGCATGCGCCACGCCGCTGGCAGGTGCGTTCTATGCGTTCGAGATTATGATCGGCGCATTTACGCTCGCTACCTTGGCGTTCGTCGCTATCGCAGCGCTTGCAGGCACCTTCGCTGCCGACCAGACGGGCATCCAGTCACATCTTCTGCAGCGGCATCCGTACTCGACGTCTCAGTAATCGGCTTTGCGCTTTAGGGACTGCTTGGATCTGTATGTGCACTGATTGGTATCGGGATTGTGCATAGAAGCGGTGCCCGGCTTCTGTAAGCGAAAGTCTGCACGTGCTGACTCGCCCAACGGTGAGCGCGCCAGGTTTGCCAAACTTGTGCGCAGCCAGGCGTAGACGCTGCGCGTGGTGACACCCAGTCGCTCGGCGACTTCTGCCACCTTGAATCCACGATCGGACACTTGCCGGACCGCTTCGATCTTGAACTCATCCGTATACCGCTTGCTGCTCATGGACACCGCCGAATCAGCCATTTTCCATGGCCTTGAGATGTCTAGGAAACCCTGGGCGTATCAGATGAAGGTGGACAAGGGGAGTAAGTTTTTGCCGGCAGAGCGATGGATAGGTGGGCGTATGAAAACGGAGTGGAGCTGGACCTCTTCTGGCGTGGCACAGCCACTGATAACGCCTTGGTGAAAAGCTTCAACGGACGGGGTAGGTCAGATGCTTTAAATGACAGCCACGCGTTTTCAAAGTTCATAACACGCCTCAAGACGGCTATGGAAATTCTTTGCGCTGCATAAGCATTGCGTAGACTCGGATTACAGGGGTGGTGCTAGCTGGCAAATGGCGCAGCCTCAGCTCTCGGTCATGCCAACGCATTGACTGATCCGCAACGCGTTTGAGATCGCCGAACCAGACGTCATGGTCGCGCTGGTAGTGCGCTCCGTCGAGTAGTCCATCGAGTAACGCAAAGCCACGCTCACGCGTGCCCCCGGCGGGTGCGTACTCAAGGTATCTGAGAGTCTCTATCAGTTGTGCACGTTGTATACGGCCGGTGCCATCGGAGGCCGCCGCCTCGCGCAGCGGGCCGGTCTCGATTTGATCAAGGAATTCCTTGGAAGCAGCGGCTAGCGCGGTGTCACGTAGTGGTTCCTGCCCGACATACCCGAGCAGCTGGGTCCGGACGTTATAACCCGCTTGCCGGATGAGAGACACCGCTGCATCCACTTCCGGCTCTTTCGATGGAGCTGGAGATGCGGGCTCGCTTATCCGATCATTGGGTAGCTCCGCGACGAAACGCTGTTCAAGCAGCCGATGATTGCCAGCCAGGCTCGCAGCACAACGAGGGGCCGACAAGTGCGCCTCAACATAGTCGCGATAGCTTGACCGCAGCTGCGAGTGGACACCAGGGATGCTTTCAACGCGTTGAAGAGCCAGTTGGATGTCCGACGCGACGCTCAGCTCGGTTGCAGTGAAACTGGCGTCATCGCCCCGCGCGCGTACCAGCATCTTCGTCAGGCGCTGCGCAATCGCGGCTTCAGTCGCCGTGGATCTCAGAGGTAATGCAATCACGGACTTTATCGCAGGCGCGATTTCAGCTTCGCTCCGGGCGCGATCAACCTGCCCAAGGAGCAGATCGGCGCTCTGGGAGGCATCGTTGACAGAGAGTGTCGGGAGGAGCGTGTAGATCGGCGTCGGGTCGTCTACATAGTCGCTCTCGCAGTTGGCAACAGCAGGCCTGGGCAACCCCGGCAACTCAGCGCCATTAGGGCGGGCAGGGCGATGCCCTGGCGACCGCCCTAGGTGATAAAGCCCGAGCGCAGGCTGTGACCGCCAAAGTCCCCGTTTAACCCCGCCTGCAAAGCGTCTTCGCCAATGCAGCGCAGGTCCTGGCAGTCAGCCGCCGCGATCTCGCTGCGTCGGCGCCCGCCACTGGCAAAACCAAACAACAGCAGTGCCTTGGTCTTGTCGACGCCGGCGGCCGCAGCGACGCGCTCATGGCGCTGAATCTGCCCGCACACCACCACGCCGACAGGCGCAAAAAACACGGCGCTAATGCCGCGACGCGGCATCACCCACGCTACCGGCTTCGGGCCTGTTCAGCCTCAGCCCCGGCCGCTGCGAGCGCCGGTGGGCGCTGGCGAATGCCGCCGTAGCTCAATCGCCGCCACAGCCACTCCACCGGGCCGATGCTGAAGCGCGCCAACCACCAGCGGCTGCTGATCACCTGCATAGCGAACAGCAGCACGCCCAGCGCCAGCGCCAGGTCGAGCGGCATCCGCCCGTACTGGCCCAGACCGAAGCCGTAGAAGATCCATGTGCAGACCAGCGACTGCAGCAGGTATTGGGTCAGCGCCATGCGACCGAGCGGCGCGAACACACCCAGCCACACGCGCCAGCGTGATCGCTGCAGCAGCAACAGGATGCCGGCCGCATAGCCCAGGGTCAGCGCGAACTTGGCGAAGAAGAAGGTCGCCTTAATCAAGACACGCAGCGGCTGCAGCGCAAGCTGATTCACCCAGGCATGCAGCGCCTCCTGCGGCACTGCGTTGGCCACCAGCCCGAAGCTGAAGCAGAGCACGAAGACCTGCCGCAGCCGGCGCCGATGCGCGTCCGGCGCCGAAAGCCATCCGCTCTTCCAGGCCGCAACGCCGACGATGAAGAACGGCGCCAGGATGACGAAGCGATTGGCGATACGCATCGGGCCGACCACATGCAGCGTTTCCCACCATCGGTATTGCAGGGCGTCGAGCCACCCACCTTGCCCGTAGTGCTGGAGACCAAGGGTGTAGGTTTGCGCCGGCGGCAGATCCGTTGCAAGCGCCTGCATCGGACCGGCAATCACCGCCGAGACGATCAGCACAACCGGGATCGTCCACAACACCCGGCCGGCCGACAGCCGCAGGAAGGGCAGAACCATCAAGCTGATCAGTGCGTAGTCGAGCAGGATGTCGACGTTCCACAACAAGAACGTGTGCACGCTGCCCAGCAGGGCGAGCACCGCGCTGCGACGCAGCGCAAACGGCCAGCGCGACTGACCATTTTCGGACGCACGATCGGCTTGGATGGCGAGACCAGCACCGAACAGGATCGACAGCAGCGCCGCCGCCTTGTTCTCCAACAGCACCCTAACGAGGTCGCCGGCCAAGCCACCGAAGTCTCCCAGCGGATAGGCGACCCCGGCTTCCCGCGCCAAATCGGCACCGCAGAAGTAACCGATATTGACCAGCAGCACGCCGAACAAGGCCAGACCGCGCAGCACATCCAACTGCAACAACCGTTCGCCGCGAGCGACCGGGTCTTGCGACGCAACTTCCGCAGACATAACTACTCTCTCAGTAAGACACTGACTCAGTTCGCCGGCGCGATGCCGAGCACCCGCGCCGCCATGTTTTTTGCCCGCGTGGCGGGGGTCGGATTTCCTTCGCGAACCGCGGTGACCACGGCCCCGTCGAACAGCAGCATGAGATCGCCGGCTGCGCTTTCGTCCAGCCCGGCCGCTCGCAACAAACGGGCGAAGTAGGCCTCGAAGCGGTGCTTGTGCGCAGCCGCAGCCCGATGCAGTGCGTGGCTGGGCGGCGGCGTCTCGGCGATGGTGTTGAGGAAGGCGCAACCGCGGTAGTCGGGGCTGGCCAGGCGCATCGCCAAGGCGTCGAACACTGCCAGCGGCCGCAGATTTGCATCGGGCGCCAAGCGCTCGACCTCCTGCTCGAACCAGGCGCAGAGTCGTTCGTCGCGCCGCTCCAGCACTGCCAACGCCAGACCTTCCTTCGACCGAAAGTGCCGATAGAAGCTCATGCGGGCGACTTCCGCGGTGCTGATGATGGCGTCCACGCCGACCGCCTGAATCCCCTGCCGATAGAAGAGATTGGTAGCGACATCAAGGATGCGCTCGCGAACCTTGCTCATGATCACTCCGGCGGTGGATTCGCCGCGGATGATATAGACCGATCTGTATCATTTCAAGTAGAGCGCAGACCCACGACATCGCCGGGAGCAGACGTGGCATCGCGTTTGGCTTGGCTGGCCCGGCGCCTGAACTCAGGCGGGTGCCATGCTGGCGGCAAAGGTCCAGGCCTTGGCGTGGATCGTGCTGATCCTAGCCATCACGGAGTACGCGAGGCCGGGCCAAACGTTTGATCGGAGTGCAGTGGCCGGAAGGGATGCTCAGGGTTGCGAAGCGATCAGTAGGAACCTCCTGAAGTTCCCTCTTTCGGGCGAGGTCTCGCAGCACTTTCTGAACTTCTTCTTCTGGCCACTCCTCGACCTTGCCGGTCGAGGAGTGGCCTCTTGGGCTTAGACATCCGTTTGCTCGGCGATCTCTGGGGCGTCGTCGACCTCGATGCCTAGGTAGCGCACGGTGCTTTCTGAGGGTTGGCAGGGAATCGTTACAAACACGGCCAGATCTTCGCTAACCGGTTGATGGACAGGTGAAATTCCGCCCTCGGCCGCACTTCTGGGCCCGGCCCTCCCCGGAAGCTGTGGCACCATTCAACCATGGCCACCACCTACTATTTTTTAGACACCGAGTGGGCCGATGTAACCGGCAGCGAGCTGGTGAGCCTGGCGCTCGTGAACGAGGACGGTGATCGCCACTTTTATGCCGAGCGAGCCGATCTGCCCGAAAGCCCTACCGATTTCGTTCGTCAAAGCGTCTACCCGCTGCTAGACCGCGGCAGCGCGGCCCTGCCGGATGCCGCCCTGACGACCGAACTGCGCGCCTTCCTCAGCGAGGCCGACGCGCCGGCTGTGATGGCGGATTTCCCGAACGACCTTCAGCTGCTGAGGTATGCCTTGGATGGGTTTGAGCTCCCTGATGACCAGGTTGCTGCGTGCGGCCCCCGGCCGGCCCCAGTGATGACGCGCATGTCCAAGGAAGGCCTTCCGGGATTGCTGGTGGAAGATTGGTTCGCGGCCCATCCGGAACATAGGGCCAGGCGCCACCATGCCTTGGTGGATGCGCAGGCCTTGCGGATGGCTTGGCTGGTGGCGACCGACCGCATCCCTGCTCCGGCGTGGGCCCACTCCTACCGTCGCGCCCGGGCATAGCGCCATGGCGTCCATCCCCGGTATGCTTGCCCCATGAACCGCCTGAGCCAGCTCGACCCTCGAATACCGGCGTGATCGCATCGATCGATCACGCCCCTGTTGCTCATGTTGGTCAGAGCGCCGGCCTTATACCCCGGTGAGAGCACGCGCCAGATAAGCGCGTACACGTCGGTTCGATTCCGACCAGGGGCACCACCGTCAACGACGGAAGAACCGCTCCACTTGCGCGCCATGGCAGCGCTTGTACTTGCTGCCGCTGCCACACAGGCACGGCGTATGTTCGCGCAGTCCCGCACCGAGTGACTGACCCAGAAAGTCTCTGGCCTGCAGAAGAGGCTGGATTTCATTGGCCGGAACGCTCACTTCGCCATACTGAGATGCGCGCTCGCCACGGTTCATCACCCGTACGATCGCTTCGGACATCTGGATGAAGTGCTTGATCAGCAGGTCATCGCGTAATGGCATGCGGACGTTGTCGATGGCCAGGCCCTCGTAGCGTCTTCGCGGATCCGGCACAAAGAGAATGCGTGTCTCACCTTCAGGCTTTGGCGTGATGTCGACCATTTCCCCTGCGGGACTGACCCACACGGCATGGAATTCTGCCTCAACCAGCACGTGCGGCCATTCCCACAGCTGCCACCCGCACAGCATCTGACCACCGTCGCGCGCGACCTTGGCCTGCACGTTGGGAAAGCACTCGTGCACGATCGCGTCGGCTTCCGGCTGTACATCGAGATACACCGGTTCTGCGCCGCGCACGACCGAATCGGTTAAGCGCCGCACCGCACGGGTGATTTCAGGGGGCGTGGTGGTGACTACGCTCATGGCAAAGCTCCTTGCGATCGTTGCGCCGGGTGTTCTCTTCGCAGGCTATGGCGCCGGCGTCTCTTCCGATGAGATCCGCTTGGCGCCTTTGCCGCCGGCACTGGCCGGCTGTAGTTGGGCCAACAGCGGCTCCAAGGTGCTCAGGCGCACGGTGGCGCGCAGCGTTTCCGCCTCGGCCTGCTCGCGTCGTTCGCGCTCCTGGGCCAGCTCGGTTCTGGCTTGTGCGAGGTCTTGCCGAGCGGTGTCCAAACTCTGAGCGTCTTGGCCCCAGCGCACCTGCAGCGCCTGGTGTTCGGCCGCCGTCAGGCGCAGCGTATCGAGCTCGCCCTGTTGCGTCTGGATGGTCTGACGCAGCTGCGCCACCTCCTTTTCCAGTCGAGTATGACGCTCAAGCCACTGGCCGTTTTCCCGGTTGAGCTGCACAAGATCATGGTTCTTGGCGGTCAATGCCTCGTTGGCCTGGCGCAGGCCGACCTGTAGTTCCTGCACTTGGTGCTCGTGCCGGCGTTGCTCCTGCTCGCGCTGGTCTTTGACCGATGTGCGGTAGTGCTCAAGGGCTTCCCTGGCATGCTCATGCTTCTGCTCCAGGGAGCGCGCGTGGCTTTCGTGCTCTGCCAGCCGCGCCGTGAGGCCGGCAATGCGCTCCTCCAGCTGGGCCAGTTCGGTGGTGCGGCTGGCCACTTCGCCCCTGGCCACTTCACTCGCCTGGCGTTCTGTCTGTAGCAGCGTCTCGGTGCGCTGAAGCTGCGCGCTGAGATTGCCGGTCTCCTGCCGGGCCTGCTCCAAGGCTTGGGTGCGCTCGTGCAGCTCGGCCTGGAACCGCTCTTGCGCTTGAGCGACCACGGTTTCGGCCTCGGCATGCAGCCGCTCGGCCAGACGAGCCACCAGGTCCTGCAGGGCGTCGCTGACGGCAATCTTGGCGCCTACGCCTTGCCCGTCCTCCTCTTCCAGCTCCTTCAGGTAGCGGTGGATGGTGGTTTTGGACCCCGTGTTGCCCAGCGCCACGCGGACGGCGTCTACCGAGGGGTTCTTGCCTTCGGCCCGGAGGCTGTCCCGGGCACGTTGCACATCGCTTTTGTACAAGCCAGACCGAGCCATGCGTCCTCTCCGGTTATTTCGTAATGTATTACATACCATGTAATTACGTACTACTCAACGCCAAAGAAGGCCGAGCCAGCGACCAAAACATCAAGCGGGATAATATTGAATTATCCCGCGTGACAGGCGTTTCCGCCATTTCGAGCCGTCAAAGCAGTACGAAACCGCCCAAGGCCGGCGATCGCTGGGTAGTATGGCCCAGAGCGGAAAGGAGACCAGCCAGGGTGCGGCCAGGCTCCGCCACCGAGCCCGTTGGTCATCAAAGGACTGTGCATGCCGATCGAACGTATCGTCATCGACAACTTCAAGTCGTTTCGGCATCTGGACCTGCCGCTCAACGCCCACATGAACCTGGTGGTGGGCGACAACGAGGTCGGCAAGTCCACCCTGCTGGAGGCCATCCACGCGGTGGTCACCGGGCAGTTGCATGGGCGCAATCTTGCCTACGAGCTAACGCCTCACCTGTTTCACCAGCCCACGGTGCGGGAGTACTTGGCGACGCTTGCTGCAGGGACGCCGGCATCGCCGCCGCGGATTTCCATCGAAGCCTATCTGGGCGGCGACGCCGCGCTGGCCTCGTTGCGCGGCACCAACAACTCGCTGCGCCAAGACACCGCCGGCATCCGGTTGCTGGTTGAGCTCAACGACGACTACCGCGAGGAGTTCAGCGCCTACCTGCAGCAGCACCGGGGCGCGGTCAGCCTGCCGGTGGAGTACTACACGGTGCGCTGGTACTCCTTCGCCAACAATGGCGTCACCGCCCGCAGTATTCCCTTTGACTCCACCATCATCGACACGCACGGCATCAAGACTCTGTCCGGTGCCGATCGCTATATCGCCGGCATCATCGAGCAGGCACTGACGCCAGCGCAACGCGTCTCGCTGTCGCTGAGCTTCCGCCGCATGCGGCAGAGTTTTTCCGAAGAAGCCGATGTGGCAGCGATCAACGCCTACCTCACTGAGCACACCGGGGACATCAGCCACCGGGCGCTCACGGTGGGGGTGGACACATCGCCGCGCTCAACGTGGGAAACCAGCTTGTCACCGTACTTGGATGAGCTCCCGTTCACCCAAGCCGGCAAGGGTGAACAGAGCGCGGTGAAGATGAAGCTGGCGATGCACGCGGCCGGGGCGGCCCACGTGCTGCTGATCGAGGAACCGGAGAACCATCTGTCCTTCTCCAGCATGACCCAGCTGATCGACAAGATTGCGGCGCTTTCCACCGCCCAGCAGGTGATCATCGCCACCCACAGCAGCTTTGTGTTGAACAAGCTGGGCGTGGACAACGTGATCCTGTTCAGCGCGCAGGGCCAGATGAAGCTGGACCAGCTGCCATCCGATACGCACGACTATTTCATGAAGCTGCCTGGCCATGACACGCTGCGGCTGATCCTGGCCAAACAGGCGATCCTGGTGGAAGGCCCGTCCGATGAGCTGATCGTGCAACGTGCCTACCGTGATCACCACGGCGTGGCGCCATTGGCCCATGGCGTGGACATCATCTCGGTCAAGTCGTTGGCGTTTAAACGCTTCTTACAGATTGCGGATCGGCTGAGAATTCAAGCCAAGGTGATCACCGACAACGATGGTGATATCGCCGTTGTGCAGGAACGCTATGCCGACTATCCCAACGCCATCTACTACGATTCCGACGAAAGCGCCCCGTCGCTGGAAGAGCAGCTGATAAAAGCCAATTCCGTGGCCAAGCTCAACACTGTGCTGGACAAGTCATTCGCCGATGAGGTGGCGTTGCTCAAGTACATGAAAGGCCACAAGACTGATACGGCCCTGGCGATCTTCAACAGCCCGCACTCGATCAGGTTCCCGGACTATGTCCAGCGTGCCATCGCCTAACCGGGTACTGCTCTCAGCGGCAGGCTCTGGCAAGACCACGCTGCTGGTCCGGCAGGCCTTGGAGCGGCCGCTGCGCCGCATTGCGATCGTCACATACACGCTGGAAAACATTGAAGAGATCCGGCGCTCGTTTGAGGCCCATGCCGGCGCGGTCCCCGCGCATGTCACCCTGCACAGCTGGTATGGCTTTCTGCTGCGCGAGTGCATCCGTCCGTATCAGGCGGCACTGTGCCCTGAGCCTCGCATCGAAACGATCCTGTTCGTGGAAGGTGTCACCAACAACCGGGCCCCGCGCACCCAGGTCGCGCGACACTATTTGGCCGGTAACCGGATGTACTCCGACCGGGCGGCCGACTTTGCTGTGCGCTGCGATGAGCTGACCCAAGGTCAAGTGATGGCGCGCTTGGCGGCCATGTACGACGAGCTCTACATCGACGAGGTCCAGGACCTCGCCGGCTACGATCTGGATCTGGTCGAACTGCTGCTGAAGAGCGCTATCGCCATTACGTTGGTAGGTGATACGCGCCAAGCTACGTATGCCACCAACTATGCGCAAAGGCACAGTCAATATCGCGGGCCGAACCTGGCGGCGTTGTTCCAGATCTGGGAGTCGGACGGCTTATGCCAGCTCGACCACCGTCTCATCAGTCTGCGCTGCGTCCAAGCCCTGTGCGATATGGCCGACACGCTCTATCCGCAGATGCCCCGCACCGAATCAGGCAATGGCGAGGTCACGGGGCACGACGGCATCTACCTCGTCGCTCCCAGGGACGTTGCTGCGTACATGCAGGAGTTTGCCCCTACCGTGCTTCGGCATGACCGGCGGCAATCCTGCGACGGACTGCCTGCGGTGAACTTCGGGCAGTGCAAGGGCCGCACCTATCCCCGGGTACTAATCTTCCCCAACGGGCCGTTGACGCAGTACCTGCGCACGGCAGATGCGGCGCGTATCACTGCGCCACCGAAATACTACGTGGCCTTTACCCGGGCGCGGCAAAGCGTGGCATTTGTGTACGCCGGCGTGTGTACGCTGCCGGGGCATCAGCTCTATGTCCCTGCCAGGGCAAGCACATAGAGAAGCGTTGGAATTTTTTGGCATTGGCGGTCCTCGGGCCCAGAAATAATTGGCTTGATAGGTGGCGACACCCTCATGATTGCATCCTACAAGGATCGTTGTAGAATTGGCGAATGAACGATGACTCTGCCGTCTCAGCGCTGTCTGCTCTCGCCCACTCCGACCGCCTGGCCGCATTCAGGATGCTTGTCCGCGCAGGCCCCAACGGCATGCCGTCGGGTGAAATTGCCGAGGCGCTCGCGATTCCGCCACCGCGCATGAGCTTCCACCTTGCGACCTTGGAGCGGGCGAGCCTACTGCGCTCTTGGCGCGACGGGCGGCATGTCCTGTACGCCGCCAGCTACGAAGACATGCGTCAGCTTCTTGAATTCCTCACCGAGGACTGCTGTTCCGGGAATCCGGACATCTGCGGCGCCCTCAATAACCTCGTCACTCCTTGTACCGCGGAGACCTGCGCATGAGCTTTCCTCAGCCGTTTAACGTCCTGTTCCTATGCACCGGAAATTCAGCCCGCTCGATACTGGCCGAGAGCGTCCTTCGCAAGATCGGCGATGGCCGATTCAACGCGTTCTCTGCCGGCAGCCATCCCAAGGGAGAGGTCCACCCGTTGGCAATCGAAACGCTGCGTCAGGCCGACTATCCAGTCGAGGGGCTGCGCTCCAAGGCGTGGGACGAGTTCGCCGTGCCAGACGCCCCGACCATGGATTTCGTTTTTACCGTCTGTGACCAGGCAGCCGGCGAGGCCTGCCCACTGTGGCCAGGACAACCGATCACTGCGCATTGGGGCATCGAAGACCCGAGCCGAGAAGCGCGCGGGGACATGTGGCAGCGCGCCGCCTTTCGGCAGGCGCTGGTGTACATGGAGAACCGCATCAAGGCGTTCGTCGCACTTCCTATCCACACGCTAACCCGGACGAGCTTGGCCGCGCAGGTGGGCGAAATCGGGAAGTTCGAGGGCACCTCATCACCCCGACCCGACGTGGCTTGAGGCGATCATCATGACACTGACGGTTTACCATAACCCGGCCTGCGGCACGTCTCGGAATACCTTGGAAATGATGCGCCAGTCTGGTGAAGACCCGGTGGTCATCGAGTACCTGCAGGCGCCGCCCACGCGCGAGAAGCTGGTCGAGCTGCTCGCCGCGATGGGCATGTCCCCTCGTGAGCTCCTGCGCCAGAAGGGAACACCGTACGCTGAGCTGGGCTTGGATAATCCCGCGCTCACCAACGAACAACTGGTGGACGCGATGATGGCGCACCCGATCCTGATCAACCGTCCCATCGTTGTTTCCGACCGGGGCGTGGCGCTGTGCCGACCGTCCGAAAAGGTGCTCGCGCTGCTGGACAACCCGGTGTCCTCCTTCACCAAGGAAGACGGCGAAATCGTGACCGCAGCCGGGGCGTCGACGTGATTGATCGCATTGCCGTAGATCTGCCGAGCATCGACGCAACGCAACTTGCACCGATCGACGTTGACGCACTAGCTGGGCCCGGCGACCCAAGGCACCCACCGCGGATCCTCATCCTCTATGGATCGCTGCGGGAACGCTCTTATTCCCGGCTGCTGGCAGAAGAAGCCGGCCGACTCTTGCGCTGGTACGGCTGCGACGTGCGGATCTTCGATCCGCACGACTTACCACTGCCTGACGGAGCCACCCCGGATCATCCGAAGGTGAGTGAGCTGCGCGAACTCGCGTACTGGTGCGAAGGCATGGTTTGGGTCAGCCCCGAACGCCACGGCGCCATGACCGGAATCATGAAGGCGCAGATCGACTGGATTCCTCTGGTCGACGGCGCCAAGCGCCCAACACAGGGCAAAACCTTGGCGGTGATGCAGGTGTCCGGCGGCTCGCAGAGCTTCAACGCGGTAAACCAGCTGCGCGTACTCGGCCGGTGGATGCGCATGGTCACCATCCCGAACCAGTCCTCGGTGGCCAAGGCCTTCCAGGAATTTGATGAGGACGGGCGCATGAAGCCGTCTGCGTACTATCAGCGCGTTGCTGACGTATGCGAGGAGTTGGTGAAGTTCACCTGGCTGGTGCGTGGACGCTCAGCGTATCTGACCGATCGCTATTCCGAGCGTGTTGAGAGCGCCGAAGAACTGTCCAAGCGCGTGAATCAGCGCTCCATCTAACCCTTGTCGGAGCGCTTCATGCTTGCCCTCGCGATTTTCATCGTCACCCTTGTATTCGTCATCTGGCAGCCGCGCGGATTCGGTATCGGTTGGTCGGCACTCGCCGGCGCCGCAGTAGCGTTGACCACCGGCGTCGTCGGTTGGGGTGACGTCGCCACGGTGTGGGGGATAGTCTGGGATGCGACGTTCACCTTCGTCGCACTCATCATCATCTCGCTCATCCTAGACGCGGCCGGCTTCTTCGAATGGGCTGCCCTACATGTGGCCCGCTGGGGCGGCGGCAATGGTCGGAAGCTCTTTCCGCTGATCGTCTTGCTGGGCGCTGCGATCGCGGCAGTGTTCGCCAACGATGGCGCGGCTCTCCTGTTGACGCCGATTGTCCTGGCCATTCTGTTGCGCTTGAACTTCCCGCCTGCGAGTGCGCTGGCGTTCACTGTGGCATGCGGTTTCATCGCTGATACGGCCAGCCTGCCGCTCGTTGTCTCGAACTTGGTCAATATCGTCACCGCGAACTTCTTTGACGTCTCGTTCGGGCGCTACGCAGCGGTCATGGTGCCGGTGAATTTGGTGTCGGTCGGCGCCACGCTGATCGTTCTGTGGCTCTGGTTCCGCCGCGACATTCCTCGCACCTACCCGGTCCACGATCTTGAAGCACCGCATCAAGCGATCCGCGACAAGGCTGTCTTCCGCGCCGCTTTGCCCCTGCTCGCATTACTGCTCGTTGCCTACTTCGTAACCGGGCCGCTGGGCGTCCCGATCGCCTTGGTGACGGGTGTGGCTGCGCTGGTGCTGATGGCAATTGCAGGTCGCTGGGCGACAGGCGGCCGAGGCGCAACCATGGCCCTGACCAAGATTCTGCGCGGTGCGCCCTGGCAGATCGTGCTGTTCTCGGTTGGCATGTATCTTGTGGTTTATGGGCTTGGCAACGCCTGGCTGACAAAGGCGGCAAGTGCGGTGCTTGAGTGGCTGGCGGCGCAGGGAACCTTTGTGGCCACGATCGGTACCGGCTTCGCAGTGGCGGGCCTCGCTTCGATCATGAACAACATGCCCGCGACGCTGGTGGGCGCGCTGGCCATCGATGGGGCCAATCTTCCGGCCGCCACCCGCGAATTGATGATCTATGCCAACGTCGTGGGCAATGACCTTGGCCCCAAGCTCACTCCGATTGGGTCGCTCGCGACCCTGCTGTGGCTGCACGTCCTCGCCGGCAAGGGCCAACGGATCACGTGGGGACAGTACATGAAGGTAGGGCTAATCCTCACGCCCCCGGTCCTGTTGGCCACGCTCGTCGCCCTCTGGATTTGGCTGCCGCTCGCTCAATGACCCCGTCGGCGCACAGGGCCGCAGGCGATCACATCTTCTTCAAGGGTGCCGCGGTGGGGGGCGGCGGCACCGGACCCGGATCGTTGAAGCACAGCATGACCTGATCGATGCCGAATTGGTCGGCCAGCACGCGGGCGGTCACCGCGTGCACCAAGTCCAAGTCAACTGAGGGGGCAGCGACGGTGATGGTGGCCGCGATCGCACGGCCATCTTCTTTGCCGGGGACCAGGCGTAGGTCGTCTACCGCCTTCACACCCGGGTCGGTAAACATCGCCGCGCGGACCTGTTCCAGGTTGATCTCGTTCATGATTTCGAGGACTCCAAGGCAGTGCGATCGCCGCGGGGAGCTCGGTCGCGATGCAGCCAACGATAGAGCACCGGCAGCACCAACAAGGTCAATGCGGTGGATGACACAATCCCCCCGATGACGACAGTGGCCAGCGGGCGCTGCACCTCCGATCCGGCGCCGACATTCAAGGCCATGGGCAGGAAGCCCAGCGAGGCTACCAGGGCGGTCATCAGCACCGGCCGCAGGCGTCCAAGGGCGCCGTCCCGGACAGCGTCGTCCAGAAGATCGCCCTGTTCGCGCAGACGGCGGATGAAGGCGATCATGACCAGGCCGTTGAGTACGGCCACGCCCGACAGTGCGATGAAGCCCACGCCGGCCGAGATCGACAGGGGAATCCCGCGCAGAGCCAGTGCCAGCACACCGCCGGTCAGCGCCAGTGGCACACCACTGAACACGATGGTCGCATCCTTGGCCGAACCGAAGGCCATGAACAGCAGGGCGAAGATCAACGCCAGTGTCACCGGAACGACCACCCCCAGGCGTTGGGTGGCCGAGATCAGCTGCTCGAATGTGCCGCCGTAGTCGATCCAGTAGCCCTCAGGAAGCGTGACATCTTGGCCGATGCGCGTGCGCAGCTCGCCGACGAACCCACCCAGATCGCGCTCGCGTACGTTGGCGGTAATCACCACGCGCCGCTTACCGTTTTCGCGATTGATCTGATTGGGCCCGCGTTCCACCTGGATCTTCGCCACTTCCCGCAGCGGCACCGTACGAGGGCCGCCATTGGCGCCGGTGGCCAGGCGGCTGGACTCGTCCACGCTGGCGCTTTCCGGCAGTGGAATGGGCAGATCTGCCAGCACAGCCGGGTCTTGGCGCTGCGATTCGGGCAGGCGCACGACCAAGTCGAAGCGGCGATCGCCCTCGATCAGCTGGCCGGCGACACTGCCCCCAATGGCGGTGGCCACCGTTTCCTGCACGTCGCCCGGATTCAGGCCATACCGTGCCAATGCCGCCGGATCTGGCGTGATGGTGAGCAATGGCAGGCCGGAGACCTGCTCGGCCTTGACGTCCTCGGCGCCGGGGACGCTGCGCATGACCCGCTCGACCCGGCTGGCCAGACGGGTCAGCTGGTCGAGGTTGTCACCGTAAACCTTGACCGCCACGTCCGAGCGGACGCCGGAGATTAGCTCGTTGGTGCGCATCTGGATGGGCTGGGTGAACTCGTAATTGCTGCCCGGAATTTCCTTGGCAGCCGCCTCCAGCTCTTCCACCAACTCGGCCTTGGGCTTGCGCGGGTCGGGCCACTGGTCGCGGGGCTTGAGCATCAGGAAGGTGTCGGCCATCGACGGCGGCATCGGGTCGGTGGCCACCTCGGCGGTGCCGATTTTGGAGAAGATGTTGGCCACTTCCGGGAACTGGGCCAAGCGCTTCTCCAGCGTTTCCTGCATGGCCACCGACTGCTCCAAGCTGGTGCCGGGAATACGCATGGGCTGCAAGGTGATGTCGCCCTCATCCAGGCTCGGCACGAACTCCGAGCCCAAGCGGGTGGCCAGCACGCCGCAGCCCACCACCAGCACGGCCGCGCCTGCCAGCACCACGACACGGCGCCGCAGCGCCCAATCCAACAGCGGGGTGTAGCGGGCGCGCGACCAGCGCATCAGGCGGTTGTCGTGCTCAGCCACGCGGCCGCGCAGGAAGGTGGCGATCGCTGCCGGCACGAAGGTCAGCGACAACACCATGGCACCGGTCAGGGCCAGCACCACCGTGATCGCCATCGGGTGGAACATTTTTCCTTCCACCCCGGACAGCGCGAAGATCGGCAGGTAGACCGCCGCGATGATGCCCAGGCCAAACAGGCTGGGACGGATCACCTCAGCGGTGGCCGAGGCCGTCAGGTCATAGCGCTCTTCATCATTGAGCTGGCGGCCCAGCGCGTGCTGCGCCTCGCCGAACCGGCGCAGACAGTTCTCGATGATGATCACCGCCCCGTCCACGATCAGACCGAAGTCCAGCGCGCCCAGGCTCATCAGGTTGCCCGACACGCCGCCACGCACCATGCCGATGATGGTGAACAGCATCGCCAACGGAATCACTGCGGCGGTGATCAGCGAAGCGCGCACATTGCCCAGCAGCAGGAACAGCACCACCACCACCAGCAGTGCGCCCTCGATCAGGTTCTTGGATACCGTGCCGATGGTGCGGTCCACCAGCGCGGTGCGGTCATAGACGGCCTTGGCATGCACGCCCGGGGGCAGGCTGGCGTTGGCGGCGTCCAGCTTGGCTGCGGCCGCCTGGGAGACTTCCCGGCTGTTGGCGCCGAACAACATGAAAGCGGTGCCGACCACGACCTCGTGGCCATTCTGGGTGGCCGCGCCCGTGCGCAGCTCCTTGCCTTCGCCCACGCCGGCGACATCGCGCACCCGGATGGGCACGCCATCGCGCCGGTCCAGCACGATGTTGCCGATCGCCTCCAGATTGGCCAGCTGGCCGGGCACACGCACCAGGAATTGCTGCCCATTGCGCTCGATGTAGCCGGCGCCAATGTTCTGGTTGTTGCGCATGACCGCCGCGACCACGTCGTTCAACGTGAAGCCCAGCGCCACCAGCTGAGCCGGATCTGGCGTGATGTGGATCTGCCGCTCGAAGCCGCCGATGGTGTTGACCTCGGTGACGCCGGGCGTGGTGCGCAGCTGCGGGCGGATCACCCAGTCCTGCAGGGTGCGCAGGTCCGTGGCCGTGTACGGTGTGCCGTCGGGCTTGCGAGCGTCGGGCTCGGCCTCCACGGTGTACATGAAGATCTCGCCCAGCCCGGTGGAGATGGGGCCCATCTCCGGATCCAATCCTTCGGGCAGCTGGGAGGCGATCTGCTGTAGCCGTTCGGCGACCTGCTGGCGGGCAAAGTACAGGTCGGTGCCGTCCTTGAACACGACGGTGACCTGGGAGAGCCCGTAGCGCGACAGCGAGCGGCTATAGTCCAGCTTGGGCAGGCCGGCCATGGCCGTTTCGATGGCGAAGGTCACCCGTTGCTCGGCCTCCAGCGGCGAGTAGCCCGGGGCCTGGGTGTTGATCTGGACCTGGACGTTGGTAATGTCCGGTGTGGCGTCGATGGAGAGGTGACGGTAGCTCCACACGCCCAACGCAACCAGCGCAGCGGTGAGCACCAGCGTCAGCCAGCGATGGCGGATGGACAGCCCAATGAGGCGTTCGAGCATGGCGGGCCTCAATGGTCTTCTTCGACGGTGGATTTTTCGATGTCGGCCTTGATCAGGAAGCTCTGGGCCACCACTACCTGTTCACCGGCCTTCAGCCCTTCCAGCACTTCGGCACGTTCGGCATCGCGGCGCCCCAGCTTGACCGGCCGGGTGTGGTAGGTCTCGCCTTGCTGCACGTAGACCACGTCCTGGTCTTCGGCGGTCTGCAGCGCGGTGATCGGCACCACCAGCGCCGCCGATTGGCGATCCACGGTGACCCGCGCCTTCACCGCCGAACCCGGCCGCCACAGGCCATCGGTGTTGGCCACGGTGGCGCGCGCAATGGTGCTTTGGCTGGCGGTGGCGGTGCCGGGCAGGACGCGCTCCAATGTGGTCTGCGCCGTGACGCCATCGCTCAAGCGGGTGATCGTCACCGGTACGCCGGCACCGATGTGCTGGACGTCGGCGCCGAAGATGTGCAGGTCCACCCACAGGGTGGACAGGTCGGCGACCTCGAACAGTGGCGCGCCCTCAGCCGCCGCCATGCCCACAGCGGCCGTACGCGCCATCACCACGCCACTGATCGGCGCGGTGACGGTATAGGTGGTCAGGCTCAGATTGCTCTCTACCGTGGCCAGTGCCTGGCCGGCACGCACCTGATCACCCACGCCCGCACGCACGGAGCGGACCGGCCCGGGGAAGCGTGCAGTGACCTGCGCGATGCGCCCGTCAATCGGGGTCAGCAGACCTTGGACCTCATGCTCGTCAGCAATCTCACCAGGACCCGCCGGCGCGGCCTGGATACCCGCCGCCTGCGCAGCCTTGGCGGCAATCTTGGTTTCCAGCGGCGCCTCCTCGTGCTCGCCGTGCTCTTCGCCCTCAGCGGCGTGGCCGCCTTCGGAGGCTTCATCGGGCGCCGACGCATTGCAGGCCGCCAGCATCAGGGCCATGCCCAGTGCGGTCCAGGAAAAGCGATTCATGGGGTCTCTCCGGTGGAAGCGGCCGCCGGCGGCGTGACAAGCGCCTGGCCGGTCAGTCGTTGAATTTCGATCAGGGCGCGCTGCGCATCGAGCGCCACGTCCAGCTGCTGCTGGGCCATGGCCGTGCGTTCGGACTGCAGCTGTGCCCATTCCAGATAGCTGATCGCGCCGGCGCGATAGGCGCGCTCGGCAGCCTGCTCGGCCCGGGCCAGCTTCGGCAGTACGTCTCCTTGCAGCCGCGCCACTTCGGCCTGCGCCACGGTGTAACGGCCATGGGCCTCGACCAGCGTGGAGTACAGCGACAGGCCCTTGGCCTCGCGCTCGATCGTCAGGACCTCCAGCTCGGCTTCGCCGGCGCGAATCTCCGGCTGTGCGCGGCTGCGGCTGCCCAGCGGCATGGACAGGCTGGCCACCAGCGCGGTGTCGTCGGACTCCTGCAGGCGGCGCACACCGAGCTGCCAGGACAGGTCCGGCGAGGCCGCCGAACGCGCCAGCTGCAGTCGTGCCTGCGCGATCCGATGGGCGTCGGCAAACTGCGCCAATTCCGGAGTCCGCTCCAGCTCCTCGGCCAACGTCTGCATGGACGCGATCGCCGGCAAGACCATGGGATCGGCCGCGGCCACCTCGAAGTTTGGAGCACGTTCGCCCCACAGTGCGGCCAGATGCTGACGAGCGGCGATTCGCTGCTGATCGGCCCGATCACGGGTCAGCTCGGCCCGCGCCAGCGCTGCCTGCGCGGTGAGTACCACCGATTCGGGCGAAGCACCGGCCTGCAGGCGCTGCCGGGCGGCCGCCACGGTCCGCTGGCGCTGGCCGACATCCACGTCCGCCAGCCGGCGTTGACGGTCGGCGCCAACGACGGCCAGATAGCGCTGCGCCGTCTCGGCGAGCAGGTCCAGCCGGCCGGTCTCCCGGTGCACGGCCAGCGCATCAATCCGGCTTTGGGCCAGGGTTCGGCGCGCATCGAGCTTGCCGCCGCGCTCCAGGACCGAGCTCAGGCTCAAGGTCAGCTCGGCGCTGTCCAGACCACGGGCCACGCCCGTGCCCAATGCATTTTCGACCTCGGCACCGACCGTCCACGGTGGGCGCTGCATGGCCTGATCGCGCTCGGCAGCGAGCACGGTGGCCCGCGCATCGACCAGGCGCAGCTCGGGGTGGGTTTGGGCCACACGCGCGAACGCGTCGTCCAAAGTCATCAATTCGGCCGCCGCCGCCGGCGTCGTCACCGCGCCGCCCAACAGCAGCCATGCGGCTATAGCCGCCAATCGCACATGCATGGAAGTACTCCGAAGGTTCTCGATATCGACAGGGCGCCGGCGCATGCCGGCCGACCTCACCCTGCGATCGGCGGTCGGAACGGCGCGATCAGGTGCGCGGGCGGATACCGGGGCGTATCGGCGTCCAGCGCGTGCAAATACCGGCCGATGTCCGCCACGGCCAGCAGGATCTCAGGGGCCGGCGCGGCTTGGCTGCAACACAGCACCAGCTGCTGAAGCCGATGCAGGGCGACGTCTACGCCACGCTCGGCAGCTGGTGGCGCCACTGCCGGGCCACGGTCGGCAGCGGCCAGATGGGTCTGGGCATGCAGCTCGCCGACCAGTGCCAGCACCGGCTGCGCCACCAGGCCCACGGCCAAGTGCGCCAGCAGGAGCCAGCGCAGGCCAGAACCCAGCCGGCCAAGCCTGGTCATGCAGCCGTCTTGCGCGCGTCGGCACGTGCCCGGCGGGCATCACCCAAGATCTCGAAGGCTTCCTTGATCACATACAGGCCGATCAGGGCGCCGATCACGAAATCTGGGTACGGGCTGGCCAGCCACCACACCAGGAGGCCGGCCAGGATCACGCCAACATTGGCGACCACATCAGCCCGGGTGAACAGCCAGGTCGCCCGCAGATGCACCTCGCCGGACTTCAGCGGCGCCAGCATGCGCAGTACCGTCACGTTTACCACCAGCGACAGCAGGGCGGTGCCAATCATCCAGCCGCTGACCGGCTCGGCACCGAACATTACGCGGCGGCCGACCTCGACCAACACGCCCACACCCAGCACAAGCAGCACGCTGCCGCTGACCCACGCGGCATTGGCCTTGAAGCGCGCCGTGCGCCCGATAGCGACCAAGCCAATGGCATAGGCGGTGGCATCGGACAGCATGTCCAGAGCGTCGGCCAGTAGGCCAGTGGAATGAGCAACCCAGCCGGCGATGCCGCCGATCACGGCCATCGCCGCGTTCAACGCTAGGGCGATCCAGAGGACGCGCCGCTCCTGCGCGTTCTTAGCCTCGTGGTGGCAGCCGCAATCACTCATCGGAACATCTCCATTCGCAGGGTAGCCGGGCCCGGGCGGGCCGCTGGCATGACACAGCCGGTGAGGGTAAAGTCCGTAGCTACTACGGAGTCAAGCGTACTACGAATGAAAATCAGTGAGGCTGCCGACGCCAGCGGGTGCCATCTGGAGACCATCCGCTATTACGAGCGGATCGGCCTGCTGCCGCGCCCGGGGCGCACGGGGAACGGCTACCGGGTCTATGGCCCGGCCGACATCGAGCGGCTGCGCTTCATTGCGCGTGGCCGGGATCTGGGTTTCAGTCTGGAAGAGGTCCGCAGCCTGCTGCAGCTGGCCGGCGATGAGGAGCTTTCGTGCGGGGACGTGGATCGGCTGGCCCGCAGCCATCTGACCGACGTGCGGGCGCGCATGGCTGACCTTCAGCGCATGGCCAGCGAGCTGGAACGGGTGATTGCCAGTTGCCACGGCGGTCAGCGGGCTGAATGCACCATCCTGTCAACGCTGCGGCAGCCGGCCTCGGTGGAGGCCACGCGCCAGTGACCGAACTGGACCGCTACCTCGATGCGGCCACGCGCCAGAACACGGTGCGCAGCTATGCGTCGGCGCTGCGGCACTTTGAGGTTGAGTGGCAAGGCCACCTCCCAGCGACACCGGACAGCGTGGCGCGGTACCTGGCCGCCTATGCGCAGACCCTGGCCACCAGCACCCTTCGCCACCGGCTGGCCGCCATTGCCTCTTGGCACCGCGACCACGGCTTTGTCGACCCGACCCGGGCGCCGCTGGTGCGCAAGGTGCTCAAAGGCATCCAGACCCTGCACCCGGGCCAGGTCAAGCAAGCCGCGCCGCTCCAGATTCGGCGGCTGGTCGAGCTCGATGACTGGTTGGCTGCCGCGATCGCGGCGGCGCATGCCCGGGGCGACGGAGTGGCGGCGCTGCGCCATCAACGCGACCGAGCGTTAGTGCTGCTCGGATTCTGGCGTGGCTTCCGCGGCGATGAACTGCTGCGTCTGGACGTGGCCCATCTCACGCTGGTGCCGGGACAGGGGATGACCTGCTTCCTTCCGCGCAGCAAGGGCGATCGGCAGGCGGCCGGCGTCACCTACAAGGTGCCGGCGTTGTCGCGATTGTGTCCGGTGGAGGCGACCCAGGTGTGGCTGCAGGCGGCCGACCTGCAAGAAGGGCCGGTATTTCGGGCGGTCAGCCAATGGGGCCAGGTGAGCGCCGAAGGCCTCCATCCCAACAGTTTGGTGCGCCTGCTGCGCGAGTTGCTGTCCAGTGCTGGTTTTGCCGATGCTGGGCTCCACAGCAGCCATTCGCTGCGCCGCGGCTTTGCCAGCTGGGCCAACGACCAAGGCTGGGACATGAAGGCGCTGATGGAGTACGTGGGCTGGCGCGATGTGCAGTCGGCCATGCGTTATCTGGACGGGCGTGACCCGTTCGCCCGGGATCGCATTGAAGCGAGCCTGCCCAGCCCAACCTCGCCAGCTCCGACGATGGCGCTGCCGGCGCCCGAGGGAAAATCTGCCCTGCAGCTGCGCCTGCGCATGGTGCTGACCCCGTTTGCCCGCGCCGGCCGCGGCGCGGCCAAGGCCCGGGGGCGAATCGAAGAGATCTGCTTGGCCCCGTTCCAGGCGGTGCGGCTGAACACCGCCAGCAGCGAGTACCGGTTGACTGCTCCCACCGATCCCGACCGGGATCTGGATGAAATCCTGGCCACGTTGCTCGATGACATGCACCGCATGGCCGATACGCACCAGTGTTTCCTGGAAGCGTCTCTCAATACAGACGATGGCCGGCACTGGGATTGATCCCCTCATAACCTTCGGATCCAATGGCTACCCTTCACGAGACCGCCTACCCGCGACTGAAGCCTGATCCCACCGCCAAGGAACTGGAGGAGATCTACACCCCGACCGCCGCTGAGATTGCATTCGCCAAGCAGCTGACCACCCAGCCGGGACCGCAGCTGGCGGTACTGATTCATCTCAAGCTCTTCCAGCGCCTGGGTTACTTCACGGTGTTGGCCGAAGTGCCCGAGCGGATCCGGAAGCACATCGCCAAGGCCGCCCGACTCGGGCGCGTATTGGACACCGACCAGCTCGAACGCTACGACGCCTCCGGCAGCCAGCGCCGGCATATGCCGCAGCTTCGGAAGTTCATTGGGGTACGTCCCTTGGACAAATCAGGCTTGGCCTGGCTGGACATGGTGGCCACCGGAGCAGCCCAGACCAAGCACACCATCCCGGACATCGTGAACGTCCTGCTCGAAGAGCTGGTGCACCACCGCTACGAACTGCCAGGCTTCCGCACCCTGGAGCTGGCCGCCATTGGCGCGCGTGAGACGGTCAATCTGGGGTACTACCGCAGCATCAGTCACGCGCTGACGCCCGCAACGCGCACGCTCATTGACGAATTGCTGCGCGCACCGGAAGGCTCCAGATTTACTGGCTGGCACTCACTCAAGCGCGAGCCTGGCCGGCCGACCAACAAGGAAGTTCGTTTTTATCTGCAGCACATCCGCATGCTGCAGCAGCTGGCCGACCAGCTGCCTCCCATCGATGTGCCGGTGCCCAAGCTCAAGCAATTCCGTGCAATGGCTCGCGCTTATGACGCCAGCGAGCTGGCCGAATTGGCTCCGGACAAGCGCTATGCGTTGGCCACCATCTTCATTCGTGCCCAGCATGCCAAGACGCTGGATGACGCAGCCGAGCTGTTCATCAAGCAGGTGCGCGGGCTGGAGAACACGGCCCAGCAGAAGCTGCTGGCCTACCAGCTCGAACATGCCAAGCGGGCCGATTTCCTGATCGGCCAGCTCAAGGAAATCCTGCAGGCCTATCAGCTCGACGGCAGCGACAGTCAGCGCGTGGACGCGATCGATAACAGTCTGGAAGCGGAAGTGTCGACCTTGCTGGCCGAATGCGAAGAACATATGGCCTATGCAGGGAAAAACTACCTGCCTTTCATGCTGCAGCCCTACGGCGCGGTCAGGCCGCTGCTGTTCAATGGGCTGGAGCTGATGAATCTACGGGCAACCAGCCACGATGCCGGCATGGAGCCGTTGATCGCAGCCGTGCTGTCACTGCGCAACCAACGGCGTGAGTTGATCGAAGTTGCTTCCCTCGGCCTGGACCCGGAGAAGGATTTTGACTGGATGTCCAAGCTCTGGCGTCAGCACGTGTTTGGCAAGCGGGCCAGCGCGGCAGGCGCCGGCTGGATGCACCGTAAGTACTTCGAGCTGGCCGTGCTGGTGCAGGTCAAAGATGAGCTGAAGTCCGGAGATCTCTTCATTCCCAGCAGCGAACGGTTTGATGACTACCGCGAGCAGCTGGTCGATGAAGCCACCTTGGCCCAGGAGCTGGAAGCCTATGGCCAGGTGTCAGGCCTGCCCACCGACGCCGAGTCGTTCGTGGCAGGGTTGCGCGCACAATTGACCTCCCTGGCCGACGAGGTCGACGCGCGTTTCCCGGAGAACGTGCATGCGGACATCCTGGAGGGGCGCCTGGTGCTGCGGAAGGGGCAACGCGCCGAAGTCTCCAGCGCGATTACCACCGTGGACCGCCTCATCGCCGAACGGCTCCCGGAGTCCAGCATCGTCGATGTCCTGATCGACGCCAGCCGATGGCTGGATCTGCACCGATTCTTCCGTCCGATCGCCGGCACTGAGAGCCAGATTGAAGATCTCCCTCGACGGGTGATCACCACGCTGTTTTGCTATGGCTGCAACTTGGGTCCGACGCAGACGGCGCGGTCGATCAAGGGCTTCAGCCGTCGCCAGGTCGCTTGGCTCAACCTCAAATACGTGACCGAAGATGTCCTGGAGAAGGCCATCGTGGAGGTCATCAATACCTACAACAAATTTGACCTGCCGGGCTATTGGGGCAGCGGCAAGAGCGCGTCTGCAGATGGCACCAAGTGGAGCGTGTACGAAGACAACCTGCTGTCGGAGTACCACATCCGCTACGGCGGCTATGGCGGCATCGGCTACTACCACGTGTCCGATAAATACGTGGCGTTGTTCAGCCACTTCATTCCCTGTGGCGTGCACGAGGGCATCTACATCCTGGACGGCCTGTTGGCCAACACTTCCGACATCCAGCCTGAGATCGTCCATGGCGACACGCAGGCGCAAAGCTATCCGGTCTTCGGCCTGGCCCACATGCTGGGCATCCAGCTGATGCCCCGGATCCGGAACATCAAGGACCTGACGTTCTTCCGGCCCGAATCGGGCAGGGCCTATAAGAACATCCAGGCACTGTTCGGGGACAGCATCGACTGGCAACTGATCGCCACCCATCTCCACGACATGCTGCGGGTGGTGATCTCAATCCGTTTGGGGAAGATCACCGCGTCCTCGATCCTGCGCCGGCTGGGCACCTACAGCCGGAAGAACAAGCTGTACTTCGCCTTCCGGGAACTTGGCAAGGCCGTCCGAACGCTGTTCTTGCTGCGCTACATCGATGACAACGAGATTCGGAAAACGATCCATGCTGCGACCAACAAGAGCGAGGAGTACAACGGCTTCGTAAAATGGGTGTTCTTTGGCAGCCAGGGAATCATTGCTGAGAACGTCCAACACGAGCAGCGCAAGATCATCAAGTACAGCCAGCTGGTCGCAAACATGATCATCCTCCACAACGTGGAGGGCATGAGCCGGACCTTGGCTGAGATGCGGAAGGAGGGGATTGAACTGACGCCCGAGATCCTGGCCGGCCTGTCGCCTTATCGGACCAGCCACATCAATCGCTTCGGCGATTACCACTTGGATCTTGAAAGGGAAGTAGCGCCGCTGAGCTATGCCGCCAAAGTCCTTGAACGGCCCCCATAGACGGGGGAGATCCGCCACCGGGGCAAGGCAATTATCATTGCGTTTCAATCAATTAGCTGGTTTTTGGCCCTGTACGTAACGATTCCCTGCCGACCCTCTTTCTAGCTTCGTATGCCCCAGCAATAGCTGGACCGCCCTGAGGTTTCGTGTCCTGCGGTAGATCAGCGAATTGAAACGATGCCGTGGACTGCTGAGGTGTTCGATCAGCGTCCGGTTGTCGCTGATCCGCAGGTATTCTGCATGTCCAGCGTGCCCACAGCCTCAGATCCGCGCGAGGCGTCCTGTACCTGTATGACAGAGCAGGGCACGCGGTACGATCTTCCACAGCCTATGTGCCGCACGCTTGCGCGCAATGGCGCTCCTTACAACCCCCGTACAAGGACGTGCGCCAGCAGCAGCAACAACAGCAGGCGCAGACCGGGCAGGTGGGTCATCAGAATCAGCCTGTGCAGCTCGCAGGATCTGTCATTGCAAAGGGCACACGTGACGTCGGCACATTCCCCGAGTCGAAGCCTTACGCTACTGCTACTAGCGTTCCTTCGACCCCACGGGCCGGTGAGTTCGGCATGGTTCGTCACCACGCGCCGATGTAGATCGGCCGCGCAGCTTTTGGGGCATTGTATTCCGACCGACCAGCAAGGTGGTCTGCAGTCGAGGTTGTAGGTGTCAGTCATGCAGCGATTTCGTTTCGCTAGGGGAACGATTCGGCAGGCAAGTCTTGATCCAAAGCCAGATCCAGCGGAGCCGCGCCCTTGCCGAACGCAACACCTGACTTCGCATAATGTATATTATGTCAGGACATCTCGGTTTTAGGGCTAGCATTCCTCTACTGGGCTGGGTGTGCTGACAGCCTTGCCATCACTGTTGACGTCCCGCATGAACTCTGGCGCCTTCTTGCCCTACATGCTCCTGACCGACTTTCCACGTCACACGGCTGCGTAAAATAGCCCCATCAGAAAAACAAGATGTCCCACGTAATAGAAATAAAACGCACTGCGGGTGCGCGGAATGGGAATGTTTATGCGTGCAAGCAACAGCAGAGGCAACGCCAATAGCGCCCAGAACGTATCGCTAAAGAAGCAGATTAGCGACACCGGCAGTACAAGCAACACCAGCGCAGAGATTCCTTTCGATAATCTCCATTGCCAAGGATTGCGCCAGAACACCCAGCCGCCCAGCACGACGGCCACGCCAGCCCATCGATAATCGACCGCTGCCGGTACAAGTAATACGCACACTGCCAAAAACACCCATTGACGTCGTTCGATTGCCAGGATGCACACAGCCGCCAACGCAAACGACAACAGCACATTCAGCGGGAATACGCGTTGAAATGCGATCGCCACCACAGGCGTTGCAACGATGCCCCACAGAAACAAGCGCTTGACCGATTTTTCGATATCGGCGTTAGGCTGGGCAAGGTTGTAGGCCAGAACCAGCGCAAACAACGGAAAGGCCACGCGCCCCAATTCGGCAACGCCCGGAACGTAACCCAGCCCCAGAATCTTCAAGGCGTGATCGCCCGTCATGAAGACGGCAGCCAGCCATTTCAAAAACTCACGGCCGCCACTGGTCATTGAGACCTTTCGCCTTGGTCGCCGCAAACGCCGTGGCACCCACCCACCAGCTGGAGGCGCATTGACGCACGGTGTTGATGCAAGCGCGTGCCCCGCTTCGCTCCATCGAGCTGTGCTGGACGCTCATCGTGCAGCACCCTCATTCGCCCTCACGGCGCACCGCCCCCTTGTCCTCCTGCAACTCCCGCTTGAACGGTATATCCGGCGGCGGTCGCGCGGTGGCGGGCTGATCGTTGAGGTTGGGGTCGCTCAGGCCGCAGCCGCCGCCGAATTGCAGCAACGACACGACGCAGCTGATCTTGGTGGTGGTGCCCGGGATCGGGATCTCGATCTTCTTCAGGCCGCGGCGTACCCATTCCTGCAGCAGCGACTGGTTCGGCATCCAGTACTTATCCAGCGAGGTCGGCGTGTAGCCGTACGGCGGGCGCTTGAGCCAGGTGCCGCCTTGGGCGATCTGGTCGCGGGTCCAGGTGTCGGTGTCGCTGCCGGGTGGCCCGCGGTCGCCGGCTCCCTTGCCGGCATCGCCTGCCCCCGCCACGCGCACGCTGCCGTCACTATTGAACATTCCATCGCGCTGGCCGTTGGCACCAGTGGTCTCACCACGACGGTTGCGGTCGGATTTGCTCCAGTCGTCGGCATTGGCAGCGACGTCCCAGCCGCCGCTGCGGTCCGCCGCTGCTGGCCCGGCAGCGGTATTGGTCGCGGGCTTGGTTGACGAAGATGCTGCGTCAGCGCTGTTGCTGGACTGCTCGGATTTGGCCGGGGACGCTGTTGCCTGCGGCGCGGATGTAGCGGGTGCCGACTGCGGAACGGAGGCGTTCGCTGTCGATGTAGGCGGTGCCGACGTCGGTGCGGCAGTTGCCGGTGCGGTTGGCGGCACAGGCGCCGGCGTAGATGCCGGCTCCGGCACGTTGGGCAGTTCCGCGGCGCGCACCGCCACCTCGGGCATGCGCACGGTTGGAGTGACTTCCCTGGGACGCATAGTCGGTGCTGCAACCTGCGGCCGGTCCGGCACTACGACTTCGCGCTCGCGCACGGCAGGTGCATCGGCAGATCGCACGGCGACGGCTGCAGCCGGGCGCTGCAATTCGCGCAGCTGCGGCCGGTCGGTCACGGTCTGGATCTCGCGCTGACGCACCTCCACTTGCGGCGCGGTCGGCGTCATCGCTCGCGGCGCCACGGTGATGCTGGGCGGTGGAGGAACCACAAACTCGTTGGTGGCGACCGCAGTTTCGGTCACCTGCAGCGGTGATTCGATCGTCACTTCCGGCACCTGCACCGTCACTTGCGGCACCTCCGGTGTCACCGGCTCGCTAGCAGCGGCGGCAACCGGCTCCGGCGTGCTTTCCTGTGTCTGCGCAGCGCTGGTTGCATCGACAGGCTCGGCGGCAGCCTGCGGCGGTACCGATGCGGGCGTCGTCGGTTGTGCAGACTCACCGGGTGCCGCACCCGCACTGGCCTGCTGCGCGGCGGCAGCGTCGGCAGACGCTGCCTGTGCCGCCGCCGAAGGTTCTGCTTGCCCTCCCCCCTGCTCCGCTGCGCCGTCGCCGATGAAGGTCATGCGCACACGCGACTCTTCGCCCGGTTTGGTGTCGTCCGGCGCCCAACGCACGGTGACCACCCAGATCAGCAGCGCGATGAAGCCGATGTGGATCAACAGACTTCCCAGCAGCGCGAGCCAGTGTTGCCGACGCTGATCGGTCGGGCGTGGCTCCCAGTGCTGCCACCACAAGCTGCGAAATGCCTGGAACGGCGTCAGCGTCGCGGCAGTGCCTGCGCCATGCGCAACTGACGGACGTGCCAACAGCACATCCATCACCTGATCGTCGTTGAACGGTGCCGCCGCGTCGTCGCGGTTGCGCATCCAGATCGCCCACCCGTATGGCAGGCCGGTGCGCCGATCCAGAATGAGCTTGGCCGGCATGCGCGCGCGCAGCGCCTGCAGCAGATCGGCAGCCGTTGTCACCGGTGACGCGGAATCAGGCCGCGCTGTCGCGCGGAATGTACGGTGCGTCGCCGGTGGCGTGGTCGGTGGCATCGCGCACCGCAATCACGCCGGGTACGCGTCCCATCAAGGTCTTTTCGATGCCCTGCTTCAGCGTGACATCGGCCATGCCGCAGCCGTGGCAACCGCCGCCGAAGCGCAGCAGCACCACGCCGTCGGCCGAGACTTCCTGCACGGCCACACGTCCACCGTGCGATGCCAGCTGCGGGTTGATCTCGTTTTCCACCACCCAGCGCACGCGCTCCACCATCGAGGCAGAATCCGCTGGTGCTTCGCCCTTGATCTTGGGCGCCTTGATGGTCAACTGCTGGTTGCCGGTGGACTGGGTGACGTAGTCGACCTCGGCACCATCCACCCACGGCACGCTGGCGGCGGCGACATATAACGTGAAGCCGTCGCAGTCGATGGCCCACTCGTCGCCGCTCAGGTCCGCGGGCTCTGCGAACTCAAGCCTGGCATCTGCGCGAGGGGTCCCTGGGTCCACCGCGCTCAGGCGAACGCCCATGCCGGGCACGCCTTCGCGTTCGATGAGCTTGCGGAAATAGGTTTGGGCTTTGTCGGATATCTGGATCATGCGGGTTATTCTACCGCTCAAAGCGCCCTCGCTCATGGAACACCGTGATCCTGGTGGGTGCGCCGTCCGCCACCCCTGCGAGAGCGTCATGACCGATCTGATTCCCCTGGAGCAGGCCCATTGCCTTCCGCGCAAGGGTAGCGACCACAAGCTTGGCGAGGCCCGCCTGGCCGAACTGCTGCCGCAGATACCCGGCTGGGAGCTGGCCGAGGCCGGCATGGCCATCACGCGCACCTTCCGCTTTGCGGACTATTACCGCACCCTCGCCTTCGTGAATGCGCTGGCCTGGATTGCCCATCGCGAAGACCACCACCCCGATCTGGGTGTGCATTACGACCGGGTGGTGGTGCGTTATTCCACCCACGATGTGGGCGGGCTGAGCGAAAACGACTTCATCTGCGCGGCCAAGACCGCGCAACTCTACGATCAGGGAGTCACTGCATGAGCATTTCTCGCGCTGCCTTCGCCGGCCTGTGTCTGGCGGCCGGCCTCAGCGGCTGCGGCAAGTCGTCGCAACAGGCTGCCGCGCCTGCGGTGGCCCCCACAGAGCTTGCCGCGTTGAAGACGCCGCCGCCGGAGTACGCACCGGAGTTGGCTTGCGCCGGGGTCGGTGGCACCACCGTGCTCAGGGTCGTCGTCGGTACCGAAGGCACACCGACAGACGTGGCGGTGACCCAGAGCAGCGGCCAGCCGGTGCTGGACGAGGCTGCACAAAAGCGTGTGCGCGAATGGAAGTTCAAGGCGGCCACCCGCAATGGCCAGGCCGTGCCACAGACCATCCAGGTGCCGGTCGCCTTCAAGCCGCCGGTGCCGCGTCCGGACGAATGCTTCGCCATCGAAGAACGCGCGCGCCGCGGCGGTTGAGCGCAGCCGTCAGCGTGCTGCAACGGCTCTGAGCGGCGACGGGCAAGGCGCGCGACACCGCGATGCATCGCTCATCGACACCGCTCGCCTTGGCCGGTGGTTGCATATGAACCTGCGGCTGTCTTCGACACCACGCCTTCGTCATCCATGCCTGACCATCCTGCTGCCGTCAGTGGTCGCGTGATTGCGCTGACCACACCAGGATTGCTTCCCACTCCACGAGGTCTTCGCATCGCATGCTTGAGGTGTCATCACAAAACGTCTGGACCGCGCTGGCGGTCACCTTGGCCGCGGGACTTGCCACCGGCCTCGGCAGTCTCATGGTGGTGTTCGCCAAAAAGCCCAATCCGCGCCTGTTGGCGTTCGGGTTGGCATTTGCCGGTGGCGCGATGGTGTACGTGTCGTTGTCGGAGATCCTCAACAAGTCGATCGCCGCATTTTCCAACGCCTACAACGACAAGCTGGGCTTTACCTTCGGCACGCTGACCTTTCTGGGCGGCATGCTGCTGATCATGGTGATCGACCGCCTGGTGCCCAACCCGCACCAGAGCCTGTCCACCGACGACCCGCAATTTCGCGACGACAACCGCGCCTACATCCGTCGTGTCGGCCTGATGACTGCCATCGCGATCACCGCGCATAACTTTCCGGAAGGGCTGGCGACGTTTTTCGCCACGCTGGAAAGCCCGGCAGTGGGCATGCCGTTGGCATTCGCTATCGCCATCCACAATATTCCCGAAGGCATCGCGATCGCGGTGCCGGTGTACTTCGCCACGCGCAACAAGTTCTATGCCTTCGGCGCCAGCCTGCTGAGCGGCCTGGCCGAACCGATCGGCGCCGGCATCGGCTATCTGGCGCTGTCCAACGTGTTATCCGAAGCGGTGTTCGGCACGGTGTTCGGGTTGATCTCCGGGGTGATGGTGTTCCTGGCGCTGGACGAACTGTTGCCGGCGGCAAAGCGCTACGCACAAGGCCACGAAACGGTCTACGGCTTGGTATCGGGTATGGCCACGCTGGCGATCAGTCTGGTGTTGTTCCGCTTCGCAGCGCCGTGAGGCGTGGCGCGCCGATTACGTGCAACAACCGGCGTTGCTTGTTGTGAGAGCTGAGGCTTTTCGCATGCAAGCTTGGCCCGGGTCCACGCTGCTAGGCAACGTGTGCGCGTGCCCAAATACTGCCCTGACGTTGTGACGCAAAGGTGGTCTTGCGCACGCTCTGCGGCGCTGCGATTCTTCAGCACGCAGTCCTCCTGAACGCTGCCGTGCCCGGCCATTACCGGCACCACGTCAGCAAGCTTCCAGACATCGAATGCGGCGCATCGTACGCGCGTCATCAACGCGCACACAGCGAGGTGCCGTATGCAACCATGGTCACAGGGGCGCATTGGCTTGGCGCTGGCAATCGCATCCAGCGGCGCCTTGGCACTGGTCGGCTGCCAACGCACCGTACCTTCGGCAACCGCAGCGGCTCCAGTCGAACCACCCGCCTCCACAGCCCCCGCCTACACGCCGCCGACGGCCGATCAGCTGTATCGGTTGGTCGCTCCGATCGCCCTTTTTCCGGACAAGCTGTTGGCCCAGACCCTGGCGGCCTCGGTCTACCCGGATCAGGTGCTCACCGCGCAGGACTGGCTGCACAGCAATCGCAACTTGGCGGCCACTGACCGCGCGCAGGCCACGGTGTCGCAGCCGTGGGATCCCAGCGTCAAGGCATTGACCGCCTTCCCCGATGTGGTGGACCAGCTGGCCGGCAATCTCGATTGGACCCGCGCGCTCGGCGATGCGTACGCGCATGACCCCAACGATGTCCTCAACGCGGTGCAGATCATGCGCCAGCGCGCTCAAGCCAGCGGCCACCTGCGCAGCACGCCGCAACAGCAGGTCCAGGTGGCGCGGCATGTGGTGGTCACGCCGATCCTGGATGGCGAACGTGTTCCGCCGCCGTCGCAAGTCATCACCATCGAACCCGCGCAGCCAGAGGTGGTGTACGTGCCGCGCTACGACCCGGGTGTGGTCTACGGCACGCCGGTCGATGTCTATCGCGACTATCGCTATCGCCCGGTGCGCTGGTACGACCAGGGCGACGTGGTAACCACCGGGGTGGTGTCGTTTGGCATCGGTGTGTTGGTCGGCAGGGCGCTGGAACACCACCACGGCTGGTTCGGCTGGGCCGCACCGGCACCGGCGTGGCACCACTGGGGTTGGAACAGCTGGGGCGTGGACTGGAACGCACCGCCGGCCGCACCGCATTACGTGGTGTACCAGAACCACGTCTATGCACCGCGCACCACCATCATCAACAACCGCAGCACTTATATCGACGCGCGCTCGTACGTGCGGCAGAACCAGCGGTATGGCCCCAACAGCACTGCGGCATCCGCACTGGCTCCCGGATTGGCGCCGACAGGGCTGCCGGTCAACAGCGCGGCCTTGCCGATCGCCGCGGCAGCAGGTGCGCAGTCGCTCAGAAACCTGCAGCGCCCCAATCGCGTAGCGCCCTCGCCCGCCAACGCTCCACGTCCGCCCGACTATGCGCACTTGTCAGCGCCGCATTTTGACCGGCAGATGCTGCAGCCTGGCCGCCCAGTGGCAACGCGTGCTGCAGCGACGATGCCGGCAAATATGCCGTCGCAGGCGCAGACAACGTTACGCGCAACGAATATCCCCGCACCGATGCTCGCCTCTGGCGCGCATTCGGCGGTCCGCATATCCGCGGCACCGGTTGCACAACAGCGCATGGCGCAATTACAGCCGCTGCATCAGGCGAGCACTGCGGCCCGCATGCCGGCGTTCGAAGCGACCCGTCAAGCACCTCCAGCAGTCACGGCACACGCTGCGTTTGCGAGCCGCGACCCACACGATGTCAGTCATCGTGCGCCAACAGCGGCGCAATTCCAGTTTCCACAGATGCACGAGCAGCAGCGGACTGCGTCACCTCAGCAAGCTGCCTTGGCGCCACCGCAACGGATGGAACGTGCGCAGTCACTGCCGCCGCGCCAGGAGCCGCGGCCTATCGCACAGGCCCAGCCGCAACAGCACCCGCAGCGCATGGTTTCCTTCGCACCTCCGCGCCCTACTCCTGCCCACCCGGCAGAAATGCATGCGCAACGTCCGCCCGCTCGTGCACAGGCACCGCAGCATCGCGACCACCATCACGACAGCTAAGCGCGGCTGACAGAGCTTCGACGTAGTGGCCGGCTGTGACGGCCGCCGCCCTGGGACTCTCACCAAGCCGAGACCGCAGCACCGCCGATGTCCTGCTGAACGATGGGCATCACGTGCCAGGTACGCGAAACGAGCGCGCGCAGCCTGAAATAGCTATGTCAGCGCCCCAGCCGATCCAGCGCCTCGGCCAGCTCCGGGGCCAGTGGAGCGCTCAGCACGTAAGGAGTCTTGCCCGCATCCAAGGCGAACTCCAGCGAGGCCGCATGCAGGAATAGCCGCTTCAGACCCAGCTGATCGCGCAGGCGCTTGTTGACCTCGGCCTCGCCATATTTATCGTCGCCGGCGACCGGGTGGCCCAGGTGCTGGGCATGTACGCGGATCTGATGAGTGCGGCCGGTTTCGATGCGCACTTCGCAATACGAGTGCCCGCCGCGCCGTTCCAGCAGCTTGAAGTGGCTGAGCGACGGCTTGCCGATGGCATTGACCTGCACATGCCGCTCGCCGCCCTGACGCAGGCCGATATGCAGCGGCGCGTCGACGGTCATGACGCCGTCCGGCATCCGCCCCACCAGCAAGGTCAGGTAGCGTTTGGTGATGCCGCGCCCTTCGACACGATCGTCCTCACGCATCAGCGCCTGCAATTCGGTCAGCGCGGAGCGTTTCTTGGCCACGATCAATAGACCGGATGTATCGCGATCTAGCCGGTGCACCAGTTCCAGGGTCTGGTTCGGGCGGAGCGCGCGCAAGGTCTCGATCGCGCCAAAGCTGATGCCGCTACCGCCATGGCTGGCGACGCCGGTCGGCTTGTTGAGTGCCAGCAGACGCGCGTCCTCGAACACGATCGCCGCCTCCAGCCGCGCCATAAACGAAGACGGCGGCGCTGCCTTGTCGCCTTCCTCGTTGACGCGCACCGGTGGAATGCGCACTTCTTCGCCGCCTTCGAGCTTGCGCTCGGCCTTGGCACGCCCGCCATTCACCCGCACCTGGCCACTGCGGACCAGCTTGTAGATCAGGCTGCGCGGCGCACCCTTGAGCTGGCCGAGCAGAAAATTATCCAGCCGCTGCCCAGCGCGGTCTTCCGGAACTTTGAGAATACGCACGCCCACACGGTCGGCGGGCGGCTTGGGGGGCTGGGGGTCGGTCATCCGGCTCTTTATTCTGTTACACTCGGCGAGCGAGATAAGGGTTTGATTTCGTTGGAAGTTGATAGGCCAGAAGCCTGACTTCCGATGATTCCGGCACAGTGCGCGACCACCGCCCCAGGGGCGGCCATGTTAGCGGCTCACCGGCCTACCCGGCCATCGCCGGCGGTTTTTGACCGTTGCGCTGAACATGTCCCGTGCGCTGCCCCGGTCCGTCCGGACGCGGCTGCCGGCCCTGAAACACCTATAAAACTTAAAGACAAGCGCTCCCGCGGCCTGCCGTGGTGTTGCAGCGCTGGAAACCCTGGTCAGGCCTGTCCGCGCGTTGCGCGAAGGGCCGACAAGCTGTTCCAGAGGCGAAACGTCACGGCGTTCCGCGCGGTAGAGCGCGTGAGGAACGCAACAATGAAGCGAATGCTGATCAACGCAACGCAGGCAGAAGAACTGCGCGTGGCGATTGTGGACGGCCAGACCCTGTACGACATCGACATCGAACAGCCGTCCAAGGAACAAAAGAAGTCCAACATCTACAAGGGCCGTATCACCCGGCTTGAGCCCTCTCTAGAAGCGGCGTTCGTGGACTATGGCGCCGAGCGCCATGGCTTCCTGCCGTTGAAGGAAATCTCCCGCGATTACTTCCAAGCCGGCGTCGACCACAACAAGTCGACCATTCGCGAGCTGTTGCGTGAAGGCCAGGAAATCGTGGTGCAGGTCGACAAGGAAGAGCGTGGCAACAAGGGCGCCGCCCTGACCACGTTCATTTCGCTGGCCGGCCGCTACATGGTGCTGATGCCCAATTCGCCGAGCGCCGGTGGCGTGTCGCGTCGGATCGAAGGCGAAGACCGTGCCGCGCTGAAGGAAGCGCTGGACAAGCTCGATATCCCCGACGACATGGGCGTGATCATCCGCACCGCCGGTGTCGGCCGTGACGCCGAAGAACTGCAGTGGGATCTGGATTACCTGCTGCAGACCTGGAAGGCGATCGCCGAGGCTGCGCTGAGCAAGCCGGCCGCGTTTCTGATCTATCAGGAATCGCGCCTGATCATCCGCGCACTGCGCGACTACCTGCGCGCCGACGTCGGCGAAATCCTGGTCGATACGCCGGAGCTGTATGCCGACGCCCAGGAATTCATGAAGCAGGTGATGCCGCAGAGCCTGCGCAAGCTCAAGCACTACACCGACGACATTCCGCTGTTCAACCGCTTCCAGATCGAATCGCAGATCGAAGGCGCTTACGAGCGCAACGTGCGGCTGCCGTCGGGCGGCTCAATCGTGGTCGACCAGACCGAAGCGCTCACCGCCGTCGACGTGAACTCCTCGCGCGCCACCAAGGGCAGCGATATCGAAGAGACCGCGTTCCAGACCAACCTGGAAGCGGCCGAAGAAGTCGCACGCCAGCTGCGCCTGCGCGACCTCGGCGGCCTGGTGGTGATCGACTTCATCGACATGGCGTCGACCAAGCACCAGCGCGAAGTCGAAAACAAGCTGCAGAACGCGCTCAAGTACGACCGTGCGCGCGTGCAGCTGGGCCGCATCTCGCGCTTCGGCCTGATGGAAATGAGCCGTCAGCGCCTGCGTCCGAGCCTGGGCGAGTCCAGTCAGATCGTCTGCCCGCTATGCGATGGCCATGGCCGCATGCGTAGCGTGGAATCGCTGTCGTTGTCGATCATCCGCGTGGCCGAAGAACACGCCATGAAGGAAAACACTGGACAGGTACTGGTCCAGGCCCCGGTGGAGATCGCCAATTACCTGCTCAACGAGAAGCGCAGCGCGCTGCGTGAGATCGAGCAGCGTCACGATTCGCCGATCATCATCGTCGCCGACGAGCAGTTGCGCACGCCGCACTACGAAGTCACCCGCCTGCGCGAAAACGAGCTCGGCGAAGACAGCGGCAAGCCCAGCTACCAGCGCGGCACGCCGCGCAAGTTGCCGGTGCATGCGCTGACCAAGGCACAGCTGAACATTCCGGCAGCACCTGCGGTGACCTCGATCAAGCCGAGCCAGCCGGCTCCGGTGCGTGAAGAGGCCCCTGCCCCGGTCGCGCCGACTCCCGCACCGGCCCCGGTCGTGACCGTGCCGATTCCGGCACCCGTCACCGGTGTGGTTGGCTGGCTGAAGCGCATCTTCGGTGGTGTCGAGCCGGTTGCTCCTGCAGCCGAGTCGAACCAGCGTCCGCGCCAGAACGATGCAGGCCGCAATAATCGAAACGAGCGCGGCGAGCGTGGCGGTCAACGTCGCGATGGTCGCGATGCCCGCAACGGCAACGGTGGCAATCAGCAGCGCGGCAACGGCAACGGTGTCAACAAGGAGCGTCGCGACGAGCGCCGTCAGCCGGCCAATGGCCAGAACGGCCAGGCCGCACAAGCTGGCGCCCAGGCCCAGCAGCAGGTGCAGGCACCCAAGCCACCGCGCAACGAAGCACAGGCACCGAAGCAACAGCAGCAACAGCAGCAGCAGCAACCACAGCAGCAGAAGCCCAAGCAGCAGAACCAGACGCCGCGTCCGCCACGTGCACCTGCACAGCAGGACGGCGTGCCGTCCGAGCGGCAGCCGCGCCCGGCGCGTCAGGATGAGGAAGGCACAGCTTCGGCACAGACGCTGACGTCGACCGCAGCAACGGCAACCACCTCGACTGTCGTTGCGGCCATTGCCGACACCGCTGCACCTGCCAACACGCAAAGCACCGCGAATGAAGCCAATCAGGCCCACCCGGTCGACGTTGTGGTGAGCGAGTCCACCGCCGATCACGGCGTCGACGCGAGTGCGGATGGCCAGACCCAGGACGCGTCGGGCGACGATGCGGCCAATGGCGAAGGTGGAAGCCGTCGTCGTCGCGGCCGTCGTGGCGGTCGTCGTCGTCGTCGTGGCGCCGGTGCAAATGGTGAAGGCGGCAGCAACGCCGATGGTCTGGAAACGGACGATCTGGACGGTGATTCAGACGGCGATCTCGATGGTGACAACGAGGGCGACGAAGCCGGTACGCAGAACTCGGCATCCGCCGCTCCGCGTGCAGGCCAGCCGGAGTTCGACTTCGACGATGACGCACCGGCCCCGGCCGCCCGTACCAGGCCCGAGACCACTGCAGCGGTAGCGCCGAAACCGCGTCCAGTTCCCAAGGAACGTGCGGAACTGCAATCGGACAGCGACATGACGTCGACCACCGCGCCGGTCTCGAACGCTGCATCGTCGTTCGCACAGCAGGCATCGGCACCGGTTGCCGATGCAGCGGACCGAGCACGTGATGGAGCGACAGTGGCGGCTGCGCCGGCGGCACAGCCGACCGTTGCTGCTCCGGCAACTGCACCGTCCCCGGTTGTCCCGACAGCTGCGGCTTCTGCACCTGCCCCGGTCGTCACGCACGCTCAGGTTGCTGACGCGACCTCGGGTGACGCTCCGGCTGCGGTTGCATCGACCGCTGCCGCCCACACGGCAGCGGCTGCGATACCTGCAACTGCAACGCCCAACGCTGAGGCAGCCCACGCTGCACCGGTTGCGGTTACCAAGCCTGTCGAGCCCTCTGCCCCAACCGCGTCGGTGGTCGAAGCGTCGGTGGTCACGCCGGCCAAGCCGGTGCCCAACGCATTGGCCGACACTGCGGCTGCGGCACCGTCGGCCGATGCACAGGCACGTGCTGTTCCAGCGGTCGCTGCAACGCCTGCGGTGCAATCGGAGTCCGTCACGCGTGCGGTGCAATCCGAGCCCGTGAAGTCGGCACCAGCAACGCCTGTTACCGAGCAGCAGACGCCTGCAGCAACGGCAACATCTGCGGCACCGGCCGCCGTGGTCACAGCCGCGGCGCCGCATGCCGAGCAGACCAAGGGGGGCAAGCCTTCGGTCGATGTCGCTGTGACATCCACCGCCACGGTCCCGCAGTCCGCCGCAGCATCGGACGATGCGCCGGCAGCTCCGGTGCGCAAGCCGTATGCCCCGGTGCAGACGACCATGCTGGACGCGCTGGCTCCCAAGGCCGACGCAACACCTGCGTCGTCGGCGGCTGCAACGTCGGTACCGCACAAGGCGCCAGAGCAGTCGACGCCAGCAGCACCGCAGGCAGCTGTACAGGTGCAGGAACAGGCGGCCGACAAGCCGAAGCCGACCGTGGTCGTCTCCGAAGCCGCCAAGCCTGCAGCGCCCTCAGCTGACGCCGGCACTGCGTCGGCACAGGAAGACGACAGCAACAAGCCGCGCGACGATCACTGATCTTTGCAACGCCTGGTCGATCTGGCCCGAATTGCTCGGGCCAGATCTACGTCAAACACGGCGGCCTTCGGGCCGCTTTGTTTTTGTGCGCAATTCGCCACGACAACACCGATGCAACGCGGCGAACTGGATGCATTCCCGACTCACGCAAGTGTTCAACGCAGCGTCGATTGCCTGGTGCTCGCAAGGACGTGTTGTCCCGTCGCTCTGCAGACAGGACCAGTCTGCCCCTGATCAAGTAGGCAAAGACAGGGTTCAACGGGAACGGCCTCGGCTTTATCGGGCGGTTTCAACGCTGCCTCGCATCAACGCGATCAAGAAATCCGGCAACCGGCAAAGCAAATAACGACTGCACATGGAGCGTCAATACAGCACCTGCGCAGCAGCCAGACACGCGCGGTTCCTGGTCAGCATCGGACGTGCACTGCGCGGCGAACAGGTCGGTGCGCCGCATGTCGATCAAGCGACGCTTGCAACCGCGCAGTTCGGCTGGCTGCAGTAGAGCAGTCGGTCCAGTTAGTTTCAGTCGCCTACGCCGGCCACAGGCTCGTCACACTGGCCCGCGGTGAGGCGGCGCTCACCGTTCTCACGCTATCCGCCCAGTCGGGGTCCTGCCTCACTTACCTGACGATTGCTCGCTACGGCTCGTTAGTCACATGGACTGCCATGCATAAACAGCGAACAGGCGCATAGGCACTCAGGTCCACCGAATCACTCAACAACGCTCAGCCAACGCGCAGAGGCGACTGCTGAGGGTGAAAAGCGCTACATCGTGCGAGCAGGATCGGTCAGGCCGTATTGATTCGCCAGGCGTGCGAGAGCGATGTTGTCCTGGATACCGACTTTTTCGAACAAGCGCGCCTTGTGCGTATTGATGGTCTTGGCACTGAGATTCAGCCGCTTGGCGATGTCTTCCTGCCGCAGACCTTGCGTCAGCAACAAGGCGACTTCCAGCTCGCGCGGCGACAAGGCGTCGAATGGCGAGCTGCCACCCTCCAGATTGGACAGCGCAAGATTCTGCGCAATCGTGTTGCCCAGATAACGCCGCCCCAATGCGACTTCGCGTACCGCGCGTAACAACTCATGCGCGTCGCCGCCCTTACCCACATAGCCGGACGCGCCCGCTTCGAGCAGACGCTTCGGCAACGGGCCATCTTCCAGCACCGAGACGATGATCACACGCGTGCCGTAATCGCCCTTGACGATGCGCTCGGTGATTTCCAGGCCACTGACACCGGGCAAGTGCAGATCGCACAGCACGATATCCGGCTTGAGCTGACGAACCTGCGGCAATGCCGCTTCGCCGCTCTCTGCCTCACCCACGACATCGACGTCCACTTCCTTGGACAGGATCATCTTCATGCCGGTACGCACGAGTGCATGATCGTCGATCAGAAAAACTCTGATGGTCATCCTTGTTGTCCTCGCTGTGCGGCTGGCTGGTGCAGCCTAGCTCCGTGAATAATTCAGGGCAAGCACGATGCGACGTATTACATTCAAGTTAGAGCGAAAAGCGCGCTCTTTTGCATGTAACCACACGTGCCTGGTGTGCCATTGCAATGTGTTTGCATGATGCAAGCGCCCGCAGGACCGGCTGCATCGGGCAATACAGCCGCGTCCGGTCAGACTTTTCCCGGTTCTGTGGTCCGCGCATCGTCCACCAGCGGGCGCAATGCAGGATCCAGTGCGACGCGCTCGTCGAACACAAAACAGCGGCCGTCATAGCCTTCGCCACCGACTTCTTCGAAATAGCCAAGAATTCCGCCCTCCAGCTGCAGCACGTTATCCATGCCGTCGGCCTGCATCCATAGCGCAGCCTTCTCGCAACGGATGCCGCCGGTGCAGAAGCTCACCACCGTCGCATCGGCCAAGGCTGCACGATGCGATGCAAGTGCTGCGGGCAACTCGGTGAACTTGTCGATCGGCAAGGTCAACGCGCCCTGGAACGTGCCATAGGCCACTTCCTGCGCGTTACGCGTATCCAACAGCACCAACGGGCGACCCTGGTCATCTCGTCCGTTGCGCATCCACTCGCGCAGCACAGCAGGCGTCACCGTCGGCGCACGGCCTTGCAGCGGCGATGCATCGTCACGACGGAAGCTGATGATCTCCGGCTTGACCCTGACCTTGAGCCGCGCAAACGGCTGCTGCGTGCTCTGGCTGTACTTGATGCGCATCTGCGCAAACCGTAGGTCGGCCTGCAGCCAGCGATAAAACGCACCAATCCGCTCGGCGTCGCCCGCGAGAAACAGATTGATGCCCTCTTCGGCCACCAGCACAGAGCCCTTCAGCAGTTGCTGCTCGGCGTGTAGCAGCACGCTGTCTGCCAGCTGCTGCGGGTCCTGGACGGTGACGAATTGATACGCCGCGGTATTGGTGATCATCCGGGTATTTTAGGGTGCCCGACCCCGGGTAGCGAGCTTGTCGAACGATCCATCGCCCTGCAGGCAGCGAGCGCAGACCGTGCTGACTCAATGCGCGTCAGGACAACAGGTGTTCGGATGTGCCCCGCTCCCGCCACCATCGCCGGTCACGGCGCTGAACGCCGTCAGCCGCGCAGCAGCAGAAACGGCAGCAACACCAACGATGCGACGATCAGCATCCCCAGCAGCGTGACGATCACGAAGACAGGGCGCTTGCGCAGCAATGCGCCGAACGTTTCTGCGGTGCCCGCAGCAATCGCTTCCTGGCGTTGCGCGCGCGCAAGCGCCCCACGCTGGGCTTGATACGCATCCAGTATCGCCTTGGCGCGCGGGTACTCGGCATCGTCGCTGAGCCAGAGACCGCCAGCGGAAATACCCCAGTTGCTGGGCCGGGTCTCGTAGATCTGCACCAGGTGTTCGCGCAGCAATGCCCGCACCTCATCGGCCTCGTCGTCGGGAACATTGCGCAGATTGAGCAGCAGCTTGGCCATGGCGCGATGATAACGGGAGCCAGGTGCGATAATGGCGCCCTTCCTTCATGGACCACCCCATGCGCCTTCTGTTGACGCTCTGTACCGCCTTGTTGCTCGCCAGCTGTGCACCTGCCCTGCCGCCGTCCGGTGGCACGATCGCCAGCTTCGAGCGGATCGACCGCACTGTCGGCACCGGCGCGGAAGCCACTCCGGGCGTGATGGTCACCGTGCACTACACCGGCTGGCTGTACGACGAAAAAGCTGCCGACAAGCATGGCAAGAAATTCGATAGCTCGCTTGATCGCGCAGAACCGTTCCAGTTCGTGCTGGGAGGTCGCCAGGTGATCCGCGGTTGGGACGAGGGTGTTGCCGGCATGCGCGTGGGCGGCAAGCGCACCTTGATGATTCCGCCTGAGTACGGTTACGGCGACAACGGCGCGGGCGGTGTGATCCCGCCGGGCGCATCGCTGGTGTTCGATGTGGAGCTGCTCGGCGTACAGCCGCGCTGAGTGACTGAGCAATGATGGACGCACACAAACCGCGGCTGGCGGTCATTGGCGGCGGGCCTGCGGGGCTGATGGCGGCAGAAGTCGCGTGCGCTGCCGGGATCGCTGTCGATCTCTACGAAGCCAAGGGTTCGGTAGGACGCAAGTTTCTGATTGCCGGCAAGGGCGGGCTGAATCTCACTCACTCCGACCCAATGCCGCTGTTTGCGCAGCGCTACCGCGAGCGCACGCAGGAAGTGGCATCGTGGCTGCAGGACTTCGATGCGGACGCCTTGCGTACCTGGGCGCGCGATCTGGGTGTGGAAACCTATGTCGGCAGCTCGGGGCGGGTGTTCCCGATTGATCGCAAAGCTGCGCCGCTGCTGCGTGGCTGGGTGCGCCGACTCAAGGACCAGGGCGTCAACTTCCATGTGCAACATCGCTGGCTGGGATGGAGCGACGAAGGCGCGCTGCAGTTCGCAACGGCGGCAGGCGACATCGCACGTCATACCGATGCGGTGGTGCTGGCACTGGGCGGCGGCAGTTGGCCACAGCTTGGCTCGGATGGGCGATGGCAGGCACCGCTGCAGCAGCGCGGCATCGCCGTTGCGCCACTGGTGCCCGCCAACTGCGGTTTCGATATCGACTGGAGCGAGCACTTTGTGCAACGGCATGCAGGCGCGCCGCTCAAGCCGGTCGTCGCGCACTGGCGCGATGGCGCCGGCGTGCAGCACGCATTGCAGGGCGAATGCGTTGCGACCGAAAGCGGAATCGAAGGCAGTTTGATCTACGCGATCGCCGCAGAGTTGCGCAACCAGATCGATGCACATGGCGAGGCCGAGCTCGGCCTGGATCTCGTGCCCGGACGCACGTTGGAACGGGTAAGCGCCGAGTTGGCTCTGCCGCGCAAAGGGCGCAGTTTCAGCGAGCATTTGCGTCGCCAGGTCGGCATCGAAGGCGTCAAGGCCGCACTGCTGTACGAACACCTGGGCAAACAGGCCGGCGACGATCTTGCGCGGGTTGCACGGACGCTCAAGCGCCTGCCACTGCGGCTGCTAAGGACGCGTCCGCTGGCCGAGGCAATCAGTTCAGCCGGTGGCGTGCGATTGGAAGCGCTGGACGCGCAGCTGATGGCGCGCGCACAACCGGGCGTGTTCTGTGCCGGCGAAATGCTCGATTGGGAAGCGCCAACCGGTGGCTATCTGCTGACCGCATGTTTTGCCAGCGGACGACGCGCCGCACTTGGCGCCGTCGACTGGCTGCAACACCGGCACGAACGCACTACAGGCGGTCGCTGACGGCCGCACGCGGCCACACCGACTTGACGTCGTACACCACCGCGCCCGGCTTGCCGAGCGCTGCGATGCGCTCGACGTCGTAGTCGCGATACTGCGCATGCGCGACTGCCAGGACGACCGCATCGTAGGTCCCCTCGTCCGGCGACTCGCAGAGCTGCACCCCGCCATGCTGTAACGCGTCGGCAGGGTCTGCCCACGGGTCGCAGGTATCGACGTGCACGCCGGCCGCCTGCAGCAACTGCACCAATTCCAGCGCACGGCTATTGCGCAAGTCCGGGCAGTTTTCCTTGAAGGCGGCGCCCAGCACCAACACCCGCGCTTGTGCCAGCGTTACGCCGCGCAGCGCCAACATGCCGCAGACGCGCTCGGCGACATGCCGGCCGACACGGTTATTGACCTGACGCGCGGTGTGGATCAGGTCTGGGTGGTACCCCACGCTTTCGGATTTGTGCAGCAGGTAATACGGATCCACCCCGATGCAGTGGCCGCCGACCAGACCGGGCCGGAACGGCAGAAAATTCCACTTGGTTCCGGCCGCTTCGAGCACGTCGAGCGTGTCGATTCCGAGTTTGTCGAAGATCAGCGCCAGCTCGTTGACCAGCGCGATATTGACATCGCGCTGGATGTTTTCCACCACCTTGGCCGCTTCTGCCACGCGCATCGACGACGCGCGCCAGGTGCCTGCGGTGATGATGCTGGCGTACAGCGCATCGACTGTGTCGGCAGCCTGAGGCGTCGAGCCGGAGGTGATCTTACGAATATCACGCAGACGCCGCTGACGGTCGCCCGGATTGACGCGCTCGGGGCTATAGCCGCAGAAAAAATCTTGGTTGAAGCGCAAACCGGAGCTAGCTTCGAGCAGCGGTACGCAGACTTCTTCGGTGGTGCCCGGATACACGGTGGATTCGTAGATCACCAGATCGCCGGGCTTGAGCGCGGCGGCGATCAGTGCCGTGGCGCTGCGCAACGGCTCCAGGTCCGGCTGCTCGAAGCTGTCGATCGGGGTCGGCACAGTGACGATGAAGATGCTGCAGCTCGCCAGGTCAGTGGCGGTTGCGCTGTAGCGCAACTGCGTTGCCGCTGCCAACTCGGCGGCGTCCAACTCCAGCGTGGCATCGTGACCGTCGTGCAGTTGCACGACCCGCTGCGTATCGATGTCGAAGCCCAGGGTGTCGCGGTGCTCGCCGAACGCAACGGCCAACGGCAAGCCCACATAGCCGAGCCCGATGACGGCAATGCGTGCCTGCTGCAGGGGGAGAAGCGTGTTGCCGGACATGCAGTTCCTTGGGATTGTGCGCGGTTGATTGCCGCGCGGTATTGCGGCGGCAGCATAGCGCACGCGGCATGTCTCGGGCCGTCGGCAGGATCGTCGTTTAGAGATTCACAATCGCCGCGCAATCAGGCACGCTATCGCAATGCCCGGGTGGCGAAATTGGTAGACGCAAGGGACTTAAAATCCCTCAGCTGCAAGGCTATGCGGGTTCGACCCCCGCCCCGGGCACACTCTGACAAGCAAATCTGCCACCAGACGCGATGATATGTCGTCGTCCGATAGGCTCTGCCACGCCGCGATGAGCTGGCTGCTGTGCAGTCAGCCTGTTCGGAGCAACGTTGCCTTCCGCAAGCACAGCCCCGCGAACAGTTGTTTGGGGTGCGCGAGCATGCGGTGAGGCCTGCTTCATGCACTGAAACGTGTCCGCAGCTCCCATCGCGGCGCTTGCCCGCCAAACGCTATTGCAGGCGTCGCACTGCCAGCAGTCGGCGTATACGCTCCGAACTTGGCCAGGCCGCTTTCGCGCTTCTAGGGATTCGCAGCCTGTGAGACGTTGGCTGTGTAGCGATCAGCTCCCGAGCAGTTGCCGCTGAATGAGGCGGTGGCGCATCTCCGATCATCTCGATTCGCCAGTTCTTGCCAGATAGCGATCGCACGGGCCTCAGCCTGGCACGGGCCTAAGTGTGTATCTGATCGTCTGCGTGCCGACACCGCATGCCGCGCATACGCGGGCGCCTACCACGCAAACGCACAGATGCTCTGCCGTCCTGCAGACATTTTCTTGGCCGCCAACTCACATGAATGGCAGTCTGATCATTCGAGAACGTTCTTGATGATGCGGCAAACAAAAACCCCGGATATCGTGGGATATCCGGGGTTTGAATTTGGAGCGGGAAACGAGACTCGAACTCGCGACCTCAACCTTGGCAAGGTTGCGCTCTACCAACTGAGCTATTCCCGCATGAAACTAAATTGTACAGCTTGTCACTTCGTTACGCTAGCCCCGCTATCGTTGCCGATGCGAAATAGCGACTGCATATGGAGGCCTGGGCCGGAATTGAACCGGCGTACGCGGATTTGCAGTCCGCTGCATAACCACTCTACCACCAGGCCGAAACATCAAACCCAAGGCATCCTGCCTTGAAACAACGAGACCTCGGACAGGGGGCCTTGTCTAAATCTGGAGCGGGAAACGAGACTCGAACTCGCGACCTCAACCTTGGCAAGGTTGCGCTCTACCAACTGAGCTATTCCCGCTTGGGAGGCGAAATTCTACAGCGAACAGGATAGCTGTCAACTGTTGCTTTCGATTTTTTTCGGCTTGTTGCTGATCGCCGCTTTTTCGTCGGCGCGCAGACTCGGCCATGCCGCCTGCAGATACTGAAAACCGGACCACAACGTCAGCAGCGCAGCGATCGCCAGTGTCCAATAGCCGGCACGGAAGATCAGATTGCCCAGCCAGATTTGATGCGTGGGCATCTGGCCGGGAGTGACCGAATACAGCAGGCAAAGCAGCGCGACCATCTGCGCCGTGGTCTTGATCTTGCCGATCGCTGCAACGCGCACCTTGGCGCGCTGGCCGATCTCTGCCATCCACTCACGCAATGCGGAGACTGCGATCTCGCGGCCTACGATGACGGCCGCCCAGAACGCCATCCACGGCGTGGGATGCCCCTGCACGATGAGGAACAAGGCGACGGCGACCATCAACTTGTCGGCAACCGGATCGAGGAACGCGCCGAACGCGGAATACTGGTGATACCGCCGCGCGACCCAGCCATCCAGCCAGTCGGTGATGGCGGCCAGCGCGAACACACCGGCCGAAGCGAAGTTCGTCCAGGTGTATGGCAGGTAGAAGACCACGACCAACACCGGGATCATCAGGATCCTCAGCAGTGTCAGCCACGTGGGGATGGTCAACTTCATTACGGACTCGACTCGCCTGCCGCATCGGGAAGCGCCAGCCCGTGCAGGTTAGCGTAGATTCGCGCAGCAAGTGCGGCATTGACCCCGTCCACCCGCGCAATCTCGGCTTCGCCGGCCGCCTTGAGACCGACCAGGCCACCGAAATGCTTGAGCAGGCTCGCGCGGCGGCGTGGTCCGATGCCAGGGATATCCTCGAGCTTGCTGGTCATGCGCGCTTTCTGGCGGCGCCCGCGATGGCCGGTGATCGCAAAGCGGTGCGCTTCGTCACGGACCTGCTGGATGAATTGCAGCGCGGGCGAGGCTGCGCCCGGTCGCAGTTCGCGGCCGTCGGCCATGATCAGCGCCTCGTGCCCTGCCCTGCGCTCCTCGCCCTTGGCCACGCCGACCAGCACGACGTTCTCCACGCCAAGGTCGGCCAATGCGGCCTGCGCCTGCGCCAGCTGGCCGGCGCCGCCGTCGATCAGCAGCACATCGGGGAGGACGCCGTTTTCTTCCACTGCACGCCGAAACCGCCGTTCGATCGCCTGACGCATCGCCGCGTAATCGTCGCCCGGCGTGATGCCGGAAATATTGAAGCGGCGATACTGGCCGCGCACCGGGCCGCTGGCGTCGAACACCACGCACGACGCCACCGTGGCCTCGCCCATGGTGTGACTGATATCGAAGCATTCCACGCGCTTGACCTGCTCGGCCAAGCCCAGCATCTCGCGCAAGGCTTCGCTGCGTGCGTGCTGCGCGCTCTGGCTGGTGAGCTCGGTCACCAGGGTCAGCTGCGCGTTGCGGGTCGCCAGCAACAAGTAGCCGGCGCGCTCGCCACGCACGTTCCACTTGAGCGCTACCTTGTGCTCGGCGGCAGTGCTGAGCGCGGCCTCGATCAGTTCGGCGTCGGGAATCTCGCGATCCAGCAAGATCTCGCGCGGCGGCGAATGTTCGGCGTAGTACTGCGAGACGAAGGCCGCCAGGATTTCGTCGGCGCTGTCTTCGCCGTTGGTCTTGGGAAAGAACGAGCGCGTGCCCAGGTTGCGGCCGTCGCGGAAGCTCAGCAGCAACACGCAAGCCTGACTGGACTGGGTGGCGCAAGCCAGCACATCCAGATCGGCGGCGCGGCCGTCGACGTACTGGCGGTTCTGCATACCGCGCAGCGACGACAGCAAATCGCGCAGACGCGCGGCACGCTCGAATTCAAGCGCTTCGCTGGCTTGCTGCATCGACTGCATGATCTCTTCGCCGAGCTGATCGCTCTTGCCTTCGAGAAACATGGTGGCGCGGCGTACCGATTCGGCGTAATCGGGCGCGGCCACCAGATCCACACACGGGCCGCTGCAACGGCCGATCTGATACTGCAGGCACGGCCGCGAGCGGTTGCGAAACACGCTGTCTTCGCAACTGCGCAGCTTGAACAGCTTGTGCATCAGGCTCAGCGTCTCGCGCACGCCGGTCACGCCGGTGTAGGGGCCGAAATAGCGCCCCTGCACCGCACGCGGGCCGCGGTGCAGCGCGATACGCGGCCAGTCTTCGCGCGTCAGCAGGACGTACGGATAACTCTTGTCGTCGCGCAACGACACGTTGTAGCGCGGCGACAAGGATTTGATCAGCTGGTTTTCCAGCAGCAGCGCTTCGGCCTCGCTGCGGGTCACGGTGACGTCCATACGCGCGACCTGCGACAGCATCGAGGTCAGCCGCGCATTCTTTGGCGTGCCGTTGAAATAGCTGCCCACACGCTTACGCAAGGCGCCGGCCTTGCCGACGTACAGCAAGGTGTCGTCGCTCGCATACATGCGGTAAACGCCGGGCGCGGTGCTCAGTCGCGCAGCAAACGCTTTTCCATCGAAGTCGGCTTGGGGCCTTGCGCTCATTCTTCTATCGCAACATCACTCAGTGCGCCGCTTGCAAGGTCGTAACGCAAAACGGCATGGGCATCGGTTTCGGCAATCCAGACTGCGCCGGCGGCGACGGCAAGCCCGGCCGGGCCGTGCAGACGTCGCGGTAGTTCGACCGTGGTGAGTTCGCCGCCGCCCAGACGCAGGCAGCGCAGCCGTCCGTTACCGGTGTCGGCAATCCACAGCATCGGCGAATCGGCGCCCAGTGCGATGGCTTGCGGAAATTGCAGGCGCGCGGTGCCGCGGGGGCCGTCTTCATCACCGAACTGCCAGATGCCCTGCCCGCCCACCAAGGTCTGCACCAGATCGCCGCGCAGCTGCATGGTGCGGATCGAGGAGCCCAACCCATCGCACACGTAGGCAACCTGCTGCACCGCCGCCAGCCCTGCCGGTTGCGCGAAGGCCGCCAGATGACCGCTGCCGTCGCGAATTTCAAGGGACCCGGTGCCGGCACGCGCGCTCAGTGCAGCGCGTCCCAGGTCGTAACTCCAGATGCGGTTGTCGCCGGCCATGGCGATCAGCACCTGGTTGTCGGCAATGGCCAGACCTTGCGGATAGTTCAGTGCAGACGCACCGGCAAAGGCCAACGGCCCTTCCACCGGCTCGCCTGAGCGACCGGTGCCGCACAAGGTGTCCACCTGCCCGCTGCGCAGGTTGATGCGACGCAATGCGTGATTGCCGGTATCGGCGACGTACAGCTGATCGCGCTCCAGCGCCAGACCCTGGGGACGACGAAAGGCCGCTTCGCCGGTACCGCCATCGATGAGATCAGCATTGCCGTGGCCGAATTGCCGCAGCACCCGGCCGCCATGCGTGCATTCCAGCACGCGGTGGTGCCCGGTATCGGCGATATACAGACGGTCTTCGGTGGCAGCCAGGCCGGTCGGAAAGCGCAGCGCCAGCCGCTGTTCGGGGTCGCGTTCTGCAATGACTTGCAGGTCGGCGTCGGAGGGCGGTTGCTGGCCTTCGCACAATGCGGCCAACGCCTTGTCCAGATCAGCGGTGACACCCACCAGGCGCTGGCGTTCGCGGCCATAGGCATCCAGCAACACCAGCGTAGGCCAGGATTCGATACCGAAGCGGCGCCAGGTTTCCCAGTCCTTGTCGAGCAGGATCGGCGCGCTGACGCCGTGCCCGCGCAGTTGCTTGAGCGAGCGTTGTGGCAGGCGTTCGCTATCGAAGCGCGGCACCTGCACCACGATCACCTGCAGCCGCCCGGGGCTACGCGCCTGCCATTGCGCAAGCTCGGCAAGACGCTCGGCGCACCACACCGAGCTGGCGTTGACGAACGCCAGCACGAGCGCGCGGCCGCGATGCTCCTGCAAGGTGGATGGCCTGGCATTGAGCCAGGTGGGAAATTCCGGCAGTTCCTGGGTGAGCTGGGCAGTCATGCGGTAATTATGCCCAAGCGCGATTAGCCGCGGGTGAGTCTGGCGACCGTCTGTCGCGCCGCGGTATCGACCAGTTGCCAGACCTCCTCGAAATCCTTGCTGCCGCCGGTGTACGGGTCCGGGATGTCGTCGCGCGCGTCCACGCCGGCCCACGGCAACCACAGCGCGACCTTGTCGCGTTGCGCTGATGGCGCCAGACGCTGCAGATCGCGCAGATTGTTGCCGTCTGCGCACAGCAGCCAATCGAAGTGGTCGAAATCCTCGTCGCGCACCTGACGTGCGCGCAGGCCGGAGATATCCACGCCGTGTCCGCGCGCGCAACGGATGGCGCGCGGGTCGGGCGGATCGCCGGCATGCCAATCGCCGGTACCGGCCGAGTCGACCTCGATGCGGCGCGACACGCGTGCCTCGTCCAGCCGCGCGCGCAAGGCGCCCTCGCCCATCGGCGAACGACAGATATTGCCCAGGCACACGATCAAGACCTTCATGCCGATGCCACCCGCGCTTGCGCACGTGCCAGATCGTCCGGCGTATCGATGCCCGGCGGAAATTGCTCGGGCGTCAGCGCAACGGCGATGCGGTGACCGGCTTCCATCGCGCGCAGCTGTTCCAGCGACTCGATGCGTTCCAGCAGGCCGGGCGGCATCGCCGCGAACTGCTGCAGAAACCCGGCGCGATAGGCGTAGATGCCGATATGACGCAGCCATTGCCCCTCCTCGGGCAAGCGGTCGCGCTGACTGGCGAAGCTGTCCCGGTGCCAGGGAATCGGCGCACGGCTGAAATACAGTGCATCCCCGCTCGCGCTGCGCACCAGCTTGACCACATTGGGATCGAACAGATCGTGCGCGCTATCCACCTGCGCGGCCAACGTAGCCATCTCCGCGCCGGAGCGCAGCAGCAGCTCGGCGACCGCGCGAATGCCGGCAGCCGGCGCAAACGGTTCGTCGCCTTGCAGATTCACCACGCAGGTGTCCGCGTCCCAGCCGGCGATGCGCGCGCATTCGGCCAGGCGATCGGTGCCGGAGACATGGTCGCTTCCGGTCATCGCCACGTGCACACCGGGCACGCCCTCGATCGCGTCTGAAATTCGTACGTCATCGGTCGCGACCCATACCTCGCGTGCGCCTGCCAATAGCGCCCGCTCGGCCACGTGCTGAATCATTGGACGATCGCCGATCAACTGCAGCGGCTTGCCCGGTAGGCGTGTGGACGCGTAGCGCGCCGGAATGGCGACGACGAAATCGGCAGACAGGGTGTTGGTCATGTGGTTGCGCTCTCGGCAGCAAGGAGTGTTGGAACGGCGGGACGGTCTAGCATGTATCGCACTCTTGCATCAGCAGCGCCGGCGAAAACTGCCGCGCTGCGACGGCTACAGCACAGCATGGCGCCAGCAATCGTGTAGCCACTGTCGCTGGTGCGGCCGCGCAAGGATGCAGCCCTCGTGCTGGAACAGGAGCGGCGAACACCACTGCTGTGCTCAGCGCCAGGCCGGCGCGTGCCGGTACCCGGTGCGGTTTGTCCCACGCGTACAGTGCGGTTCTGAGCGCGCGGCCCGTCCCACCTGACGCCTGCTCGCACCGTGTTGTTAGCCGCTTCACGCGCGTCGCGTGCCTGCGCAGTGTCTCAGCAAGCCAATCGCTGCCCGGTCTCAAGTGGCATTGGCGATCGGGCGAACCCCAGGGGCGACGCGCAACCGCTCCTGCATGCGCAGCGAGCGCCGCACGACACACCGCCAAGATCAAACGCCCTGCCGGCTGGCCAACTTGTCCAGCCGATCCAGCAGACTCACCCAGAACGCAGCCGGCAACTCCGCCTTGAGCGGCACGCTATACAGCCACTCGTCGGCGAACGGCCGGCACTTCACCGCATCCTTTTCGGTCATCAACACTGGCAGGCGGCTACCGAAACTGAAATCTGCGGAGCGATACACATGATGATCGGGAAAGGCATGCGGGACGACGCCGATCCCGCGGGCGCGCAACATGGCAAAAAAGCGCTCCGGGTGCGCGATACCGGCCACGGCGTGCACGCGCTGGCCGGCCAGCATGCTCAGCGGTTGCGCCCGTTTGCCGTCCATTGGCTGCACGCTGTCAATGCTCAGGCGCATCTGCCATTCGCCGAAACCGGCGTCGTCCATTGTTTGTGGCGCTGTGGTGGCGCTGGCCTGGCCCAGATTAACCACGCGGAAGTCGCAATCGTGTGCGCGCGCGGCCGGTTCGCGTAGCGGTCCGGCCGGTAGCAGGCGGCCATTGCCATAGCGGCGCTGTCCGTCGACCACTTCGATTTCCACGTCGCGTGCCAGCCGGTAATGCTGTAACCCGTCATCGCAGACGATGATGTCGCACCCCGCCTCGACCAGTGCGCGCGCGGCGGCGACACGGTCGCTATCCACGCGCACGCGTGCGCCGGTTTTCCAGGCGATCAACACAGGCTCGTCGCCGCCAAGTGCGACTGCCGTGTCCGCATCGACCCACCGGGCAGTGCCGGAATCATCGCGGCCATAGCCGCGGCTGGCGACGCCGGGGGTCCAGCCGGCTTCTTGCAGCTTGGAAACCAAGGCAATGGTCAGCGGAGTCTTGCCGGTGCCACCGGCAGTGACATTGCCGACCACGATCACCGGCACCGGCACGCCATGCCGCTTGCGCCAGCCGCGGCGGTACAAGCCGCGCCGCAGCGCGATGGCGGCGCCGTAGATGGGTGCCAATAAACGCGCCGGTAGCGGTATCGGCGCATTGTCGTACCAATACCCCGGCGTGCGGGTGCCGCGCTTGCTCATGCCTGACGTTCGCGAAACTGCATGCCGTGCAGATGCGAATACAGCCCGCCCTGCGCCAGCAATTCGGTGTGCGTGCCGCGCTCGACGATGCGGCCCTGGTCCATCACCAGCACCTGATCGGCATGCTCGATGGTGGACAGCCGGTGCGCGATCACCAGCGTGGTACGGTCCGGCATCAGTTTGTGCAAGGCATCCTGCACCAGTCGCTCGGACTCGTTGTCCAGCGCCGCAGTGGCTTCGTCCAGGATCAGGATCGGCGCATCCTTGAGCATCGCGCGTGCGATCGCCAGCCGCTGGCGCTGCCCTCCGGACAGCCGCCCGCCCTTGGTGCCGACGTGCGACTGCAGACCCTCGGGCAATTGCGCCACGAACTCCATCGCATTGGCGCCAAGGATCGCGCGCTCCAGTTGGCCGGCATCTGCCGTGCGCATTTCGCCATAGGCCACGTTGTCGGCGATGCTGCCGTCGAACAGCATGACCTGCTGGCCGACCAGCGCGATCTGGCGACGCAGATCGGCCAACGAATACGCCTGCACCGGGTGACCGTCGAGCAGGATCTGTCCGGCCTCGGCCTCGTAAAAACGCGGGATCAGTTTGATCAGGCTGGACTTGCCGCTCCCGGAGCGGCCGACGATCGCCGTCACCGTACCGGGCTGCGCGACGAAGCTGACCTCGGCCAGTGCCGGATTCACCTGCCCCGGATAGCGCGCGGTCACATCGCGAAACTCGATCAAGCCCTTCGCACGCGTCAGCGGCACCGCGCCCTGATCGGGCTCGTCCGGGCTGTCGAGCACCGAGAACAGCCGCTCGGCCGAGGCCAGGCCACGCTGCACCATGTTCTGCACATTGGTGAGCTGTTTGAGGCCTGGAATGATCGTCAGCATCGAGGTCATCAGCACCACGAAGTCGCCAGCGGTCAGACGCCCGGCCAAAGCCTGGGCACCGGCCACGAACAACAGCGCCGACAACCCGATTGCGCCGATCATCTGCACGGTGGCAGTGGAAATGCCGCGAGTGGATTCGACCTTCATCGCCAGCCGCAAATTGCGATCGGCCAGCGCGCCATACCGCTCCATCTCGGTTTGCTGGGCGCCGTAAATCTTGACCTCCTGGTGGCTGGACAAGGTCTGGTCGGCGGCCTGCAACAGATGCGCGCCACTCTCCTGGATGCTGTGGCTGATGCGTCGATACCGACGCGCCACCTTGTCCATCACCCACGCCAGTACCGGTGCGAGCACCAGGATGGTCAGCGTGACCTGCCAGCTGTGCCACAGCATCAGCGCCAATGCGCCGATCACCTGCAGCGACTGCTGGATCATCACCTTGACCGCATCCACCGCAGCCTGTGCAACCTGATCCGAGTCCGAGCCCAGGCGAATCAGCATCGACGGGACCGGTTCGGAATCGAAACGCGAGCCTGGCAGGCGCAGATACTTGGCCATCACCTTGATGCGCAGATCGCGCGCGATGCTGCGTGCGGATTTGCCCATCGCCATGTCGGTGATGTAGCCGGCAATGCCACGTACCACAAACAGCAGAATGATCTGCACCGGCAGCCAACGGCTGACGTCGGCGTTCTTGTAGATGAAAGTTTCGTCGGTGATCGGCTTCATCAACGCCAGAAAGCCGGTGGTGCCGGCGGCTTCGACCAACGCGGCAATCAGCGCAGCGATCAGCAACAGCCGGTACGGCTTGGCGAAGGCCAACAGGCGACGGTACGTGCGCCAGGACGACACTGGCGCCGGGCGGTCGTTGGAGGTGGTCACTGGCGGGTTCCGTTATTGCGTGTTTTGCCGGCAGTGCCGGTCTGAGGTGCAGTCGCAATGGCGATACGCCGGAAGCCGAGTTGTCCCAACGCATCCTGCGCAGTGACCACGGCTTGATACGGGGTACGCGCATCGGCGCGCATCAGCACCGTCTGCTCGCGGTCGTCGCCGGCGATCTGAGCGATGGTCTGCTTCAGCGAGTCCACATCCGAGCGCAACACTTCCTGGTCGTTGATGAAGTAATGCCCGTCGGCATTGACCAGCACGCTGAGCGAACGCGGCGGCGCGCTGGTGTTCTGGTCACTGGCGGTCGGTAGCTGCAGCTGCAGCGTCGAGCGTGCGTCGAAAGTCGTGGTCACCACGAAGAAGATGATGAGGACGAGAATGACGTCAATCAATGGCACCAGGTCGATCTGCGGCTCGTCCTGGCTTCGGTCGCTGCCGATGCGCATCCGTCAGCCCTTTGCCATGACAGGCTTGCTGCCCGCCGCTGCCGGCGCTGCGGGCGCCGGACCCCCTCGGCCATCCATGGTGTCCAGCAGCAGCGTGGCTTCCTGCTCCATCTCGATGATGTAGCCGGCAATGCGCCCCTTGAAGAAGCGATGCGCCATCAGCGCAGGCACCGCGATGATCATGCCGGTGGCGGTACACACCAGCGCTTTGCCGATGCCACCGGCCAGCTGGTTCACATCGCCCACGCCGTGATCGAGGATGCCCAGAAACATCTGGATCATGCCGACCACCGTGCCGAGCAAACCCAGTAGCGGGCCGGCCGACGCGATGGTGCCCAGCGCGTTCAGATAGCGCTCCATGCGATGCACCACGTGGCGACCGGTGTCTTCGATGCGTTCACGGACCAGATCGCGCGAACGGCCGCGGACATCCAGTGCAGCAGCCAGTAGCGCACCCAGTGGCGAATTGCGCCGTAGCGACTCGATATGGGTGGGATCCAGCTGGCCGCGCGCAGCCCAGTTACGGACCTCTTCGCCCAGCCCGGGCGGCGTCACCTCGTTGCGGCGCAACGTCCACAGACGCTCCAGCACGATCGCCAGGGCGATCACGCCCAGCAACAGCAACGGCACCATCGGCCAACCGCCCGCCTTGACCAGCTCCAACACGATTCGATTCCTCCGGCAACGCGGCCGCCTGTTCGCTGGCCGATAGGATAGCAGTCGACCGACGCCGTTCCGCAGCATCCCACAGACGTGGTTGCCAACGCCGTCGCTCGCGCACCTGCAGGCCATCCGCGCCCAGCCAGACCCTGACCGCACCGGACTGGGCAGTGTCGAGCAATTCCGCGCCACTGCCCTGCCAGCGCTGAACTACTTGTGTGCGGGGATGGCCAAAACGGTTGCCATGCCCGGAGGACACCAGCGCCAGCCGCGCGCCCGTGGCGGCAATGAAGCCGGCATGCGAACCATCTGCGCTGCCATGGTGCGGCACCACGACCACGTCGGCACGCAGCCCCGCAACCTGCTCGCGCATCAACCGATGCTCGATGAGTTCGTCGATATCGCCTGGCAACAGCGCACTGGCATGCCGCGTCTCGACCCGCAGCACGCAGCTGGACTGATTGCGCAGGTACGGAAAATCCGCACCTGGATGCAGAAAGCGAAAGCGCACGCCATCCCACTCCCACTGCTGGCCGGCTTGGCAGCGCTCACTGACGTCCAGCGGCGCGCCCGGCGGCGCAGACGTCATCGCGACCGGTAGCCCTGCACGCACTGCTGCGTAGCCACCGGCATGATCGGCATCGGCATGACTGAGCACGAGTGCATCCAGTTGGCGTACCCCGAGCGCACGCAGGGCGGGCAGCACCACGCGCTCACCGGCGTCGAAACCATCGCGCACTGCGGGGCCGGTATCGAACAGCAGCGCGTGCCGTTGCGTGCGCACCAACACTGCAAGACCCTGCCCCACATCCAGCACCTGCAGATCGGCTTCGCCAGCACCGGGCAAGGCACGATCCGGCCATAACAGCGGTAGCCACAGCAGCACCGCCATGGCCTTGCCCGGCGTGCCTCGCGGCAGCAATAGCCAGAACGCGCCCAGCAACGCTGCAATCAGCGCAATGGCATCGGATTCGGGCACCCACCACAACGCCAGCGTGGTCTGCCCAAGCCAGACAAACCCCGGCCAGGTGAGTTCAAAGCACCAGCCCGCCAAGTGCCACGCCCAAACGCCCGCACCGGCATGCAGTGCCTCGAGCGCCGTTCCCAGCAGACACAGCGGCACCACCACAAAGGTCCACCAGGGAATGGCGACAAGATTGGCCAAAGGGCCCACCAGCGATGCTTGTCCAAACAAACTGACCGTCAGCGGAAGCAAGCCGACGGTGGCGACGGTCTGCGCGGACAGGAAGCCGCGCAGAATGCTCCGGTCATCTGCGGGCAGGCACCACACCAGCCAGGCGACACCGGCGAAACTGAGCCAGAAGCCAGCCACCAGCACGCTCAGCGGGTCCCATACCAGCACTGCAAGCAAGGCCAGCGCGAGAATCTGCGCGGTTGTGGCGCGTCGCCGCGCGACCCGCGCCAGTGCGACGACGGCGATCATCAGCACGGTGCGGACCGTGGGCAGCGCCAGCCCTGCCAACACTGCGTACGCAGCCGCGCCGAGCAGCGCGGCGATGGCTGCGGCGTGGACGCGCGGCATCAGCAGGCTCAAACCCGGCCGCCATCGCCACACGCCGGCCACCGCCAATGCAACGAACGCGGCAACCAGGCCGACATGAAATCCCGAGATGGCGATCAGATGGCTGAGCCCGGTCGCGCGCAGAGTCGCCCATGCCGCGTCGTCCAGTCCGCGCGTGTCGCCCAACGCCAGTGCACGCAGGTAAGGCGCGGAAGGCCCGGAGACCTGTTCGGCAATTCGCAGCGACATCCGGTCGCGCCAGGCATCCACGCCACGCGGGGCGACAGTCTCGCGCGCAGCTCCGAGGTCGCGCACGTAACCGGTGGCTGCAAGGCGCTGCGCCAACGCCTGACGCTCCGCATCGAACCCACCCGGATTACGCAGACCGCGCGGTGCGCGAAGCTTGAGCTGCAGTTGCCAGTCCGCCCCAGCACGCAGGGCAGCACGCGGCCCGATCTGATCGGCGCCGAAAGGGTCGTACCACGCCAGTTGCAAGAGTTTGCCGCGCAGGGCCGCCGGCTGCGTTAGATGGTGATCGACGCGCAACTGGAAGCGCGTACGCCGCTGTTCGGCCACCGGCAGCCCGACAATGCGGCCACGCACGGTAATCTCGCGCGCTTCATCACGCGGTAGCAGTTGCGACTGCACTACCTGGGCGGCTTGCCAGCCGGTTAGCCCGAAGCCCACCGCAGCCGTTGCAAGCACCAGCATCCACACAGGTCGCTGCGGGTGCAGCCACAGGGTCAGCGCGATGCCCAGCACACCCGCGAACAGGCTGGCGGCATACAGCGCCTGCGGCAGTGGCGCTGGCGACCATGCACAAATGACCACGCCCAGCAGCAACGCGACTGCGACCGGCACTGCCGATGCAAGACGCGGCAGCGGCGCCGCATGTGCCGACACATCCACATCCATAGGGGCGCCTATGCTCCTGATCGTCCTGATCCAGGAAACAACGCTAGGCCACCCCATTGACTGACGGCAGCGGTGATGTGCGCGCAAGACCGTAGGAAGACACCGGATCTGCTGTAGCACATTGCCGGCACGCCGTTGTTCGGCGCGAATGCCCACGGGTAGTGTTCGTGTGTCGCCAATGCCGGGCACTGCTGCAGGATATGGATCGGATCGATCGAGTACGTACCGGGGCCTGGGCAGCCGTTGGTCGAGGCGAACACGTCGAACCGGGCAGATCGATCAGGTGCAGCTGACGCAGCCAACGTCCGATGAGTCCAGCCGGGCACCTAGTGCTGCATTCGCCTCGATTTCATGACCGAAGCGCTATGTTCGACACTGTCTTTGAGGAGTTCCCCCACATGCGTAAAGGCATTGCATTGATTGTCGGCGTGACCGGCATCTCCGGCTATAACCTCGCCAACGTGCTGGTAGCCGACGGTTGGACCGTTTACGGCCTGGCGCGTCGCCCGCTGCCGCATGACGGCGTCATTCCTGTCGCCGCCGATCTGCTGGACGCCGACAGCACCAACAACGCGCTGCGCGGTCTGCCGATCACCCACGTCTTTTTCTGTACCTGGACACGTCGCGACACCGAACGCGAGAACGTCGAGGCCAACGGCGCGATGATGCGGCACCTGTGCGATGCGTTGAGCGACGCGCCGCTGCAGCACATGGCGCTGGTCACCGGCACCAAGCACTATCTGGGCGCGTTCGAAAACTACGGCAGCGGCAAGGCTGAAACGCCGTTCCGCGAAAGCGAGCCGCGTCAGCCGGGCGAAAACTTCTACTACACACTCGAAGACCTGCTGTTCGCGCATGCCGAGCGTCACGGTTTCGGATGGAGCGTGCATCGCTCGCACACCATGATCGGCATGGCCAATGGCAGCAATGCGATGAACATGGGCGTGACGTTGGCGGTCTACGCATCGCTGTGCAAGCACACCGGCCAGCCGTTCGTGTTCCCAGGTTCGCAGGCGCAGTGGAACAGCCTCACCGATCTGACCGACGCCGGACTGCTCGGCCGTCAGCTGGCCTGGGCAGGTCTCAGCCCGGCGGCGCGCAACCAGGCATTCAATACCGTCAATGGCGATGTATTCCGCTGGCGCTGGATGTGGGGCGAGATCGCCGCGTTCTTCGACCTCGATGCCGCACCCTGCCCCGACACGCCGCAGCCGTTGGAAGCACGCCTGACCGAAACCGCACCGGCGCTGTGGGCCGAATTGGCTGCGCAGCACAATCTGGTCGAGTCGGACGTCAATCGTCTGGCCTCGTGGTGGCATACCGATGCCGACCTGGGCCGCGAGATCGAGTGCGTCAACGACATGACCAAGAGCCGCGAACTGGGCTTTGTTGACTTCTACGACAGCCGCGCCTCGTTCTTCGAGCTGTTCACCCGATTGCGGGCACTGCGCATCATTCCTTGAGCGATGCCAACGCATCGCTGCAGGTCGCAATGGCCCGCAGCGATGTGGATAGAGGTGGAGTTCAGGGGTTTGGAGCAGCTAACAAAACGACTGTGCTCACCGCAAGATGGGCGCAGCCAGTGCTCGGTGCGGCAGGTACCACTCGTACACGCCAGCTCTAAACGCGCCGTCCACACCCACCTGGCACCTGCTCGCTAGGTTTTGTTAGCCGCTTTTAGAGCTGCGCTCTGGACATAGCACCAAGTGAGCGACGCACCAAACGAAAGCACTGCGCATCCTGCACGCAGCGACATATCGCGAGAGCTACGTCCACTTTATTGCGCGACACGACCGGCAACCCGATCGCATCGCAAGCACTCACACTGCCGAGGGTGCCAGCTCGCGCAGCTTGCCTTGATGCAGCTCCAGCACGCGATCCAGACGACGCGCCAGGCTGCGGTCGTGGGTGACCAACACCAGGCTGGTGCGCTGCGCGCGGTTGAGTTCCAACATCAGCTCGAACACGGTGCCAGCGGTCTTGTCGTCGAGATTGCCGGTGGGCTCGTCGCCCAGCACGCATCCCGGCTTGTTCACCAGCGCACGCGCCACCGCACAGCGCTGCCGCTCGCCGCCGGACAGCTCGCTGGGCTTGTGCTCGATGCGATGGCCGAGCCCGACCGATTCCAGCAGCTGCAATGCCTGCCCGCGCGCCACCGCCACCTCCTTGCCCGACAGCAGCACCGGCATCATCACGTTTTCCAGCGCGGTGAATTCCGGTAGCAGATGATGGAACTGGTACACGAAGCCCAGCGCCTGGTTACGCAGCCTGCCGCGCTCGCCATCGGACAGCGCCGACATGCGCCTGCCAGCGACATACACCTCGCCCGACGTCGGAATATCCAGCCCGCCGAGCAGATGCAGCAACGTGCTCTTGCCCGCGCCGGACGCGCCGACGATTGCTACCGTCTCGCCGGTCGCCACCGACAGGTCCAGACCATCGAACACCGGGGTACGCATCTTGCCTTCGGCGTAGGTCTTGGCCAGCGCCTCGGCGCGGATCACCACATCTGCTGGAGTTGACTTCTGCACGCGCGATTCCAGGATCTCATTCATAACGCAACGCCTCCGCCGGCTGGGTACGCGAGGCGCGCCACGCCGGGTACAAGGTCGCCAGGAAACTCATCACCAAGGCCACCAATGTGATCACCACCACATCCTGGGTTTGCATGTCGGTGGGCAGGCCAGTGATGTAGTACACATCTTCGGGCAGCAGTTTGACGCTGAAGATCGCCTCGATCAGGCCGAGGATGCGCTCCAGATTGAGCGTCAGCACGATGCCGCCGATCACCCCCATGATCGTGCCCATGAAGCCGATCAACGAGCCCTGCACCATGAACACCTGCATCACTCCGCCAGGCGACAAGCCCAGCGTACGCAGGATCGCAATGTCGGCCTGCTTGTCGGTGACCAGCATCACTTGCGACGACACCAGGTTGAACGCACCCATCGCCACGATCAGCGACAGCAGGATGCCCATCACGGTCTTTTCCATCTTCAACGAGTGATAGAGATTGGCGTTTTCCTGGGTCCAATCGCTCACCCGGTACGGGCCGTGCAACTTCAGCGCCAGATCGCGCGCGACATTCCAGGCCTGATCCATGTCGTGCAATCGCAGCCGCACGCCGGTGACGCCATCCATGCGCAAGACCCGCCCCAGATCCTGCATGTTGACCACGGCCAGCCCGCGATCGATCTCGTTGTAGCCAGCTTCGAAAATCCCGCTGACGGTGAAGCGTTTGAGCCGCGGCATCGCGCCGAGCGGCGTGGCCTGCGTGTCGCTGAGCAAGACAACGATGCTGTCGCCCACATCCACGCCCAACCACAGCGCCAGCTCCTTGCCGATGACGATGTTGTAGGAACCCGGGGTCAGGCTATCGACCGAGCCCTGCTGCATCTTCTTGGCCAGCACCGACACCTTGTTCTCTTCGGCCGGAACGATGCCACGCACGATGGCCGGCTGCTTGCGCGGGCCCTGCAGCAGCGATTCGGTTTCGATATACGGTGCGGCGCCGGCAACGCGCGGGTCAGCCATGGCGACCTCGACCGCATGCTGCCAGTCGCGCATCGGCGCACCTTCGGCGCTGACGGTGGCGTGCGCCGCCATCTGCAACAGGCGGTCGCGGATTTCTTTCTGAAAACCGCTCATCACTGCCAACGTGGTGATCAGCACGGTGACGCCCAGGGCGATGCCCAGGATCGATGCCATCGAGATAAACGAGATGAAGCCATTGCGCCGCTTGGCACGCAGGTAGCGCAAGCCGATGGCAACCGGGATAGGTTTGAACATGCGGTTCAACCAGAAAAGGGACGCTATGGTGACACTTGCGGACGCCCGGACGAAATCGCGTGTGCCTGGGCGGCCAGACGCAGTTCACGTCGTTGCGGCGCCGGCAAGGTATCCGGCCAGAAATGCAGGCGCTCACGGCGCGCATCCAGCCGGGTCCATGACACCACCGCAATCGGCCCGCGCCAGGCAACCTGCAGGTTCTGCACCTGGGTGCCGTCAATGCTGGCGGGGCTCTCGCTCCACGGCACGACCAGCTGCCGCAGTGGCGAACGCAACAGCAGCCACAGTGATCTTCCGACCGATACCGGTACAACGATGGACGACATGACAGCCAACCAGGCCGGCACACCGCTGCGCCAGACGGCGCACAGTGCCAGCACGGCGAGCAGGCTCAGTGCGCAAACAAGCCCGCGCGAGGGCCGCCACTCAAGCCGGCAAGGCGCGAATATCGGCGATGAGTGCGGCGTTGGCGACATCCGGGCAAGCCTCGTAACCCATGAACCAGCGCCACAACTTATCGTCTTCGCAATCCAGCAGCTGTAGGAAAACCGCGCGCTCTGACTCGGAAGCCTGCGCCCAGCGTTGATCCAGATAGCGCCCGAACAGCTGATCCAGCTCGCGCATGCCACGCCGGCAACGCCAGCGCAGCTTTTTCAACAAGGTTTCTTCGTCCATCTCTCTCTCCTCCCTGCCCTGCGGCGGGAGCGAAAACGACAGCGGCACCTGACCATCAGGCCGGTGCCGCTGAGAACCACATCCCGCAAACGCGAGACCTCTGTGCCTTGCGATCAGGCGCGACGCGCCATCATCAACTTTTTGATCTCGGCGATCGCCAGCGCAGGATTCAGGCCCTTCGGGCAGGTCCGTGCGCAATTCATGATGGTATGGCAGCGATACAACTTGAACGGGTCTTCCAGATCGTCCAGACGTGCGCCGGTGTCTTCATCGCGCGAGTCGACGATCCAGCGGTACGCCTGCAGCAGGATCGCCGGGCCCAGGTAACGCTCGCCATTCCACCAGTAGCTCGGGCAGCTGGTCGAGCAGCATGCGCATAGGATGCACTCGTACAAGCCATCCAGCTTCTTGCGGTCTTCCGGCGACTGCAGGCGTTCGCGATCCGGCGGCGCTGGCGTCTGAGTGCGGATCCACGGCTTGATCGACGCGTACTGCGCATAGAAGTGGGTCAGGTCCGGGACCAGATCCTTGATCACATCCATGTGCGGCAGCGGGTAGATCGGCACTTCGGCCTTGCCGCAGGCATCGATCGCCTTGGTGCAGGCCAGCGTATTGGTGCCGTCGATATTCATCGCGCACGAGCCGCAGATGCCCTCGCGGCACGAACGACGGAAGGTGAGGGTCGGGTCGATCTCGTTCTTGATCTTGATCAGTGCGTCCAACACCATCGGGCCGCACTTGTCGAGATCGATCTCGTAGCTGTCGGTGCGCGGGTTGGCGTCGCCATCCGGATCCCAGCGGTAGACCTTGAAGGTGCGCGTGTTCTTGGCGCCCTGCGCAGGGTAATGCTTACCCTTGCCGATCTTTGAATTCTTGGGGAGGGTGAACTCTGCCATAGCTGCTCTCGTTGGCTCAGGCGATGCGCGGTGCGAGCGACAGCCGCACCGTGCGCATGAAGGTAAAGACGATGGATGCCGCCACCGAAGCGGCGGTGCAACGACCGGCGTATTGCCGGCGCTGCCCATGCGTGATGAAACACCCCGACCGCTGCACGTAATTACCACTACGCCAGGACAAGCCGGCGGCTGGCTTCACTGCAGCGAAGGCGCGTTGCATGCGCATCGATCAGTAAACGCGCGGCTTCGGCGGGACGACATCCACGTCCTGACTCAGCGTGTACATGTGCACCGGGCGGTATTCGAACTCGCACTTGCCCTTGTCGTCGACGGTGACCAGCGTGTGCTTCTGCCAGTTGACGTCGTCGCGGTCCGGGAAGTCTTCATGCGAATGCGCGCCGCGGCTTTCCTTGCGCTGCTCGGCCGAATTGATCGTCGCCACTGCATTGAGCAGCAGGTTGTTCAATTCATAGGTCTCGATCAGATCCGAGTTCCACACCAGCGAGCGGTCGGACACCTTGACGTCTTCAAAGGTGGCGAAAATCTCGGCCATCTTGTCCACGCCTTCTTTCAACGTCTTGCTGGTGCGGAACACCGCAGCGTCGGACTGCATGGTGCGCTGCATGTTGTCGCGGATCACCGAGGTCGGCGTGGAGCCGTTGGCATAGCGCAACTTGTCCAGCAGGCCAAGCGCCTTGTCGCAGGCATCGGACGGCAACGTCTTGTGCGGCTGGTTGGGCTTGACCGTCTCGGCGCAGCGGTTTGCCACCGCACGGCCGAACACCACCAGATCCAGCAACGAGTTGGAACCCAGACGGTTGGCACCGTGCACTGACACGCAGGCGGCTTCGCCGATCGCGTACAGGCCGGGCACCACCGCATCCGGGTCGTCGCCCTGCTTGCGCACGACTTCGCCGTAGAAATTGGTCGGAATGCCGCCCATGTTGTAGTGCACGGTCGGCAGCACCGGGATCGGCTGCTTGGTCACGTCCACACCGGCAAAGATGTGGGCGCTTTCAGCGATGCCGGGCAGCTTTTCGTTGATGACTTCCGGGCCGAGGTGGGTCAGGTCGAGCAGGATGTGATCCTTATGCTCGCCGACGCCGCGGCCTTCGCGGATCTCCACGGTCATCGAGCGCGATACCACGTCGCGCGAGGCCAGATCCTTGTAATGCGGTGCATAGCGCTCCATGAAGCGCTCGCCGTTGCTGTTGCGCAAAATGCCGCCTTCGCCGCGCACGCCTTCGGTGATCAGGCAGCCCGCACCGTAAATGCCGGTGGGATGGAACTGCACGAACTCCATGTCCTGCACCGGCAGGCCGGCACGCATCACCAGGCCGCCGCCGTCACCGGTACAGGTGTGAGCGGAGGTGGCGCTGAAGTAGGCACGGCCATAGCCGCCGGTGGCCAGCACCACGCCGTGGGCGCGGAACAGATGCAACGAACCTTCGGCCATGTCGAGCGCCAGCACGCCGCGGCAGACACCCTCTTCGTCGAAGATCAGGTCGAGTGCGAAGTACTCGATCATGAAACGCGCGTTGTGGGCGAGCGACTGCTGATACAGGGTATGCAGCATGGCGTGGCCGGTACGGTCGGCTGCCGCGCAGGTGCGCTGCGCCGACGGGCCTTCGCCGTACTTGGTGGTCATGCCACCGAACGGGCGCTGATAAATCTTGCCCTCTTCGGTACGCGAGAACGGCACGCCGTAGTGTTCCAGCTCGATGATGGCCGGAATCGCTTCGCGACACATGTACTCGATTGCGTCCTGGTCGCCCAGCCAATCGGAGCCCTTGATGGTGTCGTAGAAGTGGTAGCGCCAATCGTCTTCGCCCATGTTGCCGAGCGCGGCGGAAATACCGCCCTGCGCCGCCACGGTGTGCGACCGGGTCGGGAAGACCTTGGTCAGGCAGACCGTCTGCAGGCCTTTCTGGGCCAAGCCGAACGTGGCACGCAGGCCGGCGCCGCCGGCACCCACCACGACCATGTCGTACTTGTGTTCAGTGATCTTGTAAGCGGACATCTAATCTGGATTCCTGTTCTGTGTGCCCGATGACTCAGGCACCGCCCAGCGCGATGCGCGCCACTGCGAAAATGCTGACGATCGCGCCAAGCACGGCGATGAACTTCACCGTCGTCTGCAACGCCAGCGCCAGCAACGAGTTGTGGATGTAGTCCTCGAGCACGACCTGCAGGCCAAGCTGCGCATGCCAGAACATCGCCACCAGGAACCCGACCAGCAACACCGCGTTCCACGGCTTGGACACCGCAGCGACTGCGGTCGTGTAGTCGGAACCGAGCAGGCTCAGCACGAATGCCACAAACCAGATCGCCAGCACGACCAGCGCTGTTGCGGTCAGACGCTGCATCACGAAATGTTCGGTACCGGTCTTGGCCGCGCCCAGACCACGCACATTTTTTAACGGGGTGCGATAGCGGCTCATGCGGAAGCTCCAGTCAGGACATACGCCCAGATCGCAGCGGTCAGCACCAGGCTGGCGATCACCGAGGTCCAGCTGCTGCGGATAAAGGCGGGAATGCTGAAGCCGCGGCCGAAGTCCTGGACGATGTGGCGGATGCCGTTGGCCAGGTGATAGGTAAAAGCCCATGACCAGGCGAACAGGAACAACTGGCCGTACCAGGCGCCCAGATGCTGGGTCAGACAATTCCAGTGGTCCTCACCTAGCATCAGCAAGAGCAGCGAGACGGCGATGACCAGCGCGCCTCCGGAAAGGATGACGCCGGTAGCTCGATGCAGGATCGAGGTCGCCATCTGGATCTGCCAGCGGTAGACCTGCAGATGTGGAGAAGTGGGACGTTCGCGGATCGCCATTCGCTGGGCTCGTTTTCTCGGCTGGGCGGCACTAGGCCGCTGTGGCTAAAAGCTGCTCAAAAATCGATGCAGCGTCCATTTTTTTCCCAGTCGCCGTAGCGCGTTGGCTCGGGGCCGTCGCGTCCACCAATCTCCTTCGGCAGTGGCTTCTTCTCGGGAATCTGCTCCTGAGGGGAAGGCTGCGTCTCGGAATCCAGCGCTGGGGTGGGGGTTGGATGGCCTATCATAGTGGTCTCACAACGTTGCGATTTTAGTCCTCCCCCTCCATGGCTGACAACCTGAATCTTATTCCACAGGGTTTTGGCTCCCTGCACGATATGCAATACGTCCGACTGGTCGGGACGGATGCAGTGTCGTTCGCGCATGCCCAATTCGCCAATGACGTCCAGGCGCTGGCGATCGGGCAGTGGCAATGGAATGCGTGGTTGACGGCGAAGGGGCGCGTGATCGCCATCTTCGCACTCCTGCGTGAGGACGACGCGCAGTTGCTGATGGTGTTGCCAGACGGCAACGCGGCCGAAATCGCCGCGCAACTCGGCCGTTTCGTGTTCCGGCGCAAGCTGAAAATCAACGCGGCCGCGCTGCTTGCGTATGGCGGCTTCGCGGCGCCAGAGCATGCGCAAGGCGCACATGCCGAGATCGGAACGCTGCGTATCGCGCTGGATATGGGCGTCGCCGCCCTGCCACGCACGCTTTTGCTTTTCAGCGACGACGCATTGGCCGCGCCTATCGAATTGCCCAGCATCGACGCGCAATGGCGCCGGGCGGATCTGCAACTAGGTCTGGTTCGGCTGCCGGATGCGCAGCGCGAACAATGGACGCCGCAGCAACTGGCACTGGACCGCCTGCAGGCTTTCAGCGTCAAGAAGGGCTGCTACCCGGGTCAGGAGATCGTTGCGCGCACGCATTTTCTGGGCAAGGCCAAGCGTGCGTTGCAACTGCTGGAGACTGAAGCCGCTGTCCAGGCGGGCGATAGCGTCGAGCTGGACGGCGCAGCCATCGGCACGGTAGTCAGCGTTGCCGGCGATCTGGCGCTGGCGGTGTTGCCACTGGAATTGACCGTGGACGCCAGCACCACACTGCAAGCCGGCGCGCACCCGGCGCGCCCGCTTGCCATCTTGTCCGGGCTGGAGCGTTAAGCCGGCTCCAGCCGCTGCCCGGTTGCCGGGTCGAAGAAATGCAGGGCATCGCTGCGCAATGCCAGGCGGAGAGGCTGCCCGACCACTGGCAGCGCCTGCGGCGCGACGCGGATCACCAGCGGCTGCCCGCCGCGATCGAGGTTGAGGAAGATCTCGTTGCCGACCGGCTCGATGACCTCCACTTGCGCATCGAAGCCCAACTGCGCATCGCTGGACGGCTGCAGATGCTCGGGGCGCACGCCGACGATCACGTCCTGACCGAACCAGCGGCGATCGACCTGCGCGGCGCCCAGCGGCACCCGCCAGCCGTCGGCCATGACGAGATGCAGGCCATCCTGCTCATCCAGCCGTCCCTGCAGCATATTCATCGCCGGGCTGCCCAGGAAACCGGCAACAAACAGGTTGGCCGGACGGTCGTACAACGCCATCGGGCTGTCGATCTGCTGAATCACGCCGTCCTTGAGCACCACGATGCGCTGACCGAGGGTCATCGCTTCGACCTGATCGTGGGTGACGTATATCATGGTGGTGCCGAGCTTGCGATGCAGCTGCGCGATCTCGGTGCGCACGCTATGGCGCAACTTGGCGTCCAGATTGGACAGCGGTTCGTCGAGCAGGAAAACCGACGATTCGCGCACCATCGCTCGCCCGAGCGCCACACGCTGACGCTGGCCGCCGGACATCGCCTTGGGCAACTTGTCGAGCATCGGGGTCAGGCCCAGCAGTTCGGCGGCGTTATTGACGCGCTCGGCGATGACCTGCTTTGGGTGACCACGCAGCTTGAGCCCGAAGGCCAGATTTTCCGCCACGGTCATGTGCGGGTAGAGCGCATAGCTCTGGAACACCATGGCGATGTCGCGGTCCTTCGGCGCCACGTCGTTGACGACGCGTTCGCCGATCTTGAGCGTGCCCGCGCTGATGTCCTCAAGCCCGGCGATCATGCGCAACAGCGTCGACTTGCCGCAGCCGGACGGCCCGACCAGCACCATCAGCTCGCCATCGGCCACCTCGAAGCTTGCGCCCTGCACCGCCACCTGGCCGTTCTCATAGACCTTGCGGACACCTTCCAACTGCACTTTCGCCATCGTTCGGCCTCAACGTTTGTATGCGCCCTGCCCTCGGCCCTCCCGATGGCAATGACGACCGACCCGTTTGCGAGGAAATCTCCTGCAAACGAATGCATTGGTTTATTCTGACATGTAATCGTTTTCACATGGCAACATCGATCTCGGAGGGACCATGCCGCTACCGACCCACGCCGCCGTATCCGGCGACGTTACCTGCATTGCGCCAGCGGGCATTCCGCCACGCACGTGCAGGTATGCCGCCCAGGCGCTAACCGCTGACCACCAGTTGCTGCAACAATCGGGGATTGGGCGTCGCCGTCCATCCCCCGCTGCGCGCACGCAAGTGTCGCTCAGGAACAGACGTACCGACCGCCGGCTGTCCGGCGCCTTTTCGCGAAACTGCTGATAACGATGTCTCCAGAATCTGAAACTCGGTCCATGCACAACACCCTGATCCTGTTCGGCGCTACCGGCGATCTCGCCCAGCGCTATCTCTTTCCGTCCCTGCTGCGCCTGTTCGTCGACGGCCTGCTGCCGGAGGACTTCCGTATCCGTGCGCTGGCATTGTCGCCGCACGATACCGAGGCTTTCCGTGAAGTGTTACGGCCACGCCTGACCGAAGCGCTGCCGATTGCCACCCCGGAGCAGATCCAGACGCTGCTGCAGCGCGTGGATTACCGCTCGGTGGATCTGCGCAATGCCGAATCGGTGGCCGATGCAGTCCGCGAGCTGGCCAGCCGCCAGATCGTGAGCTACCTGGCGATCCCGCCGGGGCTGTACATCAGCACCTGCCAGGGCCTGGCCTTGGGCGGTGCGCTAGCCGCACCGCACCGGCTGATGCTGGAAAAGCCGATCGGCCACGACTCCGATAGCGCTCGCGAGATCCTGCAGTCGATCGGCGCGCTGATCGACGAAGACCGCGTGTTCCGCCTGGACCATTACCTGGGCAAGGCGGCGGTGCAGAACCTGATCGCGCTGCGCTTCGGCAATACGCTGCTCGAAGCAGTCTGGAACCGGACCTACATCGAGTCGGTGCAGATCCTGGTCGCCGAAAGCGAGGGTGTGGACGGACGCGATGCGTATTACGCCCGCTCCGGCGCGCTGCGCGACATGGTGCAAAGCCATATCCTGCAGCTGCTGTGTCTGGTGGCGATGGAGCCGCCGGCGTCGCTGGAAGCCGACCGCATCCGCGACGAGAAGGTCAAGGTGCTGCGTGCGCTGCGCCCGATGACCGCCGAACACGCCGCGCACGACAGCGTGCGCGGCCGCTACACCGCCGGCACCATCAACGGCCAGCCGGCGCAGGCCTACCACCCGCCGGAAGGCAGCGACGTGGAAACCTTCGTCGCGGTCACCGCGCATATCGACAACTGGCGCTGGGCCGGCGTGCCGTTCCATCTGTGCACCGGCAAGCGGCTGGCCGAGCGTTCCACCCGCATCGTGGTCACGCTCAAGCCGGTGACGCATTGGTTGTTCGAGCGCCCGGATCGCCAGAACGCGGTGCCCAACCGCCTGACCTTCCAGCTGCAGCCGCAGGAAAACATCGAGCTCGGCCTGATGAGCAGCCTGGCCGGCCCGGAATGGGGCGCGATCGAACTGCAACCGCTGGAACTGGAATTGTCGGTGCCGACCGGCCTGCACCGTCGCATCGCTTACGAGCGGCTGTTCGTGGATGCCTTCAACGGCAACCCGGCACTGTTCGTGCGCGACGACGAGGTCAAGGCTGCCTGGTCCTGGATCGACAGCGTCAGCGATGCCTGGAAAGACGCAGCCTTGCCGCTGCAGCCCTACCCCGCCGGTAGCTGGGGCCCGGACACTGCCGCACCGTTCCTGCCTCCTGCCACCGACGCACAGGGAAACACCGCATGACCGCTCCTTCCAAACCGGTGCTGGTTGCCGATATCGGCGGAACCAACGCGCGGTTCGCGCTGGCCGATGTCGATGCATCGGTCCCGTTGCTGGATGACACATCGCGCGAGTTCGCGGTGGTGGAGTTCGCTTCGCTCGGTGAAGCCGCGCGGTATTACCTCGACCAGATCGGCGTACAGGCTACCCAGGGCGTGTTCGCCGTGGCCGGCCGCGTCGACGGCGACGAAGCGCGCATCACCAATCATCCGTGGGTGATCTCGCGGTCGCGCACCGCTGCCATGCTGGGCTTCAGCACCCTGCACCTGATCAACGACTTTGCCGCGCAGGCCATGGCAATCAGCCTGCTGCGTCCGCAGGATGTGGTGCAGGTGGGCGGTGCCAGCTGGCGGCCGGCGCCGATCGATCAACCGCGCAACTACGGCGTGATCGGTCCCGGCACCGGCCTCGGCGTGGGTGGGCTGATCATCCGTAACGGGCGCTGTTTTCCTCTGGAAACCGAAGGCGGCCACGTCAGCTTTCCGCCCGGCACGCCGGAAGAAATCCGTGTGCTGGAAATCCTCTCCGAACAGTTCGGCCGGGTCTCCAACGAGCGGCTGATCTGCGGCCCCGGCCTGGTCAACATCCATCGCGCATTGAGCGAGATTGCCGGCATCGACCCGGGCCCGCTGGAACCAAAGGACATCACCGCACGTGCGGCGGCCGGCGACCCGCGCTCGGCGCGCACCATCGACCTGTTCTGCGCCATCTTCGGTGCGATCGCTGGCGACATGGTGCTGATGCAGGGTGCGTGGGATGGCGTGTTCCTCACCGGCGGGTTGGTGCCCAAGGTGCTGGAGTCGCTGCAGCACTCCGGCTTCCGCCAGCGCTTCGAACACAAGGGCCGGTTCTCCGCGATCATGTCGCGCGTGCCTTCGCTGGCGGTCATGCACCCGCATGCCGGCCTGTTGGGCGCCGCAGCGTATGCGGTGGATGCGCAGCGTCAGCATCCGGGGGAACAGCGATGAACCTGCAGGACAACCCGCGCATCACCCTGGTGCGCTACGAAGATCCCGCCGAGTGGACCGAAGCGGTCGCCGGCGAAATGGCCGATCTGCTGGAACAGGAAATTTCGCGCCGCGGGCAGGCACGCATGCTGCTCTCCGGCGGCACCACACCGGCGCCGGTCTACGAATCGCTGGCGCACCGTCCGCTGGACTGGTCACGGGTGGAGGTGGGCCTGGTCGATGAGCGTTGGCTCTCGCCACAGGATCAGGACAGCAACGCGTGGCTGGTCAATCACAGCTTCCTGACCCATGCGCCGGCCGCGACCTTCATCCCGTTGGTGCGTCCCGGCAAGCAATTGCCCGAGTGCGTGCACACCGCCAATCTGCAGGCCACCCATGCCGAACCGGCCTGTCTGGCGGTGCTGGGAATGGGCGGCGACGGACATACCGCATCGTTGTTCCCCGGTTCGACCGATCTGCCCAAGGCGCTGGCCAGCCCGCAGCCGTATGCGTCGCTGGACGCGACCGGTTGCCCGGGCGCGAACCAGTGGCCGCTGCGGATCACGCTGACGCCGACCGGCCTTGCCGCGATTCCCACCCGCCTGCTGCTGCTGCGCGGCAAGCAAAAGCTCGATGTGCTGCAAGCCGCACTGGCTGGCGAGGACATCAGCGAGTACCCGATTCGTGTCGCGCTCCAGCAGCCCGGTCCGCGGTTGCGGGTGCATTGGTGCGGTTGAGGGCTGGCGGATGCCGCGAGCCCTTCGCGAAAGCGGATGCGCTGTGAGTACTTCGCAACAGCCAATGCAACGTGCGTCGCTCGCAACCGCAGCTTCAATGCGAGTGCCTCGCACCAGCCCGCACATCCAGGTGCGGGTATTTAAACTACACAACAGCGTGCCTTCTTCCCCCCCGTTTCTCATAGCCGGTAGCCAATGAGCCTGCATCCGAACATCCAAGCTGTCACCGACCGTATCCGCAAGCGCAGCGCGCCGTCGCGCGCGGCGTATCTGGCCGGCCTCGATGCCGCCCTGCGTGAGGGGCCGTTCCGTAGCCGTCTGAGCTGCGGCAATCTTGCGCACGGCTTTGCGGCGTCCGAACCGACCGACAAATCGCGTCTGCGCGGTGCGGCCACGCCTAACCTGGGCATCATCACCGCCTATAACGACATGCTGTCGGCACACCAGCCGTTCGAGCATTACCCGCAGCTGATTCGCGATGCCGCGCGTGCGCTCGGCGCCACCGCGCAGGTGGCCGGTGGCGTGCCGGCGATGTGCGACGGCGTGACCCAGGGCCGCGCCGGCATGGAGCTGTCGCTGTTTTCGCGCGACAACATCGCGCAAGCCGCAGCGATCGGCCTCAGCCACGACATGTTCGACAGCGTGGTGTACCTGGGTGTGTGCGACAAGATCGTGCCGGGCCTGTTGATCGGCGCGCTGGCCTTCGGCCATCTGCCTGCGCTATTCATGCCGGCCGGCCCGATGACGCCGGGCATCCCGAACAAGCAAAAGGCCGAAGTGCGCGAGCGCTATGCCGCCGGCGAAGCCACCCGCGCCGAATTGCTGGAAGCCGAAGCGTCGTCGTATCACTCGCCCGGCACCTGCACCTTTTACGGCACCGCCAATTCCAACCAGGTGCTGCTCGAAGCGATGGGCGTGCAATTGCCCGGCGCCTCGTTCGTCAACCCGGAATTGCCGCTGCGCGATGCACTGACCCGTGAGGGCACCGCACGCGCCTTGGCGATCTCCGCGCTGGGCGACGACTTCCGTCCGTTCGGCCGCTTGATCGACGAACGCGCCATCGTCAATGCGGTGGTCACGCTGATGGCGACCGGCGGCTCGACCAACCACACCATCCACTGGATCGCCGTGGCGCGTGCGGCCGGCATCGTGTTGACCTGGGACGACATGGACCTGATCTCGCAGACCGTGCCGTTGCTGACCCGCATCTATCCAAACGGCGAAGCCGACGTGAATCGCTTCCAGGCCGCAGGCGGCACCGCGTTCGTCTTCCGCGAGCTGATGGACGCCGGCTACATGCATGACGATCTGCCCACCGTGGTCGAAGGCGGCATGCGTGCCTACGCCAACGAGCCGCGGTTGCAGGACGGCAAGGTCACCTATGTGCCCGGCACCGCGACCACCGCCGATGACAGCGTGGCGCGCCCGGTCAGCGATGCGTTCGAAGCGCAAGGCGGCCTGCGCCTGCTGCGCGGCAACCTTGGCCGCTCGCTGATCAAGCTGTCGGCGGTCAAGCCGCAGCATCGCAAGATCGAAGCGCCTGCGGTGGTGATCGACACGCCGCAGGTGCTCAACAAGTTGCATGCCGCCGGCGTGCTGCCGCACGACTTCGTGGTGGTGCTGCGTTACCAGGGCCCGCGTGCCAACGGCATGCCTGAGTTGCATTCGATGGCACCGCTGCTCGGCCTGCTGCAGAACCAAGGCCGCCGCGTGGCGTTGGTCACTGACGGCCGTTTGTCGGGTGCCTCGGGCAAGTTCCCCGCCGCGATCCACATGACGCCGGAAGCCGCGCGTGGCGGCCCGATCGGGCGCGTCCGCGAAGGCGACATGGTGCGTATGGACGGCGAAGCCGGCACGCTGGAAGTGCTGGTCTCGGCCGAAGAATGGGCATCGCGCGAAGTGGCGCCCAATACCGCCGTGGCCGGCAACGACCTGGGCCGCAACCTGTTTGCGATCAACCGCCAGGTCGTCGGCCCGGCCGACCAGGGCGCGATCTCGATTTCCTGCGGCCCGACGCATCCGGACGGTGCACTGTGGAGCTACGACGCCGAGTACGAACTCGGCGCAGATTCTGCCGCAGCCGCCGCGCCGCACGAGTCCAAGGACGCCTGATCCCCTTCCCTCTCAGCGACCGCCCCGGCGGTCGCCGTCTAATGGAGTTGCAATGACGATTGCCCAGACCCAGAACACCGCCGAACAACTGCTGCGCGACGCCGGCATCCTGCCGGTGGTCACTGTCGATACGCTGGACCAGGCGCGCCGCGTGGCCGATGCGCTGCTCGAAGGCGGGTTGCCCGCGATCGAGCTCACTCTGCGCACACCGATCGCGATCGAAGCGCTGGCCATGCTCAAGCGCGAACTGCCCAATATCGTGATCGGCGCCGGCACCGTGCTGAGCGAACTGCAGTTGCGTCAGTCGGTGGATGCCGGTGCGGATTTCCTGGTGACGCCGGGCACGCCTGCCCCGCTCGCGCGCCTGCTGGCCGATGCGCCGATCCCGGCCGTTCCCGGCGCAGCCACCCCGACCGAATTGCTAACCCTGATGGGCCTGGGCTTTCGCGTGTGCAAGCTGTTCCCGGCCACTGCCGTCGGCGGCCTGCAAATGCTCAAGGGCCTCGCCGGCCCGCTGTCCGAGCTCAAGCTCTGTCCCACCGGCGGCATCAGCGAAGCTAACGCAGCAGAGTTTCTGTCGCAGCCAAACGTGCTGTGCATCGGCGGCTCGTGGATGGTCCCCAAGGACTGGTTGGCCCAGGGCCAATGGGACAAGGTCAAGGAAAGCTCGGCCAAGGCCGCGGCGATCGTTCGGCAGGTGCGTGCGGGTTAATTTTTGGGCGCCGCATCCAGAGAGTTGAAAAGCCGGGCTGCGGTGGAAAGCTGATTGGGTGACAAAAGCTGGTTGGCTGAGGAAAGCCTGGTTGGCTAGCGCTTTCAGATGATTGAGGAAAGCCTGATTCGCTGGCGCATTTCTCTTGTAAGTGCAGCGGCCCGCGGGCACCGGGGCAGGACACGCCGTGAACCCATCGATCGAGGGCTCTTACACGACATTCTTGTCGTGTAAGGTCCTGCCCCGGCGCCCGCAGACCACTCTTCGAATGTTCCTGTGTTGGCGGAACGTGGAGCAGCGACTACTGTCGGGTACGCTCCCCCGCCAAGCTTTGAAAAATTGCTTTACCTGATCAAGATCATGATGGCGACTCGCCGAGGCGGCAGCGTGGCCGGGGATTGGCGGAGAGCGGCGCACGGATGTGCCGCGGCGGCGAGTCAGACAGGATGTCTGACCGAGCCGAAGAGCCAGTCCCCGGCCGCGCTGACGCCGCTTACCGAAGCCAGTAACCAACAGCCGCGCACTTGGCAGTCCCCGGAAAACCGTACCCTCACCCCAACCCCTCTCCCGGCGGGAGAGGGGCTTCAGGCGGCTCATGACGTTCAAGGCTCTAGCGCTACGTAGCGGTGGCGTTTTCCGCGCACCACGACACCCCAGCAGATCCCTGATCTGCTGCTGTCATCGAAAATCGCGCAGGTCATGGAAAACATGAAGGAAAATTCGCTTGCCTTGACTAAGGCGTTGCAGTGACTCGCCGAGGCGGCAGCGTGGCCGGGGATTGGCGGAGAGCGGCACAAGGATGTGCCGCGGCGGCGAGTCAGACAGGATGTCTGACCGAGCCGAAGAGCCA